>CAZJQS010000087.1:0-20691 GCA_964548175.1 uncultured Saprospiraceae bacterium
ACCGTTCACGTTCGTGATGGGGATGTTCTCTAATGCCTCGTTGTCTACTACAGCTACTGAAGAGATCAGCTTTTTGGCTTCGACTTCGGAATAACCCGTCACAACGACCTCGTTGAGGAGTTGAGCGTCAGGAACCATCTGGACATCTAATACATTAGATGCACCCAGTTCCACTTCCTGAGTTCCATAACCAGTGTAGGAGAAAACAAGGGTGTTGGAGCCGGCAGGCACTGAAAGTGTATAGCTGCCGTCAATGTCGGTTACAGCACCGGAGGTAGTGCCTTTGACCAAAACGGTGGCTCCGATCAGAGCCTCCCCGTTTTCGTCGGTCACTGTCCCAGAGATGGATCTCTGGGCCACGATAGCCGCAAAGCTAGCAAATGCTAGCAAAAGAACTAGTGAGAGCCTTTTCATATTATCCAAGTTTTATAAAACAAAATGGTTGATTACCAATCCATTAGTACGAACAAATGTTCGTATTAATTTCAGACGGTTTCTTGGGAAAGTGTGGAGTCAAATTTTCTAAAATAGCCTTTTTAACAAAATTTGCTTAAGAAGGTTATCGACAATTTTTTTAAACGGACCTAATGTTTGGAGTTGCTTATAGATTGATTAAGCGATCATGTTGAAAACCAATGATTTATGCTATCGAAACGGGTTGTTTAAAATTATAGATTGTTTTTTGATAAATAAATTATTTACGGTTTTTAGAGAGTAATAGCATATTTTCAGCGGTAAATCTAATCAAAAAAATCAAAAGCAGACGCCTTGGTGTTAATTTTTTAACTTAACGTTCGGAAAAAGACAAACGCTGGCTCTTTTTTTAAGTTTTTTATAACACTTTAATGAAAAAACAGTATTTGGTCGATGAAAAAACGGTATTGGTATGGGAAAGCTGGTAGTGAAATTTAAAATGGGTTATTCCGAATTATAATGGCGTCAAAGAAATTTCTCTAACTTTTGATCCTTTCAAGCCGTGAAACTGTTCTACCTTTGTGTAAAATATATTGGTAAATAAAGAAAGCTCCGCGGGTGTTATTCTTTCTCGCGTCTCATAAATTTTATGGTGAAGAAGATCAGCAGTGTCATAAAGAAACAGGCCGAAGCCGTTATTCCTACTCCATGGGGGACATTCAATATGATCGCCTTTGCGGAAGAAGCCTCAGACTGGATGCCCCACCTGGCTTTAGTACACAAGGAGTATAATCCTGCTGAACCGGTTTTGGTGCGTATCCATTCTGAATGTATCACCGGCGATTTATTCGGTTCCAAACGCTGCGATTGCGGCGAACAGCTCGATAAAGCGCTGGAATTGACCGCAGCGGAGGGTGGTATGGTCCTGTACCTCCGCCAGGAAGGCCGCGGCATCGGGCTGATCAATAAACTAAAGGCTTACAATCTTCAGGACCTGGGCTTAAATACGGTAGACGCCAATGTGCATCTTGGGCTGGAAGTAGACGCCCGTCAGTATGATGTGGCCATTAAAATGCTTCAGCATCTTAAAGTCCGCCAGGTTCGGCTGCTGACTAATAATCCCGAAAAAATCGAAGCCTTTGAATCCTCCAACATTACCATCGTGGAAAGAGTGCCGATTATCATCGAGCCGAATGAGGATAATCGCTCTTATCTGAAGACTAAAGCCGATGACATGGGGCATATGTTTGATTTGTAATTATAAGACTTGTTTTGACGGGGTCATCACGGGTGAAAATTGGCCCTTTTTCTCCCACACTGTGCCTTTTTTCGGTCGCGTAGCTCGGCTATGCGACCGAAAAAAGCCTTCGTGTGGAAAAAAATAGCTCATTTTTCCCACCGCGCTGACCCGACTTTTAACATGAGCCCTAATAAATTATAATTAGCATGAAAGCTGTTATTATTCAATCAATTGGAACTCCGGATCAACTTACTATCCAGGAGGTGCCTGTCCCTGAAATCGGCGAATACGAGGTACTGGTCCGCGTACATGCGACGGCGCTGAATCGCGCGGATTTGCTTCAAAGGAGGGGCTTGTATCCTCCTCCTGCGGGAGAGAGCGAAATTCTCGGGTTGGAAATGGCAGGGGTAGTGGAAAAAACGGGAGCCAGGGTCACAAAATGGAATCAAGGGGATCAAGTGTGTGGTTTGCTGCCTGGAGGCGGCTATGCCCAGTTCGCAAAAATCCATGAAGATATGGCCTGGTCCGTTCCACAGGTCTTTTCGATGGAACAGGCTGCGGCAATCCCTGAAGTTTTCCTGACGGCTTTCCAGGCTATCCGATGGTTGGCGAATCTAAGATCAGGTGAAACCATTCTTATCCATGCCGGCGCTAGTGGGGTAGGAACCGCTGCTATACAACTGTCCCGGGCTATGGGCGCCCGTCCGATCGTGACGGCTTCTCCATCCAAACATTCTTTTGTTTTGCAACTGGGGGCCGATCAAGCCATTGATTATAAAACTCAGGCTTTTGATGAAGAAATAAAACTAATGACGGAAGGCGCGGGCGCTGATGTCATTATCGATTTTATCGGCGGTCCTTATTTCGACAAGAACCTGAGTGCCCTTGGCCAGGACGGAAGGCTGGTCATGCTGGGCTTTATGGGCGGACCGGAATCGCCGGCTGTTAACCTGGCGCCTTTCCTGCGTAAGCGCCTGCAAGTCCTGGGCTCAACCTTACGCTCCCGAAGTTTGGCTTACAAGATCAGACTGGCGGAAGACCTGTACGATTTTGCCTGGCCTCTATTTGAAAACGGGACCATAAAGCCTGTTGTCGACAGGGTTTTTAGCTGGAAGGAGGTTGCAGAGGCTCATCAATATATGGAAGCCAATAAAAATAAAGGTAAGATCATTTTGAAAGTGAAATAGGGGGTGTGTAATAAGTCTTCGTATTTCGCGCAGCTAATAAAATTCTTTTTTGAGTGTTTTACCTAAGAAAATCTCTGATTTTCTCAGGTAAAACACTCAAAAAATAGAATCCTTTAAGCCGAGCAAACCTGCCCGGCCGTCAGGCGGGAGAAGTAGCTGATTTTACGCAACCCCTATTTCACTTTTATTAATTTTTTTTGTCCGGGTGTTTCTGAAAGGCTCCAGCATTTCCAGACCGGGTTAAAATATTCATCCTCTCCATCATACTGACACATTTTTTCTTTGCTAAGCCTGAAAGGCCGGCTTGAGCGATGGGGCTGGAAGGCAAATTCCCCGCTCATAACCTGCTGAAGTTGGAGTCCATCCCAGTGAAACATTTGTTTATAAATACCTACTTCGCATCCTACCGTTACGGTAGCCGTTTCGATGATGGTCATGTTTGGATGTTTTGGCATTTCGATTACTCTCAGAAGGACACTGGAAGCGCACTCTTCAAAAACGCATAGATCATCGACCTGCTGCTGGGCGAGGAGTTGCAGGCCATTGAGCACCCTTATTTCCGCTTTAATCTCACTGGGATTGATTCTGGGCCTGGAGGAAATACCTAAAAGGATGGTCTCCTTACCCGGCGCCTCTGCTACATCGGCTGTTCGCCATCCTCTGGCGATGTTTCCGCCCCAAACATAACCTTTTATTTTGCCTCCCTTGTTGTTTAAGGCTTCTACGAAATACCAAAGATCATCGTATCCCTTGATCTGATCCTCTTCAGGGTTAGGATATAATAGATTGGTCACCTGCTGTCCGATCTCCAGTTTGCTGAGGATGGCGGCTTCTTCACAGGGCGCTTCGTGGATGGGCGTTTCATATTCGAAGATGACCAGTTGGGCGGAAGGCGTGTACAATAATTCGGTTTGAGCTTGCTGGTGGAACCAGTTGTAATAGCGGGTATAGTCCGGAGCTACAAACTTCTCCTGGGCATTTCCCGTTAAGAGTAATGCCATGGACAAGCAAAAGAGGGTTGTCGCACGCATGTTTAATCAGTTTTTAGGATCGGATGCTCTAATGCGGGCATGCATGTTCGTCGGCACACACTAGCTTTTTTTATATATAACAAAATACGAAAAAAAATATTGCTAATATTTCCGAAAAAGAAAAATATTCATGATGCTACCGTTTAAATCAGAAAAATTTATGGCTCTAACCGGGTTTTTTTGCTTAATCTTTCTTTTTTTTCCGGAAAAACGACTGATGGGACAACGAATGACAGCACATTTGTGGGAAAACAGAGTGCTTATTCTTTTTGCAGAGCAGGAATCCGGGTCCATTCCGGCTGAGCAGCTGGAAATCTTTAATCAACATCAAGAGGGAATGAAAGAACGGGACCTGTTGGTATATCAGATTTATTCAACATCAGGAAAAGGACCGGATGGAAAGACGCTTTCTCCGGAGCAGGTAAAGGAATGGCGCAAGCGGTGGAAGGTCGATTCCAATGATTTTGTACTCATCCTGATCGGAAAAGATGGGGGGACCAAGCTGAGGAAGAAAGCCTTAACGCCTATTGATCAGATATTTGACCTGATCGACAGCATGCCGATGCGGCAGGCGGAGATGAAGAGGGGAAATTAAAAGCAAGTTTAGTTAAATTTAGGCAAAAACGAATGACTTCGATCCTGAAGCACTTCTTTCGCGGGCTGTTTCGTCGCATTAAGCTGGCTTATAATGCCCTCCATTTTCGGCTGAGGTCTTTGTTCGGGCTTTGGACCAAGGCGCCTGTACGGATAGATGACTACGGGGGCTTCGCCCGTGCTGATTATTTGTATCTCAAGGGCAGAGTGCTGGCCGACCGTTTGATCACCAACTCTAATGAGGATTCCATCTGGCGCATTTTCATGAACAACTACCGGCGTTTCGGGAGCCGTGAAATTCAGGGCGCCAGGGTAGAGGTGGAATTCGGGGAGAACACTTTTGAGTGTGTGACCGATGTGGAGGGGTATTTCGTTGTGAATGCACCTCTGTCTTTCTTGCTGGAAGATCCTTCCCGTCTCTGGCAAAGAGCTTTTTGCAGAGTAACGGAAACGCCCTGGCAGAAGGTGGATGTCCACCGGATAACCGAAGTGCTGGTCATCTCTCCAGACATCAGATACGCAGTGATCAGTGATGTAGATGACACCATTTTAAAAACGGAACTGACGTCATTGTTTAAGCTCAAAGCCCTTTATCTTACTTTTCTCAAAAATGCAGCGGGACGCCAGGCTTTTCATCGGGGCGCCGACTTTTACCAGGCGCTCGAAAGAGATTTGAATGCTCCGCTGCCTACGCCTTTTTTTTACGTCTCCAAAAGCCCCTGGAATTTACACGACGTGTTGGTCGATTTTATGAAGATCAACAAGTTGCCATCCGGGCCTATACTATTGAGAGACATAGGGATGCCGCATGAAAAACGACCGAAAGGGTATCAGGGGCATAAGCGGGAGCATGTAGAAAAATTTTTTAATACCTTTCCTAAGGTCCAGTTTCTGCTGATCGGAGATACGGTGGAGGCAGATCCCAAGATCTATTTTTCTATGGCCAGGGATTATCCAGATAGAGTTTTGGCCATTTACCTTAGAGAAATTGACCGTAAGAAGCGCAAAAAGAAGCTTAAAAAGTTATTGAAGAAAAACGTAGACAAGGCGCCGGTTTGTTTGTTTAAGTCATACGAAGAGGCGGAGGCAGATGCGATAGGTAGAGGATTTATTAAAAATGATTTTTCTCTATAAAATCCCCCTTTTGGTATAAAAATTTGATTTGGGAAGAAAGAGCTGGGAGAGTATGCTTAAGTTTATAAGAAAAAAAAGAGGTCGTCTTTTGGGACGTTCTTTACTTGAATCAAAAAACAATGCATATGAAAATCAAGCCCTTAAGCTGTTGGTACTTGCCGTTTACTTATTTGCTGCTTTTCTGCCTTTCAGCTTGTCAATCTTCGGAGGAGGCCCCACAAGGAGGGGACCTGAGGTTTGAGGTTCCGGTGGAATACTACAAATTGGATAACGGACTCAAGGTCATTCTGTCTCCCAACCAGGTAAGCCCTACGGTGGCTGTTGGAGTATATTACAATATCGGGTTCAGGATAGAGCCGCGGGATCGCACCGGTTTTGCTCACTTATTTGAGCATATGATGTTCCAGGGCTCTGAAAACCTGGGTAAGATGGAATTTGTGAACCTGATCCAAAAGAACGGCGGAACACTGAACGGATCGACCCGTTTTGATTTTACCAATTATTTTGAGATCGTTCCTTCTCACAAGCTGGAAACCATCCTATGGGCGGAAGCCGATCGGATGAAGGGCCTGGCCATTACTCAAGAGAATCTGACCAACCAGCAGGGGGTCGTGAAAAATGAGGTGAAAGTGAATGTCTTGAATCAACCTTACGGCGGATTCCCCTGGCTGGATATGCCGCAATATGCCAATGAAAACTGGTATAATGCACATAATTTTTATGGAGACCTGGAAGATCTGGACGCCGCCACTCTGGAGGACGTGCAGGATTTTTTTGATCAATACTACACCCCCGGCAATGCCGCGCTGGCAGTAGTAGGGGATTTTGAAATAGACCAGGCCAAACAATTTATCGAAAAATATTTCGCTGATATTCCCGGTAAAGCCCCGCAGCCGATTCCGGACATTTCAGAGCCGAAGCAGACAGCTGAAAAGCGCTTTACCAAACCGGATCCGCTGGCGCCCCGGCCGGGGATCGCTATTGCCTATCACATGCCCGAAAGAAATACGCCTGAATATTATGCTATGGGATTACTAGATCAAATACTGGTTCAGGGGAATGATAGTAAGTTGTATCAGTCCTTAGTTCAGGAAAGCGGCTACACCGCAGGAATAAATGGAGGAATTAATTATTTGGGTAATATGTTTAATTACAACGGCCCTATGCTATGGATGTTCGACCTTCGCTACGACAATGAACTGGACCCCGACTCGATTATTGCCAAAGTGGATGAAGTCCTTGCAGCCTTAAAAACAGAAGGCGGCATTGATCAGGAGTCAAAGCAAATAGCCCTGGTCAAATTGAGGTCAAACCTTTATGACAATATTGGCGGATTTTTTGGTATTGGCCTGGTCGATCTGCTCTGTTCTTTTGCGTTGTTCGATGATGATCCCTCCAGGGTGAACAGGCTCGAAGATGAGTTTAAAAAGGTTGACCTTGAGCTGCTCAAAAAAACGGCCAGGGAATACCTGACGCCGGCTAACCGAACCATACTCATCACTACTCCTGCGCCTCCGGAAAGTTAAAGAAATGGTATTCTTTCAATAACTTAAAAGAAAAACTATGAAAACATATAAGCTTATTTTTTACTTTTTCATTTTAATCTTGATCCCCATGACGGTGACGGCCCAGGGAAAAGAGTTGCCGCCTGAAGGAGGAACGCCTAAAGATTTTCAGATTCCGGAGAAAAAAATAATCCGACTCGACAATGGGATGAAAATCGTAATGGTCGACTACGGGATAGTTCCCAAAGCTACCATGCAGCTGATCATTTCGACAGGGCAGATCCATGAGGAAGAAAATGAAGTGGGGCTTGTCAGTCTGCTCGCCAGTTTGATGGAGGAGGGGACGGATAACCATGACGCAAAGGCACTGTCCCGAGCGTTTGCCAAAATGGGGGGAGAGTTGGGGGTCAATGCCGGCATGCACGGTGTCAATATCACTACTACGGTTCTGTCTGAATTTGCTCCCGAGGCCGTTCGCTTGCTGGCCGAAGTGGCGCGGCAACCGGCTTTGCCGGAAGTCGAACTGGATCGTTTGAAAAGCAATATGAAAAGGCAGATGAGTGTGGCCAGAAGCCAGCCTCAGACTATTGCCAATCAGGAATTCCTCCAGGCAATTTATGGGGATCATCCCTACGGACGTCCCCTGCCTTCCGATGAAATGATCGAATGGCATACCATTGACGCCATCAGGGGGTTCTATGATGAAGAATTCGGGGCTCAGCGAAGTACTCTTTATATAGTGGGAAAGTTTAATGAGGAACAAGTACGGGATCAGGCTGAGGCAAGCTTCAGCGATTGGAAAAAGGGCCCCGAAAGCAACTATCCGGTTGCTGAGCCTAACAGGCAAACAGGAGTAGACCTGGCGGATCGGCCCAACTCTCCCCAGTCGACCATCCGCTTCGGCATTCCGGTGCCTGACCCCTCCCATCCGGATTACGTAGCCCTGGAGGTTATGGATGATTTGCTGGGCGGTTCCTTCGGCTCCAGAATTACTTCCAATATCCGGGAGGACAAGGGATATACTTATTCTCCTTTCAGCACCTTGTCCAGCAGATACAAAAATGCCATCTGGTACGAAGCTGCGGATGTGACCATCGAAAGCACTAAAGACGCCATGCTGGAAATTTCCCGGGAGATCGACCGGCTAAGAACCGAACCGCCTACCGAAGAAGAACTGCAAGGGATCAAAAATTACATGGCGGGAACTTTCGTATTGCAAAATTCTGATCCTAACGGCATTATCGGACAGTTATACCAGATCGATTTTCACGGGCTGGGGGATGATTACCTGAATAAAAGGGTGCAAAGTATTTATGAAGTCTCTCCTGGCAGGGTTACGGAAGTAGCCTCCCAGTACCTCGATCCCGAAAAGATGTTCCTCATGGTGGTCGGCGATAAAAAAATGACCGAACCACAGATCGAAGCCTGGAAAAAAGCAGATAAGAAGTTTAAAAAAGTAGTGGATTAAAAAAAATGAAATATGAAATATTTTGCAGTCATTTTTATGTTTCTCTCGTCTCTTTCTGTACGGGCACAACAAGCTGTACAAGCCGATCCTGCTGACGTAGAAAGCGTGGACGCTATTGTGGCGGCCCTGTACGATGTCATCTCCGGAGCAGCAGGGGAGGAGCGCGACTGGGACCGGATGCGTTCTCTTTTTGTGGAAAATGCCACTTTAACGTCAGTGGGGCTGGATAAGGAAGGCCATACCCGCGTGACGCCCATGACCGTGGAAAGTTACATCAACGGCCCCGGTAAGCGCATCGCTGAAATGGGCTTCTTTGAAGAAGAGGTCGGCCGGAAGACGGATACTTACGGCCACATCGTCCAATTGTTCAGCACCTATATCAGCAAAAGAACGGCGGAAGGAGAAGTATTCCAGCGCGGCATTAATTCCATACAATTGATGTATGGCGGTAGCCGGTATTATATCGTGAATGTGCTGTGGTTTTCAGAAAACGATCAGTTTCCGATCCCGAAGAAGTATTTGAAAACGAAAAAGAATTAGAATAAAAAATGGGCGGCGGCCGCCGCCCATTTTTTATTCTAACCTTCTCACAAACCCATTAAGCAAATACTGGTTCTTTACCTGCACCAGATACATCTCCGCCTGTTCCTTCGAATCGAATTTGGCGATAATGAGTTTGTGGGTCATTATGCTCTGGGCGTTGGCGGAGGACATCAGGTAGAGGTGCTGTAAGCCCATTTTCTGCAGAGAGATGATCTGGCGTTCGGCATTGGTTTTGTTGCGATAGGAACCTACCTGAATGCCGAAACCATCCTGACCGGCATTGAGGGTTTTGATCTCTTCGGGGTTGCCGGGGTAGTTGGAACCTTCATAGGTTGATACGGATCGATTGGCTGCATTGCCTTTGGGGGTAAAGCCGCCGCTGTAGTCAGAAGGTTGCCTTGCGGTTTGTCCGTCAGGAGCTGGGTTGGTCGTGGAATAGCCGACGGCTTCGATGCGGACTATTGCCTCTCCGACGACATTGAGGTCGATCTCATTGGCGGCGGCCAGGGAAAGGTCGATGATGTATTCTGTGCCGTCGGGATCGGGCTTGGAAAAAGGTCCTTTGTCATTCACTCTGACCACGACAGATTTCCCGTTGTCCAGGCGGGTGACGCGTAGTAAGGTGTTTTTTGGGAATTTCAGGTTAGCGCAGGTATACTCAAAGCGGTCGTAAGTTTCTCCGTAGGCGGTGGTTTTTCCCTGAAAATGGTCGGCATAGTAGTGGGCCCAGCCGGTATAGGATTGTTGTGCAGTGGTGGTGAAGTAGAAAAGTATCAGAAAGCTGAGCGAGAAAAGTATTTTTTTCATATTGGATTGGTTTGGTGTTTGGGAATCAATAATATAACTGATTTCCAAACAAAAATATTATGCAGGTAAAAAGGCGGCCGCAGGCCGCCTTTTTACCTGCATAATATTTTACTCAAACAGCGAATCCACGAATGCCCGTTTATTAAAGATCTGCAGTTGTTCAATTTTCTCACCGACGCCGATGTATTTGATCGGCACTTTAAACTGATCGGAGATACCCAGGGCGACGCCCCCTTTGGCGGTGCCGTCCAGTTTGGTGAGGGCGAGGGCGGATACGTCGGTGGCTTCGGTGAAGTGCCGGGCCTGTTCGATGGCATTTTGGCCAGTGGTGGCGTCCAGGACAAGCAGCACTTCATGCGGGGCGGATTCCATTCTTTTGGAGATGGACTTTTTGATCTTGCTTAGTTCGCGCATGAGATTGATCTTGGTATGGAGCCGGCCGGCCGTGTCGATGATGGCCACGTCACAATTGTTGTCCTGAGCGTATTTAACCGTTTCGTAGGCTACGGCCGCCGGGTCGGTATTCATCCCTTTGCTGTAGAAGTCGCAGCCCACGCGTTCGGACCATATTTTCAGCTGGTCTACGGCTGCCGCCCGGAAGGTGTCGCCGGCGCCGAGGACGACTTTTTTGCCTTTTTGCTTGTATTGCCAGGCTAGTTTGCCGATGGTGGTGGTCTTGCCTACACCGTTTACGCCAACGACGAGAATAATGCAAGGTTGTTCAGTGGAGGGGAGGGTATAGTCTTCCAGGTCGACGGTATTATTTTCGGCCAGCAGGTCGACGATGGTAGAGCGGAGGATTTCGTTGAGTTCGGAGGTGTTGATGTATTTATCGCGGGCGACGCGTTCTTCGATTCTTTCGATGATCTTGACAGTGGTGTCCAGGCCGACGTCGGAGGAGATGAGTACGTTTTCGAGTTCGTCCAGCACTTCTACATCGACGGTGGATTTACCGGCGACTGCTTTGGTCAGCTTACCGAAAAAGCTGGTTTTCGTTTTTTCCAATCCCTTATCGAGATCTTCTTTTTTTTCTTTGCTGAAAAATCGGTTAAAAAAGCTCATGTCATAATTTTTTTAATATGGGGGTTGCGTAAAAGATAGAATTACTTAAACCGGGCAAACCTGCCGGCCGATAAGCGGCAGGAGCGACTGACTTTTCACATAACCTCCATATTAATCATATGTAAAAGAGGCTTTCCTCTTTTAAAGAAAAGCCTCTTTGATGATTGAAAGTGATCAGTTTGGGCAAAAGAACCATTACTTGAAATTCGCCAAGTGTTCTTTCACCTTATCTTTGTGGATCATTTGCGTTTTGTAGGAGTACTTGCCGGTTTTTTCATCTTTAACACTTACAACTACTTTAACAAAATCACGGCCAGATCCCGCGTTTTGAGCACGTTGCGCTACCCGCGCGTTCTTTGATACCTTTGCCATAGCAATTTATTTTTAATATGTTCGCAATTTGGTTCCAATTTAGATATAAGAACACAAAATCACAAAAAATAGTTCTATTTAATCTCTTTATGGACGGTAACTTTTTTCAGAATAGGATTGTACTTTTTCAGCTCCAGGCGGTCCGGCGTATTTTTTCTATTCTTTTGGGTTACGTACCTTGATGTACCTGGGATACCGGTTTTCTTGTGTTCGGTACATTCCAGGATGATTTGGATTCTGTTGCCTTTACTCTTCTTAGCCATAAGGATATGATTTAATGAGGCTGTGAAAAAAAAACAGTGTCCACGTATACGCAGCTGGATAAGTTTCTTTTTAATGATGGAAAGGAGGGGAGATGGTGTTTTTCCCATATTTCCATCAGTAAAAATTCTTTCGTTTGGCAACGCAAAACGTAAGAGCGCACAGCCCCCGTTAAATTTTTAATGATTTATAATTCAATTCCTGTATCTACTCCTTTCGCTTCCAGCTTTTTCAGGTAAGCATAGATGCCTAGCTTATTGATGGTGCGCATAGCACTGGTAGATAATTTCAGCGTCACCCACTGATCTGTTTCCGGAATGTAGAAACGCTTCTTCTTCAAATTGGGAAGGAAACGACGTTTTGTCTTTACGTTCGAGTGCGATACGTGGTGCCCGGAAATGGGGCGCTTCCCAGTTAGTTGACAAACCTTTGACATAGCTGATTAAATTTAGAAGTTCAAAGCCTATGCAGACCTTGAACTTTCCTTTGGTTATTCTTGTGATTCCGCCAGGATTCGAACCTGGAACCTCCTGATCCGTAGTCAGGTGCTCTATCCAGTTAAGCTACGGAACCGCTATGTTCCTTAAAGTTCCGCGGGGAATAGAGCCAGGAACCTTCCCGACTGTGTCGGGATGCTCTATCCAGTTAAGCTGCGGAACTGTTATATCGGTCTTCCGATGCGGATGCAAAGATAGAATAAAAAACTTTTGGAAACAATTATGGCCGGGAATTTTTTGAGCAAAAATAGTATTGCTTTCATTGTTTAAGTGCCTGGATAAAATCAACTTAACTCGAGTTCGGAGATTTCCCTTTTGGTAATCAGCCAACTAGCCCCGCTAGGGGCTGGATGTTGGTAGACAAAAGAGGCAACAACAAAAAACCGTGCCGTAGGTACGGAATATATAACTTAGCTCGCTACAGTTAGACGAGGCTATACCCTCCATAGGAGATTGATAAAAAATATTATTAGCTCTAAATTTGAACATCCCAAAAGATTTCGTATTTAAAGGCCAAAGACTAAAGCCCGTCAATACTCTTGCAAAGACTCCTAATTTTTAATGCAAATCATGACAAAAGAAAGTATGGAGATCGAAGATCAAACTCTTTGGTACAAGGACGCTGTTATTTACGAATTGCACATCAAGGCTTTCATGGATCATAACGGCGATGGGATAGGCGATTTCATGGGACTGATAAGTCGTTTGGATTACCTCGAAGACCTGGGCGTGACGGTCATTTGGTTGCTGCCCTTCTATCCCTCTCCCTTGCGCGATGACGGCTATGATATTGCTGATTATTACAACATCAATCCCTCATACGGCGAGCTCAGGCACCTGAAAAAATTCATCAAAGCAGCTCACGAGCGTAACATTAAAGTGATCACCGAACTGGTCATCAATCACACCTCTGATCAGCATCCCTGGTTTCAGCGCGCCCGCCGGGCCCCTAAAGGATCTCCGGAGCGAGATTATTATGTGTGGTCGGATGATCCGAACCAGTATAAGGACGTGCGCATCATTTTTCAGGATTACGAAGCCTCCAACTGGAGCTGGGATCCTGTGGCCAAACAATACTATTGGCACCGCTTTTTCCATCACCAGCCGGATCTGAATTACGACAATCCCAAGGTACAGGAAGAGGTCTTTAAAATTCTCGATTATTGGCTGGATATGGGCATTGATGGTTTCAGGCTGGATGCCGTGCCTTATTTGTTTGAGCGTGAAGGCACGAATTGCGAAAACCTGCCCGAAACCCATGCCTTTTTGAAGAAACTACGTAAACATGTGGATGAGCACCATACGGGCAAAATGCTTCTTGCTGAAGCTAATATGTGGCCGGAAGACTCCGCCGCTTATTTCGGGGATGGAGACGAGTGCCACATGAACTACCACTTTCCGATCATGCCTCGTATGTTCATGGCGCTGCAAATGGAAGATCGATACCCGATCACTGACATTTTCGATCAAACGCCGGAGATACCGGAAACTTGCCAGTGGGCCATCTTTTTGCGCAATCACGACGAATTGACCCTGGAAATGGTCACGGATAAGGAGCGCGATTATATGTATAAGGTTTACGCCAAAAACCCTAAGGCAAAGATCAACCTCGGTATTCGTCACCGACTGGCGCCACTGATGGATAACAATCGCAAAAAGATCGAGCTGATCAATTACCTGCTCTTTTCCATGCCCGGTACGCCGGTCATTTATTATGGAGACGAGATCGGTATGGGCGACAATTTCTACCTGGGGGATCGCGATGGCGTTCGTACGCCTATGCAATGGTCGCCGGATCGCAATGCCGGTTTTTCTGCCGCCAATCCCCAGCAACTCTACCTGCCGCTGATCCTGGACCCTGAATATCACTACGGAGCAGTAAATGTAGAAACCCAAAAAGGCAACAGTTCTTCTTTATTCCGGTGGATGAAGCGGATCATCAATATGCGAAAAAAGTTCAAAGCCTTTAGTAGGGGCAATATCGAGTTTTTACATCCCGAAAATTCCAAGGTATTGGCTTTTACCCGCACCTATCAGGGGCAGATCATATTGGTGGTGGTCAATCTATCGCGATTTTCTCAGGTAGCGGAGCTGAACCTGAATGTCTATGCCGGTTATACGCCGATGGAGATTTTCAGCAAAAATGAATTCCCGATCATCGCAGAGCATCAGGACTATATGTTCACCCTGGGACCGCATGCCTATTATTGGTTGTTGTTGAAAAAAGAGCCTTCCGATATCAAAGGAAAGAACGAACCTCCAACGGTGAGCCTTCGATCCTGGGAAGAGGTGGATACCCCAGCCTTCAGGGCAAAGCTCGAAGGTGAGATCTTTCCGGCCTATTTGAACCGAAGCGATTGGTTTATGGAAAACGGCAGAAAGATCCACGACGTCAATATAGTCGATTGTTTGAAAGTACCGGTAAATGGTCAGGAGGGGTTCCTGATGATCCTTGAGGTTAACTACGAAAGCGGATTGCCTAGTTTGTACCAGTTGGGACTTACATTCGGGGAGCGATCAGAGCTTTACCGCAGCGGTATTCCCATGCCCGGCGGTATCATAGCGGAAGTCAATCTGAATGAGATGTCCGGAGTCCTTTATGACGGCTTATTTGATTCGGAATTGCAAGTGAAATTATTCTCTAATGTAGCCCATAACAGGAAAATTAAGTCGATAAATGGAAAGATCCGCTTCAAAGGAAAGCGTGAATTGACAAAATACTTAGAGAACGCAGATGAGATTCGCACCAGAAACCTCCTTTCAAGTTATCACAACAACATCTCCGTTCTATTTAACAGCGAACACTACCTGAAATTATACCGAAAACTGGATCGATCCATCAATCCTGATCTGGAGATCAACCGCTTCCTCAGTGAGCAGAAGCAATTCGAGCATATTCCTACTTTGACGGGGACCATTGAGCTCCTGCTCGATGATCAGGAAGCGATAGTCCTTGGCATGACACAAGAGGCGATCGATCACCAGGCGGATGCCTGGAACTATTTGCTGGACGATCTGTGGCGGTATTACGAGGATATCCAGTCGTGGAATAACCCTAAAAAGCAAATCGCCCTCAAGGGATCGTTAGCTGATCCGCTGGCTTATGAAGACATTCCGGACGAGGACATTAAACTGCTGATCGGGCCTGTGACCGCAGAGCGCGTGCGGCTGTTGGGAAAAAGAATGGCTAAATTGCATCTGGCGATGATAGGGGAGGAAGATCAGCCCGATTTCAGGCCCGAAACGTTCTCCCTGCATTACCAACGTTCTTTGTTTTCTTCCTATCAGTCGCAGGTGAGAAAGGCCTACCAGAAATTGAATAAGCACTATAAAGAGATGCCGGAAATGCTCTGGGAAAAGGTAGAGCGAGTATGGTCGATGAAGAGAGAGGTACTGAACATCCTAAAGCAGGTCTACCAGAGCAAGCTCGATATTGCGAAGATCAGAATACATGGCGATCTACACCTCGGTCAGGTCTTGTTTACCGGCCGGGATTTCGTATTCGTGGATTTTGAAGGAGATCCCTCTTTGCGATACAGTGAGCGCCGGTTAAAAAGAGCCGCCCTTGAGGATGTAGCCAGGATGCTGCGCTCTTTTCATTATGTTGCATACGAAGGCCTGCTCAACAACAACCAGCTCAGTAAGGAAGAGAAAGAGTCCATGCCTCCCTGGGCGGAAAAGTGGCATCACTATATGAGCCAAATCTTCCTGAAGGCTTACATCCAAAGGGCGGAAAGTGAGCTCCTGATACCAGACTCAAAAGAGGAATTGGAAAAGATCATGGACGTTTTTCTCCTGGAACGAATGATGATAGAACTGGAACAAGAATTGCACGCGCCCTATCGAAGGCTCATTGTGCCGCTGAGCGGCGTCATAAGTATAATGGAACGGTATCTGGGATGAAAATCTGAGTCGCTTGACCGATCTGGATGAACAATATCGCCGAAATGCCCGGCGAGTGATAGAGGAGAAAAATTAATAACGTAACAAAAAAAAATGAGCAAAATCCTCTTAACATTAAACGACTTTCCTTCCATCACTTTCGATAAGATCCGTTACGCTGATACGGATCGGCAAGGACATGTCAACAACGCTGTTTTTGCCTCTTTCCTGGAAACGGGAAGAGTGGAAATTTTGTATAATCCCGATGCCCCTGTTCTCCCTCAAGGAGCCAGTTTTGTCATCGCTTCCCTGCAACTGGATTTCAGAAAAGAGCTGAAATGGCCCGGCCGGGTTGATATCGGAACGGGAATCGTAAGGATCGGAAACAGCTCCATACAGGTTTTCAGCAGCTTTTCCAAAATGAGGCGTGTGTGGCCACTGCCGAAACTGTCATTGTTCAGGTGGATGATGAAAGTGGGCGGAGCAGACCGCTGACAGCGGATGCAAAAGCAGCTTTACATCACTGGTTAATCAGTAGCTGATCTCATACTGTGAAGAGTATTGCGTAAACTCGGTGCGTAACTAAAGAACTTAAGCATCCTGGCCGAATTAGCCCAAGGAGACCCATTAAAAGGGAGGGACACAAACCCAAAGCGCCTTAAGCAATGACACCAAATTGGTCGTTAGCCTATGACCTTTATATAAAGTTTGGCGAAAGGTCCTCTGACAAAATTAATGGGCGAATAGAAGGATTTTTTATAAATAAAAGCTATATTAGATTAGAAACAAACCCTTGACATCATTCTAAACCCCCTGGTTGCACGTCATACCCCGGTAAATTTAAAACAGTAGTATTATACTCCATTGAAGACTCAGGGCATAAGGAGCACCTTGACAGACATTTAAAATTCCATGCTCGAACAAAAGACCTCGGTCACATTCAATTCGAGTGCGTGGAATACTTCGGGTCCAGTCAGGCAGCTTCCCGGAAGGCAGTAGAAGAAGAAAGAAAACCCTTATGAGCGAAAAATAGAAGAAACGGTTAAAAAACTGAACAGGCTTAAAGCATAGCCCTCTTGTCTTTTTCTCTGGCCAAACGTTAAAATTTCCCCGGATTGTGTATATTGTTAACATTAATCAATATCACTAATCACGATGATCCGAAACTCATTTTCACTTTTATTGCTATTGTCCTTGGCGCTGCTGGCGTGTCAACCTCAACAGGATCAGCCGGCTTCATCTACCGTTGCCGAAGGCTCCGACAAATACGATGACCTCGTTGCTCTTTTTAAAGAGTGGCGTGCCTTCGAAAAACCGCCTCTTCGCGAGGGAGCGCCGGACTATACGGCCGAGACCTTCAAGGAAAGACGGCCGGCATTCGAACGCCTGCAAAATCAACTGCTGGCCATGGATACGACCGGATGGTCCATACCTCAAAAAGTAGACTGGAAAATCGTCTGGGCGGAAATCAACGGCTATGATTTCAATGACCGCATTCTCCAGCCCTGGGTGCGCGATCCGGCTTATTACAAATCACTCTGGATGGCCCGAAGCGATGTGCCGGCCCATGAGGGCCCAACCCACCACATGACCACCGAGATCTGGACCTATAAATTTCCGCTTAATGATTCCGCCAAACAGCGCCTGCTGGCAGACCTGGACGTTATCCCGCCGTTAAACGAGCAAGCAAAGCTTAACCTCACCGGGAACGCCAAAGACCTCTGGATCGCCGGTATCCGGGATATTCGCTCGCAGAGCGAAAACCTGAAAACGATCATGGACAGACCCGGCGTTGGTGAGGATAGCGAACTGATGGAGGCCATCACTGCAGCTATCAGTTCAACAGACGGACTGGCGACCTGGCTGGAAGAACAATCAGCCTCCAAAACAGGCCCTTCCGGCATCGGCAAAGACCATTACACCTGGTATCTGCAAAATGTACATCTTGTGCCCCTAACCTGGGAAGATGAGGTGATGATCCTTCGCCGTGAGCTGGCCAGGGCCTGGTCTACGCTCAAACTGGAAGAGCATCGCAATCGAAACCTGCCGGAGCTGCTCTCCGCTGAGTCTCCCGAAGCATACGATGCTCTGGCCGAAAGGTCCGCCCAAAGCCTGCTGCGCTTTCTGGAAGAAGAGGACATCGTCACGGTCAAAGATTATTTTGAACCGGCGCTGAGAGCTCATCTCGGAGGCTATGTTCCTAAAGAGCGACGCAACTTTTTCTGGATTACCGCTCATTATGATCAGCGGCCTTTGTATTCCCATTTTTACCACTGGTTTGAGCTGGCCAGAATGGACACTGAGCCTAATCCCAGCGAAATTCGTAAAGTGCCGCTGTTGTATAACATCTTCGACTCCCGGAATGAAGGAACGGCCACTGCCGTAGAAGAAATGTTCATGCATGCCGGTCTGTACGACGACGACCCCCGCGTCCGCGAAATCGTCTACATTATGATCGCCCAGCGGGCTGCCCGCGGCTTAGGCTCGCTTTATGCGCACGCCAACGAGATGACCATGGAAGAGGCCGGCGGCATTCATTCCGAATATACCCCCCGCGGCTGGATGAAAACAGAAAAGGAATTACTCATTTTCGAACAACATCTGTACCTGCGCCAGCCCGGCTACGGCTCCAGCTACATCACCGGCAAATACCAACTGGAAGCCGCCATGGCGGATTTTGCCAAAATGAAAGAAATGCAGGAGGAACCCTTCGAACTCAAAGCATTCTTCGACACCCTCAACTCCATAGGTAATATCCCCATCGCCCTCGGCCATTGGGAAATGACCGGAATGGATGGGCACCTGCAGCCCCTTCGGGATTGATGAATGACTTTTACAGCGCTTTTGAATCGTACAATCGGTCCGAAAGCGCTGTGATTTTTTTTTAAGATTAATACCCTTAACGCCATGCAAAGAAAAGAAGCGCTTCTTTTTAAGAAAACATCATTACCACTACTGGTGATGTTTTCGCTCCTTTTTTCCTGCCAAAACAATACAAGCCAATCTGCATCAACTGCACCATCCTACCACATCATTTCCCGCGACCAGTACAAAGACCGACTCTATGGCTTCTGGCTAGGTCAGTGCATCGCCAACTGGACCGGCCTGGTCACCGAAATGGATAAGATCGGCAATATCGGCGAGATCAGAACCGGCGATTTTTATACCCGCGAAGACTGGGGGAAGCCCGATCAACCCAATATCTGGTCGGAAAAACCAAGTGATCTTTCACCCACCATCGATTTTGTGTTCCGGGGAAAAGAAGAAGTCTGGGGCGCCGATGACGATACAGACATCGAGTACATGTATCAGCATCTGCTGGACGTCAACGACACCAGCATCCTTTCAGCCGAACAGATCACAGACGGCTGGCTGAAACACATCAAAGCCGAAGAGGAAAACTTTCTCTGGGTGTCCAATCAGCAAGCTTTCGACCTGATGCGAGAGGGCGTTTTGCCTCCCAAAACCAGCGATCCGGAAAAGAATCCTCATTACGATATGATCGACGCCCAGCTAACTACCGAGATTTTCGGTCTTTTTGCTCCTGCTCGACCCGATGTGGCTCTGAAAATGGCTTACCTGCCCATTCGTACGACGGCCAGACGAGAAGCGGCCTGGATTTCTGAATTCTACGTGGTGTTACACTCTTTAGCGGCTAAGGCCGATGAAGAGTTATCTATGAAAGAAAAAATCAACTGGATGGCCAATGAGGCCCGAAAACAGCTGCCGGATACTTCCTACTCCGCCGCAATGTATGACTTTGTCAAAGAAAAATATGCGGCAGGACTGCCCTGGGAACAAACCCGGGATTCGATTTACATCAGGTATCAGGTCAGGCAGGCCGATGGATACGACATCACCTCCAGAAATTTACATTGCAACGGATGTGTGGCGGCGGGGATCAACTTTGCAGCCAGTCTGGTTAGTCTGTTCTATGGCGAAGGAGATCTCATAGAAACGATCAAGATCGGCGCCTTAGCCGGCTGGGACTCCGACAATCCCACGGCTACCTGGGGCGGTTTGCTAGGATTTTTGATTGGAAAAAAGGGGATCGAGCAAGCCTTCGGTCGTACGTTTTCCGATCGCTATAACATTCACCGAACGCGTCGGAATTTCCCCGACAGCATCGTTACTTTTGATCAAATGGCTGCCACTGGCATTTTGATCATTGACAGGGTAGTGCTGGAAGAGATGGGTGGTGATGTGGATCTGGAAAAAAGTACTTGGTCTATTCCTTCCATATAATCTTAGCGGAAAGTAAGCTTTAGCTTGTGCTTTTTAGCCTGGCTGATAAAGGATTGTGCGTTAATTTTCGTGAAGTCTAAAATTTTGTTTTGTGTTTTAGAAAATAATTTTGCAAAAATGCTAATTTTGTTGAATTAAACCATATAAACTTCACAAAAACATTAGACAAAATGAGCACTAATAAAATCGTAAGTGAATGGCAGGATAAAATTAACTAAACCTATTCCCGTGGCGCGGGGGTAGGTTTAGTTAACATTTGATGCCGACCGCCGGTCGGCATCAAATGTTAACTAAAATCTGTCCAATCTCTTAGGGTATCTAATAAAACTTGCTTTTGTTGGGGCTAACTTTAAATATTACAATTAATCAAAGCTCCGGTCAATGATAAAAAACATGCTTCAAGCAGAATTTTATCATCGACCGGAGTTTCTTTTTTTTATAAAAATGTG
>CAZJQS010000088.1:0-20476 GCA_964548175.1 uncultured Saprospiraceae bacterium
GTTAGCAAGCCAAAGGAAATGTATTATTAGAGCTCCGTAGGAGCGTCATATTGTTGCAGCCAAAGGAAATGTATTATTAGAGCTCCGTAGGAGCGTCATGTTGTTAGCAGCCGAAGGAAATGTAGTATCAGAGCTCCTTATATTTGGATTTACGATATGATTTCGCTCCTCCGGAGCTCTGGGTGGAGAGATGTTGAGATACTACCAGCACTAGGCTCCTCTGGAGCCTGTAAGATCAGGATACTGGATGAATGGTTTTTGTTTTTTTACCCAAATGGACCTGCCTAATTAAGCCGGAACTATCATTTTTATCCAAACCTTATCGATCCTAATCGAAAAAAAAGGTATTAGATTTTAATAAGATTCACTTTGAAAGAACTCGCTTGAATTGAAGTTGATGTAGGCGCCTGTGACGCCTGCGCCAACCTCAGTGAAGAATGTTTTCTTAAAAACCTCTAAAATCACCCGAAATGTCTCAATCAAAACAAGGGAGCCATGCCCTGGAAAACACGGTGCTGATCATACTGGCCCTCATTTGTGTGTCGATCAGTTTCCTCCAAACAGCCAGGGGGTATGATGAACTGGCAGGCCCCGTTTTCAATTGGGCTTTTTCGATTGTCATCAGTTTGTTTATCTTGCTACTGAACTTTCGTTTTCGCGATCACCTGAGAAAAGGGCTGGCTATTGCCGGCATCCTGGCTTTTTACCTCATTGTGACCTCCTTTAGCTTTGCAGGTAATTTTAATGCCTTTTACAGCCAGTTTATGGAAAAAGAGCTGTACGAGACGGAGTTGAAGGTCTTTCGTTCCGATCTGGAAGGCATTCAGCAAAAGGCGATCACTGCACTGGACAATTCTAACAATGCCGATGAAGTTCGGGCAAAGGTCTTACCATTAAAACGAGCTTTGGAAGAACAGATCAAGAATCCCGGTAATCCTGGGCTTGGAGAAAAAGCGCGATCACTCATTACCGAAATTGAGTCGATCCTGGCTACGCCGATCACCTTGCTTCAGGGGCGTTCCTACGAAGAAACCGCCACCCTTATGGGGCAACAGATCGAGAACGTCCTGAACGATCAACTTTCCGTACTGACTGCCGATGCCGACCGGCTTGCCCTCCGGATCAACACCATGGCCGACAGCATCAAGCCGGAGATCGATGCCGCCCTGCAGCAAGGCGGGGATGTGCTGAAAGCCAATGGCAAACGATTATTGGACGAAACAGCAGGCATTCACAATACCATCGGAGCATTGGCTCTGAATACGCTTGGTGAAGGACAGTTTACCTTCGAGCCCATTCAGTCCAAACATGCCCAGGTCGGCAAGGTCAGCCATTCCTTCCAGTCGGCTATGAGAGGAGATAACCCACAGGCCGCCTGGATCGCCGGCGTGGCCAGCCTGGCCGTCGACTTGCTGGTGCCGCTCTACATTGTGCTGACCGTCAGGCGAAAAGAGGAAGAGAAAGACGATGAGGAATACGACGACTGGAGCAACATCCACCATCCTAACGGATCGTATACCGGCAAAAAGGTGGGCCCGAGAATAGCTTCGTAAGTTAACTCAAAATAAGCGCTAAGCACAAACAGGCGCCTTGAATCCGGGCACGCCTCGACGATTTTTTCAGGTAAATTTTTCAAAGCCAATCAAAAGTCTATTTCAATGGAAGATCAATCATCAATTTTCGATACCGATGATAACAAAGGGTTTGATCATCATTCCCGAAAATCAACTCTTCCCCCTTTAAGCAGCCGGCCATACCACCATGAAGCGGATCAGGCCGCCAGAGAAACCTTAGAGGGAGCATGGCAGGAAAGCCAGGGCTTACTCCCGACCTTTAAGTCCTTGCAAGATCGCAAAACTACTTTCGTATTCCTCTTCGGCCGGCCGGGCAGTGGTA
This sequence comes from uncultured Saprospiraceae bacterium, assembly GCA_964548175.1. Classification (GTDB taxonomy): domain Bacteria; phylum Bacteroidota; class Bacteroidia; order Chitinophagales; family Saprospiraceae; genus JANQPA01. Next base: position 1,897 of record CAZJQS010000088.1, read on the forward strand.
AAACGGCCATTATTAGCTCCCTTTGCCATTTTATGGGAACGCATCCTTCCGGCTCTTTGGAGGTGAGAAATAAAAGCAACAAGGAGGGTTTGTTTTTTCTAAAAGAAATTTTTCGCAAGGGAACAAAAGGGCTTTTTCTGGAACGTACCGCCAGAAATAAGATCACCGAAGTCGATCTGAAATACACCCCCAGAAAACCAAAGAAAAGTATGAACCTCACTTTTCTGGAAATGAGTGGTGAAGACCTTAATAAGGTTGAATTAAAACGAGATACGATCGCAGGGCGCGCCCAGGGGGGCACATTGCCGGACAATATTGATATTTATTTGAAATGTCCGCGCGTCAGAATGGTCTTTTTGCTGGTAACCGAGCAAAGCCGCGCCCAGGAAGATGATGTTTTTATGTTTGAGTTTCTGGACTATCTGAGGAAAAAGCAAAAAAAATTCCGCAAGCCCAAGGTGCTCTTGCTGGTCTCAAAATGGGATCAATACGGAGGAAAATACAAAAAGGACATTGGCGCTTTTGTGGCCAGAAAAATGAAACTCACTAATAATATCCTTACTCAGGTTGACGGCAGTATCGCCTATTATACAGTAGGGGAAGTGATTGAAGTTCAAAAGGAACAGGCCACCGAATCCATGATCGCCCAGTTTGACGCCCGCCAGGCGGATGTTGTAAAAAGATGGTTGTATCAGGCCATTAACAACCGGAGCATTCCAAAACAAGGCGACTCCTGGTGGTCCCAGTTCATCAATGCATTAAATACATGACGCCTATGGATGCTTCTGCCCTGATCGGTTATGCCATCATTGGCACTTCTGACGGCTTCGCAGCTCAAACGGCGGGCCTGCTCAAAGGAGTAGACATCGGTACGATCGTCGACCTGGACAACCGGCAGATTTTTGCTCCTGCAGCAACCCAGATCATAGCAGCTATCCGGAAGCCAGTCGATGGGCATCAATACACCTATTTCGTCCTGTATCGATATGCACTGGAAAAAGAAAGGAGTCGAAGCGGAGGTTTCTACGGTAGTGTAGTGGCTTTGAAGGATTGCACAGCCGATGGCTTTGCCATTTATAACCTGCTGCTGGAACTGGCCACAAACGTAAAAGTCTATCTGGAACCGGATACCAGCCGTTTTCTGGCAGGAATAGAAGAGATCATGTTTTTACCTCCACATAGCCTGGATCAGGTGATCGGGTCAGTTAAGAAAACAGCCCAGGTAACGTTCCGGCAGGAAGGCTATTTTGCCCGGCTATCTCCTCATGTCAGAGACCAGTTTAGGTTTATCGACCATTTCCAGCACCATAAGGAGCCGGTAGAGCGCGTTTTTGCCTCTTCCCATGAGGACGTATTGCAACTCGTCCTTAGCAAAGACGGCCTGCCGCTGAGAAAGATCCGGCTGGAAGACGCCGCGGTGGAAAAACAATTGCAGCTATTGGGCCGGCTGGATACGGAAATATTTATTAGGGAAAAAGAACTGGAGGGACTACGTTATCAATTGGATCAACTCCGTCTTCATCAAGACCGGATGGTCCGGAAAAAAAAAGAACTGGAAAATGCTATAGGGCTATTGACTCAGCAGCTGACCTCAATGCAGCAGCAGAGCCCTCAAAATAATCTGGAACGCGAAAATCAAGCGATGGAAAATGAAACCTCCCCGGCAGGCAATCGGCCCTTTATGTCGAGCCTCTATCCGGTGGTCAGACTGACGGTATTGGTTTTTGGGGTCTTTGGCATCGCATTTTTGGGTTATTTTACGACTACTGCCTTCGGCCAAAAAAACAAAACGGAGCTTGTTCAGCCAGCCAGGTCCCTAACTTCTGCTGAAGCTGTGTTGAAGTTGGAGCAGCAGCTTGATGAACACCAGTCCCGGTTGGACCTTCTGGCCGTTAAAGGTTTCGTGGATCGGCTGCAACCCATCATAAACAGCCCCGATACGCTTGTTCGCCGCAAAGCGGAAAGGATGCAGCAGCAACTCCTGCAAAGCAGCTACCGCTATTATCAAAGGGAGTTAGAGCGGACGGACTCCATCCCGGTGCTGCACAGTCAGCTGGAAGGTGAATTTCAGATTTTCAAGCAGGAATATGATAGTTTGTTTAATTTTGATGCAGTCAAATGACAGTTGCCGACATCAACCAACAACTAACATGAATATCGAAGCCTTTCAAGAATACTGCCTGTCAAAAAAAGGCGTTGAAGCGGATTTTCCCTTTGATGACGAAACCCTCACATTCAAGGTTTTAGGGAAAATATTCGCTATTACGGGTTTGGAAAGCGAAGCATTCAGGGTTAATCTCAAATGTGACCCGGAATGGGCGACGGAGCTGCGCGAAGCATATGAAGACATCATACCTGGCTGGCATATGAGTAAAAAGCATTGGAATACCGTATATTTTGAAAGAGGACTTGAGAATGGATTTTTACGGCAACTCATTGATCATTCCTATGATCTGGTTGTTAGTAAACTACCGAAAAAGCAGCAGGCATTGTTGAAGGAATAGCACATGTAATGAAGGAAACAGACTTTATCATTGTAGGTCAGGGACTGGCGGGGACCTTGATGGCTCATTTTTTACAGAAAAACAACAAGTCGGTCCTGGTCATTGATCCTGGTGAAGGGGGAAGGGCTACTGACGTAGCGGCAGGGATCATCAATCCCATTACCGGCAGAAGGTATGTTAAATCATGGCGGGTAGATGAATTGATCCCTTTTGCGAGGGAGACTTACCGGGAATTGGAAGTACAACTTGAGGTATCGATTTTCCATCAAAGAAACATCATCCGGACTCTTTTTAACGCCAGGGAAGAAAATGACTGGCTATTGCGAACAGCCGAGCCGGGTTATGGCCGCTATATGCCCGACAGAGCTGACCTTGGCGAATACGCCCGGCATACGGTACTGGCCTATGGATATGGTGAGGTCCGGTATTCCGCGCAGGTGGATATTGGATTGCTGGCAAGCGCCTATCGGGATTATTTAGAAAAAAACGATTGTTTGCTTCCTGAAAAGCTGGATTACCGGGAAATTCGCCTGGAGGGTGGAAAAGTCAGCTACAAAGGCCGGCAGGCAGGAACAATGATCTTCTGTGAAGGCTCTGCTGCTGTTCACAATCCTTTCTTCAATTTTTTACCTTTCGGAGGCGCAAAGGGAGAAGTGTTGATCATTAAGATCCCTGATGCTTCTTTTGACAAAATACTAAAACACCGTGTTTTTATTGTACCCCTGGCTGATAATACCTATTGGGTGGGGTCTACTTACGGCTGGAAATACGAGGATAATCAACCCACAGCAGAAGGCCATCGATTTTTAATGGATCGCCTTAAAGAAGTGCTGGCCGTTCCCTTTGAGGTAATCGAGCACCGGGCTGCTATACGGCCTACCGTTAAAGACCGCAGGCCCTTCCTCGGCCTCCATCCTGAATTTATGCAGCTGGCTATATTTAATGGGCTGGGCACCAAAGGAGCCTCACTTGGCCCGTTTTTTGCTCACCACATGTCAGAGTTTTTATTAAAAGGTAAGCCACTGGATCAACAGGTGTCCATCGGTCGTTTTGATTGAAAAGGAGCCGTTCTTTCAGTTTTGATCGATTTTTTCAAAAAAAAGGTGGCATGGATGTGTATTTTCTCATTAATATGCATCTTATAGAAGGATAACAATAATTTATTCCACAAAACCTTTATATTAAAGAAGAACCTCCCACGTAAAAGACATAAGAAAACAATGATTATGACTAATAGATCTTTCCAAACCCTGCTGCTCGGCCTGTTGAGCTTTTTGATCTTCTCTGCTCAGGGGCTGGCCCAAAAACCAAATACCAACATGTACGAAAAGGAATGGCGTATCATCGATTCCCTGGATGAATCGGGATTGCCTCAATCGGCTCTGAAATCACTCAACGAACTGGCTGAAAAGGTGGACCCTGAAAAGGAACCGGATCAATACCTGAAAATCCTGTTCTATCGCGCCAAATTCATCACACAGACCAATGAGGAGGGGTTGGTCGAAGCCATCACTGGAATAGAGCAATATATTCCTACAGCTGAATTCCCGATAAAGCCCATTTTGCAGTCTGTCCTGGGGCAGTTCTATCAATCTTATCTGGACGGCGTGATCTGGCAAATCCGCGACCGGACAACCCTTGAGCGAAAAACTGACGATTTCAGGACCTGGAGCGTACAGGATTTTGTGGAGAAAAGTACGGCATTGTATGAAGCTTCACTCGAGGAAGCCGAAAAGTTGAAGGCTATTCCTATTTCTGATTTTCCTGCAATCATTCAAGGCGGTCGACTCAGTGACGGTTTACGCCGGACCTTGTTTGACGTTCTGGCGCATCGAGCGATCGACAATTTTACTAATGAAAAGAACTACCTCACCCGGCCGGCCTACGAGTTTGTAGTCGATGAGAAAAATGCTTTTGCAAATCCTGAATCCTTTGCGGCCATTGAATGGACGACCCAGGACACCGGTTCGCATAAATTGAAGGCCTTACAACTTCTCCAGCAACTCATCGATTTTCACCTGAAAGATGAAGATCCAGAGGCTTTAGTGGATGTCGATCTGAAAAGATTAAAACTGGTATACAATTATGCCAGGCTGAACAATAAGGATCAATTGTATATGGATGCCCTACGAAACTTAAAGGAAATGTATGAAGGGTTACCCGTGGAAGCAGAGATACTTTATGAAATAGCGGACTACTACTACGCGGAGGGCAGTTCTGAGAATGCAGAACTGGATTCCGTGAAAAATTGGAGATATAAGGACGCTTACGAGCTGTGCGCGAAATGCATGGATAAATATCCGAAAACCTACGGCGCCATGCAATGCGCCAACCTGCAAGGCAGAATACAACAAACCAACCTGAGCCTGGAAATAGAACAGGTGAATTTGCCCAATCAACCCATCTTGATAAGCGTGAATTATCGCAATGTGGATCAGTTGCATATGAGGGTAGTCAAATTGGAAGAAAGAGACGAACAGGCATTGAACAGAAGATATGACGAAGACCGAATCGACTACCTTTTTAATCTGAAACCTGTTCAGAAACAACGATATGAGCTTCCTGACCCCGGCGATTATCGGGGTCATAAAACCGAGGTGAAGCTGGATGGCCTGGATTACGGCCGATACGTTATCCTTGCCTCTGAAAGTGGAGATTTTCCCCGGAAAGAGAGCCTGACTTCGGTCACTTATTTTAACGTCAGCCGTATCGGCTATTTTCAGCGTAGCGGAGAAGACGGCAAAAACCAGTTTGTGCTGATGGATCGCGCTACCGGGGCTCCGCTAGCGGAAGTAAAAGCCGAATATTTCATCAGCGAATACAACAGCAAGAAAAAATCCTACTATTACATAAAGGCCGGAGAGCAATACAGCAATGCTCAGGGCCTGATTAACAGCATGGCCACTGCCCGTAAATACTGGACGGTAAAATTTTCTCTGGGAAAAGATCAGTTGTACATGAGCGACAGCTATCGTAATTATTCCCGGCCGACAGGCGGATATAACAAACGTAAGACTACGCGCCTATTCCTCGACAGGGCCATCTACAGGCCGGGGCAGACTGTCTTTTTCAAGGGTATCGTGCTGGAGGAGGGAACGGTGGCCTTGCCTACCATCGTCGCCGGTCAAAAGGTGACGCTGACCCTTCTGGATGTAAACGATCAAAAAGTAGCCGAGCAGGAGTTGACCACCAATGAATACGGTACCTTAAACGGACGCTTTGAGACCCCGGCGAACGTTCTTCCCGGGCAAATGCAGATCAAAGCGGATATTGGCAACAGTGCTGCTTTTTTTAGCGTGGAGGAATACAAGCGGCCAAAATTTGAAGTGAAACTGGATGAATTAGAAAAGAGCTATGCCCTGGGTGATGAAGTTAAAGTTACGGGAGCAGCTCAAGGCTTTGCCGGCAATCCGGTAGATGGAGCCGTAGCCAATTATCGCGTCTACCGAACCGTTCGCTATCCCTGGCTGCCCTGGTGGATCCGTATGCCTGGTCTGGGTGCGGAAGTGGAGATCACCAGGGGTGAAGCGGAAACCGACGAAAACGGGCAGTTTGCATTTACCTTTGAAGCCCTTCCCGATCCCGGCGCCGATAGTACCCGTAATCCGGTATTTCAATACAATATTGAGGTGGATGTAGTGGATATTACCGGCGAGACGCATTCCGATCAGCAGCGCTTTACTATTGGGTTTGTAGGACTGCAGGCGGACCTTCAAATCCCAGACCGTTTAGATAAACAGAAGAAGACCACGGTCACCCTCTCTACGACCAATCTGAACAATGGCTTTGTTCCTGCTGAAGGACAACTCGTCTTTCGTCGGCTGGATGCTCCTGAGCAATATTTTATTGATCGCCACTGGGAGGAGCCGGATCTTTATACAATGAGTGAAAAAAACTACAAAAAAGATTTTCCATTCATCGCTTATAAAGGGGAAGATAAAATGTATGAATGGCCCCAACTGGAGGAAATGGCCAGCCTGTCCTTTAATACTGCTGAAAGTAAAGAAGTAGCACTCGACCTGAGTCAGTGGCCCCTAGGCTACTATGTGGTGGAACTACAAACTCAGGACGACTCGGGGAATGAATTGCGAAAGATGCAATATTTTTACGTTTACGACAGCGAAACAAAAAGCATTCCTTCTTTTCCAATGGTTTTCTACGACATGGGGAAAAAACGGCTGGAGCCTGGAGAAGAGATGGTCTTTCAGATGGCTTCCAACAATGAAGAGCATCAGATTTTACTGGAAATAGAACATGAGGGTAGCATCATCCGTCAGGAATGGAGGAAAATAAATGACTGGACGGCCATCAAAGAAGCCGTAAAAGAAGAATACCGCGGAGGATTTTTCCTTTATGTTTCTTCTATTTTGCACAACCGTATTGTAACGCACTATGAGCGAGTCGAGGTGCCCTGGTCTAATAAACAGCTGGACATCAGCTATGGAACTTTCCGGGATAAGCTCAGACCCGGCCAGCAGGAAGAATGGCGACTGACGATCAGCGGGCCGGAAAAAGAAAAGGCGGCAGCGGAAATGCTGGTCAGTATGTACGACGCATCGCTGGATCAATTTACGCCGCATTCCTGGTCCTTTGATCCGTACCCTACTTACCAATATGGGAAGTTGCGATGGAGCGCCCGTCATTTCAGGAGCACCGGCTCTCAGCAGATCGCTCAACGGCCTTATCCAAGATATCAAATAAACACCTATCGCGTCTATCCTTCTTTGAATTTGTATGGACTCCAATACGTGTTCTATTCCAGGGGGCGGTATTACCCATCCAGCTATGCGGCTACCGCTCGATCAGCGGATACCGTAGGAGGGCCGCCGCCACCGCCACCACCGCCTGAGCCGGCAGTAAGGGAAGAAAGCGTAATGGCATTATCAGAGGTACAGGAAGTACAGCTGAATGCAAAATCCTCAGGTATTGAGATTGAGCAAGATGAGCAACCTGTTGAACAAAAAACAAATCAGCAGATCGTTCCGCGCACTAATCTTAAAGAGACAGTCTTTTTCATGCCGGAACTCCGTACGGATGAGGACGGTAACGTCATCGTTTCCTTTACAATGAATGAAGCGCTTACCCGATGGAAGTTCATGGGACTCGCTCATACGAAAGACCTAAAGATAGGCTATACTGAGCGTGAGGTGGTGACACAGAAAGAACTGATGGTGCTGCCGAACCCACCTCGCTTTCTTCGTCAGGGGGACGAGCTGGAAATTACGGCGAAGGTGAGTAATTTGTCAGATAAAGATTTGTCCGGTCAGGCAGAATTACAGTTTTTCGACGCCACCAATATGCAGCCGGTCAACGAACAGCTGCTGGTGAACAGCCAGACCATAGATTTTGAGGTGGCGCAGGGTCGCTCGGCTCCGCTGGCCTGGAAATTAAAAGTACCCCAGGAGATGACGGCTGCATTGGTATACCGCATTATAGCCCGCGCCGGCGAATTTTCTGATGGGGAGGAAAGTGCCCTGCCCGTTCTCAGCAATCGCATCTTTTTAACCGAAACCATGCCGTTAACTGTGAGAGGTCGATCTACAGAAACTTTCCGTTTGGATCGCATGGAAAAAGTACTGGCTTCCCAAACGGCTACGCCTCATCAGTTGACTATGGAAGTTACTTCCAATCCGGCCTGGCTGGCCATTAAAGCTTTGCCTTACCTGATGGAGTACCCGCACGAATGTACCGAGCAGATCTTCCATCGCTATTACGCCAACAGCCTGGCCATGGGAATTGCCAATGCTCATCCTCAAATAGAAGAGATCTTCCGAAAGTGGAAAAACACTGCTGCATTGGAAAGTGAACTGATGAAGAATGAAGAACTTAAATCCGCCATACTTGAGGAAACACCCTGGGTGCTGAATGCTATGGCGGAAGAGCAGCAACGCCGAAACATGGCCGTTCTTTTCGATCGGGAAAGGATGAACCGGGAACAGTTCGCCACCTTAAACAAATTGAGAGAATACCAGATGGAAACCGGCGGTTTCCCGTGGTTTCCCGGAGGGCCGGAAAGCCGCTACATCACGCAGTTGGTCGTGGAAGGCCTTGGACACTTGGAATCGCTGGGTATCAGCGGAGAAAATGAGGTGCGTTCGGGAGAAGACATTCTCGAGCAGGCCATTGCTTTTGTAGACGCTGCCTTGGAGGAAGAGTACATTAAGCTGGAAGAAAGGGTGGAGAAAGGTTTAACCACTTTCGAGACCGATCATCTTTCTTACCTCGCTATTCACTACCTGTATGCCCGCAGTTTCTTTCAGGACATCCCCATTCCGGAAAACACCCAGCCAGCCTATGCTTATTATACAGGACAGGCGGAAGAGTACTGGCTTAAGCGGGGTTTTTATCAGCAGGGGATGATCGGGCTGGCGCTTCATCGCATGGATCGTTCTGAAGTGCCTGAGCGGATCCTTGCTTCTTTGAAAGAGCGATCCTTGCAATCAGATGAAATGGGTGTTTATTGGAATCTAAACGCTTCTTATTGGTGGTATGAATTACCGATTGAGACGCACTCGATGCTTGTGGAACTCTTCGCACAAGTAGGAGATGATCCGGAACTGCTCGACGAGATGAAGATCTGGCTGCTGCGCAATAAGCAAACCAACAGTTGGGAAACAACAAAAGCCACCGCTGCCGCAGTCTATGCGCTCCTGAACCAGGGCAGAGGCCTCAATCAGATCGACGAAAGCTGGCTCGTGGAAAACGAATTGGTTAACATCTCTTTCCCTGAATTGAAAAAACGGGAATATGAGGATAAGCTGGAAGCCGCCGAGGCCGCTGCCGAGCCGGGTACGGGTTATTACAAAGTGCAATGGGACCGTGAAGAGATCAGTAAAGGACTAAGTGAGATAAAAGTCAAAAACAAAAACAAGAGTATCAGCTGGGGAGGCGTTTACTGGCAGTATTTTGAAGACCTGGATAAAGTAGAAGCTTTTGAGGACACGCCACTGCAGTTGAAAAAGCGTATCTATAAAGAAACGGTGACCGACATGGGGGAAAAACTCATCGAGCTGGACGAGGGCAATCCGCTAAAACCGGGAGACCAACTCGTTGTCCGGATCGAACTTAGGGTTGACCGCGATATGGAATACGTCCACATGAAGGATATGAGGGGCAGCGGCCTTGAACCCCTGGAGGTGTTCAGTCGTTATAAATGGCAGGATGGCCTGGGATATTATCAAAGCACCCTTGATGTTGCAACTAACTTTTTCTTTGATTATCTTCCGAAAGGAACCTATGTATTTGAATATCCCCTGAGGGTAATTCACAAAGGGGATTATTCCAGTGGGATCACAAGTATACAGTGTATGTACGCGCCGGAATTCAGTAGTCATTCTCAAAGCGTTCGATTGAAAGTAGAATAAAAAGGCCGGCGGTGGTAGTTATCTGTATAGGATACCTGCTGCGCAGGGATAGCGTTAAGTCAACATTTGATGCCGCCCAGCGGGCGGTATCAAATGTTGACTTAACGCTATCCAATCTCTTACTTACTTTATCTAATTACTATCTTTGATAGTCGATAAAATGCCATAAAGTTGATACCAGAAGGCTATTTTTAGTATTAAAGTTGTTTATATGCTATTCTTCAGGGCTGCCAAATGATCTTTTTAGTCCTGAAAAATAACTTTAAGCAACTTCATTAAAACAAAAGAAGTTTTGAAAAAAACCATTAAAAACGCCAGGAAGGTCCTCAACTTTGCTGGAAAAAACATAAAGAAAAGAATTATGACCAACAATGAATCGAAAGAGCGTTCCAGGCATGCGGATACCGTCATTCGCACCCATGTCCTATTGTCGATGGGGGCTAGTTTTATTCCAATTATACTGGCGGACATTTTTGCCGTCAGTGCGTTACAATTGGATATGATACGGCAGTTATGCCGGGTATATGATATTGATTTTAAAGAAACACAAGGCAAGGCCATAGTCAGTTCTCTGACCACTTCCACTTTGGCCAGGGCGGGTGCGCGCAGTGTGGTAAAGTTGATCCCGGGCATTGGTTCTTTGATTGGCGGGGTTACGGTTTCTATTTTTGCCGGCGCATCCACTTACGCATTAGGCGAGGTTTTTAAAAAACACTTCGAATCCGGAGGCACCATACTGGATTTTGATGCGGACCGCTTGAAAAACGTGTATAAGGAGAAATTTGAAAAAGGGAAAAAAGTGGCTCAGGAGTGGAAAAAAGAGGATGAGGTCAAAAAGCAAGAAAGTAAACCAAGTGAAGAACCCGTAGCCGCTGCCTCAGGATCTACTCAGGGTGCTTCTGACAAAGCCGACAAAATGGACGATGTATTCGAACGTCTGAAAAAGTTAGCCAGCCTGAAAGAACAAGGAGTAATCTCAGAAGAAGAGTTCCAGGAGATGAAGAAAAAGCTTATCGATAATTTTTAATCGGTCATCAGTTATTCGTGAGGCCTGTCGCTTAACATGGGGCTGGCTGCGCAGCCAGCCCCATGTTAAGCGACAAGCGAATAACCAAAACCTAATTCGGATTTTCCCCCTTAAAATCTGTTTGGGCCAGATAAATAATAATTATCCCGATCAGGATCATCAACAATCTGGCTACGAAGCCCAGCAGTGCGCCGGCGCTGTCAATCCAGAGCAAAAAAGAAAGTTTAGCGCCCACCACGCTCAGCACTAATGCGAGAAAGCCGATTCCCGCCAATAAAAAACCAACCAAAGTCAGCAGTCCTTTGTTTTTATTCATAAATCAAAATCTTTTCCGTTATTTTTGTAATGCAAAGGTATAACGAATCTATAAAGCTCTAACCACTATATGATCAAAATTGTTGAATGCCCCCGGGATGCCATGCAGGGGATTAAGCCTTTTATCCCAACGGAAGTAAAAGCTCGCTACATCAATCATCTGCTTAGGGTTGGGTTTCATACCATTGATTTCGGAAGCTTCGTTTCTCCCAAAGCCATACCTCAGATGAAAGATACGGCACAGGTATTGGAGCAACTGGAAGTGCAGCAGGAAGGGACTCAGCTCCTTGCCATAGTCGCCAACCGCCGGGGCGCCAATGATGCTGCTCCCTTCGAAAAGATAAGATACCTGGGGTATCCATTTTCCATTTCAGAAACTTTTCAGCTGAGAAACACCAACGCCACCATACAGGAGTCGGTCGATAGAGTAAAATCCATTCAGGAGATCTGTATGCAATCAGGAAAGCAACTTGTCATCTACATTTCTATGGGATTCGGCAACCCATACGGCGATCCCTGGAATGCCGAGATCGTCCAAAAATGGGTGGATCAGCTGAGTGCCCTGGATATCGGCATTTTTCAGTTGTCCGATACTATCGGGGTAGCCAATCCGGTTAATATCGAGTATTTGTTCAGCAATCTGATTAAAGCCTATCCTGAGCTGGAGATCGGGGCGCATTTTCATACGCAGCCTCACAATTGGCGGGAGAAGGTCGTTGCTGCCTATGAGAATGGCTGCAGGCGATTTGACGGAGCCATAAGGGGATTTGGGGGCTGTCCAATGGCTAAAGATGACCTGACCGGCAATATGCCTACGGAAAACATTATTCAGTATTGTGAAGAAACGGGGATTGATTGTGGCGTGGACCCCTCTCTCTTTCGCCAGGCTATGGGAATGGCCCTGGATGTTTTTCCCTAACAGAAATTAAAAGAATTTTTGGTGAAATCTTTTAAATTTGAAAAAATATTTTTAAAATTGCTTTCAGACAGAATAAAAATAAACAAAGTTGAGTTGTTTCAGCCAAATGGTGTACATATAAAGTAAGCCTTTCCGGTTTCGGGAAGGCTTTTTTGGTAAAAAAGAAACGGCCACTTGAAGGAGTGGCCGCTTCTTATAGAGCAGTTTGATATTTCAGTCGTTTTTTACATCATACCGGGCATTCCGCCGCCTGGCATTCCGCCTGGCATTCCGCCGCTTTCTTTCTCAGGCTTATCGCTGACCACACACTCGGTAGTGAGCACCATACCTGCGATGGAAGCCGCATTTTCCAGGGCGATGCGGGTCACTTTGGTCGGGTCGATCACACCGGCTTTTTTGAGGTCTTCGAACTTATCGGTACGGGCATTGTAACCTGTGCTGCCCTTGCTGTTCATAACTCTTTGAAGGACGACAGAACCTTCTACGCCGGCATTGTCGGCAATGGTGCGCAGGGGCGCTTCCAGCGCTTTTCTCACGATCTGCACGCCGATGGTTTCATCCTCATTTTCTCCCTTCAGGTTCTTGATAGCAGAGATGGCGCGAACCAGAGCAACACCACCACCAGCTACGATGCCTTCTTCAACGGCGGCACGAGTAGCATGCAGGGCGTCATCCACACGGTCTTTCTTCTCTTTCATTTCTACTTCGGTAGGGGCGCCTACGTAAAGCACGGCCACTCCACCGGAAAGCTTAGCCAGGCGTTCCTGGAGCTTTTCGCGATCGTAGTCGGAAGTCGTATTTTCGATTTGCTGTTTGATCTGGCTGATGCGTGCATTGATCTGCTCTTCAGAGCCTCTGCCGTTAACAATGGTCGTATTGTCCTTATCGATGGTGATCTTCTCAGCGCTACCCAGATGTTCCAGTTCTACATTTTCCAGTTTGTATCCTTTTTCTTCAGAGATCACGGTGCCACCGGTCAGAACAGCGATGTCCTCCAACATGGCCTTACGACGATCGCCGAAGCCGGGAGCTTTCACTGCCACTATTTTCAGCTGTGCGCGCAGGCGGTTAACGACCAGCACGCCAAGAGCCTGGCTTTCAATATCTTCAGCAATGATCAGCAAAGGACGGCCGGCCTGAACGACTTTTTCCAGGATGGGCACAATGTCCTGCATATTAGCGATCTTCTTGTCGTGGATGAGGATGAACGGATCTTCGTATTCGGTGATCATATCCTCGGCGTTGGTTACGAAATAAGGAGAGAGGTAACCACGGTCGAATTGCATACCGAGCACTTCGTCCACATAGGTATCAGTGCCTTTGGCTTCCTCCACAGTGATGACACCGTCTTTGGAAACCCGCTTCATCGCATCAGCGATGAGCCTTCCGATCTCATCATCGTTATTGGCGGAGATGGCGCCTACCTGACGAACTTTCTCGAAATCGTCGCCGACTACTTCAGACTGTTCTCTGAGGTCTTCGATGACTTTGATGACGGCCTTGTCAATACCTCTTTTGAGGTCCATAGGATTGGCGCCGGCTGTGACGTTTTTCATGCCTGCTTTGATCATGGCCTGCGCCAGAACGGTAGCGGTAGTGGTTCCGTCACCTGCAATATCTGCAGTTTTCGAAGCTACTTCTTTTACCATCTGGGCGCCCATATTTTCAACAGGGTCTTCCAGTTCAATTTCTTTAGCAACGGTCACACCATCTTTAGTGATCTGTGGAGCGCCGAAGCTTTTTTGAATAACGACATTACGACCTTTTGGGCCCAGTGTTACTTTCACGGCGTTGGCCAGAATGTCTACACCGTCACTTAACCTTTCTCTAGCGTCGCGGTCAAAGCTAATTTCTTTAGCCATATTAGGTTGTTTGTTTTTTGTGTTAACAGAAAAAATGGGAATACATTACGGGGAGCTTGCCGATCAAGAGAGAACAACGAGGATATCGTCTTCTCGCATGATCAGAAAATCTTCTCCCTCATGGTGGAGCTCCTGGCCGGCATATTTACCGTAGAGTACGATGTCGCCGACCTGAACGGTCATCAGGTTGCCTTCTTTTCCCGGGCCTACAGCTACCACCTCACCTCTTTGAGGCTTTTCTTTAGCGGTATCGGGAATGATGATGCCCCCTTTGGTTTTTTCCTCCGCCGGAGCAGGTTTGACTATAACTCTGTCGTTGATGGGTTTCATCATAGTTGTTGCGTTTTCAGTTATGTTTGATAAAAGAAATTTTCGTTATCACCTTCTCTCTATCATACCTTATGCCAAACTGAATAACATGACAATATTGCAGTTTTTGGCAGAAAAAGAGAGTGGGATGGCAGGTTTTTAGTGGGAGAGTGGGATGGTGAAGTTGTCAAATTGACGGGATGGGCGCTTGGTTGTTGATAAAAATGTTTGTCTAATTAATAAAATAGGTTTGGCGCCATAGGCGCCAAACCTATTTTATTAGAGGTAACTTGTCCCTCTCGGTGTGGCAAATGATCTTCAAATATAGGTTTTGTTGGCGCCTAAGGCGCCAACAAAACCTATATTTGAAATGGCTTGCTTACTTAACGAATAACCAATAACATTCTACTCACTACTCAGAAAGAAGTTGTTCAGCTGCGGCGCCGTCTCCCAGGAAGAAAGTCGTAGCGATACACAAAACAAAGATGGCGATGGCCAGGTACCATGTCAGCTTCTCGATGAAATCGGTAGATTTAGCCGCGCCGAACATCTGGTTGGCCTGGCTTCCACCGAAGGTGGCATCTACGCCTCCTCCTTTAGGGTTCTGGATCAGAACCGCTCCCATCAAAAGCACACTGATTAGCGCTATCAAAACTGTTAATGCCGTCAACATAATGATTTATTGATTTTTTAAATTCTTAATTTTCTCCGCAAAATAAGTACTTTTTTCCGGAAATATCAAAATAAGCCGTTCATACATTTGGATAGCCTTGTCGTATTTCTCCTGAGCGACCAGCAGCTCGGCCAGGGTTTCAGAGGCCAGGTCCGTACTATCCTTTAAGCTTTGCTCAGCAAAGAGCACCATCTTATCTTTGATTTTCTTTTTTTTCTTTTTCCGTTTAAGGGCCTCAATTGCATCTTCCCGCTTCTTCGATTCCATCAATTCGTGGAGCTGGACTTTGATATGTGCAGGCTGAAATTGCTGCACCCAACTGGAAAAGGAGGTCTTGGGCGTTGGACTGGGCTTGCCCGAAGGATCTTGAGGGTGATATTCGGGAGTTTCCATAGTGGTTGATTTTAATGGTGTTTCTGTTGTGTTTTCTTCTTCCTCATGCAATGTAAATGCTTTGTGTGTTTCTGGTGCTGTAGTGTCGGAAAGGGCCTCGGATTTTTCAGGCGACTCAGGCGTTGGCTCCTGTTCATGAGGCCTTGCGTCTGGCGTTTGCTCGTCTTTTTCCTGTGTGTCTTCTTCGGAGAGATTTGGACTGGAAAAGCTTGTCATTAGACTGTCAAAAATAGCTTCCAGTTCTTCCCCTGCCTGCTTAGGAGTAGTTTTTTCCTCCTTTTGATCCGTTGCCGGTAAAGGAAGGTCTGGAAAAAGCTCTTCCTTTTTTTGAGGCGCTTCGGCATCTGACCGCTCAGAAAAGAGCGATGCCGGTTCTTCTTTCAGGCTTGACAAGTCTCTTAGCTCGAGATAGTCTTCGTTCAGGTCAAAACTTTCTTCTTTTTCAAAAACGGTTTTCAGCTTTCCCATCAAGTCTCTCAAGGCTGTCCTGTCCTGGCTGTAAAAGGAAGCCGTCTTTAAGTTGTGCTCCAACTCCTTGTTTTGATCGAGTTGACTTTTTTCCAGTAACAGGTAGTGAAGATTGGCGCAATAGGGATATTGCATGGCAAGACTCTTCAACTCCTCATAGGATAATTGATAGAGTTTGGAATAGTCTTTTAGAAACTCTACAAAATTTTCTGCGTTCATCTATTAACTTACCTTTCTTTACTGTGGCCTGACAATATACTAATAATGCTTGGTTTTGGCAATGGGTAGAACTGTACCTGATAAGGTGAGGGGCATTGTCGGTAAGGGCGCTGTCTAATTAAGGGGCCTTTCGCCTAATCCTGAATCAGGCAGCAACAGGCTTTAAGAATGGAGTAGAAAAGAGCGGAGTTTTTCTACAGCTCTTGCCCTGTGGCTTATTTGGTTTTTGACCTCAGAACTCAGCTCGGCAAAGGTTTTGTTGTATCCTTCCGGCACAAAGATAGGGTCATATCCAAAGCCGCCGCTGCCCCTTTTTTCCTCAATAATCCGACCGTTGACGATGCCTTCAAAAGTATGCAGCTGGCCGTCGATAAGGAGAGCGACCACAGTTTTAAAGCGGGCGGAACGGTCTTCAGCCTTTTGGAGGCGTTCCAGCACCAGGTCCATATTCGCATGGGAATCCCGTTGAGGTCCTGCATAGCGAGCAGAAAAAACCCCCGGCTCTCCATTGAGCGCTTCGATTTCGAGCCCTGTGTCTTCGGCGAAGCAATTCACGCCGTAATGGTCCGCTACATATTGGGCCTTTTGAATGGCATTACCTTCTATGGTGGGTTGCGTCTCTGGAATGTCTTCCGTACAGCCGATGCTGTCCAGACCTTTAATGATAAAATGGCCTTCCAGGATGGCCTTGATCTCTTTTATTTTGTAGGGGTTAGCAGTGGCAAAGATGATTTCTTTCATATGTACGAGGGATTATGCTTTTAAAAAATCGACTGTAGGGCTTTCCAAAGCGAAGCGGCCATTTTCTTTTTGCCTTCCTGCCGTTCCTGGTAAATATCCTTTAATTCGTCGGCGAACAGGAAATGCGTTCCTCCAAGCCGGAAGGGCAGATAAGGTCGGGCGTTGATGCGCAGGCCCAGTTCTTCAGGCTGTACACCGAAAATGATCGCTTTCTTATAAGCATGCCTTGAAGAGAGCAGAGAGAAACTAATTGGAGCATGGGTTGTTATATCTATATGGTGCGTGTCCTCTTCGAGATCCAACTGCAGGGCTCCAAGCACCTTTCCAAGAAAGGGGAGTAATTGATCTGACATTTCCCCAGCCCGAAAAATAATCAGAACTGCTTTTTTATTTTGGCCGGCCAGGCGCAAAGCTTGATCTTGATTTTCAGGAAAGACAAATATGTTGATATTACGAAACAGGTGTTTCAAAATTAAATTTTGTTTGAATAGTTGTTATTGAAATAAGTGTAAGGATTATTTGGTAAAATTGCAAAAGCTTAGAATTTTTTTGTAAAAATAATTACTTTTGTTAAAAAATAATGTCTTTATGAAGCAGAATATCAAGATCACTCGCGTCCAGAACTCTCACCTTTCTGAAGTGGACTTTAACAACATTCCTTTCGGTCGTGTATTCTCCGATCATATGTTTGTGGCGGATTATTACGATGGTCAGTGGCATAATCCACGCATTGTACCATTTGAGCGTTTCATGATCCATCCGGCTGCTATGGGACTGCATTACGGTCAGGCTATTTTTGAAGGCATGAAAGCCTCTAAGAGTAAAGATGGAGAGCCTTTACTCTTCCGTCCGGAAATGCACGCCAGGCGTATTAATGCGTCAGCTGATCGCATGTGTATGCCTCATGTCCCTGAAGAGCTTTTCTTGCAAGCACTCCACACCTTGGTCGGGCTGGATCAGGATTGGATCCCTCCGCAGGAGGGCAGTGCTTTGTATATCCGTCCTTTTATGTTTGCCAATGATGAATTTATTGGTGTAAAACCTTCTGATTCTTACAAGTTCATTATTTTCACTGGGCCAGTAGGGCCGTATTATCCTAAGCCGGTTAGCCTGATCGCAGAGCAAAAGTACGTCCGTGCTGTAGCGGGCGGCACCGGAGAGGCTAAAGCAGCTGGAAATTACGGCGGCTCCCTTTTGCCCGCAAAAATTGCCAATCAGAAGGGCTACGATCAGGTGATGTGGATGGATGGCAACGAATTTAAGTACATCCAGGAGGTAGGAACAATGAACATTTTCTTTGTCCTGAGAGATACTGTGGTGACTCCTGAAACCGACGGCGCCATACTGAAAGGGATCACTCGTGACAGCGCCATTACCCTACTCAGAGATAAAGGCTATAAGGTCGAAGTGCGTCCGCTGACTATTGATGAAATAGTAGAAGCCTATAATAAAGGGGAACTAAAAGAGGCCTTCGGCACCGGAACTGCCGCCGTGGTGGCTCATGTGTCTAAGATCGCTTATCAGGATATGGTGATGGAGTTGCCGCCGATCGAAGACAGAAAAATCGGCGAATTGATCAAGAAAGAGATCAACGGTTTGCGGGCCAGAACCATAGAAGATGAAAGAGGCTGGGTCGTACCCGTAAAAGCTGCTGAAAAGATCAATGTGTGATTGTGAATAAAAAGGTTTCGGGGTTGTGTAAAAGTCAGTCGCTCCTCCCGCCTGACGGCCGCTAATCTATGCACACAAAATAATTACGATATTTGTAAAAAAAGAGTTATGGAAG
>CAZJQS010000089.1:0-20463 GCA_964548175.1 uncultured Saprospiraceae bacterium
GCGCAGCAAAGCCGCTGCTGCCGTTACCCAAAAGAGCTTCGTAAGCCGCCTTACCTCCGTCACTGGCATCATCATCGGCTCCGCCATATTGCTTCGCCATTTCTCGCCACTCCTCATCCGTCGGCAAGCGCCAGCCACTTCCCAGGAGTCGACAGCCCTCTTTTGCCGATTCAAAAGTATACAAGCGCCCATACTCCGCACAATTGGACGATTTATCATCATAACACCAGGAATCATCCACCTTAATATTTAAATTCTTCGTCATCCAGCGCTTGCCATCTTTCATGATCTTGGTGGCGTAAGTATTGCCGTCGCGATCGGTAACCGTAACTTTTCCATTGTTAGCAGTAGAAACTTTGGCCTGCTCTTCCTCTTTCTGTAGCGCTTGAATTCTCCGGTTCGCTTCTGAACGGTATTTCCCACTGGGATACTCGCTTAGATAAGCCCGATATCCAGTCACATCATCCCGAACCTTAGCCACTTCCCAGCGGACTTCTTCCTGTCGGGCTGCCTTTTCCTGTTCCAGTTCCTGTATGCGTTCGATGGCCTTATCTCTAAATTCGCCGCCGGGAAAATCACGAATGTAAATCTGGTAGGCGGAAATATCGTCCTTTTTTTCGGCAGCTTTATAGGCTTGAATGTCTTTTAGAATGGCATCAGTATCAGAATCATCTGCTCCGCCGACATTCAAAAGGCCGGCGCCGGTCAGGCTAAAAAAGTAGTTGTATTCTGACAGCACAGCTCGCAATTGATTCAGGTTAATAGCCGTAGCTCGAATGCCGGTTGATTCGATGATCATTCCTACGATGCCGCTTTCTGCGACCAGGGGTCCTCCGGAGGTACCCGGTGTGATAGAGGTGATGTCTACCTGTATCTGATTATTTTGCAGGCTGTAAATATTACCTAATGCCCTTCCGCTGGGTACGTACCACTCCCCCTCCCGGCCGATGAAGGCTACATCTGCTCCATCTGTGGCCACCCCGAGGCAGTATCTTTCCCAGGAAAAACCATTGGGTTGATCGATTTCGAGTAAGGCTACGTCCACCTCCGGATAGTTACGGATAAGCCTGCCGGAATAGGTATTGTAGTCCTGATAGAATTTAATGGTTATGTTTTGATTCGCTTCTTCGGCATATTCCACCACATGAGCGGCTGTCACTACAAATAACTTATCCCCTCGCGAACCGGTGATAAATCCAAAGCCCTTCTGGCCCTGGGCAGAAATAGCTACTACGTTTTTGCGGAGTTGCTCGGCCCGCTGAGATTGGGAAAACCCCAGGATGAGGAATGAGCAAAATAATAGGGTAAGGATTGATCGCAGCATTATTGAGGTTGTTTTTCGTAAAAATAGGGAATTGGAAGAAATATTCCCCTATCGGACCACAGGCTTTAGCCTGTCCGGATCACAAGCTTTAGCTTGTTAGGCCAGCGAGCTTTAGCTTGCTGGCGCCACCCCCAACCTCCCGAAGTATATTCGATACAGGCTCTGCAGGGGCGATCCTTTTTTTCTGAATTTAACAATTAGTTTTTCAAACCCTAAGCTCCTCCCCCAATTAAATGCAGTGGCGGGCGGGTTTCCATGCAGGGATAAAGGACGCAGGTGGAACGACTGTGTTGCCGGACTAAGCGCAAGGCCAACCTAAAGGTTGTCCACCCAACAGGCTGAAGCCTGTGGTCCGGGGTCCGGGGTCGGGTTGAATATATTTATAAAATTAGATTATTTTTGTAATCTATCGGATGCAAAAATCGAATAGCTATGAAAACCCCACTTTTTCTTATCTTTTTATTTTTACCCCTGCTTGCCTTTGCACAATGTGACGCGTCGGTACAAGCTGCCGGAGGCAGCCTGGGCTATAAATCCAGAGGCCAGCATTGCGAAGGCTTCTACCGCTCTCTAGTCAGTGCCAACGACCTGCAGATCGTACATTTCACAAAAGGAGGACTGGCTTACAGCGCTACCGAAGCCGAAAAGATCAGGTTGTCCGTACCGGTAGTGACAGATCTGCCGGTGAATGTAAGGAGTATGGGTATCCCCAGAAATTTGTTCTACCAAATGGATGTGGTGTTGAATTATGGGGATTCCTTTGATTGGAATACCGGCGAGATCCTGCTTAAAAATCAAAGCACCAAGTATGCCCGTATGCTGGGACTGCTGGGATTTACGGAGTCGGGAAACCGACGGGTCTATGTCCCGGTGCAGGTGGATCAGGCGGAAAGAAGCGAAGGATTTCAGATTAAACTGGTGGCTTCCACTACGGTCAAGCAGTTGAAATGGCGACTGCGGGGGCAAACGGAATATGAGGAGATCCGCGGCGGGCGCTCCTTTACGCCGGGTCAGGCGATCCCTGTCTATTTGCCGGGTGATTTGCCCGAAGGGACCTATACGCTGGAGATCCAGGGAAAAGAAAGAGATGGGGTGACGGATGTGACGAAGGTGTTGAGGATTAAAATATGAATAACTGTTTAGAATAGTTGGTAATTACAGTCAACAACCTAAAGGATGTTGACCGAACAACCTGAAGGTTGTAGTCCGGACAACCTGAAGGTGGTGGTCCGAACAACCTGAAGGTTGTGGGCCGGACAACTTGAAAGTTGTGGGCCGGACAGACTGAAGTCTGTGGTCCGATAAAAGAATGTTTATGACTAAAAAAGACCTGTTACAACTCATAGGCGAGAATAATTTCTCTGAGCTGGAGAAAAAACTGGAAGCTGTCCTGGAGCTGGAAAACCGCCAGGACCTGTCCGATGAGTTAGCCCGGCTGAAAGGTCTGCATCATCAATACCAGGAGCATCTGATGGAGGGAACGCACAGCCCCTCCGAATTGAATGTGGAGGCTGCCCGACTTCGCAAAAGCTTTTCTTTATTTATTGAAAAAATCTACCAAAAGGAATCAAGCGCCGAAGGAAGACGAAAACGAAGCCGCTGGTTGTGGCCGGCGGCCATTCTGATCTTTTGCGTGCTGTTGATCGGTCTTGCTTCCATGAAATGGCCGACCATCGATTTCGTGCTGGAAGGGCAAACCCGGTTCCTGGCCTTCCGAATAGATGAAAACTGGGACCTGCAGCAGGATATTTACCTGAAAGAATTCCTTTCTTTTACCGTAAAATCTGCGGAAATCGACCCTTTTAATCTTCAGGTACCAAAAGGAGAAGCATTGGAAGAGGTCATCCTCAGTGGCGGCCGGCTAAAATGGGAGGAGATGGACTTGCCGGCAGGTACGGTTGTCAATGTTGAAGTAGCCGAGGGGCAACTTAGCACGCAGGTGTTTGTCGATTCACTGAGATGCGTATTAGCCTTGCGGGGCGTAGACGTGGAAGTTCCGAATCAAGACGTTTTCATGACTGCTGGAAATGATTCAACCCTCGTATTTGCCGATCTAACCTTGTCGCAAGGGCCGCAAATGGCTTTTATCCCTACCCAGGACAGCATGTTTGGCTTTCGGCTCGTTCCCGTCAGTGGCCTGGACTTCCAGCGCTCCAACCTGGAAGATGATCGGGGCCTGGAATCGGAGCTGGTAAAAGGAACCATTACCACAAGAGACATTCCCTATCCTCTGGAGAATGCTCCGTATTTGGATTTGGTCCAGCCGGAATCCACTACCCTGTCTTTTTTTCATAAAGGCGACCTTCTACACATTAGGGTGGAGGGCAAAGCCAAGGACCTGACCATCGGTGCCCGGCCGGATACGCAGGAGTCGGTTAAGCCTACCATCATTGAGCATTTGGCCAAAAGTGGAAAAGCCAATTTAATCTGGAATTGGGTGCTGGTGATAGTCGGCTTGTTGAGTGGGCTTGTGGGGCTGTGGCCGAAGAAAAAATAGGCCAGTTTTTTCCTTTCTACAAAAACTTACTCTTCAGATTGGTGTTTAAACATTGAATTTGACTTGAAATGTTATTTTTTCACCAAAACAACTCCTGATATGACTTACAAGGAAAGAGCACAAGACATTTACAACAAACTGGGACAAGGTCAATTACTGGATGCTTTTGACCACTATTACGCTGACAATGTGGTGATGACCGAACCTCGCGGTACGCGTGAAGGGAAGGTGGCTTGTCGTGAATACGAAGAGAATTTTCTGAATATGATCCAGGAATTCCACGGCCTGGATGTGCATACCATCACTTCTGATGAAGATAATAAAGTCACTACTGTAGAGAGTACTATGGACGTCACTTTCAAAGATGGTAACCGTGCTAAGATGGAGCAGGTGGCTGTGCAAAGATGGGAAGGTGATCATATTGTGCATGAGCGTTTTTATTATAATAATGCGTAGTGGGAGTGGTTGACAAACTGAAGTTTGAGCTGAAGGGTGTTTGGGCAAACTGAAGTTCGCCCTCCGGTAGTTGACAAACTGAAGTTTGCTGTTGGGTAGCTTTATCGGACAGCATGCTTTAGCTTGCTGACGCCCTTTTATTTAGCAGAATATTTCACCCTCTTCTTAATCTCTTCCACTTCATGAGGACGCAACTCCCGCCATTTTCCCAGCTCCAAACGACCTAGTTTGACATTCATGATTCGCACGCGCTTCAGCTTTTTCACCTCGTAGCCAAGGTATTCACACATGCGGCGAATCTGCCGGTTGAGGCCCTGGGTGAGCACGATGCGGAAGACGTTAGCCCGCAGTTTCTCCACTTCACACTTTTTGGTGACGGTATCCAAAATGGGCACGCCATTGCTCATTTTTCGGACAAAATCAGCAGTAATGGCCTTGTCGACACTCACGATGTATTCCTTCTCGTGATTGTTAGCGGCCCGGAGGATCTTATTGACCACATCCCCATCGTTGGTCAGCAGGATCAGTCCCTCGGAAGCAACGTCAAGTCGGCCGACAGGAAAAATACGCTGGGGATAATCAATATAGCTGATGATGTTGTCCTTGGCGCTCTGATCAGTGGTGCAAATGATGCCCCTGGGCTTGTTAAAGGCCAGGTATACCGTTTTTTCCTTTTCTTTCAGCGACTTACCATCCAGCAAAACTTTATCATTCTCGCCTACCCGGTTACCCGGACGGGCCACTTCGCCGTTGATGGTCACCCTGCCTGCTTTGATCAATTCATCGGCCTTACGGCGCGAGCAGAGCCCGGTATCGCTGATGTATTTATTCAGACTGGTCGTATCTTTATTGTCTTTATTCATTGTCTATTGTTCCAACATTTTTGATAAAATTTCCTTTAAAAGCTTGGCCGCCAGCGCCGCCGTGATATTGCTGACATCTCTTGTCGGATTATACTCCACTATATCCGCCCCGATGACCGGGACCTGTATGCTTTGAATGATCCGGATCACCTCTCTGGAGGTCAATCCGCCGGCTTCCTGATGGGAAACACCCGGCGCAAAGGCCGGGTCCAGAGCGTCCATGTCCATGGAAATATAGACCGGCCGGTCAAACTGCGGCAGCTGATTCATGTCCAGGTCTTTCATTTCGGTGATCTCGACGCCGAAACGCCCGGCCTGATCCCGCTGATGGTCATTCAGGGCCCGCACACCGATCTGGACCAGCCGCCCGGCCAGCTTTTCTTCCATAATGCGGGCAAAGGGACAGGCATGGGAAAAACGGTCGCCGTCAAACTCATCGTACAGGTCGCCATGAGCGTCGATCTGCAGGATATGAATATCCTCGTAATGAGCGGCGTAGGCTTTCATTATCTGGTAGGTAATAGAATGGTCGCCGCCCAGGGTGAACGCCCGATATCCTTTTGCAAGTTGTTGAAGCGTGATCTTTTCAATATCCTCATAAGCAGAAAGGGAAAAATCACCCAGGTCTTCCACCAAAATGGAACGCACATTTTGCCCGTTTTCCGCAAAGGCATTATAAGCCTCAGAGTAAAAAGTCTGGCGGATAATAGCCGGAGCAAGGGCCGGGCCGCGCAGGAAAGAAGATTTCAGATCATAGGGAATGCCCTGTATGGCTATTTTTTTCATGAATGGTTCTGTTCATTTTCGAGCAAAAATAACAGAACCCCTTAAAATATGCCACTAATCCAATTTATAAAAGCAGTCGACTGAAACATTGCCCTTCCGTCATGGCCGACGCCATTGACGTTTATCCTGGCATGCTGATGGGTAGCAGCATAAAAAGTTGTCAGCAAGCGGAACATGTTCTCCCCTCGTTTAAAGCGGTTTTCCCCTAACAGTACGGCTCCGCAATCACTGGTATTCAGCGTCCCGGTAGTAACCACATCATCCGTACCTAGAAAATAAGTGATCTTTCTATTCAAAAACTGATCATCGATCGCAGCTTTGGTTACCCCATCAAGATAAACCGGCGGGTTGACGTATCCCAGCGGCCAGTGGTTAAAGGACAAACAATTCGTCACTTCCTCAAATTGCTGAGCTGAAGCATTCCAGCGAACATCTCTGGGGTAATAAAAGTATTGGCTGTTGGCCACCCCATAATAGAATGCCAGGTCGGTATAGCTGTTTTCCGCTTGATTAGCTGCAGCATAAGCGTGCGTCAGCAAAGCACCTGAAGAATGACCGGTCACCAGGATTTTTTCCAAAACAGGAAAGTGTTCCTTATCCGCCAGTAAATCGATCATTTGGTCTATGACGGTAAAAGAACTAATGGCTGCCGCCCCCCTGCTCAGCTGCCCTTCCCGCCAGGAAGCGGTTGCGCCCCAGAAAAGGTCTTCCTGACCAGCGTCATCATCGTCTTTAAAAAAAGGAGCGATCAAAACCGTCTGATCTTCCAGGTTGCTGCTGCGAAGGGCGGAAGCCATGTAGGAAAAATAGTCGTCGGCATTCCGGTTTTGTCCGTGTAGCACGATAACCGCATTTTTCAAGTTCTCCCAGCGGGTATTATCTTGATCAAGAGGAAAACTGCTGTAGAAGTGAAACCGGCCTTCTTCATTACCAAGTCGAACCGTAAACTGATGATAGCAATTTTCGCTGGCGGAAAGACAAGGCTCCTGTTCGGTGATCGGCCCGCCGTCAACAGTAGTGAACTGCAGCAGCAGTTCTCTTTCCAATACCTCCCCATTCTGACCGATGGCTGAACGCTCCAAACGGAGTTGGTATTCGGTGTTTTCTTCAAGGGTGGCTTTGATGACAGCTTTGGAAGCCGCATTAACGTATTGAAAGGTCAAACCGGACACACTTAAGCCACCTGCCGAAAGGGAAAAGGCCTGCTCAAAAGAACTGGCGCTGATCCTGGCCGAAAAAGTCAGTTCAATCGAAACGGAAACCGGCACATTGGACGCTCCATTCATGAGCGGAAGCCCGTTAGCGGTAGTTGACAACAGGTTGATTGCAGGTTCTTCGACTTGTTCTTTTTCACAAGAAACCAGCACCAATAACAGTAAAAGAAAAACGAAAAAATAGTTAGACTTCATATTTAAAAGTATGCTAAAGTATTGAACCGGTAGCCGGCTCAAAAGCCATTTTGCAGGGGTTGTGCATCAAAAACTCGACCCATCCGTTTTAGTTCCTGGCGAAAACGCCAAACCCGGATTCGCGCTGGTATGCAGCACATACCCCCCCGTGATATCGGGCGAACGGGTGACGGACTGGTCCTCACCAAAGCTTAGCCCGGCGCCTTCCACCTGCGAGCTAAAGGTAAGAAATACATTTCCGTCCCTATCTAAAATGGTAATGGTATCATCAGCATTATTTAAGTTCATGTTCCCTGTGGTGGTCGTCGCCACCTGTGCTCCGCCGAAATCACCGGTGGGTGTGCCTCCTCCGAATAGCACATATACGCCGCCTGGAGGAATAATAGTACCCTCCGAGAACGTATGCCGGGGTTCCATGGTGGCTAGCTGGTCGTCGTCAAATAAGGTGAAACCACTGAGGTCCACGGGCTGATCCGAATCGTTGACAAACTCAATGAACTCATCTGCAGAAGCACTCCGCGTACCATCGCCGTTCGCATCGCCTGCGTCGCCACCGGGCGGATCGAACAAGACCTCGTTTATGATGAGTCCTTGTCTGGGCTCAGCACCCCCCGCAAAATCTGTACCGTCGCTCTTTTTTCCCGGCGAATAATTAAGGTCGGGATTAGCAGTTGTATGTAAAACAAAATCCCCATTGATATCCGGCATGCGGGTGACGGACTGGTCGGCGCCGAAATCAAGGCCGGCTCCTTCCCCCTGAGTAGAAAAGAATAAAAAGAGGTTCCCGTCCAGGTCAAAGATGTAAATATTGTCGTCGGCATTGTTCAGGTTCATATTACCTGTGGTGGAAACGCCTACCTCTGCGCTGCCGAAATCGCCGGACGGATTGCCGCCTCCAAACAGCACATAAACGCCTCCGGGGGGCACGATGGTTCCTTCCGGAAATACATGGCGGGGGTCACCGGTATTGAGCTGATCTTCATCAAAAAGGGTAAATCCGCTAAGGTCCACGGGACGATCCGAGTCGTTGACAAATTCGATGAATTCATCTGCAGAAGCACTCCTGGTTCCGTCGCCGTTAGCATCGCCGGCGTCGCCGCCGGGTGGATCGAACAAGACCTCGTTAATGATGAAGCCCCGGTCGGGAACGCCGTCGCCGTTGCTGTCGATGTCATCATCCAGAATACTGATCGATACGCTTTGAGGGGTTAATTCTGTGGCATTGGTAATGTTCTGAATGGTGATCTCTATGGTTTCCGTTCCTTCGATCGCGTCATCCTGCTGAGCTGTGATGAGTAACAGCGCTGAAGTTTCACCTGCGGGGAGAACTACTGTGTTATTATCCACGGTATAATCCTGGCCTTGAGTTGCGCTGCCTCCAAAGTCTAAAACGACAGTAACGTCTTCGTCGATCGCCTCATTTAAGGTAATACTCAAATTAGCTGTTTCGCCGGTTTCGCTGATGGTCGTCAGATCGGTGGATAAGGTCACATTAGCCGGAACAAAAGGAACGGTGATGAAATCCAGTGAGAATGCAGCGGTTAGCTCCTCCCCTTGCTGACCATAAACCCCGGCGGGTAGCGATAAGGTATAATTGGTTTCGTAATCCAGGCGTTCATCTGTTGTAATATTGACGAAGGAGTTGGTGTTTGAAAACTCCAGGTTGAGTCCTATTTCTCCGTTAGAGCTGCTGAGAGAAAGGGCCGATTCCAAAGCGCTGGTATTTAGCGTGTGGGAAAAGACCAGTTCGATATTGATATCCCTTGGAACATCGCCAGCCCCGCTGGGAATTTGCTCATCGTTTATTTTTTGTACAAGGATTCTTAGGCTGTTATCCAGCTCCATCATATCCTCGTTATCACAGGAAACGAAGAAGGCTCCCAAGATGAGCAGGAGGATAAATGAATAAACAGATAAATTTTTCTCTTTTTTCATTTTAAAAAATTTTATTGAGGTCGGATCAAAAGCATTTTCCACTGCAGTCCGGATACCCTTTTTGATCACTTTTTTTAAGAAAAAATTGTATTCCCACTCGAAAGCAGTAAAAGGAAAGTGGCGGGCCGCCAGAAAAGCGGCCGTAACTTTTGACACCTCCTCCCTATTGATTGATAGGTGTTAATTCGAATAAGCCCGGAATGGGCGAAGGGGTATTCGCATTCCGGTTCAGTTCAGATTGCGGATACAAAAAGCGCTGCGGCAGTTGATTTCCTACATTAGGGTTTACTTTCACCCTCGTATTTACCTCGTTAAGCGTTCTTCTCATATCGTTGAAACCCTCTATCTGACCGAAAAGGGTAATGTACCGCTCTTCAAGTATTTCTCTCAATAAAGCCTCATCAGCGCTTAACCCATCTGGATTTTCTATACCGCCATTGGCGAAGTCCTCAGTGGTAAAAGCTTCGTAATTGATCTGGGCAGGATCGGCGTTGAGCAGGTATCCTCCGGCATCCATGAATGCTCTGAATTCATTGAGATGGCTCAGTCCCAGGTCGAAACCCTGCGTTCTGAAACCGGCTTCCGCCAGAATAAGCAGATTTTCTTCATAGGTCAGGATCGGCCCCGGAGCGGTCTGAGCCGCCCAGCCGTTAGTAGTATTGGGCTGAATGCCAATGGTGTTGGTTTGAAAATAAAAATTGAACCTGCCGGTCTCATCTGTTTTGGCATGGCCCCGATAATTTTCTGGAATTGGGTTAATGCTGAGGTTAGACTGCAGGTAGCTTGTGAAAAAATCGGAGGTCACTACGTCGGCCCCTCGCACCTCTATGGCAAAAAACAGGTAGGATAGATTCGACTCTTCCAGGCCGTTGCCGTGAGGCGAATACAAGGCATTATCGACTGCACTGATCCCATTGGTAGCGGCAGCATAAGCGGCAGGATAGTTACGGGTGTGCATGTAAAGTCTTGCTTTTAGCGTATACGCCGCCTGAATCCACTTTTGAGGATCTCCGTCATAGTAAATATCCGCTCCGCCTGCGGGCCGGTCTGTACCGGACTGCAGGTTGGCGATGGCTTCATCCAGGAGGATCTGTACGTCGTTGTAAACGGAAGCCTGGCTTTCATAAACCGGATTTTCGATCTCGATCCGGCCGGCTTCCGCGAAGGGGATATCGCCGTAAAGAGAAGCCGCCGTTCCGATAGCCAATCCCCTGATGACCTGGGCAATTCCTTTGGTAATCCCGGTGACGCCCTCTTCCTCGGCTGCCATTTCGGCCTCCAGAGCATTGCGGTAGGTATCGACATAGACATCATACCACAGGCTGTTAAAGTCGCTCGTGGTGAGGCTATAATTGGAAAAGCCCTCGTGTTGACGGTCGATACCGGTGTAATATCCACAAAAAATTCCGGCGCGCCTGGCCGTTTCTCCGGTTTGTAAAATGATGTTCCCTACTTCTGCTCCCGTGAGAATATTCTGGTAGGAAGCACTCGTCGGATTATTTGGATCCTGGTTAATGCCGTCCACCAAATCCCCGCAAGAGGACAGTAAGAAAGCAAATGCCAGGAGAATTATTGATCTTTTCATTGTTACCGTTTTTATTTTTTCCATAAAAATCTTCAGGAAGTTAAAAATCCAGCATCAAGCTAAACAAATAGGATTGGGTGCCCGGGTTGTTGAAGTAATCAATGCCGCGAGCGACACTAACACCCGACAGGTTCGTGTCCGGATCGTTCCCCTCAAATTCGGTCCACAGAATAAGGTTTCGGCCTGTTATTGCGACTTCCAGGCCGCCTAGTCCCAGTTTTTGCCGCAGCCAGGGGGAATTCAATCGGTAAGCCAGTCTCAATTCTCTGAGGCGGGTCCAGGAGCCATCTTCGATGTACAGTTCATCGTTGCCATTGCTGAAGAATCCGCCGTCTCCGTTGTACCAGGACTCGGTGAGGGCCACCGGTCCGGCGCCGAAGTCAAAAACCTGCCCTCTGAAGGTTTCGCCGATGGTGATGAGGTTTCCGTTAAACTCGAGCAGGTTCCGGGTAGCGGTCATTTCATTTTCGGTATCCTTCCAGGTCCCCAGATCTCTGAGTACAGATTTGGTTCCGGCGTAGATATCCGCTCCCTGATAGGTTTCAAACAGCACCGACAAGGTGAAGTTTTTATATCTAAAACCAGAGATGATGGAGCCTTGCCAATCTGGATTCGGATCTCCGATAACCCCTTCTACTTCGTCCTGAACGGGAAATCCATTTTCATCGAAGACGATAGAACCATCCGGGTTCCTAAGTGTTCTGGAACCCCAGAGCACGCCGAGGGGCTCCCCTTCAACAGCCCTGGCATTAACGGCCGCCAGGCCGCCGAGGTTAATGGATTCCACGCCTCTCAGATCCAGCACTTTATTCCTAACCTGAGTGAAAGTAGCCGTGATGTCCCAGCCGAAATCCGGCGTATTGATCAAATCATACCCCAGATCAAGCTCAAAGCCTCTGTTTTCGATCTCTGCGCCATTGGTGTATACCTGACTATACCCCCGGGAATTGGCTACCGGGAAATCCAGCAGCACATCCTCCGTTTTGTTGTAAAAATAGGTCCCGCTCAAAGAAAGGCGGTCGTTAAAGAACCGGAGGTCGGCTCCTATTTCAAACTCTTTCTTTCGTTCCGGCAGCAATGCTGCATTTCCTCTAGTTGCACTGGGCACAAAACCACCGTTGCCAAAGAGTCCGAGGTTGAGGCTGCCACCAAAAGCATCCCCAAAACTAGGAGAAACAAAAACATTGGAAGTATTGTACCTGGCGGGCTGCACCCCTACTTCCCCGTATGAAAAGCGCAGTTTACCGAAGGAAAGGGCGCCTTGCGTCAACCCGGCAATCTCGGAAAACTGCCAGGCCAGTGAAGCAGAGGGGAACAGGAAGGTGTTATCCGCATCATCGCCAAATGTAGAAGCGGACTCTGCCCGTATGGTCCCGGTTAAGTAAAACATATCCCATCCGGAAAACGATAAAGAAGAGTACACCCCTGCCGTACGTTCCATTCCCTGGGAGCTGGCGGTGGTAACATTCTCCGGCAAAGCATTGTCTTTATCCCGGACAACACTGGCCACATCCACGAACTGAATGAAGTTTGTAGTCGTGACGCCATTGACGATCCTGCGCCTGGCGTTATAATTGAAACCGACCAGCAGGGTGCCGTTGATATCCGGTGTAAGGGACCGCCTGGCTTTGGCAATATAATCCATGTTGAAGATAGTATTTGTAGCGAGTGACTGCTCGTACAAGCCGGTATTAAATGCCCCTGATGCAGAGCCTGGAGTAAAGAATTCATTTTTCTGCTCCGAGTAATGATCGATCCCTACCCGGCCGATGAGATCAATCCAGCTGGTTGGGGAAACGGTCAGCTCAAAGCTGGAAATAAAGCGATCGACATTGGCTTTATTTTCTTGTTCGTTAATGGCCCAGGAAGGGTTGTTGTAAGTTGGCGAACCATCAGCAGCCAGAGGCTCGCGATACGAGCGGTGCCGGTTGGGGAAAGGGGAAGCATTCGGGCTGGGATAATATTCTCCCCTGTATCCGGTGTTATCAAAATCAGGAGGGGTGCGT
Source organism: uncultured Saprospiraceae bacterium (assembly GCA_964548175.1). Classification (GTDB taxonomy): domain Bacteria; phylum Bacteroidota; class Bacteroidia; order Chitinophagales; family Saprospiraceae; genus JANQPA01. Next base: position 12,862 of record CAZJQS010000089.1, read on the forward strand.
AATAATCCCAGGTACAAGCCTGATGAATTGGCCCCTTTCAGAATTCTGTTGGAGGCCGTACGAGAATAATTAGTAGTTACTTTCAGGCGTACATTTTCAGCAAACAAATACCTTAAGTTAAGGCGAGCGGTGGTCCTGCGATAATCGGAATTATTGCGAATGATCCCTTGCTGGTCCATATCGCCAAGGCTGAAAAAGAAAGCGCTTTTTTCATTTCCCCCGCTGACGCTGAGGTTATTTTCCAGAAAATGTCCAGTGTCAAAGATGAGGTCAAAGTTTTCGTCCAGAAATGTCCTTTGCGAATTTTTATTGATGATCGGGTAATAGATGTTTCCCTCCTGATCGACAAAAAATTCTCCTGACGTATTGAAGTCATCCTCTCCGCCGGAACGTTCTGAGAGTTTGTCTCCCCAGGAATCTCTGGCTCTCTGGTTGAAAACGCCGTTGTCCCCCTGTCCGAAGGTGGATTGCAGCGGGTATTTCCGGTTGATGACGTCTACGGAATAAGTAGACTGCAGGCGAACTTTTGTTCTCTGAGAAAACTGCCCGCTTTTGGTGGTGATGAGGATGACTCCTCCCAAAGCCTGGGTGCCGTATAAGGCTGCGGCGGAAGCTCCTTTGAGTACTGATACGCTTTCGATGTCATTAGGGTTGAGGTCATTGAGCCTGGATTCGGGGTTAACCCCGCCGCTATCGCTGTTGCCTCTGACATCGTTGCTGATGGGGATGCCGTCCACCACGATAAGCGGTTGATTATCCCGTGTGATGGTAGAAATGCCCCTGATCTGGATGTAGGCCCCGGCGCCCGGATCACCTGAGTTTCTGGTGATGCGCAAACCGGAAGTTTTGCCGGAAAAGGCGTTCAGCAGCGTCGGCTCGCCAGCCTGGACCAACTGCTCTCCTTCCACATTGGAACTGGCGTAGCCCAACTCGTCTTTATTTTCTTCAAACCCAAGAGCGGTAACGACTACTTTTTCCAGTACTTCCACATTCTCCTGAAGGACAACATCAATAATGCTGTTATCGCCCACTTGTCGGGTCGTTGTTCTGTAACCTACATAGCTAAACCGAAGAACAGCATTTTCATCATTCACTGTAATGCTGTAGGTACCATCAATGGAGGTAACTACTCCATTGGAGGTGCCTTCTTCCAGGATGGTCACTCCGATGATCGGACTGCCATCTTCATCTGTTACGACCCCTGAAACGGACTTTTGGGCAAATAAGCCTGTATTTAGAGCGCCAAACAGTAAGAGTAGTAAAAATTGTATTCGCATAGTAAAAAGGTTTTAATTCGAATTTTTAATCCAATCCTTGGGAAACTGGCTAAGGTCAAAATCCCATAGGAAGGGTAATATCCAGTACACAAGAGCTGTCAGCAGAATAATGGAGATCAGGTTCATCCAGATACCTGTTTTGACCATATCGTAAATTTTGAGATAACCGGACCCGAAGACGACTGCATTGGGGGGAGTGGCCACCGGCAGCATGAAGGCGCAGGAAGCCGCTACTGTAGCACCGACCATCAGTAAAAGGGGGTGGACATCCATGGACAATGCCAGGGGCGCCAAAATGGGCAGCATCATGGCTGTAGTAGCCAGATTGGAGGTGATCTCGGTGAGAAAATTGAGGGCGGCGATTAAAATAAGCAACAAAATGAGAGGAGCCAGCCCTTCGAGCAAGGTCATCTGACTACCGATGTATTCCGCCAGCCCTGTAGTTCGAAAACCCTGAGCCAGCGCCAGTCCGCCGCCGAAAAGCAGAAGGATCCCCCAGGGCAGTTTGACGGCTTCTTCCCAGGTTATGAGGGCGCCCTTTTTGGAGGCCGGAATAATAAAGAGGGCAAAGCCGGCCACTACTGCAATAATGGTGTCGTCTATAGCCGGTATGAGCGGTTCTAATAAGAAAGAGCGGGTGATCCAGGCCAGGGCCGTAACCAGAAAAACGATCAGGACCATGCGCTCTTCATAGCTGATCTTCCCCATAGCTTTCAGCTGCTTTCGAATCTCCGGCCTTCCTCCGGGAAAATCCAGCATTTCCATTTTAAACGCAAAACCCGTGAGGTATTTCCAACATAAGATCAATAAAAGAACCGATACGGGAAGTCCAAACATGATCCATTTCGAAAAGGTGATCTCTACATCGTATAATTCCGTTAAGATCCCTGCTAAAACAAGGTTCGGAGGAGTGCCTATCAAAGTAGACAAGCCCCCGATGGAAGCACTGTAGGCAATAGCCAGCATCAGCATTTTTCCAAAGATCTGATTCTCATTTTCCAATGTGCCGGGATGATCTTTTAACTGCTTAATGATGGCCATGCCAATAGGTATCATCATGACCGAGGTAGCCGTGTTGGAAATCCACATAGACAAAAAGGCAGTCGCGATCATGAACCCAAGAACAATGAAGTTCATATTGGTTCCGATAAGATTAATTATGCTCAGGGCGATGCGGCGGTGAAGGTTCCAGCGCTCTATGGCGATGGCCAGAATAAACCCGCCGATGTACAGAAAAATATAACGATGGCCAAAAGAAGCAGTGGTTTCGGATAACTCCAACCCTCCCGTAATGGGAAATAACACGATCGGAAGTAAGGAGGTGACGGCAATGGGAATGGCTTCCGTTATCCACCAGACCGCAATCCAAAAAGTACATGCCAGCACCGCATGCCCTTCCGGACTTAAACCATTCAGTTGCAAAAAATTGATGGACAAAAAGAACAGAGCGGGACCCAATAGCAGTCCGACGCGCTTTGCGCTTCCAAACAAAGATAGCCACCTGAAACTCTGGTAAATACTCATTTGCTTTGCTGTTTTATGACTTCTTCCGCGACTTTCTGACAAAAAAGGGCGTCCTGCTCAGATTGAATGTTCAGGTAAAGCTTTTCGCCGTCCTTATCGACGGTTATCAACCGGTTCGGTAAACCTACCGGGGATGTTTGGCTTAATGTTCCATAGACTACACAGGCGGTCAGATAGGTGCCCATGGGAGAGGGATGGCTGCCGTCCGGATCGAACATCTGCAGGTCGGGACGGAGTTGTCTGGCCCTGGACCAGGCCAGTCCGACCGGTATGACGGCGGCGTCTATTTGTTGGGCAAGCTGTGTGTAAGTTGTCGTTATTTCTTCCTGCATATAGGGGTCCCATTCTCTGGCCCAGGTCAGATAGAGGTAGGGTTTAGCGCCGGATTGCCTGGCGAGTTGTCCGAAAAGCCGTCCATAATGCAAAAGACTGTCCGGAGCTTCTACCGACCTCATACTGTGGTCCTGAATGATCACGACGTCAAAATCCCCGTTTTTGATCAATTCTACGGAGTGAAGGCCTTTCTCTCCTCTCCAGTGTTGCCCCAAATGGACGCCCCCGCTGGTAGATTGCCGGGTGACTATCGCCTGCTCCCGGCTTTCCGCCATGGCAGTTACCTGCTGAGGGAGGTTCCAAAAGTAGGTATAACTGTTCCCTACGAATAAGACCTTTTTCGCTTCCGCATCCTGAGCGTCAAGTGGCGACAACCAGGAGATTAGAAGGAGTAAAAGAGCAGTTTTAACTAGCCTTCGCATGAATTACTTATTTTTGCTTATATTAATTAGAAGAAAAAACGCAACGTAATTTTGACGCTTTTGAAAGCAATTATATAGAATAAAAATTTACCATTTCTTTGTTTTTCATTATTTTATACTGTTTTACACTTTTTTACACTTTTTGGACACTTTATGGAGCATGATTTAAGGGCGCAGTTTATTGAATTACTGGAAGAAAAGTACGGAGAATGGAATAAGACAACCTCTCGGTTTGGAGCCACTTCTTTTGGGAATATTTCAAAGGATTTGAGCATCGGCGCCAGTCAGTTTTCGAAGTTGATTTACGGCACGGCTACAGAGGGCATGTACCAAAGGTCTATTGCCAACATTAAGCGATTAATCCAAAACGATACTAACAGAAAAAAACTCAGCGAAGCTTTAGCCGCCAATGCAAAAATGCAAGAGCAGTTGATGGCCCGCAAAAATCAGCTGAACCGGCAATGGGACAAAGTCATTATTTTTTCCATTTTATCGCTCCTGCTGGGTGGGACGGCCGTTTATTTTTTCTTAAAATCTCAATATTCGGAAGATAACCAAGCCGTCCTTTACGAGCATCCCTTAACGCCCTATTTCGATCAGGGATTCAACGCCAGTTTTAACTCTCCCTATCTGGACATATCAGAAGTCCAGGAATTTTGCCCCTGCAGTGCTTACGAGGGCGTGTGGTCGCTTCACAAGCCTTATAAGTTGCCTTTGCCCGGATCAAAAAGGCCGGGGGTTTATTATGTAGGAAAAAGTGCAGACGTCAGAATGAAATGCTCCCGGTATGAGACCATCGGCTCAGAAAAAGGCAATGTACTCTATGCTTATGAGTATCTGATCAATGAGATCTGGCTGGATCTGGAAATGACCCCTTTATCGCCCAAATATTTCGACAAGGAGAATAAGGTATTCACCCCGGAATTTGAGGCGCTTGATTTTGAGCGCAACCCACAGTTTAAAAAGGTAGCTACCGTACATTCTTTTTTCACCGATAAGTTTGAGATCCATTCCGATTCGATCATCCGCAAAGGAGAGCCTTGTGGCCGATTCGCAACGGATATTGACAAGGAGCTTACCACCCAATACGAGATCGACATCAAATACATTCTTGAAAGCGTGATCGGCGACCTGGTCTCTACTAACTGCTCAACCATTCCCAATCCTTTTCCCAATCCCAATGACCTCAAAGAGAAGGAAAGCGTACTGGTTTTTGATTGCCTGTATACCATTGCCAATGAAAACCTGGGAATAGGCGGGGGCTATCCTTATCAAAAAGGGTATCTTCTGGAAAAACAAAATTATGGGGATAATCTGATCTGCGATTAACCTGAGTTCTTGCCCAACGCCATTGTGCGCTTATACAAAAACTCGATCAACGCCTGCCGGTCTTCATAAGGCCTCATCTCATCATAAGTTATGGGGTCACCAATCTCTATCCTGATCGTCTTTCCTCTTTTATTCATGATCTCGTGCAGCAGCAGCCCCAGGCGAAGGTTCATGCTGAATTTGCTGACAAATTGAAACAGGCGGCTGTTGCGCCCGTGAAAATACAAAGGCACCACCGTGCATTCCGTTTCGTGGATACGCGTGCAAATGAAACGGCGCCAGGGAAATTCCCTGACCTCGCCAAAAAACTTCATCGACGTAGCGACCCCTCCCGATGGGAAAATCGCCAGCGCCTCGCCATTTCGCAGGCGCTCGGTAGTCCGTTCTTTGGTTTCGAGATTGGTGGCCAACGCTTCGTCATTTCCCCGGAAATCCACAGGAAGTAAATGCCCTTTCATGATGGGTTCATGAGAGAGCACTTCATTAACCAGCAGGAAATAATCACGCCGCACTCGAGTGACCAGGTGGCACATGATCGCTCCGTCAACTACTCCGAAAGGGTGATTCGCCACAAAAATGACGGGGCCTTGTCGCGGCGCCTTTTCCAGCTGACTGTGATCAAAGTCCATCTTGATGTCCAGTTTATCCAGGGCATTTTCCCAAACGTCGAAAGGATTTGGCGTTTCTTCGTGCAACTGGTTGTAAATGTTTTGAAGATAATCGCGACCGGTTAGTTTTTCCACCGTGCTGATGACAAAGTGCTTGAGCCGGGAGTCGTTAGGGCTGGTGTAGGTGAATTTATGCCCTTCATAGCCTTTTTCATGCTGAAGTGGCTGTTCTATCTTTTTATTCATAATTGGTTTGCTTACCTGGTACTGAATGATGGACAGGGCAAAATAGTTTATTTATAGCTGTCTCAAACATTTCTATCTTCTATAGTTATACAAAACTAGAAAAAACCTTGAATTTCTTTTTAGTATGTACTAAACATCTTTAAGCTGCCATTCGTTTGAAAGCCCTATTCTCTTTTCGAGGCTATGAATCGGATCGTTGGTTGGCGAAGCCTGATAAACTTAACCAATTCTTAATCCCTACCCGCACATTTTTTTTACCAAAAAAAAGAATTTTATCCTCAAAAAAAGAATGATGAATCGCATAATCTGTCTGTTCGGTTTGATCCTGCTACTGGCGGGATGCCAGAAAAAGTCACAAGAAGTCCTTTTCGACGACGGCACTTCGCAATACTGGAATGAAGAACAAGCACCCTTTTATCATGGAGTAGCCTCCGGTGATCCCTTGCCCGAGGCCGTTATCATCTGGACGCGAGTAACGCCTGAGTATATTATGGAGGTAGAAGGGAAATGGACGGTCGCCCTCAACGAAAGCATGTCGGAGATCGTTCAATCGGGTTCTTTCTCTACTAATGGCGAGCGGGACTATACGGTTAAAATTGACGTACAGGAACTTTCCCCCGACACCTATTATTATTATCAATTTGAGGCGCTGGGTAAAAAATCACCTGTCGGCCGTACTAAAACGGCGCCTGGGGAATTGACGGATCAGGTGAAATTTGCCATCGTCAGTTGCTCTAACTTCGAGGCGGGCTATTTCAATGCCTTTAGCAATATCGCAGAAGTAGAGGAACTGGATGCCGTGCTGCATCTGGGCGATTACATCTATGAATACGCACAGGGCGTTTACGGCGACACTACGCTCGGCAGATTGCACCTGCCCAATAAAGAAATCCTCGAATTACAAGATTACCGCACCCGCTATGCTCAGTACCGGCTGGACCCTGATTTTCAGAAAGTGCACCAGTTGCATCCCTTCATCACCATCTGGGACGATCATGAGATCACGAACAACGCCTATCAGACCGGGGCACAGAACCACCAGCCTGAGGAAGAAGGAGATTACAATGTCAGAAAATCAGTAGCCAGTCAAGTTTATTTCGAGTGGCTGCCGGTCAGAGAAAAGCCGGGGCAGGCCTTATACCGGAAGCTGAGCTACGGCAACCTGGTCGACCTGATCATGCTGGACGAGCGCCTGGCCGGCCGCAGTGCGCAAGCCGACAGCATCAGCCAGCCGGATTTTTACAGCCCGGATCGCTCCATGCTCGGCAAAGAACAGCTGGCCTGGTTCAAGCAGCAGTTGCTCGATTCCGACGCCACCTGGAAGGTCATCGGCAATCAGGTGATTTTTTCTCCACTGGACATTTCAGCCCTCGGCTGGAGAGGCACACGCAACCTGGATGCCTGGGACGGTTATCCGGCGGAGCAAGGAGATATCATCTCCTTTTTAAAGAATAATGCTATCGACGATGTAATTTTCGTTACCGGAGACACCCACAGAGCCTGGGCTTTTGAGGTAGCGGAATCCATTGAGGCCTATAAAAAAGACAGCACAGCTGCCGTAGCAGTCGAATTTGGGGTGACCAGCATTTCTTCCGCCAATACTGACGAGCACATTTCCCTGGACACCACCCTGCTGATCGAAAAAAGATCCATGGACCCGAATTACAATCCGCACATGAAATACAACAACCAGCATGATCATGGTTATTTATTATTGACGTTGAGTAAAGAGGATGCTACCGCTGAATTTAAGGTGGCGGCAACCATCAGAAAGCCGACTAAAGAGGAAAAAACGGATCAGGTGGTGACGGTAAGAAAAGGAACGCATGATCTGATTAGAAAATAATTAAAAGCTTCTGGGCG
>CAZJQS010000090.1:0-20411 GCA_964548175.1 uncultured Saprospiraceae bacterium
CCCAAAGCCGCCCTGCGGCGACACACACTGACATTGGGCGCAAGCCCGATGCACAAAAAGGCAAAACCAAACACATATGAAACTTAAATCTCTCTTTTTCCTGTTAACCCTCTGGCTCTTAACTGCCTGTACCAACACTGCGACAACCGGTGAGAAAGCAACCACCGATGATACCACCGGCACGGAAACCGTAGAAGTCATCGATCCCAATCCGGATAAATACGTGCCCTTCCGGCTGACAGCCGATGTGGAACAACTATCGGACAACTACCAAAAAATGATCCCTATCCTCATCGAAGCCTCCAAAATCATGGACGAACTGTTTTGGTATGAGGCCTACGGCCAAAAGGAAGAATTCCTGGCCGATGTTACGGATGAGCGTATCAAACGCCACTTTAACATCAATTATGGCCCCTGGGACAGGCTGGAAAACAACAAGCCTTTCGTCGAAGGCGTAGGGCCCAAACCGGCCGGCGCCAATTTTTATCCGAAAGGCATGACTAAGGAAGAATTCGAAGCCGCTGACCTGGAAGGCAAAAAAAGCCTGTACACTTTTATCCGCCGCAATGACGACGGCAGCTTGAAAACAATTCCCTATCATGAGATGTTCCCGGAGCAGGTCAAAAGGGCATCCGACCTGATCAAAGAAGCGGCAGCATTAGCAGATGATCCCGGGCTGAAAAAATACCTGGAGCTGCGCTCCGAAGCCCTGCTTAACGACGAATACCAGCCCAGCGATATGGCCTGGATGGACATGAAAACCAATCCTATCGACGTGGTGATCGGTCCGATCGAAACTTACGAAGACCAGCTTTACGGCTATAAAGCAGCACATGAGGCCTATGTGCTCATCAAAGATATGGAATGGAGCGAAAGGCTCTCCAAGTACGCGGATTTCCTTCCTGAATTGCAGCGCGGATTACCCGTTCCGGATGCATACAAGGCCGAGAATCCAGGCACCGATTCCGATCTGAATGCTTATGACGTGGTTTATTATGCCGGCGACTGCAATGCCGGCAGTAAGACCATCGCCATCAACCTGCCGAATGACGAGGAGGTACAAAAAGCCAAGGGCTCTCGCCGTTTGCAGCTGAAAAACGCCATGCGCGCCAAGTTTGACAAGATCATGGTTCCCATCAATGAAGTATTGATCGCGGAGGATCAGCGTAAGCATGTGACTTTCGATGCCTTTTTCAGCAACACCATGTTCCACGAAGTAGCTCATGGTTTAGGCATTAAAAACCTGGTCAGCGATCCCGGTATGACGGTACGTCAGGCCTTGAAAGAGCATGCTTCTGCTTTGGAAGAAGGCAAGGCCGATATTCTTGGTCTGTATATGATCAAGCAGTTGCACGAGAAAGGCGAACTGGATGGCGATCTAAAAGATTACTATGTTACCTTCATGGCGGGCATTTTCCGCTCCGTTCGCTTCGGCGCTTCCTCTGCGCATGGAAAGGCCAATATGATCCGTTTTAATTTCTTTAAGGAGTACGGCGCATTTGAGCGCTCTGCAGAAGACGGAACTTACCGCGTCAATTTTGACAAGATCGAGGAAGCCATGGATGCCTTGTCTGAGAAGATCCTGACTCTTCAGGGGGATGGCGATTATAATGGTGTGGCGCAGCTGGTAGCTGAGAAGGCCTTGATTAATGAAGCTTTGCAGAAAGACCTGGACCGCTTAGCTGAGGCCAATATTCCGGTGGATATTGTGTTTGAGCAAGGCGTGAATGTACTGGGATTAGAAGCTATGTAGGGCGACTTTTAAGTCGGCCGAATAATGACAATCCCTCCGCAGGAGCGCCGGGGGATTGTCATTAGAGGAGGGGGCTGGGTAAAAAACTGCCTCGCCGGCAGGCAGGCGAGGAACTAGTTTTTTACCCAGCTCCTCACCCCCCTTACCGCCGGTCTCTGACCGGTAGACCAACTCCAGTTTGGAAACTGGATTAAAAGACGTACGGCAGTTTGGAAACTGCCACCAAGGTTGGCAAGCTGAAGCTTACTGTCCGATCAATTAATGAACAATAATCTTCCTGCTAGTATTTCCCTCGACCGAAATTATTCTTAACCAATACACCCCCGCAGGCCAGTTTTTTACCTCTACAAATTCCTTGATGGGTCCCTGGAATTCATATTTCCTGAAAAACAGGTTTTTCCCATGGACACCCGATATGGTCAAAGTAGAAGAAGTGGCCGGTTCCAATTTCGCATCAATCAGAATGATATCAGAAGCGGGGTTGGGGTACACGCTGATGTCCAGGGGCCGAAGGTTTTCCAGGATGCTTTCTCTGTTGACTAAAACAAAGCCAAATTCCTCACAACCGTTCTGGTCGGTGATTTGGACACGATATTCACCCGAGGCAAGCTGTTCGGCCATTGGTGTATTTTGGTTGGCAGGATCGTTCCAGGAATAGGTATACGGAGGAGTACCACCTTGCACGGCTACATTAGCCGTTCCATTATCATTCATCATCATTTCAGGGCTGGAAACGATGCTCAAGCTTAAAGCCTCCGGCTGAGTCAGCTCTACGGCAGCAGTGATGGAACAGTCATTATCATCCGTTACCGTAACCGCATGAATGCCTGCACTAAGGAAGGGAGACAGCTGAGTGGTGTCGCCGGAGGCCCACAGAAAATGATGGGCTCCGGTACCTCCCTCAATCTCGATATTCACCAGGCCCGTTTGTTCTCCGTAACAAAGAATGGAATCTAAAATGACCGCTTCCATTTCTAAAGGCGCAGGCTCTTCTATCTGATAAGTCAAAATATCCAGGCAGGCAAAGGCTTCATTGGAAACGGTGACAGTGTAGCTGCCGGCTGTGAGGTTTTGAAGAAAATCACCACTCCATCCATTACTCCAGGAAAAATCGTAATCATCTCCTTCCGAGACTTCTGCCAATTGAATACTGCCGTCTGCCAGTCCGGCACAGGAAATAGGACTGAGGTCTGATTCGAATTCGGGGAAAACAAAGGTGTCAGCTAGACCGTACAGCCCGAGTTCATTTTCTATGCTTGCATCCCAATCGGCAAAAAAGGACCACCAGTTGGTGATGTAGTTTTCATTATAGGGAATATTATTCCTGAATCCGGGAATGTTCTGCATCCAGTATACGTACCACTGTGCTTCCGTACGGCCAGGGATGTCATCGAGGTTTTCATCCGGCCAATCGTATTCGAGCGAGCCCCAGGTATCGGCATGGACTTGTTTTTTCTCACCGGATTCGTCAGGCTTCCAATTTTCAATATCCGACAAGAACAGGTCTTCATTATAGTAGTCATAATCCTTAGTTGTATTGGGAGGCATATGAGTCCAGCCAGCCCGTCCTTTTCGGAAGGGGTTAGTATCACTGCATCCTTTGGTGGGATCGGAGCAATCCAGGTCGGGATCTGCTTTGGAGCCGACGAACTTCCCCCAGAACAGAGCCTGGTTCTGGTCTTGTACCCAATTCACATGACTGAGCTGCGACTCGATCTGGTGGCCGTGGTTGTGGACCGCTTCGTTCTGGCTTCGGCCGAAATTGTAATTGTAAAGCACATAGGTCTGATCATACACCGGCAGGTCATCCTGAAAACGGAAACTGTTGGACACATCCCCGGTGGTCGGGCTCGACATATTGGACTCGGCCGGGGCGATCTCATCATTGTGCCATCCCCAAAGCCAGAATTCTTTTACGCCCAGATCGTTGACATAATGCGCTCCATTAAAGCGATCCACTATTTGATAGTAATCCGGGAAATAAGCGTTGGTCTCATTCCCGCTTGCTTTACCCTTAGGCAAGGGCTCATATACGTTAATGACATCGACTACCTTGTAACCGAGATAGGGAACAGCCTCCGGATCCTGATAGCCATGGTATTTACTTCCTTCGGTCAGCATGAACTTCACCCGGCGGTCGAAGGTATGGATCCGGTCGCGGAGCTGATCCAGGGGCATGGCCCAGTTGATATCGCCGCCATTTGCGGGATCCAGGTGCTGTCCGTCCAGGGTGGGCATATAGCGAATGATCACCACGGGCACTTCTTTCAGCGCGCATTCTTGTATGTCGGCCAGGTAAGGATCGACGGTTTCATATTCGACAGGCCTGACCGGAGGCACTACTTCCAGTACAAAGCGAACGGTATCCGTTTCCGTGGTACCCACCACGGTCGTCAGCCCGGCCTGGAAGGCTTGGATCCTGGATTCGCCGTTGACCTGGACGAGCTGGGCGATGTCGGGATCCGGGAGGGTCCAATCGAGCGCGTCAAACGGAATGTCGGTCGTGCCATTCACCGATTGCCCCTCCACGTAAATTTTTTCCCACCAGCTTTCCAGCAGGCGGAGGGTGTCGAAGGGGACCAGGAAATCTCCCTGTGGAGTAATTTCCTTCCTTTTTACTTGAATGGATTCAAAGCTGAGTCCTTCCAAATAAGTGGCTGTGATTTGCTCCGCCGTTTTGGGTGCACCGAAGATCTTGAATTCATCCAGGGCGGCATTGATGGTTCGGTTCGCAGAGCCGATGCGGAAGGTCGGATTATTGATGAGCGGTAATTCGAAGTCAAAGCTCCGGGAAGCTTGTAGTTCACCGTTCACAAAAAACTGGGTCAGTCCTTCCTGCCAGGTGACCGTCACGAAATACCACTGCTCAGGCGACCAGCTTTGGATGATGTGGTCGGTGCCCAGTTCGGGCAGTCCAAAGCAGGCGAATCGATTAAAGATGGTTCTAAAACCACGGAAATTCCGGAAGATCAGGATGCCGCCACAGCCGCCGAACTCGAGTATATAGGAATCTTCCGTCTCGGTATTCCAGGAAGGCTTTACCCAGAATTCCAGCGTTCCCGACTGGGCGTCGATGTTATCGGCTGCGGAGTATTCGATGAAGCTGTTTTCGCCTAAGAAAGCCGCCTGGTTGTTGACCCCTTCCTGGTAGATGATGTTGTCAAAAGCTGTGGGCGTTTCGTCCAGGCTGCCGTTGATGTTTTGGTCAAAATTCAGATGCAGCAAAAGAGTGGTGTCGGGATCAAAGGTTTGAGCAAAACTGGTAAAAAAGTAGAAAAAAAGGACTGGGATGACTAGAAAATGTCTCATAGCATAGGATTTTAGGTTGTAGGGAATAGATTAATAAGATACGGGTTTTTAGGGGGAATTCCCCAGGCTTTTGGAAAGGCCTAGGGAAGAAAAAAGGGTTTAGTATTTCTCATTATGGCCGAATTCTCATAAACAGATTAATGCCTTCTTTTTCACTTTCAATTCGAATTTGGCCCACATCTGGGACACCGGTATCCAGGGCTAGCTGAGTGAGTTCCTCATCTGTGCGGTGGTGGAGGAACCATTCGCCAAACAACTCCATAAAAGCACGCGTGGGGTTTCGGGGGTGAAAATTGCCGATGACCAATTCTCCATCTGCCTGGACGTTTTGGAGCAGGCGGGCCAGGATACGGACGAAGGTTTTATCTTCAAAATAGTCAAACAGCCCTGCCGACCACACGAAATCATATTGTTGGGACGACTGGAAGCGGAAGATGTTTTTCTGGCTGAAGCGGACCTTATCGTTGTGTCGACCCAGCAGCGCCTGGGCATATTCGATGGCATTAGGGTCCAATTCTACGCAATCCACCTGCACCTCCAGCTCCGGATTTTCCTCAAAGAGCTCGAACAGGTCGCGGCAGGGCCCGCTGGCCAGGTTGAGGATGGTGAAGGGCCCTTCTTTTTGACTCGCCAGGCTTTTGACGAGTTGTTTGAAGTAGGTTTTGCGGTTGCGCACGGCTCGGGGAGCGGCGGTTTCCTGTCCGAAAAGATCCCATTTGATAAACCTGGGGTCCGTAGAAAACTCCTTTCGATAAATTTTATCGATCATCATAAAATCGCCGGCATAACCGTGCGGTTTGACGAGCATGTAACCATGCATGGTTTGGGCGGAAAAGATGCCCTGGCCTTTGGTGATGACTGATTGGATTACCTCGGGGGCCTGTTCTCCGTTTTGGATGCGGTCATAGGTGTTTTGGATCCAGGAATTGAGTGTGTCGTACTTCTTTGGGTCTGGGCCGTTTTTTTGGAGAATATTCTGTAAGTAGCTCAGGTTTAAGGAGGTTTGGGATGTTGGGGTTGGGTTTTTCATGAGTGTGAGTTAAGTTTTTTATAAGCAATTTTGAAATTATCTAATATTAATGAGTGTGATCAATGGAAGATCCAGGGCGATGGTAAAGCCAAATCTGACACCATTTGTATTTTCTAAGTCAATCATTTCTGAATCAATTGAACGTAAATTGGGACCACATTGAACTCCAAAGCCAAGGGCAACCGGCAACTTTGGGGTACCATACATGAGATGTAGACCGGGTGCCATAATATTTTCGAGGGTTATGTCAGGTATGTTTTCCACTTTATCATCTGTGAGGCGAAATGCTGTAATAGCCCCAATATCTATAATAGATCCAAATAGGGTAAGACTGCCTTTATTGATTCTTGTGCTGAGTGTGATTCCGAGAGGGGTAGTTAACCCCAGGTAATTTACTGCTGGATCGTTGATGTCAGATAAGTTTTCATGCCCTAAAACAGGACCCAGGTAAGCACCCAAGGCCATGTCAAATCCAGATTGTTTTTTGATGGAGGCGCTTCCTGCCGGCAGTGCAAAAGATTCAATGACTTGAGCGACTTCTCCCGGAGTATCTGATTCTGCCAGACTAGCCAGGAAGGTAGCGTATTCAAGAAATTTTCTGGGAAGTTTGCCTTCGAATTCATCTTTTAAAACAAGCTTCAGAAGGTTGGTCAGCCGAAATACCGCGGAGCTGTACTCATTTTGGTATACGTCTAAGGTGATTTTATTGAGGAGGTCCAGGCCTTGGATTACAGTATCAATCTCGTTAATTTTTTTATCCTTATTTAGGATGTTTAAATCATCCAGTACATTTTTCCCAGCTTCCGCTGTACTAATTATACCATCGATCACAAGATAGTAGTCGCTATAGGATAATTTCTCCTCTTTTTCCTTTTTGTTTTTAAAGGCCTCCACATTTTTGTCTATCTGATTTACTGCCGTAAAAAAGCTTTGCATGTTCAGAATCTTTTCCTTTTGATGTTTGATAACATTCTGTAGGGTTGAATCTGAATTAAAACTTATGTCAGAGGAGGCCTGGTAGAGTAGCCCTAAGATAAAATTTTGTGCAGCGGTGCTTTCAAATGTTTCTCTTATGTCGGTAGGGCTAGCCCAGGTAGAATCAGTGGTCATGAATGCTTTTGACAGTAAGTTGATCGTTTGGAAGCTTGCTTTCAAGTTTATAAAATCATCTTTTGTCTGATCTTGAATTTGCCCTTTATTAGCCAAAAACTCAAAGATCTCTGCCGGTGGTTTTTCATCAAGCATCATTTGCGTAACGGTAAACCAATCTGCTGCATAGACGGATTCTTTCTTTCCTTTAAGATTGTCATTTTGTGTGAGGTATTCTGAAAGATTACCCGGTAGCGTTTTTAAATCACTTACAATGGTCGTTTCGAAAGCTTTGATATAATTATTGAACCTGTAAATTTCTTGATCGATGAGCTGGAGGTGTTCTTTGGTTTCTGGAAAAAATGCACTAAGCTCTTCACTAGTGTTTATTTGCTCTTTGAGTTTTTCGAAGAAGTTGATGGAAAGTTCTTCTTTTACTCTTTTCGCAATGAATTGGGCGGTACCGTCGGCCAGGTTGGTGAGGCTGATGCCTTTAGCACTACCACCAACGGCCGTTGTTAAAATATTATTATTTACAGACTCGTCTTTGGCTCCAAAACTAATTGGGCAGTCTTTACAAATGAAGGGATTATTACTTTTCCCATAGTGTAGTTTTAAAGTATCCACTATTTTCGAAGTTAGTTTGATTTCTGGATTCTTCTGGAGAGTATCTCTTAATGTGGGGGCAAAAAGCAAAAGCCACTTTAATCTAGATGCGATGATTTCTTCGTTAGTTAATGAAAAGTCTTTAAAGACATTTTTTACTCTACTATTGCCATGAGCTTTTGCAATGGTCATAGCATTTTGAAATGGTCCGATGTTCTGAGCTATGTTTTTATTACACCCCACAATAAGCAGGATTATTAAATAAAATAATTTTGTTTTCATGATGAAGGGTCTTCAATGGTGAATTAATTGGAGTGATTTATCTTTATGGTTGATGGAGTCAGGAAATGAATTAGTACAAAACTTTTTCAAACCGCTTTTAACCTCATCAAATGGAATTTTAAGGGAGGCCAAGCCTCTTGATTCTCTCTCATATGATAAAGTGTTGGCCAATATCCCAGCAAAAAGAGGGGTAGCAAAACTGCTGCTTAATATTCTTCCTGGTTTAAATTGTCCTTTACTTTTATTTTGATCCCATCCCCAAAGGGAGACTTTTTTTTCTAGAATGGAGAAGTCTATTTCTTTTAGATCTATTTTTGAATTTGGAACGGCTTCTATTCCAATCGTCCGTTTATTTAGTGCTAACAAACTCATCTTAGGATCATAAACTCTTCCTCCGCTGCAGAATACAATAATGTTTTTGCTCTTTGCCTGAGCGAAAAGATTTTCAATTTTTGTAAGAGAGTCATTAGGTAAATAAAGGCCGATGCTTATTGAGATTATATCAACTTGGATTTTATTTATGGCTATTTCGAGTGCTTTTGCCATGGCTTCCCAGGAAGTAATATTTTTTGACGAATTGTTTTGAGGCTCAATCGAAAAGAAATAAAAATCTACCAATGGTGATACGCCTAAGCAGGGGAAGGAACCAAATGGTCTGGAAATAACCATTGAGGCAGAGGAAGACCCATGTGATGAACTGCCAAAAACATTATGATCGGTTTCCATTTCAGGTAGGTTACAATTTATCCATTTTTTAGGATCTTGAAATTTAAGGGCAGGATGATCTTTCATTAGATAGTCATCAATAATAGCCAATCGTACTCCTTTGCCTCCAGTTTGTTTGATTTTATCAAACTTTGCAGCTATTTGGGATGGAACTTTGATTCTTTCGTTGAAGTTTTTATCAAAAGGAATTTCTTTCGAGAAATTAAGCATACCCAAAAGAGGTGATTCTGTTTTGCGAACCGCCTTCTCCCAATAATACCACCCATTGGCATCCCGATACCATTTGTTCGATTGCTGCCATTGCCCAAGTACATCTTCTTCATGCAGAAGACCTTCAATAGGAGGGGTTTCTAATTCGATCTTAGAATCCTTGTACATCTGCCCAATGATTTTTCCATTGCCATGAGTGGCGATGCCCTTTCGAATGTGGGTGTTTTCCAGGAACGTGAATTTCTTTGAATTACTCATATCAACCTATTATGGATGTAGTGGACTGAGATTCTACTTGTTGCCGTTCTTCTCTCGAGTTGCCGGATCCGTTCCCATTAGCGGGCCGCTTCCCTGCATTGCGTATATTGATCAGTAATTTCAGGATGTCAAACCAGAAGGTGGCACCAAGAGAGATAGCAAGGGCCGTGATGAAGTAACCAGATATTTTGAATACCTTATCCCAGTCTTTTTGGGTGTTACTCCAATATTTTTCCCAATCATCAAAGCTTTCCCATCCAAGATCTAAGGGCCCTTCAATTTGATTGTACTGTGTATTCCAAACCTGTAAAAATCGCTGTTGGAGAGAATCTAGTTGTATTTTTTGTTCGGTGCTATCCAGGCCGGTTAATATCTGATTAGAAAAGTCCGATTTTGAAATTTGCTCAGCCATGCCGACTAGTTGCGCCCTCGCTTCAGGATCCTTTTCCAATTTTTTATAGATCTGAAAAGTATCTGCATCTAAACAGAAAGCAATTGTAAATCCAATTAATATTAAGATCAATTGAATTTTTCTTTTGTACCAGCCGGTAACTCGATTCATCATTTCCAGGAACTGATCATGCAGTTTTTTCCTGGCCTGTTCCAACTTTTCAGGATTAACACTGACAGGGTCACCTGACCAGCTTTGGCTCTCTATTTTCAACTGCCTGAAGCTTTTGCTCAGCTGTATGTCCTTCAAACTGTCAATACAAAAGAGCGGATCCTCCAGGTCAATTTTTCTGCCTAAGGCTTTTTGTAAGACAAAAGCTTTGATCTTATCCTGCGGGTACTCCATGTTATATTGACGGAAATATTCATCGCTGACGATCTCTCGGTACAGCGCGATGAGCTGCTCTTTATTCAGGTAGGACGGATATCGGGTGATCCCGAGGTTCCGGCTCGATAGTCTTTTAAAGAGCTTATTTCTTCGTCTGATATTCTGCAGAAAATAATTCTGCTCGGTTTTCCTTTCTATCTCCAGCATTTTGGCGATGGCCCTGAACATTAGTCTACCTCTCAGTGACAGCACACTGGATAATATTTCCTGGATGATCGTAGCCATCAGGCTAAGGATCAGGTAGGTGAAAGAGAGGCCGATGAAGAGTTCTAGGATTTTCATTGGTTGAATTGGTTTTTGCATTTTTTACAATCAGGATACTTCACCCCCACCGGCAGCACTACCTGCAAACTCACCCCTTCCAAATTCCCAAAATGAGCCTGCAATCCAACCCTTGGATTCCAATAGGATTTGGATTCAAAGATTACGCCTCCGCCAAGGCTGGAGGTCCAATCAAAAGTTGAATATTCATCCCAGGTCGGGCCGATATGAATATTTACAAAAAATGAATTACTAAAGTCCCAGTTTAAGCCGGCTTGCATGGCAGTGACAGACCTTCCTTCATCCAGAGTGATGAAGATGGCATTTAATCCTGCGTAGAAATCATCTTTAAACCTTACATAAGCCCCTATCAAACCACCTTGCTTCTCATCTGGGAAAAGAATTCCAGTTTGGATGAGGTAGTTGCTTAGGTTTTTTTTGGGTTGGAGGAAGAGAATCAGACTGTCGACCCTTTCAACTTTATTGCTTAAGGAATCTCTAACAGTGTCTATTTTATTAATGATGTGAGGGGGGATATTTTTGACCGTGTCCTTTATATATTCGGATAAACATTTTACTTCCTTTGAAATTTCATAAGTGGTTTCGATTTTTGATTTATTATAAAATACAGAGTCTCTTGTGATCAGGTCAGTCCATCTTAATTTAGTCATAAAAAGACGGTTAGAAGCGTATTCAAAAGCTAGAATGGCATTATCGGAATAAGCTTTTCCTCTCGCACTTTTCAGAAGATTTTTTGTGTTTTCTATGAATATTTCATTGAGGCTTGATAGGTTACTGATGTATTTAGACGATGTTGTTGGCTCCACTCTAGGAAAAGAGAGCGTTCTTCTTAGTTCTGCTAATGAATTTTTGATAGACTCCGCTTCAGAACTATCGATTAATTTCCTTTCCCTTCCAGTAGCTATTTTTTGATCTATGGAGAGTTGAATAGAGTCGTGTTGCATGATGACTTCTTCTATTGTTTGCCCCAGAATTAAGGAAGGCATGAATAATAAAATCACAAGATATATAGGTGTCTTTTTCATTTTTTTTCTCCAAATTTTATAGGGTCAGAGAGTAGGTTATTATCATGTCGATCTGCAACATGCTTTTGATTCCATTCCCTTACTTTTTGGCTATGTTTGGTTAAATTTTTGTTGAGATCATTAATAAGGGAATCTGTGATATCAGGCTTTTCAGGTGGAATAGGCTCCCAAATTTTTGTTTTTTCTATACGATTTTCATTTTGAGAAATAAAGAAGGGCTGTAATGGATTCTTTCGATATAGGCTTTCTTCGGATAAGTCCCGTAAGTTTGGTATGCTCAACAATAGAAGAAGAAAAAGGAAGCTTTTAATGATCTTAATCTGAGGAAATGCGCTAAAATCCTTTAATTCGACGGTTTTTTCTTTGTAAACCTCCCTGTCTAACTTAAAAAGGTTTTCAAAAAAAAGATGAAGCCAAATAACTGTGCAAGCGAAGAGACTAAGCAATAAGAGTAAAAAGCCGAAATAGAAAATATTCTCTACGTATGGACTGAATTTGCCTAAAAATTTGCTCTGCGTCTCGTATCTCAGATTGTTTACGACAGTGGATATTTGACTAAGAAATAATGCATTGTGGTTATGGTGCTGAGCAGTAGAATCCCTTTGTTGCTTTAAATTATTTTCTAAGCTGTCAATTAGTGGAGAGATGACATCAATACCAATAGATATATTCTTACCATTCCTTAAGAGCGTATCGACTTCGTAAAGAGTATTAATTAGTTTTTCATTCTTTGACTCATTTGCTAACCTCTTGTAGTCAGTTAGTTTGTAAGAAGGCAGTGTAATTTGTTTTGCCATCAAACTCTGTAACCAAGTTCTATTCTGTTCTTGCTCGTATAGGCTGATCAGCCTGTTCTGGATAGGTTCTAAGGTTTTGTCATTTTCATAGTACTGGAAATCAATTTCTTCAGTTTTGACGATGTTTTTATCCAAAAAATAATTATCATTTTTCTTAAGGAATACCCAACCAATAAGTATGATGGTGGCTATTAGAAATCCAAATTGAACCCATCCTAAGGTGAAATCTTCTTTTAAGTTTTGATTAAAAAGATTTTTTCGATTGAATTTGACAATGATTTTCCAGACATAAATTAGAAGGAGAATCAAAGGAAGTAGGATGAATACATAGTATGGATAAGTCCAGGCTAGATCATATGGGAAAAAGCAAAAAAATAGAACTAGGTAGATGAAAACACCAAAAAAAATAATGATGAGCGTTTGGTTGATGGTTTTGCTATACCCTGATTTGCCTAGGCGTAAAAATCCGTTATTGCCATAAGTTACCCACCAACTCCATAACAGAAACAAGATAAAAGCGGGCATTACAAAATGGATGATGCTAAATAGCTTCGTGGCTCCTTCAAAGCCTATATTTGAAATCTTGTCTACTTCTTTCGCAATGGGCGGGAGAGCCAAATTAAAAGCTGCAAAACCTACTGCTACTTTTAGAACGTGGGATTGCAGGTCTTCAAAAAACAACCATTCACTTTTCATAAAACCAGGGTTTAGTTGAATCAGTTAACTCTTTAGAGTATCTTTCCATCCGGCTCGACCGTCTTTTTCATGTTTTCAATGAGCCGGACGGCATATTTTTCCGGTAAATAGTCCAGGATGCCAAAGGAATAGACCAAGTCGCACTGAATATGAGTCGTCATCAGGTGTCTGTTTTGTTAATTTTAAAAAAAGAAGCTTCCCATCTAAAACTACTGAGGGTTAGCTGAGGGCAGCATCTAATATCCGCCGTCGTATTTTTATTGCGCTTTTACACCTGCAAGATATCACACTGCCAACCAGGATGTTCTGATAAGTGATCAGTAGCGGGTTTCAATGCATGACCCCGGGATTTTAAGCAATAAAAGGTCTTGGGAAATCACTCCAAAACGGGTAGGAAGAGCTGGACTTTGGTGCCGGCCGGCTGCTTATCCTCAGAAAAAAGGTCTATGATCTTCAATTCTGATGCGGTGTCGTGCTCCTTGGAGAGCATCTCCAGGCGGCGTTTGGTGATGGAAATGGATTTGGATTGATGTGACTTAAAGGAGCTCTTGGGGCGACTGCTCCGCCCAACGCCGTTGTCTTCCACTTCACAGCATAAATGGTCGTTGTCCGACAAGAACCTAATCGCTATATGCCCGGCACCTTCCTTTGGGGAAATACCGTGCCAAATGGCGTTTTCTATAAAGGGCTGCAGGATCATTGTGGGGAGGAGCGTTTCGTCTAGGTCCAGATTGGGATCTACTTCAAAGGAATAGGTCATTTTTTTGCCGATTCGCATACTTTCGGCCTGCAGGTAGAGGGTCAATAACTCGATTTCTTCTGCTATTTCCGTGTAGGCATACTCAGACCGGTCGAGGATCATGCGCATCAGACGGGCAAACTGGTTGAGGTAGTCATTGGCAGTATCGATGTCTTTCTGCAAAATGTAGCTGTTGATGGAATTCAGACTGTTGAAAATGAAGTGGGGATTCATCTGGAGGCGTAAGACGGCTGTCTCCGTCTCGGCCACCAATTGCTTGTATTCCGCTTCTTTTTGTCTGAACTCGGCTTCCTTTTGTTTGAATTCTGCCTCCTTTCGCTTGAAGGTCTCCCGCTTTTTGATTTGATGAAGCCGATATCGATACCAGCCGTAGATTATACCGAGCAGTAACAGAAACCCCAAACTCCGGGCCCACCAGGTCTGGTACCAGGGCGGTCGGATGATGAAATAATAGGATTGAGGAGTCTTTGTCCAAAGGTCATCCGAATTGGAGGCGTAACAGTCCAGGCGGTAATCGCCGGGAGAAAGTTCGCTCAACTGCACCAGGTCGGAAAAGGCCGTTAGGACAGTATCCTGTTTGTTTCGGATCAAATGATACCGAAACCGATTATTGTCGGGATCGCTGTACTCAAGAGCGGCCAACTGGAACGTCAAGTCGTTCTGGGAATAGCGAAGTCTGGGCCTGATGGCTTTTTGCGAAAAAGAGAGACTATTCTGCGGTTGATTATTGATGGATAATTCCAGTAAGACAATGGAAGGCAGATTGGGATTTAGAGAAAACCGTTCGGGATCAATAAGAGCGGCTCCCTGGTCTGAACCCAAAATGATTTTTCCATCGCTAGTAACCCATCCTGCATTTTCCACAAATTCCATGCTCAATAAGCCGTCACTCTGTGTAAAATGAAGCACCGAATCTGTTCGCGGATCGTATCGGTAGATGCCTCCGTAAGAACTCAACCAGACTTTTCCCTGTGCATCTTCCAAGACATGCGTTAAAGACTGGTTGAGCCGGATGTTTTTCCCTTTGACTTTGTGCAATGACAGATTGTCGGTTGTATACTGATAAAGGCCGGTACTGCTGGCCAGCCAGATGGTCTCCTTCTTTTTTCCTGAGAAAAAACCATTGACGATGCCTATGTTTTGGATGGTGTCTTTTGGAATGACTGCTTCCGTCAGGCTGAACACCCTTAGTGTGTTGTCTCCCTGAGAAATATACAGCGTGCGACTACTCTGATGAAAAAAAAGCTGGGCGGGGAGATACAGATCCGGGATGATGCCAGGCAGGTCGGTTGTACTTTTGAGCGGGTCTTCCTTTCTAAAGCGGTAGACCTTGTTAAAGTCCATCAGAATAAATTCGCCCGGAGCTATTTCCTGAAGATTGCTGGTGAACTGGGGCGTGGTCAGCTTTTGTTTGAATTGATTGCTGGATGGTTCCCAAAGGATCACGTTGGAATTGGAAAGAATCCATACATCTCCGTCACTGTCCTTGTACAGGTAATTGATCTCGCCGGCCGGACAGCCAGGCACTTCTATTTGTTGAAATCGGGTAGGATTGGTTGGTTCATTTGACAAGATGACCCTGTACAGACCTTTTTGATCAATGGCCGCCAAAAACTCATTGGGAGCTACTTCAACGACAGATCCGACTTTGAAGGACTCCTGACTGGATAAGACCGACAAGGGGACTAGTTGTCCGAACTTTGGGTTCGTCAAATTCGCATGGAAAATCCCCTGGTCAAAAACATTGAACCAGAGGTTGTTCTGAGGGTCGACTACGACACTTTTGATCGTTTTATTTTTAAGGATCTGCTGATCGACGATAAAAAGGGAGTCATTGCGGATAAATCTTTTTTCATTCTGATCAAAGAGAAAGAGCCCCCGGTCTCGGCTCGTTACCCAAACATAGCGGTCTTGCCAAAGTTGGGCGTCTTCATACCCGAAGAATGATTTTTCCGGAGCGTCTTTATAAACGCCAAGAATTTTCGCTTGGTCGGGATCAAAATGGATCAGTCCGGCCGTGCTGGGCACCCAAAAAGTTTGGTCAGGGGCTATTTCGAGATAAAAAACGAAGGTGTCAATGCTTGTTTGAGGGCTACTGACAAAAAAACTATCTCTTTTAATGCCTCGATCGGTGTATTGCAGGACTTCGATCCCGGATCCCAATTCAATCAGGGGGCGTACCAAGCCTGTCACTTTACCCTTTTGGTCGGTTTGCGCATAGCTCACAAAACTATCATAGGTATGAAGATAGGTAGTATCGAGGTCATTGCTGTAAACATTTACGGTATACAACCTTTGGTTGGCAATGACCCAAAGCAGGGAGTCTCTTTCCAGGTGAAAGGCGTAATAATAGGAATTTTGTCGGTCGGAAAACTGCCAGCTTTTCAGGGAGTCCGTGCCGGACAGAATACAGTGGAGAGCGGCATTGGAGGTAAACCAGCGGTTGTGGTTCCGGTCTTCGAACACTTCGCTGGTGATATTGGGGTCCAGGCTGTTTCCGTTCAGCTCCGGGCGGAAGGTTTTGACGCGTTTGCCGTCGTAGCGGTTGAGGCCATCCCGGCTGCTGACCCACAGGAGTCCGGATGAGTCAACCTGGAAATGGCCGTTGAATTCGTTGGACAGGCCGGTGGACTGGGAGAGGTGGTGGTAAAAGGGGGATGGGTTTTGTCCGAGGAGCAGGGACAGAGATGTTAGGAAAAAACAAAGTGATACAAAAAAATTTAGCCAATACATTCCTAGGGTGTATTGGCTAAAGATACTACAATAAAATAATTATTTAGATGTTAAGCTCGGTTTGAGTCAGCTGAATGTTGCTAGTTGGCTGTGGCCATCTGGGAGGGTAACCAATACCGCTAGCTAATATTAAGTTTTGCCGGCCATCAACTGTATAAGAGACTATTTTATTCTTTTCTTTTAAAGGTATCAGAGCATAAGTGATGAAATTTCCTGAAAAAGCAGGATTAAAATATTTATTTTCAAAATGCAGAATAAGAGGAACTAGAGCTATTATTTTCCATGAACTATTCAATAAATTAGTCCTTGATTTAAGAGTTTTGGTTGGAAAGAAAATTTCGAGTGTTGTGAGATCCTCGTCCCTCGGATCTTTTCTTTTATAGTCAATAATAGCTTTGTTCAGTTCAAATTGATCTGCCCATTCTGGAAAATTTGCAGATGAACGGGAAGGCCCGTGCTGCGTTGCTTTTGAACAGTCAATTTTTTCTTCTCCAACGATGAGCAGAGATTTATTTTTAAAATCAAAGCTTGAGTTTTTATAAATTGGAATATTAGGGGAAGATGAAATAAACATCCGATCCTCCTCTACAATAGGAATTCCAGCTCCATTAATGCCAATTGCCAGAACATTCGATTGACGAGTATTCTGCTGGTTAAGATTATAAACATGGGTAAAAGCAAGAAAAGCAGGGTCTTCATCTAAAATCATATTCAAATCAGCTACAGAGAATATAGCCGTTTTGAAATATTCTATTGGAGAGGCTGAAGGCTTAGTAGGCTTTATTAATTCAAAAGCATCTCTTGTCCAGTCTTCCAGGTCGGAGTTTGTAATACCTGAATATGGAAGTGATAGATTACCGGGATTCCTATCAGGTGAAAATTCTACCTTTACTCGAACGTCATTTTTGCTCGGCATAATCTGTTTTTTTACATTAATTTATACTTTTTCTATGCTATGTTTTCTTAAATTACATGAAGCACAGCTTTCAGTGTACTAAACTAAGGTCTAAATGAATAAGTAAAGTTCCCTAAAGGAAAAATATGTCTAAGAAAAAACGAAACCAACGGGAAAAAAATAAAAGATTATTTCCCGATTTTGAACCCTGGTCTCCCGGTAATATTGATATTTCCCCCGCAGCTTTTTTAGCTAAATTTGGAGCAACTAAAGAGCAGGAAAGGATTATGAGAAAAAAAGGTGATAATCTAAATGATTGGATACCTGCTGGTTATACCTATTTGGGGCAGTTTGTTGCCCACGATATCTCTTTTGACCCCAATACTCTTTCTTCACATTCTGATGTCGATGTAGATAAAAAGAACATAAGAACTCCTACCCTTGATTTGGACTCTATTTATGGAGGAGGTCCTCTTTCTAATCCTATTTATTATAATCAATCACAAAATGCAGGCAGAACCCACTTCTTTGTCCATAAAACCAGTTATAATACCAATTATGGAAAAGGTGTCATTTATGATTTCCCTAGAAGAAAGGAAAGGGGAGATATGTATGTACCATTTATTCCAGATTTGCGAAATGATGAGAATATCTTTGTCTCTCAACTTCAAATTGCTATTCAGCTATTTCATAATGAGATTGTAGATAGGCTAATTTGTCATTATAAAGGTCGGTTAGGAAATATCCAAAGATCTTATTTTAAAACTTCTACTGAATATTTTTGGGGGGACTCGCCAAAGGAAACTCCTCTATTATCAACTAGCATAATTAACAGGCATGGTGGTACTGATCATCTTTCGACAACTTTCAATATAGCAAAGGCCTTCACTACTCTAGAGACAAAGGTTAAATCGGTTGAACATTCCTTCTTCTCCTTATACAAATCTCTTTTTAGCCTATCGGAATTAATACATAAGATTTGGAGTTCTTCTGCTATCCGACAAAGTAGGGAGGGGCGTGAGGATTCTGAGGGTGATGCCGCCCGGAAAATTGCGAGAGTTTTTTTGAAAAAGGTTAAAAAAGAATCAAGGATAAAGGCCATGCAGTATTTTTTTGCCATCGATGAAAAACTGATGGAAGCTATCTTTCTTATTATTGAAGATGAGGATAAGGTTTACTTGAAAAGAATTGAAAAACTGAGGAAAAAAATCTTTAAATACAAACGAAAAATTGAATTAAAACACCAAGTTATCCTTCACATTCTTCTGGATTGTAAAACTCAGTTGTTTAACCAGGCTTTTTTTAATGCGCAAAGGATAGTTCGTTGGCATTTTCAATGGATCATCATACATGATTACCTTCCCAAAGTGGCCGGACATATAGTAGTGAACGAACTAACAAATCTTTTTCAGGCAAAGAGAAAAAAAATTAAAACAAAAAGAAAAATTTTTAATTGGGAGTTTGAGCCATTTGTTCCAATTGAATTCTCCACTGCATTTTTTCGCTTTGGACATAGCATGGTAAAAGACACCTATGTTTTTACAAGCTTTCAAGCATCCGCAAAAAGATTATTTGATGTAAAGAAACCATTTCAACCTCCTCTAGTCAACCTGGAGTGGAAATTATTTTTTAACTCTAGTTTTAAAAAGAAACAAAAAATTATTAATGACAGCTTTAGTATCAACATTCATATTAGCGAAGTTATGACAGGTGGCTTGCGGCATGTAGAGGGGTCCAAAAATATTGTTTACAGAAATTTAGAACGGGGTAGGTTGCTAGATTTACCTTCTGGACAATCAATAGCCCGATACCTAAAGAAAAAGGGGTTGAATAGAATTGTTGTGGGCCATGACTTGTTTCTTCAAAATTATCCCACAGATTATCAAAACTTAAAAAAACAGTTTTTATTTGCCTTTGGAGAAAATAAAGAATCTTATTTTAAAGACTTTTTAGACAACTCCCCTTTGTGGTTCTATGTTCTTCTAGAAGCTCACGTGCTGGAAGATGGTGTTCGCCTTGGCCCCGTCTGCGGCCGTATCGTAGCTGAAGTACTCATAGGCATCATCGAAGGAGACAAAAACTCCTTCCTCTACCAGCAACCTGACTGGAAACCCGATTTCTTCGACGATTGCGAAGTCGAAACCCCCGGTGATTTTACCATGGTCGACCTGCTCAAAATAGCCGGCGTATGGGAAGGAGCGTATGTTAAAGAAAAAGATGATGAGCAATTAAATACTTAATTCCTCCATCCTCCGCACCAACTCCTCCTTATACTTCAGCGACACCGGGATGATACTCGCATCCGCCATTTCGAGATAAGCCTTGTCTCCTTTAGTAAAGCGGTTGATCTGCAGCAAATTGACAATATGCGAGCGATGTACCCGCATGAAGGTGGGGTAGGGTCTTAAGTCTATTTCGTATCTCTTGAGGTTGTTGGACGCAATCAAACGCCTGGATTCGTCGGCTACCTTGAATTCCGTGAAGTTTTGCATGGCTTCCAGCCGAATAATATGGGCCGTGGGAAAATACAAAATGCCCTGGGCGGTCGAAATGCTCATCCGCTGCGGAAACTCCCTTTTTTCCAACTTCGCCAGCGTCTCCCGCATGATCTCCAGCTGAAACAACTGGATCTGCTCGATCCGCTTCACCTGGGCCTTCAAAATAGCCGCCGATAATTCGACCGGATCGACCGGCTTGGTAAGATAATCCAGGGCTCCAAAGCGAATCGCTGTCTGAGCATACTGATTGAAGGCCGTGACAAAAATGAGGTTGAAGGAGGGCCTTTGAATCTGCTCCAATAAGTCAAAGCCAGATCCATCCGGCATTTCAATGTCTAAAAACAAAAGATCGGGTTGGTGTTGCTGAACAAGTTGTACTCCTTCCTCTACATTATAACCGGAGGCTAAAATTTCTACTTCGGGATGTCGTCTTTCTAATAAACTTTTTAAGGCAATGTGACTGTCCGCTTCGTCGTCGATTAAGATGGTTTTCATGTGCTGGAGAAAATGAATTTAACATAGATGATTTTCCCATAAATATAATAAAAAAAGGAAGTGGCCTGAGCCGCGTGTGTATAACAAATTGCACAAAATTGGTAACTATTCAGCAAAGCTGAAGATTCA
>CAZJQS010000091.1:0-8223 GCA_964548175.1 uncultured Saprospiraceae bacterium
CCTGGTTTGACCGCCGAATAAAAGGAAAATTTAAAAAGAGGAACATTCTTAAAAAACTGCAACATCTTTTCCGTAGAGTGCCCCGCCGCATACAAGGCGCCTACCAGCGCCCCGGCACTGGAGCCTGAAATCACTTCCGGAACAATGCCGTTCTCCTCCAGAGCCTTTAACAACCCAATATGAGCGACACCTCTGACCCCTCCGCCAGATAATACAATTCCTAAATGATGCTTTTCTGACATGCCTTTCCTCGATTTGAATTGCTTAACATAGTCTTTATACGCCATTTTCCCGAAACCTTGTTTGGAAAAAAAGTAAATTGGATATTTTTGCGTCTCCTGCTTTATTTTAATTTCGGAAAAAATGAACTCGTTCTCCCAAAGCGTTCCTTCACTTCATCAATTACTGGGGCAAAACTATGGCCTGGATGGCCAATTACATCCATTGCCCGGCGAATACGACCTCAATTTCCGTCTGGATACTCCCGACAACCAGTCCTACACGGTCAAAATTGCGCATCCTCAAGAGAAAGAACAATACCTCGATCTGCAAAATGCGCTAATGGCGCATCTGGAACATCAGGATATTTCACTGGAATTGCCTCGCCTGATCACTGACCGCTCTGAAGCAGCCCTCAGCAAAATAAAGGATGACAAAGGCCAGGAGCGCTTCTTAAGGGTGCTCAGCTGGGCAAAAGGCCGGCTGTTCGCAAACGTACAGCCGAAATCCCCGGAATTACTGGAAAGCCTGGGCATCGCCTGCGGAACATTGTGCAGCGCTATGAATGACTTTGATCATCCCGCCGCCCACCGGAAGCATAAATGGGATCTCGCCCAGGCGGAATGGATCACCCCTCACCTCCACCTTTTCCAGGGAAAACGCGCCGAATGGATCCGCTATTTTTTCGACCTTTTTAAAAAAAATCAACCGACCTTCCAGTCTTTGCGCCAATCCGTTATCTATAACGACGCCAATGACTACAATATCCTTGTCTCCGAAGATATTCAATATCCAACCGTACAGGGCTTTATCGACTTCGGCGATGTCGTTTTTACCCAAACCGTTAACGAGCCGGCCATCGCCATGGCCTACGGCATAATGGATAAACCTCAGCCCCTGGAAGAAGCCTGCCGGATCCTTAAAGGCTTTCATCAAGCTCATCCATTACAGGAAAAGGAAGTCAGCCTGCTCTACTCCCTGGTCGCTACACGCCTGATCCTGAGCCTGACAGTTTCGGCTATTAATAAAAAGGAGCATCCGGAAAACGAATACCTCCAGATTAGCGAACAACCGGCCTGGGCCTTGCTCGAAAAATGGAGAAATATCCCTCCTGCCCTGGCGCACTATGCCTTCCGGGAAGCTTGTGGATGGGAACCCTGCCCCCAAAAAAAACTTTTTGACCAATGGATCCAAAAACACCCGCATGACTTCCCTCCCGTCATCCGATTCAACGAAGCCCTCATCGCACCTCTGGATCTCAGTGTTGGTAGCCTGGACCTGGGCAACAACAGTAATTTTGACCACATCAGCACTTTCCAGCAAACCATCGACCGGATGCTGGACTCCGCCGGCGCCGCCTTCGGCATCGGAGGCTATGGCGAAACACGACCGGTCTATACCACCGACGCTTACCTCGTCAAAGGTAACGAAGGGCCCCAATGGCGCACCGTACACCTGGGTATAGATGTCTGGGGCCCCGCAGATACTCCTGTATATGCTCCACTCGAGGGCATCATTCATTCTTTTCAAAACAACGCACAGGAAAGAGATTATGGCCCCACCATCATACTTGAACATCGAATTGATGAACAGTTGAGCTTTTATACCCTTTACGGACACCTGAGCTTGTCTTCTTTAGAGGGTTGGGAAAAAGGACAAAAGGTGGAAAAAGGACAACAAATCGCTACCATCGGCCCCACACCGGAGAATGGCAACTGGCCGCCTCACCTTCACTTTCAGGTGATGCTGGATATGCTGGATCAGGAAGGGGATTTTCCAGGTGTCGGTTTTCCCGAACAAAAAAAGATCTGGCTCAGCATTTGTCCAAGCGGCGCTCCTTTTCTGAACACCAATGTACCCGCTGGGCCTAACGAACAGATGCATCAATCCGATATTTTGTCTGTCAGAAAGAAAAATCTGGGTAAGAGCTTAAGTATTTCCTATAACCGCCCTTTGCATATGGTTCGTGGATACGGCCAATATCTGTATGACCAAACCGGGCGGCGATACCTGGATACGGTCAACAATGTCGCCCATGTCGGCCATGAACATCCTAAAGTCGTTCAAGCCGGACAGCGACAAATGGCAGTTTTAAACACCAACACCAGGTATCTGCACGAAAATATTGTCCGTTTCGCCGAAGAATTATTGGCGACCTTTCCCCCTCAACTGAATGTAGTGCATTTCGTCAATTCCGGCAGCGAAGCCAACGAACTGGCCCTGCGCATGGCCCATACCTGCACCGGACAAAAAGACATGCTCGTCGTTGAGGTGGGCTACCACGGCAACACCACCGGTTGTATCGACATCAGCAGCTACAAATTTGACGGAAAAGGGGGAAAAGGTGCTCCGGATCATATCCATGTGGTTCCCATTCCGGACACCTACCGCGGACTTTACCGCAATGATCCCGATGCAGGCTCCAAATATGCAGGCCATATCCGGCAGGCTATTGAGAAGGTGCAAGCTAAAGGAAAAAACATCGGCGGCTTCTTTTGCGAAAGCATCTTAAGTTGTGGCGGACAAGTAGTATTGCCAGACAACTACCTCAGGGAGGCATTCCAGTATGTCCGGGCGGCGGGGGGCCTGTGCATCATGGATGAAGTGCAGGTCGGCTTTGGCCGTGTAGGAGAACATTTCTGGGGCTTTGAGCTACAGGGTGTCATTCCGGATATCGTTACCATGGGTAAGCCGATCGGCAATGGACATCCTCTGGGAGCCGTGGTAACTACCGAGGCTGTGGCCCGGGAATTTGCCAACGGCATGGAGTTTTTCAGCACCTTCGGAGGCAATCCTGTCTCCTGCGCCATCGGAAATGCCGTGCTGCAGGTCGTTAAAGAAGAAGGGCTCCAGGATAATGCCGGAGAAACCGGGCGTTATCTTACTCAGGGCTTAAAGGGACTGCAACAATATTTCCCCATCATTGGGGATGTCAGAGGACCGGGGCTCTTCCTGGGCTTTGAACTCGTCACCGATACGGAGCAGAAAACCCCGGCCACCCGGCAAGCCGCACATTTGGCCAACCGCATGAGGGCGCATGGCGTTCTCATGAGCACAGACGGGCCTTATAATAATGTGTTGAAAATCAAACCGCCTTTGTGTTTTAACCGAAAAAATGCCGATTTTTTAATCGAAACCCTGCATGCTGTCCTGCAGGAAGATTTTTTCAAACTATAAACGTCAATCGTGAAAGCGCTCCCGTTCCAGGTTCCCCAAAACATGCAATCCTCCCTCCGTGTACAGGTCGATCAGGAGCCCTACTTTTATGATCGCCTGCATTATCATCCCGAATGGCAGATAACCGCCATAAAGGCCGGAAGCGGCGCCCTTTTTATTGGCGACAGTATTCATCGCTTTCAGGCGGGAGACGTCTTTATCGTCGGCTCCAATGTTCCGCATCTGTTAAAAAGCGATCCGGAATATTACGAAGAAGATAGCCCTGGGACCTACGCTTTATCTTTGTTCTTCAACTGGCATTCTTTCGGGCAAGGCTTTTTTGACTTACCGGAACTGGCGGGAGTAAAAAACTTTCTTCTGGAAGCTTCCCGCGGCATTCGTTTTTTAGAGGCGGAGAAAAAAGAAATGTTGGAAAAATTTAACTGCCTGCTGAATTTAAAAGGCTACTCCCGCTTGATAATGTTTTTTGAGTTACTAGGTCAGCTGGCAGGCTGGACGTCCAGAGAGCTGCTTTCCATTTCGAGTTTTACTGAAGCACAAAAAGAGTCGGATGGCCGTCGGTTAAATGACGTTATCCAGTTTACATTGATTCACTATCAGCAAAACATCAGCCTGGAGGACGTCGCTCAGATCGCTAATTTAAGTATTCCTGCTTTTTGTCGTTACTTCAAGATCCACACCGGAAAATCCTATATTTCTTTCCTCAACGAAGTGCGCATCAGTTCCGCCTGCCGTTTGCTGAAAGAAAGCGAGCTTCATATTGCGCAGATCTGCTACGAAACAGGCTTTCAGAATCTGTCCAATTTTAATCGCCAGTTTAAAAAGATCATGGGCATGACCCCGTCAGGATACCGGGAAATAAATAGCTGATCATCATCTTACAGGATCAAACAACGCTATACTCATTGAAGTCTTTTTTTCTTGCAACATTTCCGACACCAATAATCCTGTAGCCGGTCCTGTGCTCATACCCATCATGGCATGACCGGTGGCGAGCACCAGGTTTTGATACTTAGGATGACGACCGATAAAGGGCAGTCCATCCGGAGTGCAGGGCCGGAAGCCATGCCAGATTTGCTCGTGTGGCGGCATGCCCGGTCGAAGGTTGGTAAAATAGCGGGGAACGGATTCGAGTATACCTTCCATTCTTTTGAGGTGGATTTTGTGATCCAACCCACCGATTTCCAGAGTGCCAGCAATGCGCAATTGATCCTGCAAAGGCGTCAGGGCTACTTTGGCTTCCGTCAGGATAACCGGCATGCCGGGTTTGGCGGATTGTCCGTTCAGGGTAATGGAATATCCTTTTCCTCCCTGCAGCAATAACCGGATGCCCAGCCGGCGAGCGAGAATGGCGGTCCAACCGCCGGCGGCGAGAACGACCTGCTCTACCCGATGCTTTCTTCCATCAGAAGTGATGATGGTCGTCACCTGTCCTTTTTGTGTTTCAAAATCCTGTACGGCTGCATTGGTAAGCTGCTGAATTCCCCGTTCCAAACTACGGGCCCGGATTTGCTGCATGAACTGGTTGGGGTGTATGTGGGCGTCAGAGGGAAAATAACTGGCGCCTAGCACATCCAGCTTCATTTCCGGGTGAAAGTCAGATACCTGACGGGCATCCAGCATCTGGGCATTCATACCCAATAGTCCGGCCTTTTCTACGATCATTTCCTCTTCTTTTTTGGCGCCGGAAGTTTTAAAAAGCATCATCAGGCCTTTTTTTTCTATAAAAAAATCAAAGCCTTCTTCTTTGGCGATTTCTTCATACAAAGATTTGCTAAGGGTATTCAATTCCAGCAATACCGGCATGGCCCTTTTGACTTGGTCGGCTGTGCAAGACCAGTAGAATCGCCAAAGCCATTGCAGTAGTTCCAGGTCCATTCTGGGTTTTATGTAAAACGGGCTTTTGGCGTCGAACATCCATTTCAGGCCTTTTTCGATCACTCCGGGAGCTGCCAGGGGTATGAAATGACTAGGTACGATGATGCCGGAATTGCCGTAAGAGCAGCCTTCTGAACGAGCTTCTTTTTCCAGTACGGTGACTTCAAAACCGGCTTTTCTGAGGTACCAGGCTGTGCTCCAGCCTACGATGCCTCCTCCTATGACGTGTATGTGCATGGCTTGATTGTTTGTTTGGACACAGATCAATGCTGATTAACGCTGTTTTTCTTTAGATCACCTGGAAACCATGGGCGTAGGGATCATCTTCATCATCGATGATGATGTTGTTGTATCCGGTGATCCGGGCCCAGCCCTGGATGCTGGGGACAATCGCCGGATAAGAGCCGCAAGTAGTAGCGGATTCTACTCTTCCGATAAACTGGCTGCCGATGATGCTTTCGTGTACAAAAGTGTCTCCGACTTTTAGTTTGCCTTTAGCTGCCCACTGGGCCATGCGGGCCGAAGTTCCCGTTCCGCAGGGGGATCGGTCGATGGCTTTTTCCCCGTAAAAAACGGCATTGCGGGCATCGGCTTCATCGGATATGGTTTTTCCCGTCCACAACATATGGCTCATGCCCTTTATGTTGGGATCGAGAGGATGGACAAATTCATGCTCTTCGTTTAGTTGCTTCCGGATGACCGGACTCCACTGGATCAGATGGCCGGCGGAATAATCGTCTATGCCGGAAAAATTGTCCTGTGGATCTACGATGGCGTAAAAGTTGCCGCCGTAGGCTACATCTACGGTTAGTTTTCCCAAATCAGGACAATCGACTTCCAGATTTTCTTTGTATAAAAAGGAAGGAATATTGAGCAAACGCACCCATTTCACTTTATTCCCCTCCTGGTGATAATTGACGGTGACCAGTCCGGCCGGCGTTTCTAAGCGGAGTTGACCGGGCGTTCTGGGCTGCACCAGTCCTTCTTCCAGGGCAATGGTAACGGTGCCTATCGTTCCATGACCGCACATGGGCAGGCAGCCACTCGTTTCAATGAATAGCAGGCCGATGTCGTTGGATGGATCAACAGGAGGGTAAAGGATACTTCCTGACATCATATCGTGGCCCCGCGGTTCAAACATCAGTCCTTTTCGGATCCAGTCATACTCGCGAAGGAAATGCAGGCGGCGTTCCTGCATGCTGCTGCCTTCCAGAGGCGGCCCTCCTCCTGCGACTAATCGTACGGGATTGCCGCAGGTATGGGCGTCTACGCAAAAGAATGTTTTTTTCATTATGCATTGGTATGGTTTGACGCAGATGGCCGCAGGTTACTATACTATGAAGACATGTCTAATCTGCGTCCCTCCGCGTCAAAAAACTCACTTTTTTCAACAATCATACTTACCATCGACTACTCTCCGGATTCCCAGTGGATTTTCATCCTTCAGTTCATCAGGGAGCAGGGCCGCAGGACAATCCTGGAAAGCCACCGGCCGGGCAAAGCGCTTGATAGCGGCAGTACCGACGGAAGTGAATCGGCTATCAGTAGTAGCCGGGAAAGGACCGCCATGTTGCATGGCATGGCAGACTTCCACGCCGGTAGGTACGCCATTGAAGATCACGCGACCCGCTTTTTCCCTAAGAATATCCAATAAAGCTTGATGATCAGCGATTTCTTCCTCTTCCCCGATGATGGTTGCCGTCAATTGTCCGTTAAAATATTCAGCTACCTGTAACATTTGCGCTACATCCTCGCATTTGACTAAAAGGGTAAATGGGCCGAAGACTTCTTCCTGCATGGCTTCATGCTGTAAAAAGTCAGCTGCAGATACCGAGCCGATGGCCTGTTTGCCATATGGAGCGGCATCCTCTCCGTCATAAATGAATTCTGTATTCACGCCTTCCAGGGTCAGCATAGCTTTTTTCTTGTTTTCAAAATTATTATAGATGCCTTTATTCAGCATACAGGCCGGTTTGATTTGACTGAAAGCCTGCTTCATTTTCGCAATAAAATCAGGAATGGCTTCGTTTTCCAGCGTCACCAAAATGCCAGGATTGGTGCAAAACTGACCTACGCCCAGATTGACGGAACCGGCCAGTTCATTAGCCAGGGCTTCCGAAGTCTTCTTTAATTTTTCGGGTAAAATAAAAATCGGATTTACGCTGCCCATTTCTGCGAAAACGGGAATGGGCTCTGGACGCTGATTGGCCAGATCGTACAAGGCTTTTCCTCCTTTATAAGAACCGGTGAAAGCCACCGATTTGGTCAACGGATGGAGTACAAGTCGCTGCCCCACTTCGTAACCTCGACCGTAAAGCGTCGCAAAAATGCCTTTGGGCATGTTGGTCCTTTCTGCAGCCCGAAGAATAGCCTGCGCCACAATATGATCTGTCCCTGGATGAGACTCGTGCGCCTTAACGACGACCGGATTGCCCGCAGCTAAGGCCGAGGCCGTGTCGCCCCCTGCCGTGGAAAAGGCCAGGGGGAAATTGCTGGCGGTAAAGACGACCACAGGGCCGGTGGGGATCAGCATTTTTCGAATATCGGCCTTGGGGATGGGCTGCCGGTCCGGCTGCGCTTTGTCAATAGTCGCCTCCACCCAGGAGCCTTCTTCCACCAAATCGGCAAACAGTCGAAGTTGGTTGCAGGTGCGGCCCCTTTCGCCTTTGATCCGGGCTTCGGGCAGACCGGATTCTTGCATGGCTCTTTCGACCAGCCCTTCAGCGTTTTCAACTTCGTCAGCAATCGCTCTTAGAAATTCAGCTTTTTGTTTTCCCGAAAAATGACGATAGCTCTTCCAGGCTTCCCAGGCCTGATCCATGGTAGCATCGATATCGTTTTTCTCTGCTATTGGATATTGTCCTTCTAATGTTTCTCCGGTTTGTGGGTTGATGGATGTGATGTGGTTCATGTTGGTTGTTAGTTGTTGGTTGTTGGTTGTTGGTTGTT
>CAZJQS010000091.1:8323-19813 GCA_964548175.1 uncultured Saprospiraceae bacterium
TTGGTTGTTGGTTGTTGGCTGTTGGTTATTGGTTGTTGGCTGTTGGCTGTAGGTTGTTGGTTGTAGGAGTATTATATCCCAATACCCAATACCCAATACCCAATACCCAATACCCAATACTCTCTACCCAATACTCCATTTCAACTTACTTAAATCGGGACGATTCTTCAACCCTTCTTCAATAATTTTTATCACCTCTTCCCTGCGAGATCCGATTAGTGGTTGGCGAGGAGGGCGGACATGCTCCGTACCGATCCTGTTCATGGTCTCAGCCAGTTTGATGTTTTGAACGAGTTGCGGGTCGATATCCAGTTCCAGCAGGGGCATAAACCAGCGGTAGATCTCGCGGGCCTCATCGATTTTTCCGGCTTTGACCAATTCATAAATGGCGACTGTTTCGGCGGGAAAAGCGCAAACGAGTCCGGCGACCCAGCCGTCGGCGCCCATGAGCAGGCTCTCCATGGCCAGGGTATCGACGCCGCAGAGGATCTTAATGTCATGTCCGAACCGATTACGCAGGCGCGTGATATTGGACAGGTCGCGGGTACTTTCTTTCACCGCCTGGATATTGTCCTGCTTGAGCAGTTGTTCGAACATATCCAGCGTTACGTTAACCTTGTAGTCAACTGGATTATTATAGATCAAAATGGGCAGGTCGGTATTGCGGGCAACGGTCAGGAAAAACTCGGCGACCTCATTGTCGGTGGCCTTGTACATCATCGGCGGCAGAAGCATCAGCGCGTCGGCGCCGTTGTCCTGCGCCAGTTGCGCCAGCTTAACGGCATGGCTAGTGGAGCCTTCGGCAATATTCATCAGGATAGGAATGCGGCCGTGGACCATTTCGATCCCAGCTTTCATTAATTCCATGCGATCTTCCTGGCTAAGAGTACTGGACTCGCCCAGCGAGCCTGCAAAAATAATACCATGAATACCTGCTTCCAGCTGAGCATTGATGTTGGTCGCCATCATCTGAAAGTCCAGATCGCCGGATGCGGTAAACTTCGTTGTCAGCGCTGGATATACGCCTTCCCATTGAATTGTCATTGCTTTCGATTTTTAAGAGATAAATAAATCGACAGGTAAAATTAAAGGAAAGGCAGGAGATGGACTAGAAGGAAATTATTAAAATGTGGTACTATTTTAGTTGTTAGGTAGCCTTGGGATTGTAGAAGATAAAGAATTTTTAAAGGCTTTATCAGAGGCTGTCTAAAAAGAGACCTGCGGCTGGCAAGCGAGTTTCGCCTGGCAGCCGCAGGTCTCTTTTTAGACAGTTTCTGCTATTTCTTTCTAATCCTCTTTTTTCCACTCACCGCTCGATTCCAGCTTCCACAGCTGTTTTTCTTCCGGGTCAAACACCTGTAACGTCACCCACTCATTGAAGAACATTTGCTGAAGAATGGCGTGCTTGTCCACCAGAGTTGCTACCCGGCTTCTCGGGGCCACCACCATGGCGGTCAACCGGAGGGGTTGGTGGTAGAGATTGTCGTCGTCAGCCATGACGGATTGCCAGGGCAGTCCATGCATCAGATCACTGCCGTTGCCCTGCAGGATGCCTACCTTGCCCACCACATTGTGCGTGATCTTACTGCCGCTGCCAAAAGCGGTATTATCAACTGTAGAGAAGAAATACTGACTGTTGATCCATTGAGCCACCACCAGTGGAGCGGTCAGGATCACCTCCAGGGAAGTTCCTTCAGAATCCTGTGTCCAATCGTAGGAATGAAGAAAGCATCGCCCTTTGAGATTAAGTTTGGCCGTCAGGTGGCGAGGGGCCACTACAAAGCCTGCATTTCCGGCTAATCCCCATTCCGGACGCACTTCGGCCCAGTCGGTGCTTTTCCGAAGCATGGTACGGGCATCTTTTTGACCGAACTGTGGAGCGCGAACCCCAAGATTACCCGCCTGCGCCTTTTTCAAATCGGCCTGTAAGGCAGCGATCTGCTCTTGCTTTTTCTTTGTCAATTTGGGTAAGGCTAAGAGGCAAACCTCATCGGTGGTTGTATTATGCTCTGCGCCGATGAAGAGCGTATCTTCGGGTATGTCAATGCCCTCCTGGCGAAGCCGCTTTCTAACCACTGTTTGGTTCAATATCCTGGCCATGGCTATAGCATTGGGGCCCCCGTGGCTACCGCCGCAGGCGCCGCAATCCAGAGCCGCTGCATAAGGATTGTTCTCGGTTTGACTGCCGTGGCCGCACAGCACTATAAGTGGTGCGAAGTTGGACGTCATTCCCATCATCTTTAAAGCATTGCCGGCATAGGTGATCTGCTGTTCCATAGGAATTCCCCATTCCCGGGAAGGGGTAATGTCCGGCGCAAGATCAATATCCGGATGGAACAGACGACGTCCGCGCCGGCGAAGTCCGATCAGCGTGCGCGGCATGAGGCTTCTGGCCACAGAGATCAATGCAGCAGGTAATCCGAGCGCTTCTACGGCGGCAAAAGGGGTGGCAATGTTATACTTAAGCGACTTATACGCCAGCTTCAATTCATTGATCAATTGACGACCCAGGCGAACCTGCTCCACCTGATGGTTGCATCCTTGTCCGCCTTGCTCCACCAATTCATGGGCGGGTTGTAGCAATACCGGCAGCGATTTCACTCTTTTCCCGAGGATCGTCTTATATGCAATCGGCAAACCAAAAAAACCGGCAAATCCGAAGGTTTCATAGTTCCCTTGTGCTTCCAGCTGCCGGCGGAAGGGCTCAGAGCGGACGTCAATGCAAAAGGCGAACTGGGCGTCCGGCCTTTCCTGCAAGGCCTGCTGATCCACCTGGGTCAGCAGTTCGCGGCTGAGGCGGGTGCGAAAGTCTTCCTCCCAGGCCTGCAGCAGTTC
This sequence comes from uncultured Saprospiraceae bacterium, assembly GCA_964548175.1. Classification (GTDB taxonomy): domain Bacteria; phylum Bacteroidota; class Bacteroidia; order Chitinophagales; family Saprospiraceae; genus JANQPA01. Next base: position 11,159 of record CAZJQS010000091.1, read on the forward strand.
CAGCCTGAATTGATGATGAAAATCTTCCAGTCTCTTCACAAGCTCCGCCCATTGCTCAGGATCGGTATCTGGGGAAGGGTTTAAAAAGTCTTCCAGCCAAACGCTCAGTTGCTGAAGTTCGGAAGGCATGTATGGCTCCGGCTGCTTTTTCGGATCAACATACAAGACCGCCAGCAATAGTCGCAACGCCAGGTAATCAGTCAGACTGACCGGATGGGCAAGCTGAGGCTCATAATCGGCCTGCTCACTGCGCCAGCGAATGAAGGAAGCCCAGCCAGGCAACGCCAGCAACTGGTCGCGAAGAAATGCTTCCTGCTGATTTTCCGAATGCGGAAAGCAATCCAGCAGAAAACGGAGGGCCGGCAGACTGTCATCGGGTAAATCTTTCAGGAAGGACCGATGAGGCAATAGCTTCCGGTCATGGATCAGCAAAGATTTGACGGCAGCAAAGAGACCCTGCTCCCGTCCCGGCATCGACCATGCGGCCTGCCCTTCGTCCATGAAGGCGCCCAGCCAGGTTATGCAATGGCGGTTAATGACCTCCAGTTGGTCTTTCCAGGGGGCTTTTTCGGTTAAAAAAGACAAGGCTTTTTGAAAAAGCGGGCCGGCTGTTTTAGGCCTTTCTCTATCATCAAATTGCTCGATCAGCTGCTCGGCCAGCATCCGCATGGAAATGCGTTCCTGTCCGAGGAAAAGATGAGCATCCGTTTGCCGTAAGGCGGCATTCAGCGCTTCCTGGAAGTTCGCTGTATGGAGATATCCATTATTTTTCGCCCAGCGGAATTGCCATAAACCCGGCAGGCCATTGGCGTCGAAGAATTGGCTGCCCAGTTTGGTAGCCTCGGCAAAGTGCTTTGACTCCAGCCCCTGAAGAGGATTACAGGCCACTGCCGTCGCCAATGGCCAGGAAGGGGCGACCAGCTGGAAGAATTGTTCCAGGGTTTCCTTCAGATCAGGCTGTTTTTTTACGATTGGGTCCGTTGAATATTTATTAGAGATGGTCATTGTCAAAAATTTTGATCATTATTTTTTTAATGAAATTAAAGGCGATAGGCCTTTCGCTGAAGATTCAATGTTTCTGGCGCCGGCTGACTATCCTGCAAGGCGCTCACATATAGTTTAGTCAACAGCCCCCTTCCGATGTTTTGGGGCAAATACGCCCGGAAGATCATCATCAGCCAGCCAACCAAGAAAAATAAAGCGATCGCGATATGGATGGCCGTCAATGGCTGTACGCTAATCTCTATAAGCTGGGTTTCCACCAACCAGACGGAGGTTCCGTAGACTGTCGAGCCCAACAAACCGATGCCACCGGCGATGAAGGCCCGGCCTAGCTCCGGACGAGGCTGTAGAATGGTCATTACCGCATGCGCACAGGTGATCCCGCAAAACAGGATGAGCAGAAAATAGATGCTGTCCAGGCTGCTTTCAGGTGCGATGATCCGCCAGAAAAGGAAAGCCCCTATAAGGCCGATGATCATGCCGAAGAGAAAAACCGGCAAGGCAGTAGGCCCTTCCAGCCGTAAGCTTTTATTTTTGGCAGCTTTAACTGTAGAACCGGCGCTCAGAAAAAGAGAAGCTTTAAAAAATCCGTGCCAGATCATGTGTGCGATGGCGGCGGGAAACAGCCCCAATCCGCACTGCATGATCATAAAGCCCATTTGTCCCATGGTCGAGCAGGTAAGCGTGCGTTTAACATCGCTTTGAACCAACATCCAGATGGTTCCGACCACTGCTGTTGTTCCTCCCAGAAGGATTAAGATCAAAGCACTCCAGCTCAGCATACCTAAAACCGGCGCCCACTTGTACAGGATCAAGGCGCCGCCGTTGACCAGACCGGCGTGCATAAAGGCCGAGACCGGAGTCGGAGCATTGGCAGAGGCGATCAGCCAGCGGTGCAGAGGCCAGATGGCCGACTGCCCGATAGCAGCAATGATCAGAAGACCTCCGATCAGAGGAAGCAAAGTTGTATCTGTCCATTGATCGTTTATCCGATCCAGGGAAAAACTTCCCTGGGTGAAATAAGTCAGGCCGGCTACTAGAAAGAGAATGGCTCCTACTCCGCCCAGTTGCCCCCAAACCATATTGGCTGAAGTGCGGGCGGCAGACCACTCTTTCTGCGGCGCCATCAACCTGGACAAGAGCAGATTACTGATCGTCAAAGCAGCAGCCATCAGCAATAGGTGATCAGCCACTGCAAAGACCAGCAGCGATATGGTAAGTGCTAAAAAGTACCGGAAGGTGCGCCTTTTGAACCGATGCCCTTCCAGATGCCTGAGGGAATACGCTTGTATGATCAGGCTAATGAAGCTGATAACGGCGGCGAAGAGATAAGCAGCGCCGTTCACTTGCAGCCCTAACGTAATGGACTCCGGCAATGGCTTAATAAAACTCAAAAGGCTGATTATAAAAACCAGCCCTGTCAGTAAAGTCGCCGCTTTTTCAGCGATTGGAAGCTTTAGCAATAGCCCCCCGAAAGCTATGAACAAGACTCCTAACAGTAAGAATAATAGCATGAAATTTATTTTTTAGTTCGGGGCGAAGGTAGGAAGCTATTATGTATAAATAAAATTAAAAAAAATGATAATTTACATAAGCGAAACTTATGTGAACACTTTTCATTCCAATATCGTTCTTACTTAACATAAGCTATAACTATATGTCCATCAAATCCACCGCCGACCTTTCCGGCATTAAACAAGCAGGCCAGGCTGTGGCCATGACCCTGAAAAAGATGCGCGAATACGCCAAACCGGGGATGAGCACTCTTGAGTTGGATGAATACGGCTATTCCATCCTGCAATCTTTCGGGGCTGTGCCGGCGCCTAAAAAAGACTATGGCTTTCCCGGCTACACTTGCATCAGCGTCAATCAGGAGGTATGCCATGGCATTCCATCCGCCAATCGCATTCTTAAGGAGGGCGATCTGGTCAATATTGACGTTTCTGCCGAACTGGACGGCTACTACGGTGATAACGGCGGTTCCTTTATTCTTGGAAAAGACCTGCAACAATTGCAGCCGCTGGTCGATGCCTCCCAGGAAATACTGCACCTGGCCATACAAAACATCAAAAGCCGGGTCAAGATCTCGGATGTTGGCGGACTTATTCAAAAGGAGGCCAAAAAGAGGGGATTTAAGGTTATTAAAAACCTCTGCGGACATGGTATCGGCAGGCAACTGCACGAGCCGCCGGAGGAAATCCCCAACTTCAAGGACCGACTCAATAAACAGCGCTTCCGAAAAGATTCGGTGATCGCTCTGGAGACATTCATTTCCACCCAAACACAATCGGCTTATGAGTCGAAAGACGGATGGACTTTTACAACTAAGAACAAAGGCTTTGTCGCTCAACATGAGCATACGATCATCGTGACGGATGATCAACCGATTATTGCGACTTCTGCAAATGGCATTTGAATTTGTTGTCGTGATGAAAAGGCTTCCGGCCTTTTCATCACGACTGTTTTCCTATCTCAAATACTCCATCCTCAATGAATCCGAGTCCCCGTATTGCTCTTGCAGTTCTTTTAGTTTCCCTCTCAATTGCGCTTCGATCTCGTCATAATCAGGGTTATCGATCTGATTAGTCAGTTCGTCGGGATCATTTTCAAGATCATACAATTCCCATTCGTCAATGTCATGGTAGAAATGGATCAGCTTGTAGCGGTCGGTGCGCACACCGTAATGTCTTTTCACAGCGTGAATACCTGGGTATTCGTAGTAATGGTAATACAAGGCATCGCGCCATTCCGGTTTGTTTTTCTCGAATAAAGGCAGGAGGCTCCTTCCCTGCATATCGTTCGGAATGGGAACGCCGGCGGCGTCGAGGATGGTCTGAGCAATGTCCAGATTCTGGACCAGGTCATTATTGACTATTCCGGGCTTGATTCTGGCGGGCCATTGCATCAGCAGAGGCGTGCGGAAGGATTCTTCGTACATGAAGCGTTTGTCGAACCAGCCGTGCTCGCCCAGGTAGAAACCCTGATCGGAAATATAGATCAGCAGGGTATTTTCCGCCAGACCTTTTTCTTCCAGGTGATCCATAAGCCGGCCGATATTATCATCGACCGAGCGTATGCTGCCCAGATAATCCTGCATGTAGCGCTGGTATTTCCAGCGGGTAAGCTCTTTCCCTTTAGGGGTATTGTTTTTAAAATTGTCATTAAGGGGATCATATACTGCGTCCCAATTGCGCCGCTCTTCCTCGCTCATCCGGTCGAGATTGCGGTAATAGACGGGAGCGTACCAACGTATAAACTCCTCAAATCCCAGCGAATCCACGATCTCCGGACGGATCTTATTGTCGTTAGTCAGACCCATATGTTTGGAAATGAGCATTTCGGCTTCTTTGGCGGCGGTTCCTCTGCCCTTATAATCATCGAACAAAGTGGCTGGTTCGGGCAGGGGTTCATCCATAAAAGCACCCAGATGATCCGGGCCGGGCAACCATTCGCGGTGGGGGGCTTTATGGTTGTACATCAGCATAAAAGGCATGGTGTCGTTGCGCAGGCTATCGAGCCAGTTAATGGCAAGGTCGGTGATCACGTCGGTGACGTAACCATCCAGGGTATCCAGCCCTTCCGGGGTGCGGAATTCCGGCGTGTAGTAATGCCCTTGATCCGGCAACACCCGCCAGTAATCAAAGCCGGTTGGTTGGGTTTTCAGGTGCCACTTACCGATGACGGCCGTTTGATAGCCTGCTGATCGCAAGAGTTTGGGAAACGTCTGCTGGGTACTATCAAAACGCTGGATATTATTCCGTAATCCATTCATATGAGAATGTTTACCGGTCAGGATAACGGCCCGGCTGGGCGAGCAGATCGAATTGGTCACAAAAGCACGGTCAAAACGTACGCCCCGGGCGCCGATCCGGTCAAGATTGGGTGTTTGGATCAGTTGGGATCCATAAGCGCTAATGGCCTGGTAGGCATGATCATCGGAAATGATCAAAACGATGTTCGGAGGCCCTGAAGGCGCCGTTTCTTCCTGCGGCGCTTCACAAGAAAGCATCAGCAGACAAAATAGTAGACTTGAGAACAAAGAAAGCTTCATACTTTTTTATCCTGAAAATAAGAAATTCCAACAGCTACTGCCATCTATTCCATTTTGAAAAGGACCTCACTTTTTCTTCACCAAAGACCATTTTCGAACACCCAACCCTCACAGCTCGTTCTATAACAAAGGATTAAAACAAAAAACACTTCATAAATGAGCCATTTAAATAAAAAGATCTCCGCCATTTTCACCATGCTGGTTCTCGTTTTTGCTTGTCAATCACCGGAACCCAAAGACAAATCAGCGGCCTCAAAAGACGGAACCGGCCAGTTGGTCGTTGAACAAGACAACACCGAGGTAGCCCCGGAGAAAGTTTACACCTACCAATTTTTAGAGGACCCTGCGGACCCTATGGCGGATGTACCCTCCGTTGAAAAACCTGCAGTCAGCCCAGCAGATGTGGTCGAAAGAACATTGGGCGAGCAAAGTAAGGACCGAAAGGGATTGGACAGGTCACCCCTGTTTTCCAGAGATTGTCTGACCAGAGACAGCGCCGAGAGGTGTTCTCATCAATACCTGTCAGCTTATGTGGAAGATTATGTCGAAAAAAAGAAGATTGACGCAACAACCCCTTCCCCATTAATGTACGTCAGTTTCATTCTGGAAAAAGATGGGTCGATCCAGGAAGGCAGTATCCGGGTGGATGAGAAAAATTCCATCTGCGAAGATTGTGTACAACTGGCCAGAGAAATGGTCAAAGATATGCCGAACTGGGTGCCGGGCATGAAAGATGGGAAATTGAGGCGTTCAACGATAAAATTTCCGGTGCATTTTAAGGAAAGCAAATAGTTTTCAGCAATCGCTGAGCCTTCAGAAACGGCCCGGCGATTGCAAAAATAGTTCTGCAATAACAATCTTCAATTCCCTCACTTCAGCCTCTTCATAAACAATGGACAAAAGGGGCAACCTTTTTACGCCAATTCATTTTTCCTGATCACCTCCAAAAACTGAATGCTCTTTTTGATCACCTCAAAATGACGTCTTAACACATTGGTGGTGGACAAAGGCATGGTAACCTTGTCCAGCACTTTATCGTAGGCTGCAAAAATCTGTTCTTCCATATTTTCGCAATCGTCTAGTATTTTTTCGCTGTCCCGGTTGACGATATTGTTTTTCAGTGTGATCCAGAAGCGCTGGATGTCTCCCAGGATGGAAGTTTTTTCGGAAGGCCGGCCACCTATTTTTTGTACCTCAAAAGCCAGTTCATCAGCGAATATGTCGTGATGTTCGATCATTTCTTCGATCCAGTTTTTCAGCTTCTGATCTTCGATCTCGCCGACTACTTTTTCGAATATCCGGAGCAGGTCTAAGTTTCTGGCAACCAGATCGTTTAAAGGGAGGATGGATGCAGCATATTCTTTCATGATCAATCTTTTTAATGAACATTTTCTTCTTCCGCCATTACGCCAAAGATTTGTTGCAGGTCTTTTTTAAAAACCACTTCTTTTTCCAATAGCAATTGAGCCAGGTCGTCCAATTGTTTGCGATGTTTTTCCAGCAGGCTTTTTGTCCTTTCGTAAGCATCTTCAATCATTTGCTGGACTCTTTTGTCGATCTTTCTGGCTGTAAATTCGCTGTAAGGCTTTTGAAAAATGGTATTGTTCTCTCCGGTGCTGTCATGGTAGCTGATATTACCGAATTTTTCATCCAGGCCGTAGTGAGCGATCATGGAGTAGGCTTGTTTGGTTACTTTTTCCAGGTCATTTAAGGCGCCCGAAGAAACTTCGCTAAAGACCACTTCTTCGGCGGCGCGGCCGCCTAAAGCTGCGCAGATTTTATCCAGCAACTGAGCTTTTGTGTACAGGTGCTGTTCCTGCGGCAGGTACCAGGCTGCCCCAAGAGATTTGCCTCGAGGTACGACGGACACTTTCATCAGCTTATCGGCATTGGGCAAAAACCAGCTTACGGTGGCGTGGCCGGCCTCATGGTAGGCAATGATCTTTTTTTCTTTATCGGAAATGATGCGGCTCTTGTTTTTCAAACCGGCAATGACGCGATCCACCGCATCGTAGAAGTCCTTCATGTCCACTAATTCTTTATCGCGGCGGGCGGCGATTAATGCGGCTTCGTTGCACAGGTTGGCAATATCTGCACCTGAAAACCCAGGAGTCTGGCCGGCCAGAGTCTCGACATCGATATTGTCGGCCAGGGTTAGGGGCTCCAGGTGAACCTTAAATATGGCCTTTCGCTCATTCAATGTAGGCAGGTCAAGGTAGATTTGCCGGTCGAATCGTCCCGGACGAAGCAGGGCCTGATCCAAAACATCACCTCTGTTGGTCGCTGCCATAACAATAACACCTGTATTGACAGCAAAGCCGTCCATTTCTGACAGCAACTGGTTCAGGGTGTTCTCCCGTTCGTCATTGCTTTGCATGGCATTGGGTTTGCCTCGCCTTTGCCCAATGGCGTCGATCTCATCGATGAAAATGATACTGGGTGAATTTTCTTTGGCTTTTTTAAATAGATCGCGCACCCGGCTGGCGCCCACACCGACGAACATTTCAATGAATTCCGATCCGGACATGCTGTAAAAGGGAACGCTTGCTTCTCCTGCAACGGCTTTTGCAAGCAATGTTTTACCTGTACCCGGAGGGCCGATCAAAAGTACTCCTTTGGGTATTTTGGCGCCCAAACGGGTATACTTTTCGGGATTTTTCAGAAAGTCAACGACTTCTTTAACTTCCACCTTGATCTCTTCCAGTCCGGCTACGTCGTTAAAGTTAATCTTCACATCTTCTTGCTTCAGTTGCACTTTCGCCTTTCCGAAATCGAACAATCCGCCTCTTCCTCCCATGCCGGCCTGGCGCGCCCGGCGGGTAATGAAAATCCAGATACCGATGATGATCAAAAAGGGCAGCACCCAGACGAGTATGGTGCTCCACCAGTCGGTTCTTTGTACATATTGAATGTCGATGGAAGGCGCATCTTGGTTTTCTTCCTCTATCTGGTTAATCGTGTCTTCGAAATTTTCAATAGACCCCAGGGTAAACTTATATTGCGGGCCCACGGCGGTAGAGTCGATATCCGAATAGTCCGGATGATTGGCGAGGACTTCAGGCTTAAGATACACTTCGGCCTTTTCCTTGTTGACGACCACGATCTTTTTGACCTGATTATCCGCCAGAATGTCTTCTTTAAATCTGGTCCAGGAAATGTCTTTAGGATAGGTGCTGAAGGTTTGCAGCACGTATTGCCCGACGATCAGAATGAGCAGAAAAAGGATGATCCAACGGGTATTCAGCGGTGTACCGGGCTTTTGTTTTTTTGTGGGGTTTTTATTTGAGGGCGTATTCTTATCCATTGTGTTCCAGATTTTAGCTTTTGATATACAGTAAGGTAACACATCCTAAAATCGTGGTGTTCAACTTTTTAGCATGAACAGTGGAAATCAATGAGTAATCTGACGCTGATTTCCACGGGTCTCACGGTTTAAGTTAGCGAACTATTTTAAACATGGGTTTTGTTTTGCCCCTTCAGGGCAAGGATAAACGGTTCGTTTAATTTCCCAGGGCTGCGCCCTGGGTTGAGCTATTCTGCCCCTTCAGGGCAGCCATAAACGGTTCGTTTAATTTCCCAGGGTAGTGCCATGGGGTGAGCTA
>CAZJQS010000092.1:0-19743 GCA_964548175.1 uncultured Saprospiraceae bacterium
GATTATTTTTTTTCAAAACAGACAGGTGACTCTCAGGTGCTTTTGATACAGCACCTATAGCCTGATACATTCAATTGATTGAAATTGAGACCGCTGAACCATTCGGCTTGCAGCCTGGCAAGAGCCGTTTAAGGTGAGTCAAATACTTAAAGAGGTAAGCTGTGGAATAAAAATAGCTAGTTAGTGAGATGGCTTATTTCCCAGCATATTTTATACAAAACGTTTCATGTCTTTAAAACGCTTCCTCTAAGTTAAAAAAAGTAAACGACTTTCCACTAAAAACTGGTGGTTTTCCTCCTGTTCTGATATTCCCCTCAGGATTAATTTTACTATCAGAAAATCAAAAAGGAAAATGGTTTAGAGATCAACCCGAAAAAACCATGGAATCCATCCGAATCGTTATTACTGTTTTCATACATGGACTGTGGGCCCTCTGGGCCCACGGTCAGATTCTTTCAATGCCCTGGGGCAACCGATGAGAAGAGGGTGTGCTAAGCGAAAAGATCGGGGGATCTTGGAGGTTTCGGCTTTGTCCCCGGGGGCATATTTTATTCCAACCGGAAGGTTTACTAAGTAACCTAAGTTGCCTTTAATTTGTAGATGGTAAATGGTAGAAAGTAGAAAGATTTCTGCCTGAAATGGACAAATAGATACCTTTTTTGATTGTATTTCTTTCTACCTAATACCTTCTACCTTCTACTAAAGTTGCTTCGCAACTTGAATTAAGTAATCAAATACCGGACTCTAAAGCGGGCAGGATTTTTGGATGAGCTCCGGTTTTTTGCTTGCCATTTGCTGAATGATAGCTCTTTATATCGAAATGATTTTTTAATTTAAAAACAAACCAATGAAAACTAACAGATTACCATTTTTTCTGCCTGTGTTGATCCTTGTCCTCTTGTCGACGACCCTAAGCGGTTGCTGCCTGTTCGGAAAACAACAGGACAAGGAAGATTGCTGGACCTGTTATGTGGACTTCCCAAATGGAGAAAGAGATAGGGAGGCCGTATGTAACTCGGCTGAAGAGGCTGAATTTTTGTCCAGACATGAAGGGTTTAGTCCTTACTGTTATTAGAAAAAAAAGTTGTCGGTTGTCGGTTAAGCAGGCAATCAATTTTTATTAAAGGCAATTTACGGGCCTATAGATGAATGCGTTAAAGTTTATGATCATGCTTGGGTGTTTTTACCGCGAAGAGCGCGAAGGCTTAGCGTTTTAGCGGTGCGTTCATGACGCATAAACAAAATCTATATTTATAAGGGGGGCTTACTTAGCCGATAACCGATGACCAGCAACTGACAACCGAAAATAAAATATTTAGTATTTTTTACTGCTTTTTTGATCGAAACACCTTTACACGATGATGACCAAGTGCTGGTTTTGCTTATGGGCAGTTCTTTCTTTGATGAACGGGCTTCAGGTACAAGATGAACCCTTGGAAGCCTGTCCGCCTCTGGTTAGCCAGGCGGAAGTACTGGACTGTTGGCTGGATAAGATACAAGGGTTATTCGAAAAAGGTCAAGTCGATTCGGCCCTGCTGATTTCGAATCGTTTGAAACCTTTTACCAAAAAGGAGCAAGAGGCACGTAGGTTATACCTGAATAGTCTGATCTATCTCAACTTATCAAAATACGATTCCAGCTTTGAGGCAGGTAAAAGCGCTGCAAAGGAGTATAAGGCTCTGAAGAAGGTCGCTTCGGCATGTAAGGCCTATAATACGATGGGGAGCGCGCTTAGAGAGCTTGGTACAGATGTTCAATGACCAACAACAAACTGACTCCGCTGAGTTTTATGCCCAACAGGCACTGGAGAGCTCCCTCGAGCTGGATAATCCTCAACTGATCGGCTATGCTTATCTCAATCTTGCCCAGGTGGCGAGGGAAAAAGGCGTTTGGGAACAAGGGGATTATTACTTTCAGCAGATCATTAACGATGAACGCATCCCCGCTTTTGATCGGGCTCGATTCCTGTATTTTTACGGCAACTTCCTCATGAAAAAACAGGCGCCGGAAGAAGCTAAGGTACCTTATGAGCAGGCTTATGAAGCGGCCAAGGCTTTGAAAGCCTTGAATTTGCAACATACAGTTTCTACTGTTCTCCATACCGTTTACGAGCAAGTAAACGATTATCCGAATGCTTATCGGATGGCGCTCGAAGAAATCGCCCTTACCGATAGCATCTACCGGGTAGAAAAGGAAGAACGCATCCGCGAGCTCAATACCAAGTTCGAAACGGCAGAAAAAGAAAAAGCCTTGCAGGCTAAAGAAATCGAAGTCATCAAAAAAACCAATCAGCGAAACTCGCTGATCGGCCTGGCCGTCATGCTGTCAGTAGTGGGGCTGGTAATCGTCACAGGCCAGCGCAGACGTATGAAGCTCATCCAACAACTGCATCAGCAAAAGGCAGCTATGGCCGAACAAGAGCTTCAGCAACTTCGGCAGGAACAAAAATACCTGGCCGTCCAGTCTATGGTGGAAGGCGAAGAGGCCGAACGCCGCCGCCTGGCCCGGGAATTGCACGATGGTCTGGGTGGCATGCTGTCTAATCTGAAACTAACGCTCAGCAGCCCGGCTTTTATCAAAGGCGTTGCTTCCGAACAGGATCCCGTAGCCGTAGTAGATAAAGCCAGTCTGGAACTAAGAAGGATCGCCCAGAACCTCATGCCGGAATCGCTTGCCCGCTTCGGCCTGATCCAGGCGCTGGAAGACCTCGTCGGCGACGTCCAGCAGCATGCCAAATTTCAGCTGGATTTTCAGCATTATGATGTTCAGCAGGATTTGCCGGATTCCATGACGCTTCCCGTCTATCGCATTGTCCAGGAACTGCTGCATAACGTGAGCAAACACGCTCGCGCCACCGAAGTGATCCTTCAATTGATCCAGCGCAACGGCATCTTGAATCTGATCGTTGAAGACGATGGGGTGGGCATGCAATGGGAAGAGGCCATTCAGAAAAAAGGCCAGGGACTAAAAAATATCCAGTCACGCCTGGCTTTTTTGAAAGGTCAATTGCAAGTGGACAGCCAGAAAGGAAAAGGAACAACCATTAATATTGAAATACCTGTTAATTAAAGATGATACAACTTTTCGTAATTGACGATCATCCTGTAGTGATCAACGGCATAAAGCAAGCCTTTCACCGGCACGAGCAGATTGCATATGTGGGCGCTGTATTGAATGCGGATGAAGCCCTGGCCTGGTTGAAGGACAATGCCGCTGATGTCCTCCTTTTGGATGTCAATTTGCCCGGAAAGGATGGCATAGAGCTGTGCAAAGTGATCAGAAAGCAATATCCGGACATAAAGATCATCGGGCTGACGACCTTCAGTCAGGCGAGTTTCATAGCAGGGATGCTGCGCAACGGCGCTAATGGTTATCTGTTTAAAAATGCTTCTGAAGCTGAACTCTCCGAGGCTATACTGATCGTTTATGCCGGCAAGCGGTACCTGTCAGATGAGGTCAGCGAAAAATTGATCAGCAAGGCAACGCAACAATTTTCCGGGAAAAATGGCTTTATCCCTAAACTGACGCGCAGAGAAAAAGAAGTACTCGAACTGATCATGGAAGAGTGCACCACCCAGGAAATTGCTAATCGTTTGTTCCTTTCAGTAAGTACAGTGGAAACCCACCGAATGAATCTGTATGCCAAACTGGATGCTAAGAATGTTGCCGGCTTGGTGAAAAATGCCATTAAGTTCGGCCTGGTTTAGCGTTGACCACTGCATTAGCCTCTCGTCATGCGCTTGTAAAAAAATCCCTGGGAAAAACGTACCGCCCCTTCCCTTCAAAGGCTATTTACCAAAAGATAAATAGTCCTTTATTCTTCATGGCAAACAATATTTCATTTTTTTCAAAAAAAAATGAAATATTGTAAGCTTTTCTTTTCCTGACTCTCCTTTATCGGTTAAAAGAGGGAGGTAAACATTCCAGATAGCCTGGTCGTTATAAAAAATCAATTTGATTACTCACTTAACAATGAATAAAAAGACAACTATGGCTTTTATCGGAAAAAAATTCCCAGGCATTGAAGTCAATGCGATGAACGAAATGGGAGATACGATTAAGATTAATGTGGTGGATGAAGCGATGAATAACAATAAGAAGGTGTTGTTGTTCTGGTATCCTAAGGATTTCACTTTCGTTTGCCCCACCGAACTTCACGCCTTTCAGGAGGCATTAGGAGAGTTTGAAAAGCGCAACACCATTGTAATCGGTGCTTCTTGTGACACGCCGGAAGTACATTTTGCCTGGTTGAACACCCCCAAGGATGACGGTGGCATTGAAGGCATTACCTACAATTTGCTGGCGGATAGCAATCGCAATTTGGCCGGTATGTTAGGGATACTCGATACTACGAATGTAAGAATCGATGAAAACACAGGTGTTGAGCTACGGGACGGCGACAATGTCACGTACCGCGCCACCTATTTGATCGATGAAGAGGGCACGGTTTTCCATGAAGGGATCAACCACATGCCGCTGGGACGTAATGTACAAGAGTACCTTCGCATCATAGATGCTTATGCACATTTTCAGTTGAAAGGGGAAGTTTGTCCAGCTAACTGGGAAGAAGGAAAAGAAGCAATGAATGCGGATCGCAAGGGTGTAGCTGCTTATCTAAGCTCCAACTAAGAACGATTTAAAGAATTAGCAAAAACCAGAAAAAATGATCAAAGAATTAGAAAACGATAATCTAAAGGACATTATCAGCCAAGAAAATACCGTAATTGTACAGTATTCCGCGGGATGGTGCGGTAATTGCAAGATTATGAAGCCCAAATTCAAAAAGCTGGCTTCCGAAAATGGCGATGCTGTTTTCATTGTTGTCGATGCGGAAAAATATCCGGACTCGCGCAAGCTGGCCAACGTCAATAACTTGCCGACTTTCGCCGCTTTCAAGAATGGTGCTTTCGTTAACCAGGTGCAGACCAATAAGTTTGATCTGTTAAAAAATCTAGTCCATGAGGTTACCAATAATTAAGCGATTAACAGAATTCGTCGAAGAAAGAGATGTCGATTTTTTGATAGAAACCATCGAGACTTTAGAGGATCTGACGGAAGTTCCTTCTCTAAAGGATGAAGAACTGGATGTGATCGGCGAATTATTGTCTAATATGTACGGCGCCCTTGAAGTGAGCAAGGAAATTAAGGGTGGAAGGCCTAAAAAAGAGGCATTGAATGCTTTCATGAATCGAGTAATGGCGTCGATCGATCAATAAAAAAGGTTGGGGTCGTGTAAAAAGTCTTCCCACTCTTCCCGACTGACGGCCGGCAGGTTTGCGCGGCTAGTAAAATTCTTTTTTGAGTGTTTTGCCTAAGAAAATCACAGATTTTCTTAGGCAAAACACTCAAAAAATGGAATCATTTAAGCCAGGCAAACCTGCCGGACGTCAGTCGGGAGAAGTAGCTGGCTTAATACACAACCCCAACCTCTTTTAGCTAAAAAGCTGCTTCTCAATAGGCAGTTCTCTAATTCTTTTCCCCGATGCCGCATACACCGCATTAGCAATAGCCGCTCCAGCAAGCCCCTGTGAGGCTTCGCCTGCGCCCAGGGGAGGCAATTCAGGCCGGTTGATTACCGTGACTTCTATTTCAGGAACGGCGTCGAACCTTAGTATAGGGTAGCTAGCCCAGTTTCGGCTGGTAATGCGATCTGCGGAGAAGTTTACCTCTTCTTTCAGCGTCCAGCTGGCGGCCTGGATCATACCTCCTTCCGTCTGATTCTTTAAGCCATCGGTATTTATGGCTTCACCGGCATCGATGGCAGACCACATTTTGACCGGGATAACTTTTTTAATGGGCAGATCAACCGACACCTTGGCGGCTACGGCGCAATAGGCGGCTGTATTTTTATATCGGGAAAAACCAAAGCCGATCCCTTCTCCCTCACCCATTTGTTCGTCCTTTACCAAAGCTTTAAGTTGATGCAACACATCAATAGAGCGTTGGTCATTCGAATGGTCGATCCGGAAATCAAGTGGTTCTCGTCCCGCCTTTTCCGCCAGTTCTTTCATGAAGCATTCTATGGCGAAAATATTGGCGTAGGCCCCCAGGCTTCTGAGCGCCGACACCCGCAAAGGCCCGGCCACGTAATGATCCGTTATCCTGGCGCCGGGAAGGTTATAGTAAGGCTCCGAATTTCGCGTGCCTCCGCCGACGCTGCCGCCCATTTGGAAAGAAAAGGGCTTTTCCAGATAGCGTGCAGAGACCAGGTTTTCAGCTCCAGTTCTGGGGCGGGTGCTGTGTCCGTCCGACCAAAGGTGATAGTCCCAGCTGGTAATTTTTCCCTGAGTTGAAAGGGTAGCCGACAGCGCCATTCGCATGGCGGCCCCGTAAGGTTCCCAGCTGTGCTCCTCTTCCCGCTGCCATTGTACACGAACAGGGCGGCCTGGGAGGGCTACCGCGATCAGAGCGGCATCTCCGCCTACATCATCGGCGCCGTTATGGCCGTAACAACCGGAACCGCGTACGCCCGATACTCGAATGTTTTCTTCTGATATTCCCGTCAGGTCACTTACGGTGGCTCGCAGGGCATATACGTTTTGGGAGTGCGATCAGAGGTGCAACTGTTCGTTTTCATAAAAAGCAACTGCGCAGGAGGGGCCAATGGAGCCGTGCATGACGTAGGGTTTGGAATAAACGGCGGAATGTGCATTAGGTCCGTTGTTGCCTGCTTCTGCCGGTCCTCTTCCCCTTTTTACCAAAAAATCGCTCCAGGACGGTAGCTCAGGAAGCGGCTTATTCACTTTCCATTCCAGTTTGTTTTGGAGCGTTTCCATAGCTTTAACCGCCTGGTATTCTTCTTCGGCGATGACTGCGATAAAAGAGCCGTCTTTGACGACTTTCAGCACCTCCGGCATCTCCATCAGTTCATCTGACCAGTTGCTCACCCGGGCGCCGTAAACCTGGGGTCTGACCACCCTTGCGTGCACCATTCCGGGCAATCGCATATCCTGCACATAAACGGGCTCGCCCCGAACGATCTTTTCTACGTCGGAATGGGGAACCGGCTGGCTTACCCAGCGGTAATCGGATTTTGGCTTTAGCGGCACATCCTCAGGTATGGTGGAGCTAAGCTGTTGACCTTCTAATAATTCGTTGAAAGAGAGGGCCGCATTATCTGTTGTATTGATTACTTGTCCTTGCTCCACCGCAACGTCTTCGTCGGAAATCTGCCAGCGGTCGGCGGCAAGTTTTTTGAGTTGTTCTCTGACGGCTGCGGCGGCTCTGCGCACCTGGATGGCGCTACGTTCCATGGAGCGGCTGCCGGCGGTGGTTCCTTCATTCGGTGTAAGCCCCGTATCGGCGATGATCACCTGAATTTCAGCCGGTTCGGTATTGAGTTCTTCCCCGGCAACCTGCTGCACGGGATGTAAGTCGCCGTTTTTGTCACCTACCCCCGCCAGGGTGGTAATTTTTTTATCCGCTAATCCATCAGCAGGAATAACACAACTCAAACCGGCCTGGCCGTCGATGAGGACCATACAGGAGCCACATTGGCCGAGACCGCAGCCGTATTTGGGGCCGTTGAGCGCCAATTGATTGCGCAGGACGTAAAGCAGCGGCGTTTGTGGATAGAATTCTGCGGTTATTTTTTTACCGTTGACGTCTAGTTGAATGGATGTTTTGGTGGATTGCATGGTGAGTAAGCTTTTTTCCTAAGATAAGAAAAATGGTGAATAACTGTTAGTGTTCCAAAAGTTGACGTTTCATCCAAAGAACAGATGCTGACCCGCTTTCACCGGGATGATGGTATGATGCTTTTTCCGGCGTTCCGGCGGAAGGATGCTGTTGGTGACTTTCGTATCTATCCGGGAATCAGATAAACATTCCGACTTTTATGGTAAGTGCTTGTACAATAACATTTGAAGATAATTGGCCGCCCCCTGGGCGGCCAATCATCTTCACATATAGGTTTTGCTGGCGCCTTAGGCGCCAACAAAACCTATATGTGAAATGGTATGCTTGCTTATTTGTAATTGTTTGTAAAAATAAATATTTGATTGATGAATTAATTAGTGGTATATTCAACTGGTTTTTGAATAAAATTAAAAATCATTCATTCCCGTAGGTTATATTATTGAAATAACTTTCGGGATTTTTTTTACCCAAAATTACCAATATTATGATTACCCAATTTTCTAAAAACGCCATTCTTGTACTGTGCTTACTTCTTGCCTTTACGGTGTGCCTGAGTGCGCAAAGACCTGTTACCAAAAGCACAAGTCCGACAACGATAAAAAAGGAAGTAGAGAAAAAAAGGATCTCCGACGCAGATCGTAAAGCCATTATTGAGCTTTTTAAAGGCGTTGATCAAAGTAAGTACCAGCTTCAATTCTACAATGGAGAAAGGAAATCACCGAGCAAATACGGTCGGTTATCCTATCAAATGGAAGATCTGCAAAGAGTTAAGCGGATTACCAATCCCGTAGATGCCGTAGGTTGGATCGTCTTTGCATTAGAAGGAGATGACGTGGTTTATCTACTTGCAGTTGGAAGCGACAAACTGAAGAACGTGCTTGGAGCCGCCAAAGTCAAAAGGCTTAACGCCATCATGGCCAAATATCAATAGCCTTACTTTTTCAAAAATCAGTAAAGGATGTATGGCTTTTTGTATGGTCATACGTCCTTTTTTTAGGCTGGTTATCACTTGTTCCCCTATGGTTTGAGCGTCAGTTATGCTGACAAGACTTTTTGGCTTGGTCAAACAACTTCATTAAATGATAACCGGAAGCAGTAACCGAGAACGAAGCATTTTTTAAATTATGGTGAGAAAAATAATATACGGATTGGCTTTTTTACATCTCCTGCTCATCAGTCTATCTGTGTTTCATTTAATCGACGGAGTTCTGAAGACGCGGTACCTGGCGGAGCCTCTGGCCTTCATCAGTACCCTCAATTATTCGGTATGGCGGTATGGCTTTTTTTCACCTGATGTCGGAAAGACGATGGAAGTGGAAATGTTGATCTATAAGGACAGCATGAAGGTAAGCAAATATTCAACTGTCGAGGATTTCGATTTTTTTGTTGCCAATAACGAGGCGGCTAACCGGTTCTATGGATTCAAAGCCCATACGGCGGCCGATACTACGTTTTTGGATCTGTGCTCTTTATCTGCCTGTACCCGGATGATGAACCTCCATCCCGGCGCCTGGCGTATCGATTATACCGTTCGCAGTATCCGGTATCCGACTATGAAGGGGTATCGCCACCAGGATACCATCTCCATTATTCCTCTTTACACCACTTCTTTCGAGGTAAATTAGAATCTATTCATGATGCGATCGATCCTGGATCAAGTAAAAGCTTTTTTCACTGCCCCTCTTTCTCCCAAACCTCTGGGCATTTACCGAATCCTGATTGCGGCCTTTGCACTGTTACAAGCGGCCATTTGGTATCCCGACTGGCACGCCTTTTTCGGTCAGGAGGGGTGGATTCAGTGGGAGATTTCCAGAGCATTGAATGAAAGCTGGCGGCTACACATGTATCATGTACATTTTTTGCTCAAACAGATAGGTTTTTCAGCGGCTCTTACCGTTGAAGTGTTTTTCTGGGTGTATGTAAGTTGTGCGGTGGGTCTTTTGTTGGGCTGGTTTACGAAAATATGGGCGATCCTTACCTGGGCTTTGCACTATATATTACTCTCTACCATCACCACTTTTGTATACGGCGTCGATATTTTTCTACACATCTCTTTGTTTTATTTAATGGTTATGCCGGTGGGAAAGGCATTTTCGCTGGACGTTCGCCAAGGTCGAATTTCTCCTCAGCCGAACTGGGCGGTCTCACTTTCAATACGGGTTTTACAGCTCCATTTGTGCCTGGCCTATTTGTCCGCAGGTTTTGAGAAAATGCTGGCGGCAGACTGGTGGAACGGAAACGTCATGTGGCGGTCTTTGGTGCAGCCGGAATTCAGGCAATTCGATCTGACTTTTTTAGCTGACTATCCCTGGATCGTCAAAATATTAAGCTGGTTCACCATGATTGTTGAAACGGGCTATTTTATCGGGATGTATATTCCCAAAGTGCGGATATTTTGGTTGTTAGGAATGATCATGCTGCACCTGGGCATCGGAATGTTCCTTGGGTTGTGGCTTTTTGGCTTGATCATGATCTTTCTGTCGGTTTCAGCATTTGGATATTATGCCTGGCAGGATTTAAAAACAATAAATAGGGGTCAACCCTGATTTTGATAGCCCCAAATCATTAAGCCCCCTCTTTTTATTATCAGTTGTCTATTAAAAAGTTGTCGGTTTTCGATGGAGTGCTTACAAAAAATAGTTAAAGATAACGTGAGTTCGGAGATTTCCCTTTTGGTAATTTGCCAACTCGCCCCGCCAGGGACTGAATGTTGGTGGAAAAAAGGAGCAACAACAAAAAACCGTGCCTTAGGTACGGAATATATGACGTACCAATGGCACGCTATCCATTAATTTCAACTACATCATAGCATCATGGCGTTGTGTAAAAATCAGCTACTCCTCCCGCCTGACGGCCGGCAGGTTTCCTCGGCAAAACACTCAAAAAAGAATTTTATTAGCTGCGCAAAAGAGTACGAAGACTTTTTACACAACCCTTCAGCATCTGCTAAAAATGGGCAATAGACCTGTTTTCGAAAACCCTTCCTTTATTCCACCGGTGCTCCAAAACTAAACCCCAGCTTCGTCAAGCCCTCCTGCACCTCGGGCGCTTGCATGAACAGATCCCACAACAACCCGCTGCGATAATTTTCCATCATCACCACAATAGGGCCCTGGTCGATGGCCAGGTATTTCTGAGGGAACCAATCTTCCTCTTCACTGTACGCATCGTAGAAACCATAAGGCCCCATGAGTTTATCGCCCAGTTCTTCATAAAAATAACGCATAGCCTTAATGGATTCTTCCGGCGTATAAGGCATGGAAGAAAGGGCGGCGGTGGGAGAGATGACGCCCAGGTCTCTGGCCGGCTTATGGGCGGAATAGCCTTTGAGAGAGTAGCTGGCGGTCAGTCCCCAGGCATTTTCGCCGTATCCTTTGTAGTCATGTGGATTTTCGACGCAATGCTGGCGATTGATTAAGGTATGGTTTTTATTCAATTCCGAGTAATCAGCATATTGGTCGGATAAATTTCTTGGATCGAGGCCCAGGTACGAGTAATGAGCCCAAAACAAGGGCCCACCGTATTCAGGTGAACCGTTGTGTTTAAGGGCCAGTTCGTATCCGTAAGCAGTAGGCCCGCCTTTGATGTCGCCGCCTTTGGCCCAGCCTTCGTGGTAAACTTCGGCGGGAATGGGGTGTGTGGGTGAGCAAGCGGCCATGACGTAGGTGATCAGGCATTCGTTGTACCCCTGGATCTTATGGTTCATTTCCCAGGCATATTCAGGCGACCAGTGCCAGTACAGCACATTCTCTTTTTCCGGTCCGTGGTGCCAGTCCCACTCAATCTCCCGCCAGAGGGTATCTACGGCAGCCGCCAGTAGTCGTTCTTTTTCGTTGCCGTCTTTAAAATATTCCCGGACGCAGATCAGCCCCTGGGCCATGAAGGAAGTTTCGACTATATCACCGCCATTGTCTTTTTTGCTGAAGGGCTTGGTTTTGCCTGTTTCACCATTGATCCAGTGCGCCCAGACGCCATGATAGCGATCACAGTTTTTGAGAAAGTCTGCAATTTTTATTAATCGATCTACGCCCTCTTCCCGGGTGATGAATCCCCTTTCAATGCCGGCCAGAATAGCCATTACCCCGAAACCACTACCTCCCGAGGTGACGATGTGCTTATCGTCCTGTGGATAGTTGCCGTCCATGTGGAAGCGCTCCCTGGCCATGCCAGAGTTGGGTTCGGCGCCGTCCCAGAAGTACTGAAAAGTTTTTTCCTGAACCAGATCGAGTAGTTGTTCGTCGCTTAGCTTTTCGATCTCTGCTGAAGAAGTTTTCTCTTCTTTTGGTTTTGAGTTGCAAGAAAAAATAAAGACTATGAGATATGCGGATAATAAAAGAGTAAGCTTTTTCATCTTAGAAGGTTTTTATGAGGGAAAAATTAGAGTGAATAATCCTTAGTGAGAAGAATTATAAACCGTTTAGTTACTGTATCTGGCAGTAATTCAATAGGTTCAATTCAGGCAATCAGGGATAATACGAGATAATTAAGAGAAAGAAACTGAAGGCATGAAAGTTAGCCTGGGCAGCTGAGCCGCCCAGGCTTATACTTTTTGTGGTGCGGTAGAATCGCTATTGTTCGTCCGCTATGATCATTTGTATTTCTTCTTGAGTCAACGCTTTATTGAATAGGCGCAACTCATCCATGTAGCTTAGGTTTGACCAGTGATTCCACTCAGTGAATCGGGGAGCGCCGGACATAACGGACATGATGTCGCATCCCTCCCAGCTAACTCCTGCGAAATCTCCTTGTCTGACTATTTCGCCATTGATATACACTACACATTCCGTGGGAGAAATGGTAAAGGCGAAGTGGTTCCAACCGGATGTGGTGTCTACATCCGCCAAGGTTCCGCCGTCAAACCAATTATCACCTCCACTGTTGCCGACATTTAGTTTATACCGCTGTGTACCCTCAGCTCCGTTTTCACGGAAGAAGCGGAAGCCGTGCGTACGATTGTTGGGCGTATCCGGTTTATCCGGATCGGGAGGACTGATCACGAGAATACCTGCGCGATTGGGCGTAGCATTCAGTTTCGTCCAGAATACGGCGCTGAATTCTTCACCAAGCAGTCCTTCAGTTGGGAACTGCAGGTAGGAATCAGGGGCGCCGGCGTAGGATGATCCGCCTATGCCTTCATCAGCGAAGCCGGGATTACCCATGACTTCTGGCTCGATGTTATTGACCAGGTCGCCAAACTCACCGTCGAAGGGAGCATAGAAGATCTCGCCATCATATTGTGGCTGATAAGATCCACCTCCTGACGAACCGCCGTCATCAACAATGATCTGCTGGATTTCATTTTGAGACAATGCTCTGTTGAAAATGCGCAGTTCATCCATCAAGCTCAGGTCGGAGCGATGGTTCCACCCGGTAAACCTGGGCGCACCGGACATAACGGAAAGAATGTCGCAGCCCGTCCAGTCTACACCTTCGAAATCACCTTCTCTGGCTACTTGTCCGTTTATGTATACAGCTGCTCTGCTATTGGAGATCGTAAAGGCAAAGTGCACCCATTCGCCGGTATTAGGAACAACATCTGCATTTTCACCACCGTCAAACCAGTTGTCGGCGCCTCCGCGACCGACATTCAGCTTGAACCGCTGATCACCGCCTGCAGCTTCGCGGAAGAAACGAAAGCCGTTTCTTCTGTTGTTTGGATTAGCAGGAGCGGCTTCGTCGGGGGGACCTATCACCAGGATACCGGCTCTATCAGGAGTTCCATTGACCCTCATCCAGAATACGGCGCTGAATTCGTCGCCGAGATTCAGGTTAGCAGTAGGATATTGCAGGTAAGAATCCGTAGCGCCTGCATAAGCACCTGGACCTGCGAAGCTTTCGCCGGAGAATCCAGGGCTGCCCACAACGGTGGGGCGCTCAATATTCACCAGGTCGATGAAGTCGTTATCGAACGGCATGTAAAGGACTTCTCCCTGATACTTGGGCTCATAAGGCGCTTCTTTTTCAAAGTTAACAGATGCGCTGCTTGATTTGCCGGAGAGGTCTGTTGCGGTTACCGTTAAAGTATGAGGGCCGTTAGTGATATTGTCGTAAGTATATTCCTGCATCAGACGGCGATAGTCTGTGAATTCACTTAAGCTGGCAATCTGGCTGCCGTCCAGAGAAATGACCACTTCGTCCAATTCGATATCATCGGATGCTTCGAAGCGGATGTCGATAGAAGTTACCGTTTCCAGTACTTGTAGTTTGGTGCCCTCCAACGGGAACTTGATGTTCACTTCAGGAGCTTCCTGATCAGGACCCGGGTCGAGTGGGGTGACGGGATCAATGTATCCATCATCGTTACACCCGAAGGCGAGGATGAGTAAGAATAAGCTTAAATATTTTATATAACGTGTCATTAGTTTCTATTTTTTAATGTTTGTTTAACGATTCTGTAAAGAAGGCAACAGGTCCACCTGGTTTTGTGGATAAGGCAGGTAAGTCTTATCCGGTGTGAACGTTCTGCCGTCGTAGCTCAGCTCACCATAGTTTTCCAGTCTGATCATATCGTAATAGCGGATGCCCCATTCCATGGCCAGTTCGGCAAATTTTTCATCCATCACATCCTCGGCAGAGACGCTCTGAAGTAAAGGCATATTTGCTCTCTGACGAATCTGATTAACGGCTTCCAAAGCACTGATAGAGCTGCTGCTGGCGCCTCTGGTCAGCGCTTCTGCATGCATCAGCAGTACCTCAGCGTAACGGATCACGATGTAGTTTTTGTTAGACCCATAAGCCGTTCTGCCTTGAATTAGCTGGTTGGAGGGCAGGTAGTGCTTGCCACTGGCGAACATCGCCCGGGCGTAATCGCTGATACGATCGCCGTCTCTGGTAGTATTACTTACAAAATCAGGAAGATCGCTGTATTGAGGATCCTGCTGGATTTCAGCAATACCTCTTGGAGAAAAGAGTACACTGGTTTCCAGGCGAATGGTCTCTCCTCTGTCCAGCATGAACTTGATGAACTTCAGACTGGGCTCGTAGAAACCCCATCCGGCGCCCGCGCCCGTTACTGCTGGCGTCCAGCCCTGAGGAGCAAAAAAGGCCATCAAGTAAGCTCTTCTGTCACCTGAGCCCATGCCGAAGTCGGAATATTGTAGTTCCAGCAAGTTCTCATCAGCAAGTTTGCCCGGGATCTTGAAAAGCTCATAAAAATCGGTGAACAACTGAAACTCGCCAGATTGGATGATCTGAGAAGTAGCATCTGCTACAGCCTGGTAGTTCTCCAGTTCAAGTTCAGCCATAGCTTTGATTGCCAAGGCAGTAAACCTGGTTACACCGCCGGGAATATCCGTGCGCTTATTAGGATTGATGGCGGGAAGAGCATCGGCTACTCTGTCCATTTCGTTGGAAATGAATTCCATCACCTCATCTTTAGTAGACAGCGGAGTGTCAAAAAGGTCAGATGGATCAGGAGTAATTGGAATGAATATGTCTCCCCAAACTCTGGATAGGTTAAACAGCAGATATGCTTTCAGCACGGTAGCCTCCGCTTTGTACTGCTCTGCAGGATTGGAGCCGGTAGCCTCCTCCTGGTATAGCTCTATCTGTTCAATGGCTGACTCGAAGTGGTAAATGTCTCTGTACCAATTCTCCCAAAGAGAGTTGTACATCCAGTAATCCTTGTTATAATTGAACCTGTCGGTCTCTGCAAAATCCTGCTGGTCACCCAGGCCACCGTGATTGACGTCATCACCGCGCACAGAGATCAGAGGAATGCCTTCCCAGGTTCTGGAGTAGAATTCAGAATAAGCACCGATCATTGGAAGGATCATATCTTCCGTGTTGGTGTAGTCGGTTTCACTGGTAAAGGCCGTGTTTTCCGGCGGCTCGTTTAAGATGTCACTACAAGAAGCCACCAATAGAACAGCGGCGAACGAGATCAGGTATTTTAAATTTTTCATATTGGTAATCATAACTAATTAATTTTCAGTTTTAAAATTTTACATTTAATCCAACGGTATATACTGCAGGAATTGGATACGTTTGACGGTCAATTCCATTCGGTACTTCAGGATTGAAACCATTGTAATCAAAAACGGTCAAAGGACGCTCTGCAGTCAGCGAAACCCGAACTTGCGGCAGCTGGAAGTTTCCAACCGTAGTCGGCTGAATAGTGTAAGACAGCTGAGCGTTTTGGATTCTAAAAAAAGAACCATCTTCAATATAGAAGTCATTCAAGCGCTGGTTCCATCCTTTACGACGTCCTTTGGAAGAAGGATATTCATTGGTCGTTCCGTTTCCACGCCATCTGTTGATCGCAAGGTCAGCATCCATGTTGGTGTCTGCTGTAAAGATCACTTCTAACCGCTTCCGGTTCAGAATGCTGTTACCTGCCTGTCCAAAGACATTAACAGAAAGATTAAAGTTCTTATATCTAACGGCCACATTTCCTCCGTAAGTAATGTCAGGAAGATAAGATCCTAAAATCACACGGTCATCGTCATCGATCACGCCGTCGCCGTTTTGATCCACATATTTGAAATCTCCAGGTTCAAGGTTGTTCCCCTCGGCAAGAGGATCGGCGTCGACTTCCGCCTGAGTCTGGTAAACACCATTTACTTCACGGCCAAAGAAGGACAATACCGGCGAACCGACCTGTGTTCTTGTTCTGAACTCTGCAGAACCCCCGTCGATATGTGTTTGACCAAAAAGGTCTACTACTTCATTTTTCAAAGTACCGATATTACCACCAATGGAAAAGGTGAGGTCTTCACCAATCCTGTCGGAGTAATTCAGCGCAATTTCCAGCCCAGAGTTTCTGAAGACCCCCACGTTTCTATCCACTTCAGAACCAATGGCGGGAACCTGAACCGGAATAACGGCATTTCTCGTGTCGCGTGTGAAGTAGTCAGCTTCCAGGCTTAAGCGATTATCCAGGAATAAGGCGCTCAGACCGAAGTTCAGCTCTTCCACAACTTCCCAGGACAATACAGAAAAAGCACTCAGCGATGTCGTACCTGAAGCCAAAACGTCGTTAATGGCTGTTTGGGTAACCACGGTCGTTCTGGCGCCGTCACTGGCTGGGATCCGGTCATTACCGAGCTCCCCGTAGCTGGCTCTGAGTTTCAGGTAATCAATACCTTTGATGTTAAAGAAATTTTCTTCAGAGGCAACCCAGCCTACACCGACTGTTGGGAAATATCCCCACTTCTCTTGATACTTTGAACTACCATCTGCGCGGAATGTTCCGTAAATGATGTATTTATGATCAAAATTGTAAGATATTCTACCAAAATAAGATAAACCATAAAATCTTGCGCCCCCATCTCCAACATTATCTACAGGAATGGTTTCTGACTGGTCGATGTACCAGGCTTCTTCCTGATCGATCGGGAAGTTAAGCCCGCGAGCTGATAAGGATTCAAAAGCTTCATCCCGGAAAGAAGAACCGGCCAGTACTTGCAGGTTGTTACGTCCAAAACTCTGGGTATAGGTCAATAAGTTATCCCAGATTTGATTTGATGTGTTGATAGTGTTTTTTGTAATGCTGGCGTCCGGACGTTGGAACTGATTTCCGATAAAATAAGGCAGGTCAACAAAGCGCTCATTAATGGCAATGTAGTGATGGTTGTAAGCGGATCTGAACTTCAGGCGATCTGGGATCAGGTCGACCTCAACAAAGAAGTTCATCAGCGTATTCCGGTTTTTTACACGATTGTTATTGAACTCTGTGGCTCCAAGTGGATTCTGACCACCACGGTACCCCAGGTCCTGAGCATTGGCAAGTTGCAGTGGATCTGCGTCCGTATTTTGATCGTCGAAAACCGGCATGATAGGTACTGCGAAATAGGCATTAAACCAGGCCCCATTTTCAGGTCGGAATTGGGTGGAGTTACTGAACACCACATTCGCGCCCAGCTTCAGCCAGTCGTTGGCCTGGTAATCAATTTTCGAGCGAAGGTTAAAACGCTCGAAATTGTTTTTCATATCCAGAATTCCTTCCTGGAAGAAGTAGTTACCACCGATCGAGTAAGTTGCATTACTGCCTCCTCCGTTGATATTTAAGCTGTGGTTTTGCATCAAGCCTTCCCGGAGAATCTCGTCGTACCAGTCGGTATTGACATCGGGAACATTAGGATTAACGCGGCTGCGGCCGTAGCGCTGCATGGCGTTAAGGATGAATTGGGCATCCGGTTCGGAACCTGACTCATTAGCCATGGCGGTGAACTGCTCCGCATTGGCTACCTTCAGTACGTTCTGAGCCACCTGAACCCCTACATAGCCGTCGTATGTGATCTCTGCAGGCTTATTCAGCGTTCCTGATTTGGTTTCCACCAGAACCACACCGTTGGCTGCGCGAACACCGTAAATGGCTGCCGCTGAAGCATCTTTCAATACGGAAATGCTCTTAATGTCCGTAGGGTTTAAGAAATCAATGTTATCCACGAACATCCCATCTACTACGTAAAGGGGATTGGAGTTGGCACTGGTTCCAAAATCGCCGGGATAGGATCCTATACCTCGTATCCTTACGGTAGGGCTGCCGCCCGGCTCTCCGCTACTGACGATTTGAACGCCGGCTACTTTGCCCTGCAGGGCCTGCATGGCCTGGCTCGTCGGCGTTTTTTCGATCTCATCAGAACTGATCGTGGTGATGGGAGAGGTAAGGTCTTTAGTCTGTTGAGTACCGTAACCTACTACCACAATTTCTTCCAGGAGCTCTCCTGACGACAGCTCTACGTCCACAACATTGCTGGCATTCAGCGTTACGGTTTGAGGTGTGTAGCCTGTGTAAGAAAATCGTAGCTGGTTGTATTCTTCAGGTACTTCGATAGCATATACGCCGTTAAAGTCCGTTACTGTTCCGGTAGTGGTACCGACTATAATAACGTTGGCTCCAATGAGTGGTTCTCCGGTATCTGCATCCGTAACCACTCCTGTGATCTCTCTCACCTGGGCAAAGGATAGCGTGAAGAAAGCACAGAACGTGAGTGTCAAAATGAAATTTAATCTCATGACGCTAGTGTTTTAATTTAAGTTTCATAACAATTTTTAATCTCGGGTATGCCGGTCAGCTATGCTGTATCAAAGGGCGTTGTTGGAGTTCGCGCATCGCCATCGTTTTTTGTCCTATAAATTGCTGGCTGCGCAAACGCGCGATCGGGTTTTGATACAACTCCGAAACTTCATACCCTACTTAATTCAGACCTGCCCATAAAAGCGATTCCTTTTGCACCGCAGGCCTGTTCGTCGGCTTTTATACTTGATTCAAGCTATTGCTGCTCTTATTTCATAGTCTATATTTTTTGTTAATGTTCTTGATGTAAGCCTTTTAGCAAATTTTCTGTCGAATTTTTGAAAAACTATGGTACAAAATTACAAAATAAAGATAGGGTATTCTACTCTTAAAACCTCATGAATAATACGCCAAGTGAAATTTATTGAATTTAAATTTGTTTATTGTATATTTGTTGTAAATTGATTATCAATATTTTGATAAGAATTGAGGCGTTTCTAAAGGTGATGGGTGGTGTTTTTTTACTTCACCATTACAAAAGAGGAGAGCAGGAAAGTAGCATAATGGTCAAAGACAGCCCACTGCTATCTGCTTACCGAACATCACTGAACAGCACCCGTTTTACAAAAAAATGCACTATGACTAATTTTCTCAAATCCATAGGCGCCCTGAGGTCGCTCCTTTCTAAAATTGACTTGGAAAAGGTAGAAGCGCTTTCCCAAAAAGTTGATGTCAATGAGTTGATGGAACAGGTAGGCTGGGGTTTTTTGATGGTAGAATAACTAGGATTGTGTAAAAAGTCATCTTGTTCGTTTACCTAAAAGCCAGGAGATAGGAGAAATTGGTTTTCTGCACAACCCTTATAAGCATGGCCTCAATAATGAATCGGTCAGGTGGGAGCTTAATGAGTTGAATATAGTTTTTGAGGGATGGTCCTAAATGACTATTTTATTTTAAGTCCTTCCTTCTGAATTGAAAAAGGGATTAAGGGCACCGGAGGAGCCTAATGTTGTTAGCCCTTTGAATTTGAAAAAAGGATTAAGGGCACCGGAGGAGCCTAATGTTGTTAGCCCTTTGAATTTGAAAAAGAGATTAAGGGCACCGGAGGAGCCTAATGTTGTTAGCCCTTTGAATTTGAAAAAAGG
>CAZJQS010000093.1:0-19711 GCA_964548175.1 uncultured Saprospiraceae bacterium
CTAAGTTTGCGCCGGTTTATCATTTTCATTTAGCGGAAGGCGAAGAGGCGGTTATCCGGCTCCGGCTCACCCAAAAAGACCTGGAAATAAAAGAGGCCCTGGGCGGAGATTTTGATCAGGTTATGGCTAAGCGGATACAGGAAGCCGATGAATTTTATGGCCAATTTAAGGGTAGCCGGGATGAAGACCTGGGCAACATACAGCGCCAGGCCTTCGCCGGCATGCTGTGGACCAAGCAGTTTTACCACATCGATATTCCACGCTGGCTCAACGGCGATCCCGGTCAGCCTACACCGCCGGAAAGCAGAAAAAACGGCCGAAATAAAAAATGGCGAACACTGAATAATGAGGACATCATTTCCATGCCCGACAAATGGGAGTATCCCTGGTATGCTGCCTGGGACCTGGCCTTTCATTGCGTTCCGCTGGCAATGCTGGATGTGAAGTTTGCCAAAAATCAGCTTATCCTGTTTTTGAGGGAATGGTACATGCATCCCAATGGGCAAATACCCGCCTATGAATGGGCTTTTGGGGATGTCAATCCGCCGGTGCATGCCTGGGCCTGCTTGCAGGTATACAAAATGGATAAAGAAAAAACGGGAAAGCCGGACAAAGTATTTCTCCAGCGCGTTTTTCAAAAGCTGCTGATCAACTTCACCTGGTGGGTCAATCGCAAAGACCGGAACGACAACAATGTTTTTGAAGGCGGCTTTCTCGGACTGGACAATATCGGCGTTTTTGACCGCAGCAGTCACATCCCCGGGGGCGGTCACCTGGAGCAGGCGGATGGAACGGCCTGGATGGGCATGTATTGTCTGAATATGCTGGAAATGGCCCTGATCCTGGCCGAGGATAACATTGCCTATGAAGATGTGGCGACCAAGTTTTTTGAGCATTTTGTGTACATTGCCCATTCTCTGAACAAGATCGGCCACGACTGGGCGGGTTCCTGGGATGAAAAGGAAGGTTTCTTTTACGATATTTTGGTCTTGCCCGGAAAGCGCTATGTTCCGCTTAAAATACGTTCCCTGGTCGGATGGACTTCCCTGTTCGCGGTGTTGGATTTAGATAAGCAGCGGTTGAAAAAACTACCCGATTTTAGTAAGCGACTGCGTTGGTTCGTGCGCTATTTGAAGAAAAATGTGGAAAATTGCCTGGTCGTAGAGGAGTTAAAAGACAGCGATGATATTCTGCTGTCTTTGGTGCCCAGGCCAAGATTGGAGCGTTTGTTGCAAGCCCTGTTGGACGAGCGGGAGTTTTTCAGTCCGGGCGGAATTCGGTCTCTATCTAAAGCGCATGAGATTCCTTACGAGGTGATCATCGACGGCCGGTCGTTTGGCTTGAAATACGACCCGGCCGAAAGCACCACCCATTTATTCGGCGGCAATTCCAACTGGCGGGGGCCGGTCTGGATGCCCATGAACTATATGCTGATCTGTGCAATGCGGGAGTTGTCCAGGCATTTTAAAGATCTGCTGAAAGTGGAATACCCTTCCGGCAGTGGCCGGCTGGTCAATTTAGATCAGGCGGCAGATGACATTGCGCAACGACTGATCTCTATTTTTCAAAAAGATGAAAACGGAAGGAGACCTGTTCATGGGAAGTATGAACAATATCAAAAAGACCCTCATTTTAAGGACCTGCTGCTGTTTTACGAATACTTTCACGGCGACAACGCTCGCGGTATTGGCGCCGCCCATCAAACAGGGTGGACGGGTTTGGTGGCGACGTTAATCGAAGGGCGGTCTTAGTGCTTTGCCCAGTGATGAAATGAAACGGGTTTAATGACTTTTCTCACTTCATTTTCTCTTAGGAAAACGTAAACTTTATTAAGAGCCTAAATTCATTTTCCTAACCAAAAACCATCCATCATGAAACGGTATACGATCAATCACATGGTGGGCATCTTACTCGGTATCGTGTTATTACTGGCCTCTTGTGACGCCGGTTTTTCCATAAAATCCGATCCACCCACCTTACAGGTATCTGACCAACTCATCCAATCCTTTGTAGAAGAGGCAGTGGATTTATCCAGCATGGGATTGTGCTATGACTTTAAGGAAGCGACGATGCTGGCGGACAATACATTCGTTTCACCTTATTCAGGTGTGCAATGCGGTGAAAAAACGGATTCCATCATTTCTTACGCCTATGCAAATGAGGCTCATACCTTGGGCTATGAAGGCCATTGCAGTTGGCTGGCGTATTGCCATAAGGGGTTGCCCTTTACGCTGGATTTTCAGATGAATCTGAACTTTGACCATTTGACGGATGGGCTGCCCAGGCTTACAACGACCACCGCCCGGAGCCTCTGGGCCGTTACGAACCTGCCTGAGCTCAGCAACTACCGGATCCAAGGCTTTTATACCCGCGACGGTTACTACAAACTGGGCGCCGCCTGGGATGAGGCTTATTACTATAAGATCGACTTTAAAGAAGTCGATCTTAACCTTAATCCGGAGCAGTTGCAGCCCGTTGAAGGGACGGTGTACTACGAAGGTTATGTCAAAGACATAACGGTAACAGGCATGGGGCCGACTAAGTCATTCGAAGGAGTAATCCACTTTAATGAAAATGGCTGGACGGTCAAGAGCGTGGAGTTGTAAACAGATAAAAAATTGGGGACGGTCTTTATTCATCCGGCACATTCAAGAAATTTAAACAGCCGGTCGTTCCTTGCTTTTTGCGATGCCGGCTATGAACAGCGAAGCGGAGGCGATGCTCAGGTCTTTAAGAATATTCGGCACGAACTGCATCATTTGATCCATACCGGCATTGACCAATCCGGCAACGTGAATGGTCGCCACAATAATAACAAGTTCTATAGCCAGCAGAATACCGGCCAAATAGACATTGCGATTCAGAATGAAGGCTAATCCGGCCAGCGCCAGACCAAGACCTGACAAATAGACCCAAACCATCGGCGCCGGCCAGCCTTCCAGCATGCCGGCCATATTCGAGCCGTTAATGAAATGATTAAGTCCGAAGATAAGCATTAAAACGCCAAAGATAGCGCGAGCGGTGTTGGCTAATGGGTGGTGCATAATGTTCTGTTTTCTGTTTGTTTTAAGATTATCTTTGAAACGGAAGAAAAAGCAGGGATGTTCGTTGGGAGCATTATGGAGGAGTAATAAAAGAAAAGACAAAATTCATTCCATGCGCAGTAATCACCTAATTTCCAACACGAGCGACTTGAGCAACGGCATACAATCATTTTACCGCCCCATTCAACCGGCTTTCAGAGGTAAAGAAGCGGAAGTATTTTATGCAGAGTATCCACCCGATCAAAATCTGCGCCCTTTTATCTACTGCTACTGGCATTTATTTACCGAAACGCCTTTAAGCCGTTCGTTTTATTACAGGGTGGTATCCGACGGCTGTATCGATATTTTTCTCGATCTGAATCATCCACAGAAAAGCTTCGTGATGGGCTTTTGTAAGGGGTACACTGAGTTTAGACTGGAAAATGAGTTTTCCTATGTTGGAATCAGGTTTCTGCCCTCTGCTTTTCCAAAGTTATTCGGGATCAGCGCCCAGGAAATCAGCGATGCCTGTTTGGAGCTGGAGGCCGTAGAATACCCGACTTTCGAATTTCTGCGAACCCACTGCGAACCTGACCGATCTGTTGCACAGATCATGGAGTTATTGGATGTTTTTTTTCTAAAAAAACTCAGCAATGGTCTATTCGCAACTGACGCCCGCATACAGCATGCCCTTTATACAATTTTAGCGAATAGCGGCAATGTTACTATAGAAAAGCACCTCAACGTTGGATTAAGCTCCCGGCAGCTGCGTCGTTTATTTCAGTTTTACATAGGTGCTTCGGCCAGGACTTTCTGCAAAGTCGTCCGCTTTCAGCATCTACTCAACGCTGCCCAAACACAAGATGGGGGCATTAGTGAGGAGAAGTTCTATTATGACCTGGGTTACTATGATCAATCTCATTTCATCAAAGATTTTAAAATCTTTGCAGGTCTGAAGCCTGGGCAGTTCTTTAGGAAGCATTAGTCATCCGGTTACTTTTTATCCCGGCTTCCGAAAATGTCCGAAACGTACAATTTTTTCATCCTTTCTGTTTTTAAATTGGATTAAAAAAAGTACAAACCATGAAAGCGAACGCCGGAATCATTACCGAAAAACTGCAGGAAAGCAAGGCTTTCTATACCAACATATTAGGGTTCGAGTTAATCTTTGAAAATGACTTTTATGTGTTGCTCGGGCTGCCTGGCCAGGGAGCCGTGCTCAGCTTTTTATTGCCTGACCATCCTTCTCAGCATCCCATCTTTCAACGACCTTTTCTACAGCAAGGGATATACCTGACCATAGAAATGGCGAACGTTGACACGCTTTACGAGGAATTGAAAAATAAAGGGGTCCCTATAGAAGTAGACCTTCGCGATGAACCTTGGGGGGACCGACACTTTGCCATTAAAGACCCGAACGGGATCGGAGTTGATCTGGTGCGGTATAGCCCCCCAGGTGGAGAGGAGTATTATTCCGGTTAAAATCCGGCTCTTGCGCTACGACTACAGCTCGGTGGATGTTTGTTAGCGTGCGACGAACTACACCTCAACCTTTTTCTCGTCCAATTGCACTCTATGAGGCAGCAGTTCACCGACTCTGTTACCGGGATAATCGGGCAAGATATCCAGAATGGCATACAAATACCGGTAAGGGGTCGTTCCGTGAAGCTTGCAACTGCCCAATAGAGAATACAGGATAGCGGCATTTTGAGCGCCCCGGTGTGAACCGGTGAGTAGACCAGGGGCGTTTCACTCCCAGCCCCTTCTCAGAACCGGACGAGCCCCTCTCGGTACATCCGGCTCCCTTTATCCAGCCAATACTTGAGTACATGGACATTGAGTTGATGCGCCTGGCAGAATTTTGTCTGGCTTTAATCACCTTTTTCATACGCAGCCATGAGCGGAAACATTTCGGAGCGGGGCCGGCGTAGGCGTTTTTTACTAGAGATTGGGTCCTGCATTTTTGGAGGCAAAGTTAGCCCTTATGCAACTCGGCTAAAAGATGGGCTTCGTCGGGTGCTTACAAGCGTATGCACTATTGAGCACAGCTCGTTCATCGAAGAGGAGGCGATGGACTTAATGATTGAGAAGGGGACTTATCTGATCCCTACCCTGGCGGTCGGTTATAGGATATTTTAGATTTGCGGAAGATAAAGTTTGTGATGCGGAGGGTACGGGTGGTGAAGGTGTGATTTCATTCAACTGTAAAGGTAGGAACCTTAAAAATTTGGGCATCTCCATCATTTGCACCTTCCCAAAGCAATCGAGGAGTATGTTCTATGATACTAACAGGTTCTTTTGAAGGTGTATCAATTTTAACTTTCCTTGCATGGGCTCTTTTTAACGCGGCTATGTCCAGGGCAGCGGAGAGCCTGGCCCTACAATCAAAGAACTTGTCTAAGTCTACCTGACCAGTCTCATTATCTAAATACCCTTCGTGATAAGTCGTGCTGTATTTATTCCAAGCCTTTCTTTTAAACAAAGGGTTTTGCAATTGAAATAGAAGATTATCAGGATTAGCCCAGTAGTTGAGATACCTGTCCTGCATTTCCGCTATTCCATCGCGATCTTCTTCAAGCATATGATCTAGAGTTTTTAGATCGAGTTTTCTTTTTAAATTTTCCATAGGTTTTGTGAAAAGGCCTCCCAATCCCAGGTGGTAGAAAAAGGGATATATTTTAGCAATCGTTCTATTGCGTTTTATTTTTGCTAGGTCTATTTCATCGTGATGGGCTATACTCATCATTCTATCTAGTTGAGCACGGGTATTTTCATTAAAATTCAGAAGATACCGTGAAGGAACAGTTTTCAACAATGAATTCGATTGAGGATCGAAAACCTTTATCTTTGGGCCTGGGGTCCAACGTTGATCCGTCTCCCACATGTAATTTGCACGAGCGGTACATACCAATTCACCTACTGTCCACCAAGAATTCAAATAATCATCCGATAAATAGATCCATAGCTCAATAGACTGATTTATCAAATCTTCTAACATACCGAGCACCTGCCATCTCCTAACTTCTGTGAGTAATTCGCTTTCAAAAGCCAATTGCCCGGGTGTCAGGATCGTAACTTTTGGTTTTACATCCCTGTGCCATTCCCCTTTTTGAATCCGCTGGGCCAGTTCTCTTACTTCCGGATAATATCGTCCTCTATAACTTATAAAAACGGTATTTTTCTTTTGGTAACTTTTTCTTTTGTTCGATGCTGACTCTTTACTCATTTTTATTAAGCTCTCCAGAACCGCTCTAGGAAAGTCCGAATGCGTTTTTTCTAAGGAGACCAAATGCTTTTTATTAACCGCCAACAA
The DNA here is from genome assembly GCA_964548175.1 of uncultured Saprospiraceae bacterium. Taxonomy (GTDB): domain Bacteria; phylum Bacteroidota; class Bacteroidia; order Chitinophagales; family Saprospiraceae; genus JANQPA01. The sequence goes on from CAZJQS010000093.1 coordinate 6,337, forward strand.
GCTAGTTAGCTGGTTATTAAGCCATTGCAATATATCACGATTAGACCAGGAAAAGCCTGGAATGCTTTCTTTTGGAAAGGGATACGGAGGAGCGCCGCCAACTCTGGCAGGCCTTACATTAATAGGAAGAAAAGTTCTGCTTACGATTAAAATATGATCGATGTGAGGATGTTCATCCGTTAAAATATTGTAGTTGTTTATGCCGTCTGCCTCCATACTCAAATCAATAATCACTGCATGTGATTGTACACAAGCGATGCGAAAGTCAGTACAATCTCTGCCTTCCAGAGTAACCAATTCGAAATTTAACTCCTTGGAGAGCCTAGCTATAGCGGCGCCTAATGACAAACCATGCACATTAGGCTGAATAAATAAAGTTACTTTTTTCAAGACCGGGAAAATTCAATTAATTCAATTGGTCAACTAAGGGTGAAATCAAAGGAAGTAAATTGAGATTCAATCAATAAATCATGACCGACAAACATGCCGATGATAAACTTGATTTCGTGGGTGCCTTTGACATTTACATGCAATTCATCGTATGGCATGAATATTGTAAAGTCCTCAAACCGGGTGTCATCATATTTTGGCTGAAAGGTTCTAGACACACAGACCTGTCCATCGGTAGTTGTATATTTTTCATTGAAATCTTTCAATTTATTTCCATTTCCTTGGTAAAACCATACAAGCAACTTGCAAGACCTTTCCCGGCAACCGGAAATTGAAAAATCAACGTGAATATCCATGCCTTTAATATCTCCGCTGTACAAATTGAACTCCAACCAGATTTTATTAAACGCTCCCGAGGCTTGAGCACGCCCTACGTAATTGGTGGATTGATTTCTGTTGTCTATCAAATTATTTAAAAGATAGCTTGCTTTTACATTATTACCATAAGCTTTGAGAATACCCAAATAGGCACATTGGTCGTAAAGTGTACCACGTTGGAAGATATCAAGCAAAATGGACGTGCCTTCATTTAAGTTCATCTTCAAAATTTGGTTGAGATGTCCAGTTTCGATATTCACCACGTGAATACAATAATTTTTCAATAACTCAACTTTAGAATTATTAATACTTTTAGCCAGTAAGCCCGTATGAAGAGCATTCCAGGTGTCTCCATCTATAGAGGCAATTTCATGAGCAACTTCAATCATTGCCTTGACCTGAGTAGATTCGTTATTTATTCTTTCAGCCTGGTTATTGATCCAGGAATTTCCCTGATAAATGGCGCCGGCTGTAATGGCTGCGTCGAGAAAGGTACCGAAATTTTTCCAAAAATTGCTCATGACCCGAGGTTAGTTTTTCATCATTATTTGAATAGAAACAAGTCGTATTAAAAATAAAAAAAGTAATTGTAATTTAAGTTAGTTAAGTAATAAAAATAAATATTTTCCGGCCTTATCAATAAAAGAATGAGATGAAATGGCTTGAAAGATGGCTTTTTGAAAGAACAAATCTAAACGCTCTTTACAAATAAAATAAGATGTTATAATTCCCCCCTACCCTGGTAGACTGCGATTTAGGAAGAGGATAGTCACAAATCTTATTTATCAACCACAAACACATGAAAAATTGATTAAAAACTATTTTGATTCAAGGAAAATATATATTTTTAAATTATATAACCCCTTTTCACCATAAACCTTCTTTGCCCCATGGAAATTGACGCTAAACCTTCAAACAATGAGGAGAAAAAATCAAAGTTCTCACTAAAATACTTTTGGGAAAAATTTAAATTACATTGGAATAAACTAATATCCTACCTAAAAAAATGGTTTTCAAGTGTTCGAAAAAAAATAAAAGATTTAAATCTTGGCTATTTTTTCTACAATTTATTGATTACGATAAAATCCATTCTACTTAGCTCAACTAATATAATTACCCTCCTTTTTCTTGGATTATTGGCTCTAACCACCATTGGAGTTGTTCAAAAAAACGTTCGATTAATCTGCTTGTCAGGTCTAATGTGGATGGCAATTTGGCTTTTAATCCTAAAAATTATAAAATCAACTAAACTCAACCAAAAATGAAAATCAATTGGGGAAAAATCTTTGAATACGCCTTAGCTGGAGGAATAATTTTAAAAACCGTTTCCGATATTGATGATTGGATCAATGAACGCACCAATGGTTTAAGGTATGACAATTCATACCTTCCTACTTTAGTTGAAACCGCTTACAATGTGGCTAATATGAATGGAGATTTATGGAGTACTGTAAAGGCCCAATTAAGCTTAAAGGCTATTAACAATCAGCAAGCTGAATTTTTACTAAGCTATTGCAATTATGTAGTTGCACTTGAAAAAAGTGTTCAAGAGCTTTTAACATATAGTTTGAGAGATGGGGTCGATATTTTGACGATGAATCTTCAAAACATGAAGGATTATGAGATGGCGGCCCATTATGGAATTATTCAGGCTTATGCAGAAAATAACATGAAGGCAAAAGCTTTATTACAATCGTTTAATAGACTGCTCAATTGATTATCTTATTCCATTTTAGTTCTTAATGATGATAAAAACTCGAACTACCAAATTGAATTCAGGAAAAGATACTATTGGACATTGGACACATAGTTATTGGAGGAGTGGATGACGGTGAACAGGTTAAAAATGCCTTCGAGTCATTTTACACATTCTAAAAGCTATTAAAACAAAGGTTTTTACAAAACAATACCAACTATCTCTATTCTAGATAGAAATGGGTTTACACTACCTTTTCAAACATATACTAATCTCGACTTTAGCATTTTGAAATAAAAAAGAGAACTCTAACCGAAGTGTATTAAATTTGAAATAACCACAAATCAAATTCAAATGAAAACACTTCCAGTTGAGTTCTCGAAACAAATATCGGTATTTGCTCCGTTATTTAGCAAAAAGGTCTTTGAACATGCAAAACTTTTACTACCAGGCTGTGTGCTCGGCGTAGGTAAACGCACCGCATGTGGCTGCTTACATACACTGGGTATGGGTAATGAAAAGCGATTTCACAAGTACCACAGAGTGCTAAATTTGGCCAAATGGTCAGGGCTCAGAGGCTCTGAGAAACTGCTTCAATTGATGGTTGACACTTTTTTCCGACCCGGTCAGCCTCTGGTCTTTGGCATTGATGAGTCGCTGGAAAGACGCTGGGGTCGGAAGATCAAGGCTCGAGCCATCTATCGGTATGGTGTACGCTCTAGTGGCAGCCATTTTGCCAAAAGCAGTGGATTGCATTGGATGTGCCTGATGCTACTGAGCCCCATTCCATGGGCAGGTCGTATTTGGGCCCTGCGTTTCTTTACGGCTTTATGTCCTTCCGAGCGTTTTTACAAAAACAAAGCCGGGGGACATAAAAAGCTGACCGATTGGGCCTGGCAGATGATCATACAGCTACATCCTTGGCTTCCAAAGCGCAAGATCATCGTAGTGGCCGATTCGTCTTACCACACTTATGAGTTGCTCCATACGGCTGAATCAAAAGTGTGTATGATCAGTCGGCTTCGGCTCAATGCTCGGCTCTTTGATTTTCCTTTACTTAAGCCAAAAGGTAAACGGGGGCCTGCTCCTATAGTGGGGCCTCGACAGCCTAAACTGGCAAACTCACTGGAGGATCTCAATACCCAATGGAACCCCATCACCTTAAGTGAGTGGTATGGCCAAAAGCAGAAAAAATTGCTTTTCATTAGTAAAAAAGCCATTTGGTACAAATCGGGCATGTCTCCGGTTTCTTGTCGCTGGGTATTGATCAAAGACCCTGAGGGAAAAGCAAAGCTCACTGCTTTGATCTGTACCAATTTGGAGATGACGGCCTTGGAGATCATCCAACACTTTTTTGTCAAACACTGGGGTGTTGAAGTGACTTTCGAAGAAGTCAGAAAACACCTTGACGTAGAAACTCAACGACAGTGGTCTGACCTGGCCATTGCCCGAACACCCCCTGTGTTGATGGCTTTATTCAGCCTGGTCACCCTTTGGGCTCATCAGCTCAATGAGACACAACCCATTGTGGCCTAAAGTTTTGTATGGTATCAAAAATCACATCTGACTTTTTCGGATGCTATCGCCTATGTCAGGTGAAAACTGTGATATAATTTTAAATGCTAAAGTCGAGTTAAGTCTCTTGACGAACTTTTAGAAATATAAAAATTATTCCAATGGAAAATACTGTTATCCTGATGGTAGATATTCCTACCGCTCCTGACGAATTAAAAACCAATTTCCATCGATCTCTAAAACAAGAAATAATGCAGGTCAGTGAACCTGGTGATTTATCTGAGTTAAAAGAAGAAACGCCCCTACCCAAAGGAGCTATGTCTGCCGAAGCTTTTACCCTCGGCGGCGCTTTGATACTAGCCGTGTTGCCTACTTTACTTCCTAAAATAGCAGAGATAATAAAAGATTTCAAGCTGCGCAACAACCATCATCAAATGAAGGTAATGGTAAAAAATGGGGACAAAGAAATATCCATAGAACTGCCGGCAGGTACGGAGTTTAAAGATATTGAAGAACTCACTGCCTTGCTAATGAAAAAGATACACTAGAATTTTTAAAGTAAAAGGTTACATGTCCAAACGCAAAGCTTTACTCATTGGTGTTGGAAAATATGATCACCTACCTCCTCTAAAAGCACCTGCAAAAAACTTGAAGGGAATGAAAGCCATGCTTGAACAGGAGGATTTAGGCGGCTTTTTTCTTTTTAAGGACCGTTTTTTTATGGACCTAACCGCCTCTCAAATAAAAAAGGCCATTGCCAGCTTTTTTAAAGAAGCGAATAGAGAGGATCTATTGCTTTTATACTATACAGGCCATGGTCTTCTGGATTTCGAAGATCCTACTAATTTATACCTAACCGGCACCGATTCGTCTAATACAGAACCAGATATTGACAGTGTTTCGAAGGATTTCATCGTAAAGCGGATCAATCAAACACCTGCCAGCCAATTAATTGTGATCATTGACTGCTGCTACAGCGGACGGTTCACCAAATCGCTGAAGTTCAATCGAAGCGAGCAGACCATTGATATTATTACCTCCACAGATTCTAACAAATATTCTTTTGAACCCACCGATTTAACCGATCCAGCATTTACCTATTTTACGGATGCTTTGATAAAGGGCATCGAACAAGGGGAAGCGGGCAGCAACAATCTCGAGAATATCTATACTGGTGACATTTTTTCTTACATAAAAAAGGAATTGAAGGGAAAAAAAGTCCCGCAGTCACCCCAGGGCTACTCAAGTGCCCAGATGAAAAGCTTATTTATAGCTAAAAATTTATGGTTGCACAAAATTCCCCATTCGATATTAGAGATGATGGGTAATGAGGATCCCTTTCGCAGGATCAGCACCATCGATTACCTGGCCAAACACTATTACGAAACAAAGAATGAAGCCTTTGCTAAAAAACTTCATCAATCTCTGACAAAACTGGCTAATGATGTTAACAAATCAGTAGCGGAAGCTGCCCAGAGTGCCCTAAATAAATCAGGGGTGATTCCGGGTAATAAGGATACCATACTCGCCCCACCCATCCATACCATCGCCATTGCCTATCTGGAGTGGCTGATTAATTTGCACAGCTACCTGCGCCTACATGGCATCAAGGCAGCCAAAGACTTCAAAGGAGTACGCCTGGAGAATGTATATGTAGCGCTTAGGGGAGATAAAGCTTCCTCCTATGAAAGGATGAAAGCGAAAGAAAGCGTAAGAACCTATATTATTGACCATTTCGGGGAAGAGATTTATAATGAATTAGATGAAGATAGCCAATACGAACTGGAACTCGATTTTATAATGGAGGACCCCATCATGCCTTCCATTGCTCAAAGAGACAAAATGCAGTCAGACTTTGAGATTCCCATCACCCTGGGGGAGGCATTCCGCGATGAGAGGTTCCTGGTTATTCTAGGCGATCCGGGAAGTGGGAAGAGCACCCTTGCCAAATGGCTCGTCATTAAACTTGCAGACGCTTTTTTAAAGCAAATTTCCTCTGGGCAGCCAGAAAGAGTCAAAGTGCCTGAAAATCAAATCGATCCTTTTTTAGAACAAAGCACCCTATACGATCTGGGACCAGCTCGCTTTCCGATATTGGTCAGCATTTCAGATTATTCTCAGTGCTTCGAGGAGCGAAAAGTTCCTCTTATTGATTATTTAGGAGAACAAAAATGGGAAAATTACCAACCTCGCTATTCTACTGATGAAGACATCGAAGAAGAGCATTTGAAGCATACCATCATCCATTATTTAAAAAAAGGAGAAGCCGTTATCATCCTGGATGGACTAGATGAGGTAACAAAAAACCGTAAGGAAGTAGTAACTCAGGTAGAAGATTTTATTAATAAATGGATTATCCTTAAGGGGGAAAAACCAGATACTCCCTGGGATGAATTGGACTGGCAAGATTATAATACTCCTCCCGGGGTGAACGGTGGAAATCAAGTCGTCATTACCAGTCGGATTGTGGGGTATCACCTAGCACGTATCAATAATTCTATCACCCATGTTGTGATCGAACCCATGCGAAGACAGGCCATTTCGAGGTTTTGTGAAATTTGGATGGAGATGGCTCATCTGGCAGATGCCAAAGAAGGAGAAGCCCTATCCGCTATCCGGCTGATGGCCAAAAAAGAAGCAGAAGAATTAAAGCAAGCCATTTTTGCAGATAAACGTATCTTGGAACTTGCCAGTAACCCTCTTATTATAACAATCCTGGCCCTTGTATATCGAAATAACAACGGTGTACTACCTGCCCAGCGGGCAGCACTATATCAGGAAGCCATGCATACCCTAGTAGAAAGTTGGAAGAAAACAGACCTGAGCCTCCTAGAGGTAGAACATGTATTGTCTGCTGTGGCAAGTACCATACATATGCACTATTCAAAAGGCCTTATTAAAGGAGCAGAACTAAGAGAGATAATTTGGAAAAACTTAGCCGAATACAGACACAAAGGCCTTGATCCTAAGGATATTCCTCCCAGTTTTGAAGAAACAGTAGAGGATTTTATCACAGAAATCAATAATAAAGTAGGCATCATTGCCCCCCGTGGTCACGAATCCTATAGCTTCCTTCATTTGACGTTTCAGGAGTACTTGGCTGCTCGCTTCATTACCCGCGATAAGCAACAGGCAGCAGAATTTATCATTCAATACATGGATAACCCAAGGTGGAAAGTTCCCCTTTTGATGGGCCTGGGCCATATCAGCGTGGATCCATCCTGGGGACCGGGAGCTGTCGGTAATCTTATTGCCCGAGTTTTACAAGGAGGTTCCCTTATGGGCGGGCTGTTCCCTCGTACCGCCTTATTCCTGGCAGAAGGTTTTAGTGAAATGTCCCTGGAAAAAATAGAAGAGCCTATCCTTGAAAAGGTAGCCCTCCAATTATTACAATTCTACAGTCAGGGAGAACAAATTGAAATATATCCTCAGCTAAAAATACAGATAGAAAGAGCCATTCAATCCATTAGAAAGAGTGAAAAGGGGGCTGTCATCGACGAATTATTCTGCAAGATTTTCTCGGGTAAAGTACCCGAACTCAGATCGTTAATCGGTATTTCTGCTCAAATCATTTACGAAAACCGGTGGTTTAGCAAGAGAATTGTTCGCCATTTATACAAAGCTATAAAATACGACAAGCCCGAATGGAGCTGGATCATTACTACCTCTTTGATCAAATTAGCCTCCGGTCAAATCAGTTTTGACAAGCCCAAAGAACCAACACCACCAGATACCCCTCAATCCTACTACGAGAAACAGGTGCGAGCCAAACTGGAAGAACTGGCCGAACTGAAGAAGGGGACCTTAATAGACCGCATAGAAAAAGAAATCGAAGAGACGACCAACCGGTTACCACTCTTAGAACGAAAACAAAGGCTTCATCAGGAAAGTATCAAAAGGAAGGAATATTCCGAGCAAATCGAGTACTACTATGAATTGATGGAGCGTGTCATGAACGGAACCTTGAAAAAAGAATGGCAAGACTTTCATCGACAATTGCAAGACACTGTTAAGGACGTAAAAAGCCCCTCCAGCGAATTGCCCTGGCGTACTTTCAGACTCGAAAATGTATTGGCTCAGGTTACAAAAGAAATAAAGCTGTTGGAGTCTGGTTATACCATTGAATATATCAATGAACAGATAGGAATTATTACAGAGAGGCTGAATGAAACCAATCAAAAACATCAGCAACTAGAAGAAGAGATCAAAGAATGGGTGGGTAAAGATGCCTTCAATGATTTGATTCAGGATATTCTTAAATCTGCTGAAAAAAGGAACAATCAATCCATTGGTACTGAAAATAGCAGTGACCCTAACCTGCAGTTTACACCCATTTCTGAAGAATTATCTCAAGAAAAAGGGTTGTCAGGCAGCCCCATTAACTCTTCTATGCGTCAGCATCAGGAAGCAGAAGACAAGTTACGCCAATTAAAGGAACGCCGGGAGCGCATTCTGAATGGAACTGAACAGGAAGTAATTCAAAATGAAATTGACCAGATCAGAGAGCAAATAAGGCAAAAGGATTTTTCTTATGCTGGTTACAGAGAGTTACGGAGGCGGTACGATTTTACTTATCGGTACTATGAGGAAGGCGTGGAAAAGTATGACAATCAGGAAGTTCACCCTTTTCAAGAATACGGTTTACTCCGGCACCTTCCCAAAGTGCCTGATGCACTTAAAGATGAAAAAACCATAAATGAGCAGAACTTCACTAAGTTTTTGATCGTCTCAGCACTGCTGGGTGGCTATCGCCACACCAATCAGGTGGAAGTATCTCATATTTATGAGGACACCGCCACTTTCTTAGGTAAACCAGATGCAGAACGCAATTCCATTGTTGAACAATCTCCTCAATCTTTCTATGGCCGATATGGATATGATGATCCTATTTATGGAGCAGCGGTCCAACTGGATACTCGTATGATCAATATTGAGGATCATGTAACCGTCGAATTAAAAACTTCCGGCCTACCCGAATTTTCAGAACGCTTTTATTACCGCAAATGCTCCCTGAGTAAAACCTTTTTGCGTAAGCTATTTGAAGCTGAAAGAACAGAAGAAATCCGACAACAGATTAACCTGATCTTAGAGGTCTCTTCTAATCAAGAAGAATCAATTGATTCCAGAATAGCTTCAATTTTTCTCCAAACAAGCAGTTCGGATATTATAAATTTAATTGAAGATTGCGATCCGGGCATCAAAGCGCAGCTTTTACAACAATTAGGCCTTATCAAACAATCTTTTAGAGAGCCCATTTTCAAAGTCTTTAATCAGCTGTATCTTAAAAAGCTGGATGAGTTGGGCAAGAACCTTGATAATTACGTCTGGTTTGAGTATTACAGGTCCATTTTTCGGTCTATTACGAAAGCTTATGGCCGTCCCATTATTAAAGCAAGTTTTCTGGGAGTAGCTCCCAGTTTATCCTACACCTGCTTGCTTGCTAATCACTGGTACACTCAGACCATGATATATATGGAAGACAGAGAAGAAGTTATCCGTAATATGCTCCAACAGTATTCAGGAGAAGGTACCTGGCCCATGGGGGTAAGAGATGCTCTCCTTCAGGTCTCGGAAGCCCCCTTGTACGAAATGCGTCAAGAATTGGGACATCCTAAAAAATGGGAGGTCAACACCTTTATCAACGAAACTATCTTCAGGGAGGATGAGATTCCTTTCGATGCCCTAGTTGCTATTGAAAATTTCCATTTGCTTGAATACTTACCTAACAGAATCAACCATTTATTCAAAACCACCTATTTGAAAGAACTGCTGGGAGTTCAAAACAAAAATCAAGAACAGCGGTGGGAAGTCTACCTGTTTTGCCTGCAAAACAAACTCTTTGACAATGGTCTTGAGGAATATCTTCCCAGTGATATCAGAGATCCCGATTTCATCTCCCAAAAGCTGCTCCCCAATATCCTTAAAGTAAGAGACCGGTATTATGCCTGTCGTGCACTGTTGCGCTATTTGCACTATACCGATGATAACAAAGAAATGGTCATTCTAAAATTACAAAAGTGGGCGTACCGCATTAAGGATACCTTTGAAAGAGCCCAAATTGTATGCCGACTTGACGAAATATTAGAGAAAACCGACGCAAGACATAAAAACTATCAACAAATCATTGCTAGCATAGGAAAGTTGAAAAAGCCCTTCCAAAAAATTAAGATCCTAGTAGATCATCCTCAACTGATTGAAGACATTGCTCCTGAACAATTCGAAAGCTGGACCATAGAGGGCTTAAAAGAAATTCTATGGCCTTATAATCAAGCTAAAGTCATCAGAATTTTGCTCAGGGAGGAGAACATTCCAAGCAGAGTAAAGCATCGCCTGATTGATTTTGCTCTCCACTTGGACCAATCCTTTATGACCGATGTAGCTTTAGATCTGGTGAGCCTGGATTTATTAACCGATCAGGAAAATGGTTTTAGGGAGAATTACCATTGGGCGGCTATACTTACCTACGGAGTCTTTGATCAGCTAGGAAATTTTTTCAGTTCTAAAGGCCAAGTCAATGCTCATATAAAAAGTATAGATCGTCTTTGGAGAACACTCAAAGAGGAGCCGACCGTAGAGAATGTCAATGAATTAATTTTGCGCGGTGTAGAAAATGGCCTACGCTTAAATTCAGAAGCAGTCGCCGTGTTGGACTACTTCATTCAAAAGGACGAAGCACCATTGATATATCCACTTTTCCCCATTTTAGATACGCCCTTTACGGGCGCGATATCTACCATAACGACCTGGATGCAAAGTAACGATCCTCAGGTCAAAGATTATGCTTCACTTTATCTGGGAGAATTTAATGGGGTTGACTCCGATAACATTTCAAGTATTTTACGATTGGCCAATACCGGCGCATCAAAAGCCTTGTTCAGAGCCAACAACCTATTAAGCCGGGGTATCAGCAGAGTAAAAAGATTCCCCCTGCCCTATCGACTTTCAGATTTGGATGATCGACTCCTTAGGCAAGTGCTCCAATACATGATCTATGAAAAGCATCAACCCATCAAGACTTATTCTCGCTTTTTACTCTTTGACACCCTTGCCGATTCCATTTCTGTCATAGATCGATACCTAAGAGGAATTTATCAGGGCAGCCCTGACAAGGATCTTTTCCTAGAAGCATTCGATTGGATAGGATTCTTTTCAGCTGAAGTGGAAGCACATCTTGCCAACTTCATCGAGAAAAATGGCGTAGATACAGCCTTTTTAAAAAGCTTAATAAGAATTATTATTGGGGCGTATAATCATCATGATGAAAATCAGAAAACGATATATTATAAATTGCTCGGGTCACTGATCCGGTTGGCCCCCGATCAATTGAAGCAATACACTTTTTTTCCTGGAGGCGCATTCAACCTAATTGAAGTGCTTACTCAACAAGATCCATCTCAGAAAGTGGAGCCTATTTTACTCGATCAAGCTGCTGACAAAATATTAGACAATGTTTTAAATGTCTTTTCCAGACCTTATGAGGAGGTGAATGACTCATTTAGAAAGGGATTGTTCCCAGCAGCAGGCTATCACTATTATAAAAACTATCATTTTAAAACCTGGGGCGAGGTTGAGCAGATCCAAGAAGCCTATACTGATCAGCGCTTTGAATGGGTCATCCAGTGGCTTTTCTATCTGGAGGATCAGCCAGAAGTAGAAGAAAACTTCCTGGACATCAGGAAGGAATCGTTATTGGTTATTTTGGCCCTTTGGTCAGACGAGAGAAATATTTCTTTGCTGAATGCGTACAATGAAGACCAGCAGCTTTATCAGTTATTTATGCGTTCTTTCTCGGACAGAAAAGTGAATAGTGTGGGAAGGCTAGCGATGCTGAACATCTCCAGGTATTTTGAACGTCATACTACAGAGGGGATACAACTTTACAGCGAATTTTTACAAATAGGACCAGAATATTGGCAGACGGTAGCCCTCATTTTCAAGAAGATTAAGCATGTAGACGAGGATTTGGTGGATTTCATGATTGCTCATCTAGATCAACCCAAAACCCAGATTGCTTATCACTATGTTCAAATCCTCAGCAACTACGCCAAAGATGAGAACATTCAGCCTAAGGTCCGTTACCGGATCATTCTGGCCTTTGTGGAGGCTGTAAAAGATCCACAGATGAAAAAAGGAGTATATGGATACATAGGTGAGGGTAGTCTGCAGTCTCCCTACAAGCCGGAGTACATTGGTCGTTTGGATCAGGCCATTTTTGATGCTTTGCTGAGGGTGTGTGGGATAGTGTGAGTGTAAGATAAAATATCAGAAGGGCTGGTTTTGAGTTGCTCAGAAAGCGCGTCCTGATGGACTCTAGCTGATTTTTCCACCAAAAGTGGGCAAGAACCAATTCATACTTCTGCTTAAAAGCATTTAAAGCTATGCTTTATTTCATAATTTTTCCTTACGTAAGCGTAAGGTCAGATCTTCATTAAAGTCAGTTCCTCTATAGTCGTCGTCAATACAGGTAGCGATACTGAAGGGAACGAAAACATTACTCGAAATTCCAGTTCCCATAGCGCAGTCCCAAGGTGTATTTTGAGAAAACAATAAAGTAAGTGACGAAAGTAGAATGACCAAAAGTGAAATTAATATCTTCTGCATAACTGGTTTAATTTAATGTTTAATAATAGGTTTTGAGATTTTTATTTCCTTGGAAATTAGAGTAATATAGTAGACCCCCCTCTCAAGTTCATTAAGATCTAGGATGACATCGTTTGTAAAAGAAAAATTATTTATCTTTTCCCTTTTTAGAAGCCTTCCTGATATGTCATGAATAAGGATCAAAAATTCTTTATTAAGAGAAAGTTCTAAATTGATCGATTTTAAGAATGGATTGGGATAAATTTTAAAGAAGGAATCTTTGGAATAAGACCTTAATGAAGTAGTAATGGAGCAGGCCAATAAAAAGCTTTCATAAACAATAATCTCGGATTCTCTAAAGCATATTAGTTCATCCGCACATCTCGGGTTGGTTGAGACGCAAAAAGGATAAATTAGCCCATATTGTAGATCCCCTATGCCTTCTACCCAAATGTTAACCAAAGTAGTTTCAATTTCAGGTGTATTGACAAAATCAACATATACCTGGATTCTTTTTCTTAAGATATTATCATCTAGACGTATGGAATCTATTTCTCCTATATAAAAATAGAAGGGTGACATCGCCTCGAAAAAAGCGACTGTATCACCAACTTCTAGTTCAAAATTATATAGTGTATCAACGTCATTAATATCCCGTAGGTCTGGAATCCAACTAACAATAGGTCCTTCTTCCAATATGGCTCCTTGATAGATTGGATTATCATTGCCTGGTAAAAATTCACTGCTATACACTTTTTTAAAGGAAAGCTCTCCAATAAGAGTATCACCGCTAATCCAAGTATTTACATATGAAGT
>CAZJQS010000094.1:0-19373 GCA_964548175.1 uncultured Saprospiraceae bacterium
CGTATTGAAACCCCTCGGCCAACCTATGCGGCGAGGTGAAATCTGCTTTCGCCTTATCCACCTGATCCATCCACAGGGCCAGCGTATCGTACAAAGGACTGGAGCCATCCTGCCCCAGAAAGATGGTCGTGACGCCCATAGCCAGGAAATTATTGAATTCAGGGGTTTGCAGCGGGTTGCCATGGGCGTGTGGGTCGATGAAACCCGGTGCTACTACGGCCCCATTGGCTTTAATGGTCCTCGATGGCTTTAGAACGGTGCTGTCTACCCAGCCGCGGTAGACGATCTTGCCATCATCTATAAGCAAATCAGTAAATTCGAAACGCAAATCCGGAGAAAAAACGCGGCCTTCCCGTATCCAGAGGTCGACTTCATAACCATATTGGTCAGCAAAAGCCTGGAAGCGTTGTTGATTGGCTGGTGGCCGGCAGGAGGAGGAAAGAAAGAAAAGGAGAATGACCAGGTACCTCATAAAAGCTGAAAAAACTACAAAGATGTAAAAAGATCCCGCCTTCTGGCGGGATCTTTTTACTTACCAGGTCATATCGTCTTCAGTTTTGATCTCATTTTCTTCATCAAATTCAGAGACATCCGCTGTTTCAGAATCTGAAGAATAGTCGTCGTCGTCATCATCATTATTATTGGCCTCGTACTCTTCATGACGACGGGTGTATTCGTCGTAGTCGTATTCCGGCATCAATTCAGACTTCACGTGATTAATGACATCTTCGAGGCCGGCGAGGAAACGGTTGAAATCTTCTTTATACAAAAAGATCTTATGGCGCTCATAGCCATCCCCGTTAAATTTTTTTGTGCTCTCCGTCAGCGTTAAGTAATAATCATTTCCTTTAGTTCTACGTACATCGAAGAAATACGTTCTTCTTTTTCCCGCGCGAACCTTATTGGAATACACACTCTCGAATCTTCTTGAATTTCTCTCGTTATCCACTTCTTGAAGAATTTTGTTAAAAAAAGTTCAACCTAACCACTACAAAAGTAATTATTTGCGGATAATTTCAAAAAAGAAGGGGCATAAACATTGCTCACTATGTTTAGGAATCGATTTCCTCCAGGCTTTGCTTTTCATAAAGGTCGGCATAATAGCCTTTTTGATTGATCAAATCCGTGTGGGTTCCCTGTTGGACGACCTGACCGTCTTCGACGACGATGATCTTGTCAAATTCGAGCAGGGAATAGATCCGGTGCGTGATGATGATGGCGGTTTTATCGGATAGGGCCTCTTCGAAATATCCCAGGATCTGTTTTTCGGTTTTGGTATCCACGGCGGAGAGGCAGTCGTCGAGGATGATCATATCGGGTTTTTTGATCAAAGCCCGGGCGATGGACACGCGTTGTTTTTGCCCTCCCGACAGGGTAACGCCTCTTTCGCCCACGCGTGTTTGGAAGCCTTCTGACAGTTCTGTGATATCGTCATAGACGGAAGCGTACTGCGCGAATTTTTCCACTTCCTGCCCGGAGGCGTCGGCTTTTCCGAAGGCGATGTTATTGAAGATGGTATCGGAAAAAAGGAAAATATCCTGAGGAACGTAGCCGATCCGTCTGCGCAGATTGGCCAGGTCACGGTCTCGGATATCCTTGTGATCGATGTAAATGGTTCCTTCGGTGACGTCATACATTCTGACCAGCAGATCGGCGATGGTGCTTTTCCCAGACCCTGTTTTTCCGATGATGGCCATTTTCTGCCCCGGCAGCAATTCGAAGCTGACTTTCCTGAGGGCTGTGATACCGGTATCGGGATAAGTAAAGGAGACATTTTCGAAGCGGATATGACCTTGGAAAGGCTCATCGGACTGTGTTGTATTAACCAGGCTGGGCGGGGTTTGTAAAAATTCGTTGATACGCTTTTGAGAGGCGGAGGCTTGCTGGATAATGGAAGCGATCCAACCGATGGCGGTAACGGGCCAGGTAAGCATATTGACATAGATGACAAATTCGGCAATGTTTCCAGGAGTGATGGTCCCCTTGACTACCTGGATGCCGCCGATGAAAACTGTTAATAGCGTACTGATCCCTATTAACAACACCATGAGAGGGAAAAAAAAGGCGTTCACCTGAACCAGGTTCAGTGATTTCTCCTTGTAATCTTCGCTTTGTTCGGCAAAATGGCGGACCATGGCCCATTCCTGGACATATGCTTTAACGACCCGGATGCCGGAATAGACTTCTTGCGCCGTGCTATTGAGCTTAGACAACTGCTCCTGGATAATAGTGCTTCGCTTGTTGATCAGGTTACTGACATAATAGATGGAAATGGACAATATCGGCAGCGGAGCCAGGCAATACAAGGTTAATTCCAGGCTGACATTGACCATGGAGTAGATGACCATGACGGTCAGGGACAATAGATTAATCCCATACAGTACGGCCGGCCCAAGGTACATGCGTACTTTGTTGACATCCTCAGTTATCCTGGCCATCAGATCGCCGGTATTATTTCTTTTGTAAAAAGCGATATCCAGCTCTTCATAATGCTTGAAGATCTCCTTGCGCATATCGTATTCGATAAGCCTGGACATCACGATAATGGTTTGCCGCATCAGATACATAAAGATGCCCATGATCAGGGCAAGTAACAGCACTAAAGCGCCGAAGAACAGTAAATTACTACTGATGAAGCGGAGGAAGTCGGCCTGAAGCGCAAACCCACCCAGCCTGCGGTACATGCCCAGGTTTTCTATTACCAGGTCCAGGGCTTCCCTGATCATTTGGGGCTGTAGCACCCGGAAGTAATTGGAAAGCGATACGAAAACGATCCCCAGCAGAAAATGCCGGCGGTATTTGATGAAATATTTATTGAGAACGGCCAGTTGTTTCACAATTAAAGAATTGTTTTTGTTTAGGAACTTACCTGCGTAGCGTTTTGCTCACTTAATTAACTATTGTCTTAGAGATAAGTTGTCCTTTCGCCTGCAGAACCTTTTTCCGATAAGGGTCCGTTTTGAAAAAGAAGTCCAAATTTAAGAAAAAACCAGGGCATATCTGCCAAAGATCATTGGATGCCTGCCGCCAAAATATTATTTTTAAAAATTATCGAATTTGAGACCAAATTATAATTCAACTATTAATTGACAGAGAATGAAAAATAGGATCGTTACCCTGGATGAATTCATCATTCGACGGCAGAAAGATTTTCCTTTTGCCTCAGGAGAATTGACGGGGCTGCTGCGTGATATCGGCGTGGCTGCAAAAATTGTTAACCGGGAAGTGAATAAAGCAGGGTTGGTTAATATTCTTGGCATGGCCGAAGACCGGGGCGGCAATACCTCCGGTGATGAGGTTCAAAAACTGGATCTTTATGCTAATGACAAACTGATCGACTGTTTGAAAAACAGCGGGGAATGCTGCGGAGTGGCTTCCGAGGAAAATGAAGATTTTATCCCCATCCCTTCAGTCATCGATAAAACCTCGAAATATGTTGTCGTTTTTGATCCTCTGGATGGCTCCTCTAATATTGATGTCAACGTATCGGTGGGTACGATTTTCGGCATCTACCGGCGCCAGAGCGATCCTAACGGGCCGTCCCAACTGGAGGATTTTATTCAAAAGGGAGCCGACCTGGTGGCTGCAGGTTACGTATTATACGGAACTTCAACGCTGCTGGTGTACACGACGGGAAGGGGCGTGAATGGGTTTACACTGGATCCGACCATAGGCGAATTTTGCCTGTCGCACAAGGAAATTAAGATCCCTCCCCGCGGCAATTATTATTCTGTCAATCAGGGGTATTATCTTAAGTTTGACGTGGAAATGCGGCGTTACATCGACCAATGCTCGGATATGAACCTTCGTCTTCGCTATATCGGCTCTATGGTGGCCGATGTACACCGGATCCTGTTCCAGGGGGGCATATTCTTGTATCCGAATACCCGCAAGTATCCTCAGGGCAAACTTCGGCTGGTCTACGAATGTAATCCCCTGGCTTTTATAGTGGAGCAAGCCGGTGGAAAAGCGATAAATGTTCAATTGGAACGCATTCTGGATCTGGAGGTCAAGCATTTGCATCAGCGTGCCACTATCGCCATCGGCTCCCCGGAAATGGTAGATGAGATGAAGGAATTCGTGGAGCGCTACAGCGCCGCGCCTACTTTTAACTGAGCGATACAGGAGGCATTATGACTTGTGGCGCCCCCAAATCAGGGATGGTTCCCATTTCATTCCGTTAACCAGCTGATCTCTCCGCCGACCAGAAAGAAAATGCCGAAAGCCAGCAGGGGAGCGGCGATGGAAGCGATCATGGCCGTGAAATACCAGCGAGGTACTTTGGAAGGCTCGATGATCTCTACGATGATGGAAACGATCAGCACCAACAAAAAGATGGCCCCGAAAATCAGGCTCAGGATCGTCGCCAGATAATCATTGAATTGCCATAACAGGAAATAGATGATCAATTGTCCCAAAAGGACTTCCATCCATCGTGATTTATTCATAAGCATCAACCGTTATTCTTCCTGAACGTCCTTTGCCATCAGAAATTTAAAGGAATAACCTCTCAGCTCAGTAGCCAGAACTAAGGTTGAATCGCTTAATTCCTCTATTTGGTAGGTGACGTTGAATTGGCTGTCCGATTGGCGGATTTCGTCATCCACCAATATATAAGACGCATTTTCCGGGGCGCCGCCGATATTAGTTTTCATTTTGCCGTCCAGAAAAAATTCAAAGTAAAGGTCAGCAAGGGATTCTGTGGGCCTTCCGTTGCGGGTGGCGTTCTTCAGTTCCCAACGTCCCAGCAGTTCGTCCGGGCTGCTGTCCGGGGTTTCTTCAGGGCCGCAAGCCTGGAAAGTAAAGGTCAACGCCAATGACAATGTCAGAATAAGATGATTAGTCCACTTCATAATTTTCACTTGCTTTATAAAATTTAGGTTTCGTTTTTGCAAAAAGAGTCGATATTAAGAACACCTTCTTGGGCTTTTCTGCCCTAAATGTACCAATATTTGAAATTTTCAGCCGACTATTTTCCCACCCTCCCAATAAACTAATCCGGCTTTGAACGGTTCATCAATCGGAAACGAAAAAAAATCGAATGGCAGCATATACTCAATTAGACGAATCGTCCTTTCCAATAGTCACAGTCCGTTTTACGGGAGAAAGTGCGACGGACGAAAACTTCCAGGCCTACCTGGATGAAGTTAAATCGGTTTATGATCGCAAAGCGGCCCTGGTGCTTATTTTCGATGCGCGCAAAGCCGTTTTGCCTGGGTTGAAACAACAGAAAATACAGGCGCAGTGGCTAAAAGATCATGATCAAATGATGCGTACCTACTGCAAAGGCACTGCTTATGTAATAAACCACCGAATGATTCGAACGGTTCTACGGGCGATTTTCAGCTTTCAGGCACAGCCCGTCCCCTACATTGTGGTGGGTACCGTTGAAGAAGCGGCAGACTGGGCAAAAGAGCAATTGAAAAATGAAGCGGTCTGAGGAGGCGCCGGCCCATCAGGTCCTTATCCCTTGCGTTTTGCGGCGGCCCGGCTCAGGCGGTCGTTTATTGCCCTTCCCAGGTCTTTGTCGGGGACCCATTCGGCCAGGATGACATCCAGCTTCTCCTCGTCGAGCCGACGCATGCCGGAAAATAAGTTTCGCGCCGCTTCCTTGAAATCCCCCTGGGCGGATAACACCACCCGGGCATGCGCTTCGATCTCAGGATAGGCTTTTTTAAAACTGATCAATCCGATTTTTTTCCCCTCAAACGCTTTAGCCAGGTCTGCAAGGTTTCCCAGCAGAATAGGCGTTGCCGGTGCATAATGACTTTCCAATAAGCCCGGGCTGTGTGGATTGGAGGAGGAATGCGTCTGCACCATAACCGGCCCGATAAGGGCTTCAATCTCTTCTACTGCAATACCTCCCTGGCGAAAGACGGTGACCTTTTGTTCCTGAAAACCTACGATGGTGCTTTCCAGTCCGACCTGACAAGGGCCGCCGTCTAAAATATACGGGATCAGGCTGCCCAGTTGTCGTTCCACATGCTGGGCAGTGGTCGGGCTGATATAGCCAAAAGGGTTGGCGCTGGGGGCAGCCAGAGGGAACGACAATCGGGATAATAATTCCTGGCTGAGGGGATGACGGGGAATACGGACGGCCACCAATGGCGACCCGGCCGTCACCAGATCGGGAATGACGTCTTTTTTTTCCAGCAATAAGGTAAGCGGGCCCGGCAAAAAATGCCTTGCCAGGACTTGGGCTTTTTCCGGAAGAGGGAGAGTATACCGTTCAATTTGCGCTACCTTTGCGAGGTGAATGATGAGCGGGTCAAAAAACGGCCTGTTTTTCACTTCAAATATTTTAACGACTGCTTTTTCGTCCAGTGCATTGGCTGCCAGGCCATAGACCGTTTCGGTAGGTATGGCCACCAACTCTCCGGCTTCCAACAGTCCTGCGGCTTTGTTGATGTCGATTCCGATCACTATTCGAGTTTGTATTTGATCAAGCTGAATTTTTGGTCTTCCAGGCGTTCGATCTCTTCCGTTCCTTTGGCGATCTCCTTTTTGAGGATATTCAGCGTCGATTCCATGATCTTGATGATCCTGGTGATCTCCTTATAAAGCTGGGCGATCCGGTCTCTGAACTTCCAGTCGGCGATGTAGCTTTCGAAAAAATAATCGGAGAAGCGCTGAAAGTCTTTGACTTTGATGCCCAGAAATACTTCCGGCCTGGAATAGACATCGCCGAGTTCTTCGATGAACAGTTTCAGTTGTTTAGCTGCTAAAGGTAATTTCTGGCGCGCTTTTTCCAGCCGTCCGATCTGGGAAAAATATTCAATGGGGTTCCAGCCCGGAGGGATAAAACTGTGATCAGGCTGATCATCCGTTCTGAAGTCCTTGCTGAGGTGCTGTTCGATCAGCCAGAAAGTTTGCAGGCAGTTATGTCCCTGATGGGTTGCTTCCTCGTACTCCTTATTTTTGAGGTGGATCGCCAGTATTTTTTCATCAATATTTCGGAGTTCTTTTCCCAGGCGGGAGTCCGAAGCCTGGAGTTGAGCTTCGTATTTTTTCAGTTCATTTTTGAATTTGGCTTCCACCTCTGGTCTTTTCAGGAGTTTATCGAGCAATACTTTGCGTTCAAACTCCATGAGTTCGAGTTCTTTGACGGCCTGATTGTATTGAAGGACGGCATCGAGGTATTCCTGTTTTTCTTTTTCCAGCAATTCTTCCCGCTCCCCTTTAAGTTTTTGGATAAAAGCTTTTAACCTGGCGCCTTCGAGTTTTTCCACTTCCTCGTACTCCTGGTCAACCAGCCGGGCGAGTTTTTCCAGCTGTCTGTTGACACGGAGGATCTCATCATTGAGAAATGCAAGCCTTTTCTGTGCTTTTTCCAGACTTCTCTTTTCCTCCAATACTCGTTTTAGTGCATCTTGCATAAAAGGTCGTTTAAACGATATCGTCTTCATAATCATAGGAAGATGCCGAGGGGGCACCATCCATTGATTTTTCCAGGATGATCTCAAAATAGCGGTGGCTCATCTGACCGCTTTTCATGGGGGCGAAGATCTGGACCAGCCGCCACCCCTGTTCGGCATGGTCTCTGATCACCTGCCGGTAGTCAAGGTCAGGGCGTCCAGTCCAAAAGTTGATGTCAATTCTGATGAATTTGTATTGAAGCATAAAAAAGAGCTTATTGATTTCCAAACAGATCGTTGATTTCTTGTTGCAGGTCGGCTATTTCATCACCGGGCTTTTCCGGGGATTCATTATGGGAAAAAGGAGAAGGTCGCTCGTTTTTTTCATGATACAATTCAATGATCTTGTCTATGGTTTTCAATAGCTGAAGATCAGGAATTTCCAGGACTTTCTCGATAAGCTGCAATTTTAAGGACACAATATCCATGGATTTAATTTTTTTCGAGTTTCATTGCGTTGCTCAGATCGTTGGCGATGGTTTCAGAAATGGTTTGAAAAGCTTTGAGGGAAGCTTGTTCGAAGCTTCCACCTCCCCCCTTTACATTTTCGAAGGTATTGCCGTACAGTTCTCTGCCGTTTTTCAGGTCGACCACTGAAATGGTGGCGTCTACATAAGAGAAAAAGAGGGCCCCGATGCTGTTTCCGTTTCTGGATCGGGCGTCGATGCGGATGTGCCAGTCGGCCTCCGAAAAATCGTCAGTAAACTGATGGCCGCTTTTCCCGAGTATGCTTTTAATTTTGGGGCCGAGGATAGGGTTGGGCAGGGGGGCGCCGTTTGCGTCATTTTCGGCCGTTTCCAGATGGACCGTCAACCCGTTTATTTTGACCATGAAGCGTACTTTTTCCTGTGGCAGGCTTTTGATCAGGCGTTGATAGCCGGGATGTTCTTCTGCTGGTTGCAGGTACGCTATAATATCGATCAGCGCGTCTACGAATTGTATGCGGCTGGAGGGCGCCATATTTTGCAGGACAGCTGTAGCCATGCCCTGCTCATCGGTTCTTGCTCTGGCCAGTATTTCCTCGCCGGAGGGGCGGGTGAAGATCATTGGGATATCGTTTAGTTGACCGGGAAAGTCAGCAGCAGTAAGCTGAACCCGGGCGGGATGATCCTGCATTTCATTGGCTTTGGCTTCCAGTCGCGGGTTTAGTGCTTTGAGTCGGATATTGCGCAGAATTTCTGCTTTCTTCAGGACGGCAGGAATGAAAGTATTTTCCGGATCATTGATTTGTTGCCATGGGAGCCGGCCTTCGGCGCTGGCGACCATATTGGCGGAAGGGCCGTCTTCCAGCAGAACGATGATGTGAACGCCATCGGCTTCTTTCCAGTAAGAGCCCTTGACCGTGGGGAGGTTTTCGGCAGCTGAGGATTCCCTTTGGATGTTGTATTGTCCAACATTGACCAATTGCTTTTCGAGTTGGGCTTGCAACTGTTTAGAAAAGGGGCTTTCAAAACCACTGTTTTCGTAGGTCAGGGGAGTCATGGCCATAGGTTGATCCAGGGCGCCGATCTGGAGGAACAGCCCGTAGGCCAATGCATAGCAGACATCATTCAGGGTCAGGGACTGGCTTCGCTGGAGCCGTTCTATTCCCTGATTGACGGACAGGACATGTTGATTGAAGGTATTGCGGAAGGGCAATTCGCTGAGGTCGATTTTTAGAGCGAGGAGTACAGACTGGGCTGTTTCGACGCTTCGCAGTAAAGTCAAGGCCTCATAATAGGTTTTTAGGGCTTGCTGATTGTTGTTGGAAGCTTCAAAGCTTTGGGCCCTTTCGATCAGTTCTTGTGTTTTTTCTTTAGCTTCTGTGATGAGGCGTTTATTGTAATCGATGACTTCAGCTTTTTTGGCGAAGGCAAAAGCGTAAGCTGTCAGGTTGGCGGCATCATAATATTTTTCCACTTTCAGTCCGCTGATGCTGGCTTTGGAAAACGAAGCCGTTTTTAGCCGGTAAACTTCATTGGTTTGTGTATTTTTATTTTCGATATTCAGGGAAGAAAGGCTTTGGAGGTTGGTATAAATGGAATTGATCAGTTCGGTTCGCGCTACTTCCACCTGTTTGTTCATAAATTCGTCACCAGCTTCATTTTGGGTGTTTTTAGCAACGGAGAAGCCGGTCAGGTAAGTGGAGGCAGGAAACTGTTGGTTGCGGATGGTTTCCTGGGTCCAGCCCGGTTGTGCGCTGAGGGTTGTTGCTGTGAACACGTTCAGGCAGAGGAACGAACAAAAAAGCCAAGGGTTTTTCATAGATATATTTTTGAGGTTAAAGTACAGCTTTGGGAGCGGCCGTCTCGCTATTTTTCTTTTCCGTCACTTTCAGGCAGGTACCCTTCCTGACCGGAAATTAATCGCACTTTAAACCAGCCGTTTACTTTCTCAATTATGCTGAGGTCTACGCCTCCGGGCACCTGAGCGATAACTTCGGAAGATTTGTTGGGTTCGCTGTATACGGCTACTCTGGAGCTGCCGGCGCCTTTGACTTCTACTTTGTCGGCTAGTTTGCGTTCAGAAAGATCGAAAGTATAAGGTTCAATGACAATACCGATGGCTTCAAAGTCGGCCATCATGTCGGCGTATTGCTGTGCTTTTTCGCTGGCGGTTTCGAAAGCCTTGGTGTCTTTATCCAGTTGGTAGGCGATATCGTAATATTTTTTGGCCTCTTTGAAGTTGCCGACTGCTTCGTGTACAGCGCCCAGGTTGTAGGCGGCTATGGGGTTATAGGGGTCTTCTTCGTAGATTTTTTTGAAGAGGGCATAGCCTTTATCGATTTCACCTTCCTGCAGCAGATCTCTTCCCACTTTAAAGTCATCTCTAAATTTTTTGAATTTTATTCTTCTGAGATCTACGGCTTTGGTTTCGTAGTAAGGGGAGAAGTAATTCACCAGTTTCAGCGCAATTTTTTTAAAGGCTTGTTCGGCCAGCACCTCTGGGGATGTGACGGCAGCTGTACCGGGATAGCCTTTCTGGCTGCTGGCGAGGTTGGATTCGGTCTCGGTTTGGGAAGTGGTGGCCAGTATTTCTCCTGTTTCTATGGAAACGATTTTCATGGAGGCGGAAGCGTTTAGCGTACGGTTACGGTAGTAGGTGGTGACTTTAGTGCCGTCCTTTTTTTCGTGAGTTCGGGTATAGGTTTCGTCATTGTGATTGTAGGCAAGGGTGCCGAAGACGATGGCGTCCACTCCCAGCAATTTACCAATTTGGGCGGCCTGGGATTCATCTATGGCGCCGCTTACGGACAGGCCCTGTTCCTGTAATATCTTGTCGATCTGGTTCCTTTCGATGAGGCTGAAGACATTGGTCGGCACTTTTTGCATATAGATTTTATTCTCGACTGCCCCCCGATATTCTTTGAGCAGTTCTTCAGTCATAAAATCCGGCAGTCGATCTGTAAAGTCGGCGCCCAGTTTTTCGAGCAGGAAGTTGCTTTTATTCTCGAAATGGAGAATGGCGATTTTGCGTACGCCCTCCAGTCTTTTATCGGGGGCATTAAGCACGCAAGCCGAAAAGGAAGGGCCGAATAACTGGCTGAAGCTGCACGGGGGCAGTCCCAGGATGCAGAGCAGGATGACGATGAAAAAGCGTTTTGATGTCATGATGAAGGTTTTGGTTTTTTCCGGGAAACGTTGCCAAGGACAAATTTTGCCTGCGGACTCTTTACCGGGAGCCTGAACAGCCGTACCTGTTAAAGGAGATGGAAGAGCGATTTGTCCTAGAATAGTTGATAAAATGTTCTGTTCTGCAAATTTAAGAAAATAATTTTTTTTGATGATCCTTTAGACCTGATCCTTAGACCTCAAAGGTCTTTAAGACCTTTGAGGTCTGAGCCAATTTTCCACAGGACAAAAGCGGACACTTTTACGAGGTCTGTGATTTTTTTAACACTATGTAAGGAGTTGATTGTCTATTGCTTGTAGCCAAAAAAACAAGAAAATGTGGAAAACTTTCATTTTTAGACCTCAGAGGTCTTTAAGACCTCTGAGGTCTAAGGAATTTTAAACCGCAATTTTTCCACAATCAGGGTCAAAACCCTTATTGTGCACCAAGCAGGCTGATGGTATCCTCGTAGCCTAACTTGATCTGAGCCTGAGCCGTTTTTTTAGAGAAGTGCATAGGAGAACCAATGTGCTTAGAAGGGCGAATAATGGTCAGGTTCTCTTTGTGCTTGAATACTTGCCAGAGTTGCTTTAGGCGGTATTTCATGAAAACAGCTACGTCCACCGCAATGACATGATCAAGCTGAGCCCGGTTGAAGGGAATATCAATGGGAAGATTAAGATCAATACCGCCATCTAGATAGTATTGGCCATCAATTCGGTGAGGCCAGAATAAAGGAAAACTGGCGCTCCCAATGATGTAGTCGGCCAACTGACCCTCGGGAATGTCTTCAATGAGGTATTGCTCACCCTTAAATTTGAAAACGTTCCAAACGTTTAGCGCAAAACGGATAGGAGAGGACCTGATCTTCTCTTCATCCAGAATCTCATTCAGGGCTTCCTTGAAAGGACTGATGTCAATGCGGCCGCTGGTCACCAATTCTTTGGCAAGGCGAAGATAGTCGCGCATCTCCATTTCATCATGGACGGCGGCCGACTGGAAGGACTGGAAAATGTTGCCGGGCTTCATCTCCCGCCACATGAACGCTAACTGGTCAAAAGCGCCTTGTACTATCAATGCCCCGTTGATGGCGCCTATCGAGGTGCCGGCAATGAATTGAATATGTGAAGTAAGGTCGAGCTCCTGAAGGGCTTTCCATACACCGATCTGGTAAGCGCCTAGCGCGCCGCCACCGGAGAGGGCAATGCCAAGATGTGGATGCTCAGCAGTCGTCAGCCGGTCAATCGCCGGTTGGTTGCTGCTGTGCACCGTCTTTCCCAAAGTTGATTGAGCCATTTAGAACCGATTTTCGTAAAGCGATTGTTAAATCAACCTTGAAAAAGGACATTTGTTGCAGGAAAATATATAAAAAATGGAAGCCCTATCGCTTCATAAACTTATCTAGCTTGAATGCTGTTTATTCAAAACCAGCACTATTATAGTAGAAAAATATCGCCTATGTCCTATAAAAAATTCAAATTATGGATCGTAACCGAAAACCAATCCTGGCTCTCCGTTAATAAACCTTCCGGAATCATCGTCGAACGAAATCCTTTTGAGTCCCCTACAGTTGAAGAATTGGTATATGACCACCTCTGCGCCCGTAAAAAAAATCCTTATGTCGGGATCGTACATCGACTCGACCGCGTAACCAGCGGTATCATGCTTTTTGCCAAGAAAAAAAGCTGCCTGAAATATCTTAACGAACAACTGGCCAAACGGAAAGTCCATAAAGTATATCTGGCCATCACAGAGAATGTCCCTCCTCAGGAGAAAGGCTTACTTAAACACTATCACCTGAAAAATCAAAAAGAAAAAAGAGCCGACCTTTCTGATCTTCCCCTGGAAAATAGCAAGGAAGTTATTCTTCGCTACAAGATCAAAAAAGTTATCGGAAAAAAAGCCTTGCTGGAAATACAACCGCAAACCGGGAAGTTCCATCAAATCAGGGCGCAGCTGGGCGCCGTCGGATGTCCTATACTTGGCGACGAAAAATACGGAGGTTCAGAAGCTTACGAGCCCTTCTCGGCAGCCTTGCATGCCTGGAAAATCCAGTTTGTCGACCCTCAAACCAACGAAAAGGTCATGACGGAAGCCTCGCCGCCCAATCATCCTGCCTGGAAACCTTTTTTCCTACCGCAATAACATCACATCTCCGGAAATATTGATCCTGATCCCGTCAATAAAAAGAAGTTCCCCCATCCAAATGTATACCTCCGCAGGCGCCGGCTCTCCATTAATCCGGCCATCCCAGCCACGGTTTGGCCCGTCTCCGATCATTTCCCGTTGCTCAAATATCAAATTTCCCCATCGGCTGAATACCCTGAAATTGTCAACCTTCTCCACCTCATTACCAAAAAAAGGCCTGAAATAATCATTTACCCCATCTCCATTCGGACTAAATGCATTCGGCGCAAAAAAATCCCGCTTTTTTTCCACCCTGATGAAAAAACTATCTACCGCCAAACAGCCGTTTTCATCTGCTACCTCTAATCGATAAGTCATATTATTAAGCGGTCGTAAATAAGGAAACGGGCAGTCCGTACAGGAAAGGCCTTCCTCCGGCGACCAGGAATACCGGCTGACCGGACGATTCGTGCTGACGCCTATCTCAACGCTGTCCCCTAATGATACCTGCTCAGGCGCCTCCAGCGATAAGCTCAGCGGCATCCCATTGTCCATCAAGCCCTCTTGTTGAAATGGACAGCCTGACTCATCCAGCACTGTTATTTCGTAGGGCCCCGGCGAAAGGTCGGTGAATTGAGAAGATTCTTGAAAATCACCCTCGTTGAATCGAAACAGGTAAGGGGGAAAGCCGTCTTCAATATCTGTAATATCGATCTGCCACCCATCCGCACCAGGACAGCGGGGGGGCGTGAGCATCACCTGCGCATTCAGCCTGCTGTTTCTGGCCGTAATTTCATCGCTGGCCGTGCAACCCAAATCGTTGGTAACTGTGACGGAATAGGTTTCTTCAGTTGAAATGGTAAGCGTGGGGTTGGTGGAACCGTCTGACCATTCATATCGCGAAAATGCTCCTGCTGTCAGTACGGCCGGCCGGGCGTCGCATAATATAGAATCGCCCCGAATAGCAAAATTTCTGGGGTCTCCATATTCAATGCGAAGGCGGATCAGACTGTCACATCCATCTGCCGCAGTGAGCAACTGCTCAAATAGGCCTTCCTCCTGGTAATCCTGTCCATTGAGGCTGTAAGTGTCTCCCTCGCAGATAGAAACGGCCAGGTTGTTGACTTTAGGACTGTAAGACAGGGTCGAAAAATTGGAAACGATCCGGCAGGAAGGACGAATGATGTTTTGTGCTGAATTGGCGACCAGCAGCCGGTATTGATTCCCTTCGGCCGGCTGGTTAACACTGAGCTCGCCAGTGGTTTCTCCCGGAATATCGATCCAGTTGTCGCCGCCGTCTTCACTGGTCTGCCACTGGAAAAAAGGCGTTTCGAACCCGTCGTCTAAGTTGGATTGAATGATGAGTGGGCGATTGCCGCAGAAAGGAATAGTGTCGAACAATTCGATTGTAGGGCCGCAAGGTCTGAAGGTAATATTATCCAGTGCAAGGTCATTTCCAATCCCTCCGGGTGCATTATTGCGCAGGGCCAGCTCCAGTTCAGTGGCATCCGGCGGTGAAGTGAAAATAAAGCTATAGGTATGCCATTTTCCGTCAATCGGTACATTGCCCGTATTTAGCACCACCTCTCCATTGATGAGGAACGACAAATTGGGTTTGATGAAATCATTGGGTCTGTTCGGATTGTTCATGGAGATGACATCTGCAGAGAATTCATAGACAGTATTGCCGCAAATGTCTACTATGCGCCGGTAAAATAACCCGGGCTCAAAGGATGCGTTGACGACCATCATGTAGCCATCCGGATCAGGGCTGTTGTCTGCAGTATTGACCCAGTCGGTCGCAAAGCCTCCCCAGGGAGTGGTATTGTTGGTGATGGTATACTGCCCGTCATTGGGTGGGGGAGTGGAAATGTAGGTATATCCCGGCGCAATGCCGGGATTCTGCCGCAGAATATTAGCCCGCCCGGCGCCGAAGTTGCCGTCCGGAAAAATATTTTCCCCAAAAGAACCGGAGCAGTCCTGACCCTGTAGGGAAAAAGAATAAAAAATCAGTATCAGTAAAAAAGTTAAAATTAATCTCATTACTAGTATCCAGGCTTTTTTGACCTAACAACGACCACGCCGTTCGCGCCGCGAAGGCCCCAGACCGCTGTTTCGTTGGCGTTTTTCAGAACGGTGATGGATTGTACATCCGCGAGGTTAATGGCCCCCGCAAGAGAGCTGAAGTCATTGCCCAGCGCCATATTATCCAGCACAAATAAGGGAGAGCTGTCCATTAGAAAAGAATTATTGGTGACCCTTACCCGAACACTCAGGTTTTCACCTTCCCCCTTTACAATGAGACCCGGCAGTCGGCGTAAATAAGTAGACCAGGTCATGGTATTGTCTACGTTTTCAAGAGAAGCTATGCCGTCTCCCGTTACCAACTGATTGCCCATGTAGCGCTCTGAATTAGTGGAGCAACTCCAGCATAAGGCGCAGATCATTAGAAATAAAAATGTCGATTTCATGGCTGCATAGTTAAAGTAGCTATTTAATGGTTTTTTACTAAAATTACCTTTTTTTACGGAGCTATTTAACAGCATATTGTTAAAGTGTGGTCGTTAAATGGCATTTGTGAGATTAATAAAAGCACACAGAACGCCCTTGAATTTGAAATAACTGTTAAAATAGTTGACTAACTATTAAAGTAGTAATAATTTGACCATCAAAAATGAAGGTATGACCAAACTAACCGTCAAAGAAGAGGAAGTGATGCAAGCACTGTGGCAACTGGGGAGGGGTTTTGTCAATGACATCCTTGACCTGCTGCCCGAACCTAAACCGCATTACAATACTGTTTCTACAACCGTTCGCAAGCTGGAGGTTAAAGGAATCGTAGGCCATGAATCTTTCGGAAAAACGCACCGGTATTACCCCATCCTGAGCAAGGAAGCCTACCTGGAAGAAGTGATGAGCGGCACAGTCGAGCATTTTTTCGACAATTCATTCAAGGATTTCGTGACCTATTTTGCTGAAAAAGAAAAGATTTCTCCCAGGGAATTAAAGGAGATCATTCAATTAATTGAAAAAGGTAAAACGGATCAATCATGAGCTGGAATTATTTTTTAGCAGTCAACCTGATTTTCTCATTGCTTGTGCTTGCCTATGGGTTGTTATTGCAGAAAAGTCAACAATTTCACTGCAATAGAGTCGTCCTTGGGACAATCGTTCTGGCGGCTTTTTTGCTACCTGCCTTGCCGAAGCTGGTGAATACGGCTAAGGTGCATGTTGCTCTTCCCATAGGCCTTAAGCTGGAAACAGAAATCCCTAAACCCATTGCAGAGTCGATTGTAATCACTGAAAATCTTACGCTAGCTCCAAAGTCTTCGCCGGTTCTGCCGGTAAACTGGACCGATGCCTTTTGGATCACCTATTTCCTTGGCCTTAGTGTTTTCGTTTTGCGTTTTGTATTGCGCATGTATCGGTTATGGCGGTTTATTATTTTGTCTCCCAAAAAGCGGTATGAAGGCAAATATTGGTTGTTACGAACCGATAAGCCTTTGGCTCCTTTTTCTTTCTTTCATTTTTTGGTGTTGGGAAAAAATACGCTTGCAGCTACTCAGCAGCAGGTATTGCAGCATGAGAAAGTGCATGCTGACCAATGGCACAGCCTGGACGTGATGCTGTCGGAATGGGTAAAAATTCTTCTCTGGTTCAATCCGCTTGCCTATCTGTACGCCCGAATGGTGCGGAACAACCTGGAGTTTCTGGTCGATCAGCAAGTGCTGGCCTCAGGAGTAGACAGTCAACTGTATCAATACCACCTGCTGCAGGTCAGCACTGGTCGCTTATCTTACAATTTTACGAATCCTTACAATCATTCTTTTTTAAAAAAACGCATTATCATGATGAATAACCGGAAAAAAACAAAACGGAATCAATGGAAGCCGATCTTATTTGGAGTGTTAATTCTTCCACTAGCGCAGGTATTTGGTCGGGCGCAGGCGGAAAAACCTGCTGGTGATGTTTATGTAATCATCACATCGGATGCCACAAAGTTAGAACTGGAGCAGTTGCAAGATGAGTTGTTTAAAGAGAACACCCAACTCATATTTGAAGAATTGACTTATAGCGATGATGAAAAATTGAGTGTGATGCAAATAAAGGTTATCGCCAGGGATAGAGGGCAGTTAGGGTATACGTTTGATAAAAAATTGATTGAGGAAAAAGGATTTGTGCCTCTTTTTGCCATAAAGATAAAATTACCTCGCTCAGGAAGTATCGGTGTCGAGGGATTAGAAGCGGGAGACATTGATGAGTTGGTGGCAAATTGGAAAAAATGGCAGGTTAGAACCGCAGGTGTGGATGCTTCAACTCAAGGCTTAAAAGCATTTCGAAAGAAAATTGTGCAAGCTACTGAAGAAAACCTAAGGCAAAAAGCCAATATGTCTGAAGAACAGCTCGAAAGCATCTCCAAAGGAGAGGGCCGCTCAACCTATCATCAGGTGGATGAGGAAACCCTCCTGGAGGCCAGGAAAAAAATCGAGCGGCTGTCCGAAAAACACAAGCTGAACCCGGTTTTTTTCGTAGACGGCCTGCAAAAAAAGGTCAGCCTGGACGACTTTAAGCCTGATCAGCTGGATAAAGTGGAAGTGGTGACGAAATATACGTCCAGCCGGGCAGGGAAAGAATTTCACCCTCAGTATGCTGATCTTCAGGTTTTTTTGACCAGAAAATTGAAATAAGAATGAGTTCTAAAAATAGGATGAGACGCCTGCCGGCGGCAGGCGTCTCATCCTATGTTAATTTACAGAAATAAAAATCTGAAAAAATAACCTTCACAAGAAACTATTTTTTTTTCCTCCCTGTTTTCAAAACAATACTCTTAGCCATTTCCGGAATAAACAAATTTATAATTGCATTACCGTTGAAAAGCATATTGTCCTGTGCTTTAATGGGGTTCTTATGAAATAAATACTAAACCTGCAATATTACATTGCTATACCCTTTAACCGTATTGATTCATTTAAAAAACAGTTGTATGAAAAACGTACTGGAGAAACTTCTGGACAGGCTGGAATTCGGCGAAGTCCAAACGTATAAGAACCTGACCGTGCTTCCCATTTTTGATGGTCCGGATGGCGATCCTGCTTACTTAAGTATGAAAGAAGGCCTTGATCAACAACAGGTTGAAATTACCGAAGTAAGCGAAGGCGGCTCCGTTCCTAATCTGAAGGTCAATAATCGGGTGGAACTGCCTGTCATCCTGGTGGATGGCGAAGAGCTGGTCGGCGCCAAGCAAAACCGCATCGTGAATACGACCGTCCTGTTGGCGGCTAAATCAGAGACGATCATCCCGGTCAGCTGCACTGAGCAGGGACGCTGGCGATATACCAGCCGCCAGTTTGAGGATTCCGAAGAATTCATGGCTTCTAAAGCCCGCTACAGCAAAAGCAGGCGGGTGGCGGCCAGCCTGAAGAAAAGCGCAGTTTATGATGCCGAACAACACGAAGTGTGGAGAGAAGTCAATACCTTACACTTTAAAACCGGAACGTCTTCCCCTACCAGTGCCATGAAAGATGCCTATGTTCAGCGTGCCAGGGATATGGAGGATTACGTAAAAGCCTTCCCGCTGTTAGATAAGCAGAAAGGAATAATTGCTTTCCTCAACGGAACGGTATTAGGCGCCGACTATATTTCGCGCAACAGTACCTATAAGAACCTGCATGAAAAGCTCATCCGCAGCCACGTCATCGAGGCCCTGGCCGAACCTTCAGAAAAGCTCAGTGATGTGGATGTTAAGATCAGCGGACACACCTTTCTCAAAGATCTGCTGGAGGCGCCTGAGGTGACTCAGCACGCTGCCGTAGGCCTCGGAGAAGATTACCGCTACGAAGGGGAAAATAGTTCCGGCGCCGTCTTAGTTTATCAGGACACGCCCATTCATCTTACCGCTTTCAATCCGAAAAGTCTGGATCAATTGCCAGACAGGCATCGCCAGGAATGGAGCCTGAGCAATCGCATGCGGAGAAGGTTCAAACAATAAGCGTAAGAGAAGCTGTCTCAAAAGACCTTCGGCCTTCGGTCTTTTCCCCAGCCAATATTATTTTTTTTAGTGGCCTTTTTTTTAGGAAAAATTCATTTTTCCTTATGAAGTTGTTTAAAGTTTCCTCACTGGGCTGCAAAAACGTCTTTTATGCCCATTTTTCGTTTTCCTGCCTGCCGGCAGGCATGGTTTCTCCCTCCATAGCGCTGCTATGAAGCTCAAAAAAGCCTCAACTGGACATAAAATCCTGT
>CAZJQS010000095.1:0-18949 GCA_964548175.1 uncultured Saprospiraceae bacterium
GGGTTTTGAGTTTTGGGTTTTGGGTTTTGAGTTTTGGGTTTTGAGTTTTGGGTTTGGTATGGGAATAGTTCAAAGATATAACGAATCCGGTATTTGGTATAATTTAATACTTATTTAGACAGAACGTATGAAGTTTTGAGAAGGATTAAAGAAAAATGTTAAAAAAAAGTGTAAAGGAAGCAAGGGGAACAGTTCTATTAACTGTGTTAACAAAATTCTAATTCATTGATATTCAAGGCACCCCAGAACCCAGAACCCAGAACACTCTCGCAACAAGGCCTCGGCAATTCTTTTTTCTGGTCTCTTGTAACCTTTACTATTTTCAATCGTCTTGCCTCTGAAATGAACTGGGAAACCTTCCATATGAAACTAGAAGCCATTAAGAACAAGCTGTTTCGCTTTGCTGTGAGCATGCTCAAAGATGAAGCTGAAGCCGAGGACGTCGTCCAGGAAGTGGCCATAAAATTATGGAAACAACGCGACGAACTGGACGGCATCCAAAACCTGGAAGCATGGACCATGCGACTGACGAGGAACTTGTCCATCGATAAGATCCGCTCCAGGCACCGGCGTTATGAGCCGCTGGACAAAGTAGCGGACCTTCAGGAGCCTCATCCTTCGCCGGCGCGGCAGACCGAATTAAACGACACTATGGATCAATTGAAAAAATGGATACAACAATTACCTGATCATCACCGCATGGTTTTCCAGCTGAGGGATATTGAAGGTATGACTTACAAGGAAATTTCCGAAACGCTGGACATGCCCATCAGCCAGGTCAAGATCAATTTGTTCAGAGCCAGACAGCAGGTCAGAGCCTACCTGCTCCAAACTCAATTATATGAATAGGATAACACAACTAATCGACAAATATTTCCAGGGCGAAACTACCCTGGAAGAGGAGAAGGAGTTGCGGCAATTTTTCCTGCAAAAGGATGTTCCCATGCAATTCCAAAAATACCGGCCTTTATTTGCACTGCTGGAAAAAGAACGAGCTTCCGGGCTCAACAACGATTTTGATGAGCAGTTCTTCCAAAAAATGCAAACGACGCCAAAGAAACCCCGTATCCGCTCACTTTCTTACCGATGGATAGGAGCCGTAGCCGCTTCTGCTATCCTCGCCTTGAGCCTCTGGTGGCTGTATCCTCAAGTCGAAACAAACGCTACCGACAGCGCCATCAACTGGGAGCAATATGAGCCTGATGACCCTAAAGAAGCTTTTCGGATCACCAAAAGTGCTTTGCTCCGTGTATCGATAGAACTCAACATAGGCGCCGAAAAAGCAGCCAGGGAAGTGCGTAGTGTAAAAGACTTTTTAAAGGAATAATGTTTAATTCACCACCACCCGCGATTAAAAGACGGGAACAATAAATTTTACTCATAATGAAAAAGTTACTGATCTTATTGACCTTTTTAATGGCCAGCTCCGGCCTCCGAGCCCAGGCAGACGCCATTGACGCCTTTTTTAAGGAATATATCGACGACCCGCGTTTTACCGTCGTCTACATCGGGCCGAAGCTTTTTGACATGTTCGGCGATATGGAAATAAACGGAGTTGAATTTGACGATGCAGAAGACGAAGCCGCCATGAAGGTGATCAAGGGACTGAAAGGGCTGCGGATCCTCACCTCGGAAGAAGATACCGGTCAATTGTATGCGGAAGCCATGAAAAAGATCGACACTTCCGATTACGAGTTGCTGATGAAGGTAAGAGATAATGACGGATCCAATGTCGATTTTTTCATCAAAGAAAATGGAGATTCCAATAAAATATCCGAACTGTTTATGATCGCCGGTGGAAAGGGAGAGGAATTTGTGCTCCTTAGTTTTGTGGGGAATATGAGTCTGGATGAGGTTACCAAAATGGCGAAAGGCATAAAGAATAAGAATAGAAACTAAACAAGGGCCAATTTTAAAGATAATTATTTGAATAATCTGCGGTATTTGCAAAATCTGCGTGCCCAAAAAACTGCCGAATCTTTACCGCCATTAAAGCGAAGAAGCAAGTGAAACCCCGGCATGACTCGTTTTTTATTTCCATCACGCTAATCCAGTAGACAAATGAGATATCAAACCATAATGCTCTGCCTCCTGATGGCGCCGATCCTGTGTTGTGGCCAGCATAAACCAACGGTCGACGATTTTTTCAAAAAATACAAGCAAGATGACAGAGCCGAGCATCTCCGTCTCGGCGGACTAGTCATGGACCTGGCCGTGTCCTTTTCGGAGGATGAGGAGGAAAAGGAGATCCTGAAGAAAATCAAGCGCCTGCGCCTTTTGTCGTTCGATGATTCCAACCCGGTCACTCCAAAGGAATACGAGGAACTGATGAAGGGAGTACAAGCTGACCGATACGCTCCCTTGTTCCGCCTGAGCAAAGGAGGTGAAAAGGTCGATATTCTGGTCCAGGAGCATAATAACCTAATCACAGACGTACTATTGATCGTCTATGATACAGATGAATTCATTTTTCTGAACCTGGAAGGCCGCTTTCGTTTTGAGGATCTGAATGATTTAGATGTGGATGTCCATGGCGGAGAGCATTTAAAGAAGTTGCCGGAGAAAAGGACTGATCTTCCAAGGGCTTGAGGGGAGGCTGGATAGCCTGGATGTTAGAGACAGTGAGAAACAAAACTTATAGCTGCCTTGTGGCGGCGGGACGCCGCCACAAGGCATCATCTTCTTTCCAGTATCAAGATCGTCGCAATATAAATTAATACAATGGCAAACGGGATGACGATGAATCTAAGGTCTGGAAAAACATACCAAAGGACAAGGATAACAACGGTTCTCGCTATCGCATGAAAGAGGCCTACCCAGTGTTCGATGATCCAGGAAAAAGGCAGCCACATGGTTCCGGTGAGAATGCCTACCGTCAACGGAAGGGAAGCAAAATTTTCTATGAAAAAAGGGATAGCAATAGCATATACCAATACCGATTGTCCGACGGTATAGAAAAACAACGTATCGAATACATTTTTAGGTTTTTCTTTATCCAGAAAATCTTCCCCGGTAAATTTGGATAGCAAAAGAGCCAGGTAGACAATGCTTCCGGTGGCTATAAAAAGCACCCAAACGGTGATCTTGAGGGGTAAGAAAATCCCGGAAAGTCCCACCAGCGTCCAGGCGATCATTCCTGCCAGTGGGGTTGCCAGAAATCTTCTTTGGGCGAATTCCTTTCTTTGTTCTTCGAGTGATCTTGATGGTCGGTTTATTTTGTCGAGTTTGTCATTCATTAGGCGTATTTTAGGGGCAAACATCTTCTGTCAGGGGGAAAGAAGCAAAATATATTGACTAGTGGCTTTCATCATCCGACGTTCTTCTGAATGGCCCTCCATTCTATCCTGACCAGTGTCATAACGATCACGATCTCACCTATGAAATAGGCAACACCCAGCCAGGTTAAGGATGGGTAGCAGTAGATCACCAAAACAAGGGTCGTCATACAATACAGTGTATTGGCTACGGCTATGGCTTTCAAGTAAGGCGCCCGGTTTCTTTTTAGCCCGAAATGACAGGAAAGAGAATAAACGGCAAAACAGCCGGCAATGGCCGCCAGTATGTAAAGGATATCCTTAGGCATACCGAAAGTGGACTCGAACCGGGCCAATACCTGGCTTAACAACAGGGCTGTAACAATAGCGCCGATACCGTCGATCAGAAAGAGTAATTTTATGGATGGCTTTTTAAGCATTCGCTGATATTTTGTCATTCCAAGATGAGCACTAATTTAGGGCTTTGCTTTTCCTTTCTTTTTGATATCGGTGAAAAAATTCTGATTTTTTTCGCCTGTGGAGGGGCTTGTAAAAAGGCATCAAACCTTCCCCTCTATACGCACCTCTCTGGGGGATTTCCCAATATCCTGCTTGAACATTCTGGAGAAATAATTGGGATCAGTAAACCCCAGGCTGTAGGCGATCTCCGTGATCTGTAAATCCGTCTCTTTCAAGTATTTTATGGCTTGTGCCCACTTAACTGACCTGACGAATTGAGAGGGGGTCTTCCCGGTCAGCGCTTTAGTTTTTCGGTAAAACTGCGTATGACTCATATGCATTCGCTTGCTCAACTCAGCTATATTTATCTCATTGTCATCGATATTTTCAAGAACGTCCGCTCTTAGTTTTTCCAAGAAAGGATTAGATGGCATTTCCCCTGCGTTAGTCTCTTCCGATTCGTATCCTTTTTGAAAACCCTGGAACAATTTTTCATATTTACGATGTAATGAGGAGCGCACTTCCATCAACTTTTCGATCCGCACCAGTAATTCCTCCTTTTCAAAAGGTTTGACCAGGTAGGCATCAGCGCCTGTATTGAGACCTGTTAGTTTGGAGGAAAAATCGGCCTTAGCCGTAAGTAAGATTATTGGAATGTGATTAGTTCGCTCATCCTTTTTTAAGATATCACAAACTTCAAATCCATTTTTTTCCGGCATCATTACATCAGAAATGATAAGATCAGGAATATGATCGATGGCCAATTCGATTCCCAACTCTCCATTCATGGCGTTGATTACCTGATAATGAGGCTTTAATAAAGAGTTGATGTAGTTTACCACCCCTTCATTATCTTCAATAACCAGCACAATAGGTTGTTCCCCACGTATCTGATCCGGAGCAACCGGCAGATAATCAACGTCCTGCCTATTGTTAGGCGCCATTGAGCGATTTTCGGTGAGGGGTAGATCCAATGGTTTGTTGCTTTTAGCCTCAATTGGTAGCAGAATGGTAAAGGAAGTCCCCCAGCTAGGCTCACTCTGCACTTTGATGATACCTCCCATTAATTCCACCAACTCTTTGGTCAATGTCAGGCCAATGCCGGTACCTCCTACCTGCCCCATTTGCTCTGCCTGATGAAATCGGTCAAATATACGGGGTAGATCGGCCTGAGAGATGCCTATCCCCGTATCCTTGATCTGGATTTTGACCCTATCATCCTGACCCTGTACTTTTTGTCTGCTGACCAATAAGCCCACCTTCCCACCTGGTCTGGTAAATTTGATGCCGTTGGATAATAAATTATAGATGACCTGGCGAACTTTGTTTTCATCAAAATCCATATCGAGCCTATCCAAACTACTTTCAAAAGACAACATTACCTTTTTATCTGAAGCCATAGAGTAAAAAGATTCCGTCAGGTAGTGGAGGTAGGAAACGATATCGCTATGGACGATATCCAGCCCCAGAGCACCCGATTCCAGCTTTGACAAGTCCAAAATTTGATTGATCATATTCAAAAGGCTTTCGGCATTTCTCCGGATCAGCTTTCTTTCGTGATCATATCCGGCAATGGTCTCATTCATACCCATGATGACGGTCAGCGGGGTACGAAATTCGTGGGTGACATTAGTAAAGAACTTTGTTTTTAAGGAGTCCAACTCCCGCAATCGATCAGCTTCTTGTTTTTCTAGTTCCCTGGCAAGTTTTTCGGAGCGAAGGAGTTTTCCCTGAGTGGTTTTTAATTGGGCCATGCTTTGCTCTACTTTTCTTTTTTCCTTTTTCAGCATAGCATTAGACTTAGCCTTTTGAAGGTTGTTTTTCCAAAGACCACCTCCGATCAGAAGGAAAAAGCTTAGTATTCCTCCAAAAATCAGCGTTCGCTGCCGGGAGGCGAACCGGAGTTTTGCCTCTGCTAACTCCTGCCGCCTGCTCTGATCTGAAAAGATAAATTCATTAAAAGCACTCATTTTCTCCTTACCGTACATTTGCTTATACGCCTGCTGGCTGATCAGGAGATATTTGATATAGGCTTGTTCATCTATATTTTGGTAGGCATCTGCCAGAACCCCTGCGCTTTGATGGATATATTTAGTGAACTTTCTTTCCATCGACATCTCCAGGGCTTGTTCTGCAAGGGCCCTGCAAGAATCCAGGTGCTGAAGAGCGGCCTGGGCTTTAGCCTGCCCAATCAGATTACCGATCTGATCAAAGTCATAACTAAGACCTGATCGGGTTCTGAAAACTTGCAATGCTTCTTCGAATCTTCCCAATCGCAGATACACATTACCCAGCAGGTGGGGCAACGCCCCCCATAAGGTTCCGGCTCTAGCATACAGGTCTTCTGCAAGGATCCTGGCAGAGTCAAGTTTTCCAGCTTCAAGATAGGCTTCCGCCAGGCTGTGGGAAGAAATGGTAATCTCCTTTTGTTCATCAGCATTAGCCAGACCTTGTTTTTCGTGTAGAATAGCCCGCTCCGGATTTCCCAGTT
The DNA here is from genome assembly GCA_964548175.1 of uncultured Saprospiraceae bacterium. GTDB lineage: Bacteria > Bacteroidota > Bacteroidia > Chitinophagales > Saprospiraceae > JANQPA01. The sequence goes on from CAZJQS010000095.1 coordinate 6,205, forward strand.
CTATGTAGATCCTTCCGTATGGCCTGCTGATGCGCTGGTCTAAATAGGTAATCTGATATTGATCGGCAATGTCCCTGGCTTTAAGCAGATGCTGTATCGCCAGAGCAAAATCTCCCATCATGATATAGCAGTCAGCCATAAAAATATGACCGTGAGCTTCTACGTCCCTGGCTTCTATTTTTCTGGCGCGATCAATAAATCCCTGTGCGACATCGAGTCCTTTACTTGGGTAATTCCAGGCCACGGCATAGATTTCATTCGTCAGGCGGATATCGGCAGCTGTCGATCGATCTTCCTGAGCCGAAAGACTGGTCAACGAGAAAAGGATGACATACCAATAAAGGAGGCATCTGAAAAAACAATAGTCATTACGGAGGCACATGTAGGTACATAAGATTAAATGGGTAAAGATTTGTATTGGGAGAACGCTACAAATATAGCGTCCAAAAGGATAAATATCCAATAATTACTGATTATCAAATAAATACGATAGATATGTGCTATTTATTGCAACTTATCTCCAGTTCCTTTTTACTGTTTACGCCCAGTTTTACATGGAATTCAAATTGCAGCTGCTGGCGTACTGGCCATACGGCTGCAGGGCGATTAATCATTCATAAATAAATGTGGCTATGAACTTAAAACTCCTTAAATTAACCGAACTTATCATTTTTTTCTCCCTTATAGCACATACCATCCTATTGGCTCAGCATCCTAAACATGGTATCGGCGTTTTTCGCCCCTCTACGGGAGAATGGCATTTTGATCTGGACCTTGACGGCAAGACGGATGCCAAACACAAATTTGGTGATCCCAGAGCAAAAGATGACCAGCCCGTGATGGGTGATTTTAACGGCGATGGGATCATGGATTTTGCCCGCTATCGCCCCTCTACCGGAAACTGGTTTATAGATACAAATATGGATCGCAAGTCAGATATTATAGTCAAATGGGGCGGGAGAGGTGATATCCCTTTGGCACTAGACTATGACAAGGACGGAGCTTCAGAACTGGTCCTTTTCCGACCTACACAAGGGAAATGGTTTTTTGATAAAAACTTTGATGGAAAGACAGATTTCAACATTAGTTATGGCGATCCAAGAGCAGTAGACTACCCCGTTGCCACTAATAAAAGAGTACTCAACCTGGATGTTGTCTGGGGACGATTCAGGCCTTCCAAAGGCTATTGGTTTATTGATGAAGACCTCAACGGCAGCTCTGAAGTAAGTTATACCTGGGGTGGAAATGGAGACATTCCTTTTCTAGGGGATTTTAACGGGGACGGAAAAGTCGACGGTGCTCTTTTTCGCCCCAGTACCGGAAAGTGGTATATAGAATATCAAACCGCAAACAAATTAACGGGCAAAACCAATTGGACGATTGAAAGATGGGGACAATCAACAGACCGCCCTTTTGTCGTTTCCCGAGGAAAATTAGACCTGGCTAGTTTTACAACTCCTCCCTCGGATATTGCCAGGAGTAGTCATAACAGCAGCCTGTCCCGCTCAGAAGGTATTCAATACGCCCAGATAGAAGGTTGGCGTGGTATTGATAATTGTAGAATGGCAGCCGCAAGAGGAGGTTCTAGTGTTTTAGAATTATTCCGGGGGTTTGGAGGTGCTCTGGCTCAGCTGCCCAATTCAAATGGAAGCAATACTTCCACAGCAGACCCTATAGCTGGACAGTCAACAGATGCAGAATCGGCTCAAAAAGAAATTGCCGGGACTGCCTTGATCTTAAGTTTTGGCACCGCTGGATGGGCAGTGGTAACGGCGCCCCTGGCAGCTACTGCAGCGGCAGCGGCAGGACCCGCTATCGTCGGCATCGCAGCTATCGGAGCAATAGCCGGGGCCGGCATCGCCATCATCGAAGGAACAAAGGAAAGAAACGTGGCTACACTGGTCGTCAATAACTCAGACCTGAACTTTAAAGTGAACGAGTTTTGGATGGAGTCAAATGCCGAACCTGTCAAACTAAAAATGGGAAATAATATAATAGGTGCTTACCCCGGAGGAGCCGTCCTAGCCTCAGGAGAACCTAACAAAAAAGCCCCAATGGGCCTTTTTATCTCCCGTAGAAAAAGCTTCAGTTATGACATGCAAGGAGCCATTAGGTTAACAGACGATAAACAAAATAATTTCTACGTAGCCTGGCATGTTCCGGCTGTCGGTCAGAATGCATGCGCAGTAGAGATCAAAGGGGTTGGAAATTTTATATCTGCAGAAGACTTCAAAAAAAATAGCGTGATCAATCCCGGAACTAAATTAATGACACATACTGTATTGAAGGGGCGATACAGCATTAGCTGTGGTGTCTCTGATCCAGACACCGAATTCCCTAAAATTGTTGTCTTTATTGATGGTCCGGTGCGATAATGTGCAAAATGAAATCACAAAAGCCAGGCAGTAGCAGCAAAAAATTTCCTCGGACGTAAAACCCGGGAAAAGACTGCTCGGCAATAAATAAATAATCCATTATCAAACTAAATAAATACTACACTTTGGAAAAGCTAAGTATGCTTATTGTATTAACGGCATTTTTAACCCTGCCTTCGAAAAACACCTACGCCCAAACGAACAATGAAGGCGGCTACTATTTTGAAATGACCCATACAGAAGTATACGAATTGATCATCGTGATTACTCCTGAAGCAATAGAGGCTTTGAAGAACAAGTCGGTCAGTTCATGGCCCATGAGTGGAAAGCTTTCGTTGAACAGGTTAAGCAGGCGTATATTGAGTGGCTGAGGATGCTGGAGTAAAGCCTTGAGTCAAACGACCAGCATTTCAATTACGGAAACTCAATGCCAAAAAAATTCATGATAAAATCCCTGTCGATAGGGCGGTTATCAAGAAAAGTATTACAGACTTGGATCGCCAGATCGATGGCCTCCCTATCTGCGAAATGCCCATTGGGCATGGGGGATCCCGTCAAAGCTTCGTATTGGTCAGCCAGCCAGTTGGGCACCGGCTGGAAAGCATCGTTTGGCAATTCGCTGTAGATCGTTCGCCTTCCCAATTCCACCACCTCATTTACGTCCTAACCTGATGCCGCTGATCTTTTCTTTGAGGTCACTCGCCTGAGGCCGATGGGGGGCATTGACGCTCCATTTTTTTTCTTCATCAGTGGTTATTTCGTTCGCTTCTTTCGTGCAAGAAGCATTTACCATAATGACAAGTATAAACAGGAACCGATAAACAGGGAAGCTTAATAAATGTTTCATGTAATAGTAGATTGTCAGGATTTTATTTTGAATAAAAATCACTATGAAAAACATCAAGCATTATTTTCGGTTCTTAAAAACCCTGCATGATAAGATCAAATTAACTACTGATAACATTTTGATAACTTACACACCCCCTATATAGGTAAATTGACTCACTTAAGCATCAGGGTAAAAGTAACCTACCCTATCTCTCTTGCCTTATCATTTTCAAAAGATATTCAAGCAGGACATCAGGTGAAGCTTCAATAGCTACATGCCAACCGTAGGCCGGCTCCTCCAGGTCATCAAATTGGGAGTGGAGCATATCCGCTTTCATGTAGTGGCTGGAACGTTCTTGCATTCTGGAATAAATAAGCTCAAAGCTCCCTTTCAAATAGATCCATTGAATGTCTTTTACTTTTTGTGCCAGTAGTATTCTGTATTTTTCTTTGAGTGCAGAGCAAGCCAGTACGGCACCGGTGGCGGTATTCCACTCCGCCAGTTTTTCGGCCAAAATGTTCAGCCAGGGGCCCCGATCTTCGTCGTTAAGAGGCTGACCGGCCCTCATTTTGTCGACATTTTCTTGCGTATGGAAATCATCGGCATCATAGAAAGGAAGCGCCAGGGCAGAGGCCAGCATGCGGCCGATAGTGGTTTTACCGGAGCCGCTGACGCCAATAATGACGAAAATAGGCATAGCGATCAATCCTGCTGCCCTACGCTATTCACCTCTATCCAATTCCCATCGGGATCCTGGATGTAAATCTGCTTGATGCCGTCGGCGCGGATGCTTATATTGTTAAGATTACCGGGCCAGTCGGAATAGACAATGTCCATGGATTCGAGCCGGGCCACGAGCCCATCGAAATCAGCAGTCGTTAAGGCAAAGTGGACTGCTTTATTCAGGACCACCTTTTCGTGCTTTAAGGTAGAGATGAGATGTAATTCTTTGTCTTCTCCCAGGGAAAACCATCTGATGCCCTCTTTTTGTGTTCTATTGGTGATTTCGGCCAGATTGAGCACATCCCGGTAGAAGGCTACCGATTGGTCCAGGTCTTGTACCGAAAGGGCGACATGATTGAAGGTGATGGTAATGTCGTTTGGGGTTTGTCCAAACAGGAAGCGGGATGCCAGCAGGAGGAATAGGAATGGGAAGTGTTTTTTCATGGTCTTAGTTGATTTTATTCCTTTATTGGGATAAATTTTCCTAATAAGAGCGGCAATTTTAAGTATCATTTTCCCAGGCGAGGCGGGAGAAAGTGATACTCAAAATTGCCGCTTTTCTTATTCTACAATATACTCAATAAAGTGGAAAAAAGTCACCTCTTTCTACACGTCACTCAACGCTTTATTCTTTGCGCGCTTCCGCTCATGATCCTTCAGCAGGATCTTTCTAAGGCGAAGTGACTCAGGTGTCACTTCCACATACTCATCTTCCTGAATGTATTCCAGGGCTTCCTCCAGCGTAAATCGAATAGGCGGCACCAGTTTGGTTTTATCGTCCGCCCCGGCGGAGCGCATATTGGTCAGTTTTTTGGTCTTGGTAAGATTGACGACCAGATCACCTGCACGGCTGTTCTCGCCCACTACCTGGCCTTCATAGATATCTTCGTTCGGCCCGATAAAGAACCGGCCTCTTTCCTGCAGGTTATTGATAGAATAAGGAATCGACTTACCGGTTTCCATACTGATTAACGAGCCGTTGATGCGGCCGGGAATTTCGCCCTTATGCGGCTGAAACTCAATAAAGCGATGCGTCATAATGGCCTCTCCGGCAGTAGCCGTCAGCATCTGGCTTCTGAGGCCGATGATGCCTCTGGAGGGGATCTCAAATTTCAGCAATACGCGATCGCCCTTGGGCTCCATGGAAAGGAGCATGCCTTTGCGGCGCGTTACCATCTCGATGGCCTTTCCGGAATGCTCATCAGGAAGGTCGATGTTTAATTCTTCCACCGGCTCGTGGTCGATGCCGTCGACCTTTTTGGTGATCACCTGAGGCTGGCCGATCTGTAATTCGTATCCTTCCCGGCGCATAGTTTCAATGAGCACCGATAAATGCAGTACGCCCCGGCCATACACCCGGAACGAGTCAGCCGAGTCGGTCTCTTCCACCCGAAGGGCCAGGTTTTTCTCCAATTCTTTATCCAATCTTTCCTTGATGTGGCGGGAAGTAACGTATTTACCTTCCTGCCCAAAGAAAGGAGAGTTATTGATGGTAAAGACCATGCTCATGGTCGGTTCGTCAATAGCGATAGTAGGCATGGCTTCCGGGTTTTCCGGGTCAGCCACCGTGTCGCCGATCTCAAAGCCTTCCATACCAACCAGTGCACAGATGTCCCCAGCCTGTACAGAATCGACTTTTACCTTTTCAAATCCTTCAAAAACATAAAGGCCTCTGAGCTTGTATTTTTCAATCCGTCCGTCTCTTTTCACAAGCACTATCTGCTGATTTTCCTTCAACGTCCCCCGGTTGAGGCGGCCTACTGCGATACGTCCGATGAACTGAGAATAGTCCAGCGACGTGATCAGCATCTGAGTCGGTCCCTCCGCCACCTTTGGTTCCGGAATGTACTCGATGATGGCGTCCAGCAATGGCATAATGGTATCGGTCTGTTCTTTCCAGTCGTGGCTCATCCAGCCGAATTTCGCGGAGCCGAATAAGGTCGGGAAATCAAGCTGATCCTCAGTGGCATCGAGGTTGATCATCAGTTCAAAAACCGCCTCCTGGGTTTCATCAGGCGTACAGTTCTGCTTATCGACCTTATTGACCACTACGATCGGCTTCAATCCCAGTTCGATGGCTTTCTGCAATACAAAGCGCGTTTGCGGCATGGGCCCTTCAAAAGCATCCACAAGCAACAACACGCCGTCGGCCATGTTCAATACGCGTTCCACCTCGCCTCCGAAATCGCTGTGGCCAGGAGTATCGATAATGTTGATCTTGACGTCTTTATAGGTGATCGACACATTTTTGGAAAGGATGGTAATGCCCCGTTCTCTTTCCAGGTCATTGTTGTCCAACATAAGTTCCCCTGGTTTTTCATGCTCCTGGAACAAACGTCCTGCCAGCAACATCTTATCCACCAGAGTGGTTTTGCCGTGATCGACGTGCGCGATTATGGCAATGTTTCTAATTGAAGTCATAGGTTAATTTTTTGACGCCGCAAAAGTAGATACTTTTTAGATAGGATGAAATAGAGGGGTGAATATCTTTTGGTTAATTTTATCGGAAAAGGAAAGCAGGCCCCTGTTCTGATGAATCGGATAGGAGAAAAAAAGGAAAGCTTACCGTGTAGTTATAAACCTTAAAGTCATAGACTAAATTTGATGATCAGACCAGTGAACTTAGCGCAGCTGAAATCCCTGCACTACTTGCGTTTTCGTACTTGGATTGGATACCAGGTCTACGTCCAGGGTGCAATGCTCAAATTGCAGCTTGTAAGTATGCTTGATATGGTTGCGATTCAGGCGGTTGTTGTTCACTTCAGTAAGGCCGAGAAAATTCCCTACCTCATCTTTAAAAACGCACATCTGGTCTTTGATCACGGCAAGAATGTTGCCCGAATTGGCGTTCATCAGTCCTACAGAAAGAGCGAGTTTTATTTTTCGGATGTTCATGATTATAGCTTGTTTAAATTCTATGTTATAACTTTAATTCTATCTATTATGTTGTCGATTTCGGTTTAAATCGGTGTTAAAAAGGGGCTTTATTGCCTAAAAGCGACATTTTCAACTTTCTTTCCTGTTATTAGTGTTGTAAAAAGCCAAAAGGTCAACACGTTCGAAGTACTTTTTTCTTTTTTCTAAAAAATCTTTGTCTTATAGACTCTGAAAACTTCAGGACGTTTCAATGGTTTCCTTTAAACAACTTCTTAAAGTTCGGAGAAAAAGCTGATGGGTGAAGCTCAAAAAGTGTGAAGCGTAGAAAGAAGGGGGTGAATGATATAAAAATAATGCTCATCTGAGATTCCGAGATAAGTCGTTTTACTCGTCCGCGCACCTTGCAAAGAAGGCTGAAAGAGGAAGGTTATACGTTTCAGCAACTCAGCGATGAATGGAAAAAAGAGCTGGCCCTCAGTTATCTGGAGCAACCAGACCTAAGTATTACAGAAATTGCTTATCTGCTAAATTACAACGACAACAGTGCTTTTTCCCGGTCCTTCAAGAGATGGGCGGGGGTTTCTCCCAACACCTACCGTGTAACGCAAATGGAAAAAAAGTCAGCGTAAGGCTGTGGTTATGTAAAAAAATAATTTATATAGCCCCAGCCTTACGCTACTAATCAATATTATCGTGCAAAAACGAATTATTCGAATTGATCTCCGGCTCGTCATCGTCAGAAATGGTGTATTTGGAATACACTTCCTCTGAAGAATCCGGCACATCATCCAATTGAACGCCCCGGCGAACGTAAGCAGGCTCATTTTCCAACTCGATGATGGTATTCGGGTTGTTGAGCTTCAGATTGTGACTGCGCAGGCGTTCGCGGCGCTTCAATTCCCGCTCGTACATTTTGCGCTTATCTTCCTCTTCATTGGCTTTCTTTTCATCCCTCACATATGGTTCTTCGTAAGAATAGCGGTGACGCTGGTATCGCTCGATGGTATCACGTACGTTATCGAATTCGAAGGAGTTTTCCTCGCTGATAAGCGGCTCATCAAAACCGATGTCGGCCAGTCTGCTTTTCTGCTTAGGCGGGGATGGCCTGTTATCCGGCTCATCATCGAGAGAAACGACGATCTTTTTATCCTTAGCAGACTCATTGATGACTCGGTGTTTGTGTTCAAAACCGGTAGCGATGACGGTTACGCTGATCTTGTCGCCCAGGTTCTCATCGAAGCAATTACCCCAGATCAGGTCTGTTCCATAACCGGCTTCTTCCTGGACGAACTCGGTTATTTCGAAGATCTCGTCCATGGTCACTTCTTTATTGCCGGAAGTGATGTTCAGCAGGATGTGGCGAGCGCCGCGGATGTCGTTATCCTCCAGCAGAGGAGAATGCAGGGCATCGTCTACAGCTCTTTTGGCGCGATCTTCGCCTTCTGCGGAAGCCGTTCCCATGATGGCCACGCCGCTGGCGCGCATTACCGTATTGACGTCTTCAAAATCAACGTTCACGTAACCCGGTACGGTGATGATCTCGGCAATACCTTTAGCAGCGGTAGACAAGATATTATCTGCCTGGGAAAAAGCATCGGACAAAGACAGGTTGCCGTGGATCTGACGAAGCTTATCATTGGATACCACGATCAGGGTATCCACGGCTTTCTTCAATTCGGACAAGCCGTCGGCGCCTTGCGAGGTACGTCTCCGGCCTTCGAAGGTAAATGGCAAGGTGACGATCCCTACGGTCAATATGCCCATTTCCTGAGCGGTTTTAGCGATGATAGGTGCTGCTCCGGTACCTGTACCGCCACCCATACCGGCCGTAATGAAGAGCATTTTGCAATTATTCGTCAGATATTGCTTGACTTCTTCGATAGACTCCTCACAGGCTCTTTTTCCGACATCCGGCTTGGAGCCTGCGCCGCGGCCCTCGGTCAGGTTAGGCCCTAGCTGTATTCGAGTAGGCACCGGGCTCGTTTCCATCGCTTGAGCATCGGTATTGCAAATGGCGAAGTCCACACCTACAATACCCTGATTGTACATGTGTGTAACAGCGTTGCTGCCGCCTCCGCCTACTCCGAGCACTTTTATGATCGGACTTTCATCTCTTGGCAAATCAAACATCATATTGACTAGTTTTTGTACGGACTTCCAGCTGTAAGGAGAACTAAAGCAATTGGTAGATTGTCTTCGCGCTCAACATCAGCCTGGTAACTTTTACCGCTTGTGGTTTTAAGAATATCAGTATCAAAATATATGTGGTTCAGTAAGTTTTCTAAAATTCAGAATCCGGTTCGGTCTCAAACCATTCTTTGGTCTTTTTAAACAATTGTTCGTACCACTTCGGGCCGGCATCTACCTCTTGCGCTTTTTCCTGTCCGGCAGCACCTTTTTCTTCTGTTTTTTCCTGTTGCAGGTATTTGCCCCGTTCGGTATTTTCTATACCCTTCAGCAATAGTCCTATGGCTGTGGAGTAGATCGGACTACTTAGCTGTTCGTTGTAACCATGAGCCAGGTGTTCGATCGGTATGCCGATGCGGGTGCTCATTCCGGTATGGTATTCCGCCAGTTTGTCTATGTTATTCAGCAAAGCACCCCCGCCGGTCAGCACGATGCCGCCGATCAGCTTGCGCTCATATCCGGAGCGGCGGATTTCCCAGACTACGTAATCCAGGATCTCTTCTACCCTGGCCTGTATGATCCGGGCCAGGTTCTTTTCTGATATTTCTTTTGGATCTCTGCCTCTTAAGCCCGGGATGGTGATGATCCGGTTGTCGTAAACCTCCTGAGCCAGGGCGGAGCCAAATTTGATCTTAAGTTTTTCTGCCTGCTGCGTCATAACCGTGCAGCCTTCCTTGATGTCCTTGGTGATCACATTGCCCCCAAAAGGAATAACTGCGGTATGGCGGATAATGCCGTCCTGGAAAATGGTGATATCGGTCGTTCCCCCGCCAATATCCACCAGGGCGATCCCGGCTTCTTTTTCTTCTTCACTCAATACGGCTGCTGCAGAGGCGATGGGTTCGAGGGTCATATCCGCCAGCTTCAGCCCCGTCCGCTCCACGCAACGATAAATATTATTTGAAGCGGTGATCTGGCCGGTAATAATGTGGAAGTTAGCTTCCAAACGGACTCCCGACATGCCGATAGGATCGGTAATGCCCTGTTCATTGTCGACCGTAAACTCCTGAGGAATGACGTGCAGGATCTTGTCGCCGGGAGGAAGCACCAGCTTAAACATATCGCTGATCAGCTTATTGATGTCTTTTTCGCTGATCTCCGTATGGTCGTTATCCCTTACCAGGATACCGCGATGTTGCAGGCTTTTGATGTGCTGGCCGGCAATCCCCACATGCACCACATCAAAGTTAATGCCCGAACTGCGTTTGGCATGATTGGCGGCTTCCGCAATGGCGTTTACCGTTTTTTCAATATTAGAAACTACTCCTCGCAGCACGCCGTCTGAATTGACTTTTCCGACGCCCAGTACTTCCAGTTTACCATGTTGGTTTCTGCGTCCGGCAATAGCACATACCTTAGTAGTTCCTATGTCTAATGCTACGACAATGTCTGAATTAGATGCCTGAGTTTTCATCATGTATCCACTTTTAAAAATTCCGGAGCTTTCTCTGACTCCTCTAATTATTTTTACCGCTTGTGGCCCGGGGGGCCGCTTATATGTGCCGGTTGTCAGCGTTTCTCACAGACAACCTGATCTTTATATTTCAAATTGATGGACTTGTACTTATTCCACCCTTCATAAGGCAAGGCCTGCTTATAAAAAATGATCAACTTCTCCAGCTTTTCCGGTATGTCTTCGTATTTCCCCAGAAGGATCTTCTGATCACCCACCTTAGGGCTCAGGACGATCTCCCGCGTATTGGACACATAGATCTGTTCGATCTGCGCCTGCAGAAACTCGTCATCCATGAGGGTATTGGCCAGTTCAAAAACATCCTTTAATCCATGGTTTTCTTTTTCGAGAAAATCCGGAGTATAGGGCGGCAAATTGCCGGTCACCACCAAAACCCGGGCTGTAAAGTGATCAGACAAAGGCATTCTGAAGCCCTTTTTGTCCAGATAATAGTTCAACCCGTTATTATCAATGATCCGAATAACCGGCTCCCTTTGTTCTATAGTAATGTTGATGTAGTTTTTGGCGTCTATGAACACATTGGCGTCCAAAATAAACGGATCTTCTTCCAGCACCCGTTCCATACGCGCTACATTGATCTCACCGATGGGCGTACCCTGAAACTGGAAGCCGAAGCTTTGATCGATCGTCGTCAGAACATCTTCCTGGGTGATCAGCAAATCATCCTTATCCAGCGGCTCGATGTTGACAAAGATTCCCTGTACCGGGCTGGCTTCCTTCTGCTCGATAGCAGAAACGATAAAGACGGCCGCCACCGCAATGATGGCTATCCAGAGCAGCTGTTTTCCCAACTTGACATAATCAAAACCGTTCATTCGTTTATATTTTTCAGGCTTCAACGCCTTCCAACAAATCTTTTATCGGCGCCACCAGCCGGTCAATATCGCCGGCGCCGAGCGTCATCAGTACTTCCGGCTGTTCTTTTTTTATTTTGTCTAGTACTTGTTCTTTACTCAATAATTCCTTGTTCTTCAATTTCATTCTCTGCAGAAGCATAGCTGAGTCTACTCCGGGTAGGGGTTCCTCCCTGGCCGGATAAATATCCAGCAATATGGCCTCGTCCAGCAGATCTAAAGCCTCAGCAAAACCGTCGGCAAAATCACGGGTCCTGCTGTACAAATGGGGCTGGAAAACCCCTGTTATCCTGCGGCCGGGATAAAACGTCCGCGCTGCCCCGATGGCGGCTTTCAATTCAGAAGGGTGATGGGCATAATCGTCAATGTATACTTGCCCTTCTTTCCGAACGATAAAGTCAAAGCGCCGGGCAATGCCTTGGAAAGACTGAAGCGCCTCCCCTATCTTTTCCGGCCGGGCGCCAATGTGCAAAGCCAGCGTGATGGCGGCCGTTGCATTTTCTACATTGTGGCGGCCGGGCATGGGTAGCTTTAACCCTTCCAGTATGGTTTCTCCATTTTTATAGTCAAAAACGAAATAGCCTTCTGCTATCCTGATGTTCCCGGCTTGTACTTCTCCGGCCTCAATACCGAAAGTTCCTATTGCTTGTATTCCGGAAAGAGCAGCTTCCCATTTTTCCTGCACCCACAACCGGCCTCCCGGTTTCAACTGCCGGGCAAAGGCCGCAAAGCCGGTCTCATGCAAGGCTTCCTGATCACCGTAGATGTCCAGGTGATCCGCATCCATCGACATGATCACAGCAGCATCCGGATGAAGATGCAGAAAGGAACGATCGTATTCATCGGCTTCCACAACAACCCAGTCGCTGTCGCCCCAAACAAAATTGGAGTCGAAATTCCGGGCTATCCCACCAAGGAAGGCCGTCACCGGCACTTCACTGGCCCGCAACAAATGAGCCAGCATGGAAGAGGTAGTCGTTTTGCCGTGTGTTCCCGCTACAGCAGCCGTTTTTTTACTCCTGCTGATGATCCCCAACACTTCTGCCCTTTTTTTCACTGCAAACCCATTCCCCCGAAAATACTGCAGTTCCTTATGCGTCGCAGGAATGGCCGGTGTAAAAACGACCAGATCCAACTGATCCGGGATCGCTCCGAGGTCTTCCTCGTAATGTATCGCCATGCCCTCCTGCTCCAGCTTCCTGGTCAGCGGACTCTCGGTACGATCATATCCATGAACCTCGACTCCATTGAAGTTGAAGTAGCGAGCCAACGCACTCATCCCTATGCCTCCGATGCCTATGAAATAAGCCTTTTTGATGTCGTTTAGGTTCATGTTCGTTTTGGGTTTTTGAGTTTTGGGTTTTGGGTTTCGGGTTTTGAGTTTTGGGTTTTGAGTTTTGAGTTTTGGGTTTTGAGTTTTGAGTTT
>CAZJQS010000096.1:0-18684 GCA_964548175.1 uncultured Saprospiraceae bacterium
TTTGGGTTCAACGCTCTTATATTTGTAGAAAATTAAAGAAATGAACCAAATCTACCCGATTTTTTTCTTTGTGCTGTTCTTCCTGTCTGCCCCTCCACAGAATTATGGGCAGCAGTATCTGACCGAGCGCCTGGTTGAGCTTTCTATTGAAACAGACGAAGTGCAGAACTACTTTAAAGCCTTCAATACCGTTTTTATCCTGTCCAATGACTATTGCAACAACATGAATTGCAGAGCCTCCATACTTAGGACCAACAAGAAAGTCATGATATTAAGCAGGGAAGATATATTTATGAGAAAAATAGATAAGTGGCTTGAATTCACTTTGATACAGAGGAAAGGAGATGAAGCTTTTGTAAAAATAAAGCTGCATAACGCAAGAGGCACGTCTATGCGGTTTGTTCAAAAGAAGGGAGAATGGTTATTGGAGTAGGGCATTGAGGTAGATTTTTTTTAAAAAATAGGCAAATACTCGAAATATAGTCGTAATTTAGCCTATAATTTGCTCAGGGGGGTAGCTTTTCATTTCATATATTATTATTTTTGAAGTATTATTTCCCCCCCACATAGAGTCTGCCCTGCAGCCTTTTTTCCGGCTGTATTTCAATTGTATTTATTTCTGATCGCAACTGTAAAAAATCTATGAGAAACTACATTACCCAAAGTTGGGCCTGAAGGGGTATGCCCAGGGTTCAAAAAAACTTCAGACATGAAGCGCATTAGAGTATGTTACATGTTGCTAACTACGCTATTTTTATTTACTACACACACACAAGCACAAAAAAGTCAAACATCAGAGGGGAACAAAAGACCTGCCATTTTTCACGCCGCACAATTCAATAGCCTAAAGTGGAGAAACATCGGTCCTTTCCGGGGAGGGCGGAGCGTAGCCGTATCCGGAGTGAAAGGCGATCCATTAACCTATTACATGGGAACTGCAGGTGGTGGTGTGTGGAAAACAGAAGATGCCGGATTAAGCTGGCACAATATTTCAGACGGATACTTCCGTTCAGCCTCCGTGGGTGCTATAAGTGTAGCACCCACTGATCCGAACATTCTATATGTCGGCACAGGAGAACATTCAGTGCGAGGGGTGATGACCTCCTCCGGTGACGGCATTTACAAGTCTACAGATGCGGGAAAAACCTGGAAACATTTTGGACTGATAAAGTCCCAGCATATAGCGTCGGTCGTGGTTCATCCACGAGATCCGGAATTGGTTTATGTTGCTGTCCAGGGTGCGCTTTACGGCCCCAGCCAGGAGCGGGGGGTATATATGTCGGAAGACGGCGGAAAAAACTGGCTTCAGGTGCTTTACCTCAACGAAACCACCGGGGCTTCAGATTTGAGCATCGACCCAAATAATCCCCGAATCCTTTATGCTGCCATGTGGGATCATCAACGCACGCCCTGGCAGATCAAAAGCGGCGGGCCTGGTTCTGGTATTTATAAATCAACGGATGGAGGGCGCAACTGGAAAAAGGTTTGTAAAGGCTTGCCTGAAAACATGGGCAAAATAGGCGTGACGGTGTCTCCAGCCAACTCTAAAATTCTTTACGCTAATATCGAAGCAGAGCAAGGTGGCGTCTTCCGTTCTGAAGATGCTGGAGAAAACTGGGTACAAACCTCCATTGACCGCAGAACTGTAGGCAGAGCCTGGTATTATACCGAAATATTTGCCGACCCGCAGGATGAAGAAACGGTTTACGTGCTTAATGAACAGATGCTTCGCTCTAACGACGGGGGGCAATCGTTCTCTTCCATCGCTACCCCACATAGCGATCAACACGATATGTGGATCAATCCGGACAATCCGGATAACATCGTTCTGGCCAATGACGGCGGCGCCTGCATTACTTTTAACCAGGGGCAAAGCTGGTCAACGCAACGCAATCAACCCACCGGACAATTTTACCGCGTCATAACCGACAACCGTTTTCCGTATTACCTTTATGGAGGGCAACAGGACAACAGCACCGTTGCGATCCCATCCAGTACTAACGGAGATGGGATCGGCTGGAAAGACTGGTACGCCGTTTCCGGTTGTGAAAGCGGCTTTATAGCTTTTGATCCCGACCGTCCGGAAGAAATTTACGGAGGCTGCTATCAGGGATATATTTCACTTTATGATGAGCGGACGCAGGAAAAGAAGGACATCATGGCCTACCCGGCCATCGGCCTGGCCACCACTCCTAAAGAAATGAAATACCGGTTCAACTGGAATGCGCCGATCGTAGCGCAGCCGCAAAATCCTAAAGTCATCTACCATGCTGCCAACAAGGTTCTGCAAACTAAAGACGGGGGCTTGAGCTGGAAGGAGATCAGTCCTGATCTTACCAGGGATGACTCCTCCAAACAAGGGCTCGGCGGCATTCCGTTTACCAATGAAGGGGCCGGCGGAGAAAATTACAATACGATCAGCTACCTGGCTTGCTCCCCTCATCAGGCGGGCGTACTCTGGGTAGGCAGTGATGATGGACTGGTGCATTTGACCCAGAATGACGGGCAGGACTGGAAAGAGATCACTCCTGATGAACTTCGCTATCAAGAAAGCCTCATCACCAGCATAGAAGTGTCTCCACATCATCCCGGTGAAGCCTATGTAGTGGCCACGCGATTCAAATTCGACGATTCCACTCCTATGATCTTCCATACTTCCGATTATGGAGAAAACTGGTCAATGGTCACCAAAGGCATCGCTCAGCGCGACTTTGTGAGAGTGGTCCGGGAGGATCCTGCGCGGGAAGGACTTTTGTATGCCGGCACAGAAAACGGTATATATATTAGTTTCAATAAGGGAGAACGCTGGTTCCCTTTTCAACTCAACCTTCCCGTGACGTCCGTTCGCGATATGACCATTAAGGAAGATGACCTGGTTATCGCCACCGGAGGCCGGGCTTTCTGGATACTCGATAATCTGAATGCCGTGAGGCAGTCCATGGGCGTTTTGTCAAGATATGACGCCTGCTTATTCCGCCCCAGCGACACTTACCGGGTAGAAGGCGGAAATCCCGGAGGCATGGAAGTTGGACAAAACCCTTTACCGGGGGTCATCATTGATTACCACCTGCCTTATAATTTGGATAGCTTTATCGTCAACCTGCAGATCGTCAACGAAGAGGGCACCGTTGTCAGGCAGTACAGCAATCAGGAAGACCGAAGCTTTCAGCAGTATGAAGGCGGCCCTGCTCCACAGCCAAGGCTTCCTTCCGAGGCGGGGGTCAATCGCTTTAATTGGGATATGAGAGGTTATTCTATTCCTGGTGTGGCAGAGGTATTTATGGCGGGCAGCTATCAGGGCAGCCGAATGGCGCCCGGTAACTACACGGCCAGATTGATCGTCCGGCAAGATTCTTTCGAACAGCCATTTGTTTTACTGCCGGATCCAAGACTTAAAGCTAAAGAATCGGATTATGCCTCCCAGGAAGAACTGACGCAGCAGATCGAATCGACCATCAGAGAAATACACCAATCGGTGAATCGCATGCGCGATTTGAAGATACAGGTCGAATTTTTGACCCAACAGCTGAGAAAAGCCGGTTGCGTAGAAACAATGATCGAAAAAGGCATTGACATTCAAAAGCGAATCGAAGAATGGGAATCGGAACTGATCCAGTCCAAACAAAAAACTCATCAGGACGTCATCAACTTTCCCAATAAACTCAATGCCGAACTGGCCAACTTACTGGGCCGGGTCGATGCCCATGACCCAAGGGTCACTCAGGGGGCTCAGCAACGTTTTCAAGACCTGGCCAAAGAATGGCAACGGCTTTATCGGTCAATGTGGAATATCCTGAATAAAGACATCGTCGATTTTAACCAGATGTATAAGCAACATGATGTGCCTGCACTGGTAGTGCCTAATCCATGATGTGAGTAGTGGGTATGGAGTATTGTGAGGGGGCGCCTTCAGCAAGCTCAGGGTGGCCGGAAGGAGATAAAAAGGAAAGAAAGTATTGACAGAATGGGGACAGACTTTTAAAAATTACTTATTACATTTGTGGGACAAAAACGAAAAACATGGAAGTAACTAAAAAATCTACAGGTTTAGACTGGATCCTCTTTTTTGTTTCCTTGGCAGCGATGATCTTGTTGTTGATGTATGTGGACGAGTGGTTCTGGCTGGCCCTGCCTTTCGTTCTGACCTTTTTTGTCAAAGCAATCAGAGTAATTTAATATAAAAAATATACCCGTCTGACGTCTGAGACGGGTATATTTTTTTATTACTTGGTTTTGATGGTACAACCGATCGCCCTTGTAAAATCGGGGTCCGGCTTTTTACCATTCTCAATGGCTTCAATAGCTTCTACTACATACTCCGTTTCTACTGCATCCGGGCTATTGGCATTATCATCCAAGGCGCCTATGTAGTGTACTTTTCGATTTGCATCCAGCAAAAAGATATGAGGCGTGCGAGTTGCGCCGTACTGTGGATATACGTGTTGACCTTCATCCATCAGATAAACGAAAGGAAATCCTTTTTCTTCAGCACGCTTTTGCATTTTCTCCATGCTGTCGCCGGGTTGTACTTCGGGATCATTAGGCTGGATTGCCACGATAGGCCATCCTTTCGGGGCCATTTTCTTATGTGTCGCGATCAGGCGATCCTCATATTTCACGGCGAAAGGGCAAGTGTTGCAGGTAAAGGTTACGATGTATCCTTTCAGCTCTTTTCCTTCCTTTTCGTATTCTTTGGCGATGCTTTCCAGGGAATACATTTTCCCGTCGATGTTTTTAAGTTGAAAATCAGGAGCCGTATCGCCCACTTTCAGTCCATCTGCTGATGCGGCAGTATCTACATAAGAAGCTGCAGTCCAAAGACTAAAAGCAGCCGCCAGCAAGATTGATAGTCGGATCATTTTTTTCATAGTGATAAAATTAACTTTTGTTATAAAATTCGGTGACAGGGAATGTTTAATACACGGGGACTGGCGCCCCAAACCCAGTTTAGATATTACAGCATTTTTCTGACGGTTCCGTTTAACTCCTCAAAAGAATCCAATTCGCCGCTGAAGAATTTGCGGTCTTTAGCGTTATAGATGATGGTGATTGGAATAGCGCCGTCCCAGGCTTCTTCCACTTTTCCTATCCAGCTATTGTGATTGCCATCGGTAAAGGCGATGACGTCGTTTTGAAGTTGATGTTCTTCGATAAAAGGTTTGAGTTTGGTGTCGATGACATCCGGAAAATCCATGCTGACCAAGTAGATTTTGACTTTTTCACCTTTCATTACTTTGTGCAGCTGTTCGAAGTAAGGCAGCTCTTTCACGCAAGGCTTACACCAGGTAGCCCAAAAGTTGATGACATAGGTAGAGTCATTATTTTTGGTAAAAATGGGTTCGAGTTCTTCGAAATTATCTACCACAGAAAAGGAAGGTCCCTTGTCAGCTTCCGGCTGGTTGGTACAGGAAGCCATTAAGAGTATTAAGAAAAGACAAAAGCTTAGAAAACCGGCAGTGTGTCTCATAATTCAAACCTTGATTTGATACGTAAAATTGAGATAAAATTCTGAAAAGGAGGAAATTATTTTAGTTAAGCTTAGGTTAAAGGGAGAGTAAGTTTTTTTTGAATAAAAAAGGCCGACGGCCTTTTTTATTCAAAGTTTTAATTTATGGTATACCTCAGGCCGATCTTATCCAGAGCTTTAATAAACTCCATATCTGCATTTACTTTGCGATCCTTGGACATAGCCCTTACGCTGGTACGATTTTCCTTGTCGTAAAACTCCAGTTTAAGGCGATGTTTCCCTTTTCGGGAGGAACAAAGCTGATCGATGGTGTCGATTAATTCTGGTTGGAGCCGGTTAATAGAGATTTTGAGTGTGATGGACTCCGTCAGGGATTGGGCGATACCTTCCAGCAGTTTGACGTCCTGAAGTTTGAATTCGAGTTCGTCGCGCCAGCCGCGCTGGTATTTGCCTTTTACGTAAAGGGCCTTTCCTTCCTCCAGCAGGTGTTTAAATTTCTGGTAATCCTCTCCAAACAATTTGAACTCAATTTTCCCATGGAAATCGGACAGTTCGAATATTCCCCAGCCGTTGCCGTTTTTACTGACCAAATGTTTGGCTAGAGTAACCATGCCTGCCAGGTTGAGGCCGCCGTTGCCATTGGCCTGATGAGTTTCCACCCGGTTGAGCGGGCAGGTGGTGAAGTTTTCGATCTCGATGCGATAATCGTCCAGTGGATATCCGGAGATGAAGATACCGGTCACTTCTTTTTCACGATTCAGCTTTTCAACCAGTCCCCAGGATTCACATTTAGGAATGGGAGGCTGCGGGATGAGTGCATCTTCAGAAGCACCGAACAGTGAAGTTGCTGCCTGGGCTACCTGTGCTTGATGAGCATTACCATAACGAAGGAGGTGCTCGATAAAAGTATCGTATTTATCGGAGGGAGCAAAGAAATGCGCCCGGGTCAGTTGATCGCTGAAACAGTCGAAGCCGCCGCCCAGGGCCAGTGACTCCATCACTTTTTTATTTACGGCTTTCAAGCTGACGCGCTGCGCCAGGTCGAAGATGCTGGTAAACGGCCCTCCTTTTTGCCGTTCTTCCAGGATGGCTTCCACAGGCCCCTCTCCTACTCCTTTCAAAGCAGACAGGCCGAAACGAATGTGTCCGTCCTTATTCACTGAAAAATCAGAAGCGGATTCATTGACATCAGGTCCAAGCACGGTCAGATCCATGCGATGGCATTCTTCCAGGAAGAAGGTCACCTTACTGATGTCGTTTTTGTTATGGGTCAGTACGGAGGCCATAAATTCGGCCGGATAGTGAGCTTTCAGATAGGCGGTTTGGAAGGCAACGAAAGCATAGCAGGTAGAGTGCGATTTATTGAAAGCGTAGGAAGCGAAAGCCTCCCAGTCTTTCCAGATCTTATCCAGGATTTCTTTAGGATGGCCGTTATTCTGCCCCCCTTCGATAAATTTGGGGTACAGCATATCGATCAGCTTCTTTTTCTTTTTTCCCATCCCCTTTCTCAGCATATCGGCCTCGCCTTTGGAAAAACCGGCTAATTTTTGAGAAAGCAACATTACCTGTTCCTGGTAGACGGTAATGCCGTAGGTATTTTCCAGATACTCCTTCATTTCGGGCAGGTCATAGGTAATTTCCTCTCTGCCGTGTTTTCGATTAATGAAAGAAGGGATGTATTCCAGGGGTCCAGGTCTGTATAAGGCGTTCATGGCGATGAGGTCGTCGAAAGTGGTGGGTTCCAGTTCTTTCATGTATTTCTGCATACCGGTACTTTCATACTGGAAGATACCGACGGTTTCTCCTTGCTGGAACAATTCGTAGGTTGTCTCATCATCCAGGGGGACCAATTCGGGGTCGATGTCTATGCCACGGGTTTCTTTCACCATCCGGACGGCGTCTTTGATAATGGTGAGGGTTTTTAATCCCAGGAAGTCCATTTTGAGTAAGCCGGCTTCTTCGGCCACGCTGTTGTCGAATTGAGAGACCAGCATATTGGAATCTTTATCGACTTTTACCGGGACGTACTTGGTAATTTCGTCAGGAGTGATGACGACGCCACAGGCGTGGATGCCGGTATTGCGAACGGAGCCTTCCAGTTTTCTGGCTGTTTGGATCATTTTAGCGATCTCGTCATTGCCTTCCGCCAGGGCTCTGAACTGGTAGGCTTTTTCCACGTCATCAGCATTCATGGAGCCTTTCAGTTTGGGATCGATGTCTCCATCGGCGAGTATTGTTTTCAGCTTGGCCTTAAGGTGAGCGGGAAAAGTTTTAGCGACCCGGTCAACGTCCGGTAGCGGAACGTTCATGACACGGCCTACGTCCCGCAGGGACATTTTTGCCGCCATGGTGCCGTAGGTCACAATTTGGGCGACCTGGTTACGGCCGTATTTTTCGATCACATAATCGATCACTTTTTGCCGGCCCACATCGTCGAAGTCGATATCGATATCCGGCATAGACACCCTTTCGGGATTGAGGAAACGCTCAAACAGCAGGTCGTATTTAATCGGGTCGACATTGGTGATCCCGGTGCAATAGGCAACGGCTGAGCCTGCCGCCGACCCTCGCCCGGGCCCTACAGAGACTCCCATTTCCCGTGCGGTATTGGTAAAGTCCTGCACGATGAGAAAGTAACCGGGGTATCCGGATTGTTCGATGACGCTCAGCTCAAAGTTGAGTCGTTCTTCTATTTCCGGTGTAAGGGTTCCGTATCGTTTTTTAGCCCCTTCGAAAGTCATTTTGCGAAGTAGTTCATCCTGTGTTTTAATGCCCGGAGGGAGGGGATAGGCCGGCAACAGAACGTCTCTTGCCAGTTTCAGCTTTTCCACTTTATCGAAAATCTCCATGGTGTTTTCCAGCGATTCTGGAACGTCGCTGAACAACTGCTCCATCTGGCCTTTGGTTTTGAAATAAAAATCAGAGCTTGGGAATTTGAAGCGGTCCAGGTCTTCGAGCAGGCTGTTGGTATTGATGCACAGTAGAATATCGTGGGGCAGGTAATCATCCTCTTCTACGTAGTGAGAGTCGTTGGTAGAAATGATCTTAATGTCGTATTTTTTTGCAAATGCGATCAGTTGTTGGTTGACGTCTTCCTGGCTGACGCCTAGTCCGTCGATGTTTTCCAATCCTCGATGGCGTTGCAATTCGATGTAGAAGTCTTCGCCGAAGTGATCCAGCCACCATTTTAATTTTTGCTCGGCGCCTTCGATATCGCCGTGCAGGATGGCTTGTGGTATTTCGGCGCCGATACAGCAGCTGGTGGCGATCAATCCTTCGGTATGTTGTTCGAGAATTTCTTTATCGATCCTGGGGAATTTGGAATACAATCCCTCTATAAAGCCGATGGAGCACAGTTTGGATAGGTTTTCATAACCTTTGGCGTTTTTTGCCAGGAGCAGTTGGTGGAAGCGGTTGTCCTTTTCGCCTTTGGCGCGGGAGAATTCTTTGCGGTGGCGGTCTTCGACCAGGTAGAATTCGCATCCGATGATGGGTTTGAGGTCTCGCCTTTCGGCTTCGGCCACAAATTTAAAGGCGCCGAACATATTACCATGGTCGGTTAAGGCTACGCCTTTTTGCCCATCCTTAGCGGCTTTATCCATCATGGGGCCTATTTCGGAGGCGCCGTCGAGCAGGGAGAACTGTGTATGGCAATGTAGGTGTACGAAGTCTGGCATGTTGTTAAGAGTATTGGGTAATGAGTATTGAGTATTGAATAATGAGATATACGACCTTTTGCAAGGGTGCTACTGCTTACATCTTACTCAACGCTCAAAACATTTTTCAAAGAATCAACAAGTAATTTACAACAAAAAGTTTACGGAATACCAGTTTTTTAACAAGTAGTTTTCCACAGGATGTTGGTAAAAGAATTTGATGTTAAAACAATTATTCGCGGTCGAGGAGGCAGGTTGTTTTTTTCACTTTCCGAAGCAGCTGTTCGATTTAGTAGTAATACTATTAATTTTATTTTTTATAAATCATTTTATTTTCTATATGTTAAGCAAAAAGGTGCTTTCAGAGGTATATAAATTGGCTTAAAAAACATTGTAGAAAGAAGGCTTTATTGAAGGATTTTGATTTTTTATGTTGTTTTTCAGATGGTTGTGCTTTAACAGTAACTGTCTTTTCTCTTGCATTAGACCTCAAAGGTCTTTAAGACCTTTGAGGTCTAATGATAGTAATACTGTTATCCACATCTTTCCTCTCTCTCCTTTGCCCTCACAAACAACCTCAACCTGTGCTACCCCTCCTGAGCCTTAAATAACTCGAACAGGTGCATTCCCTTTTTATACATCACTTTAATTTGAGCAGGGCTTAGTTGTTTATCCCTTTGATAGAGGATCATGTAATAATTGATCCCCTCCAGGAACCATTTTTTTTCGACCGTGAAAAACTTCAGCACTTCATCGCTCATGGTGTAGCGGATGTAGTCCTCGTTATCCCCTTTAAGGTGGTACTGCTGGGAAAATTTAGAATAGTCTTCAAAGTCAATGTCCTCAATGCCCAGCCAGCTGCCAATTTTATCGAAAAAATGCTCAGGGCGCATGCGAAAAAAAGGCAGGCCCAGCTCCTTAGAATGAATGAAAAAGACGGTCTGTCGGAAAGTTTTGGAGGAGTTTCCTGTAGAGATGGTATAGCGATAATCAAAGATATAAACATCCGTATTATGCAGCGGATCCGCCCGGTGCATAATATTTGTGATCCCTTTTCGACCTCCCCTGCGGAACAGTTTGAAATCCACCAGCAAGGTGTGGAGATTCCATTGATCTTTTTCCCGAAAAGACATTTTTAGCTCAAATGCCAGACGCTCAAGGGCTTCCGTTCGCTTTGCGGACATTTTTTCCGGAAAGATACACAAAAGAAAAGTGTTTCAAAAGAGGAAAGTTCTCTTGCAATCCAGCATACGCCTCGTGTTGGGCGCCAAAAAAGGAAAACATTCACACACTTCTTGTTTGGGAAAAAAAGAATCACTGCAACACCTAGGCTGCATACCTTTTGGCAAAAAAGTTACTGGCGTCCTGAACAGTTTGAATGCTTGCGGCTTCTTCAGGCGTCAGGTAAATGCCCAGCTGGGCTTCGAGATCAGCGATTAGTAAAATTTTGTCAACGGCATCCAGATGGAGATCGTCAGAAAAATCAGAGTATGGATTGATTTGAGCACTCGGAATTTTGAGGCTCCAGCTAATCATATCGATGAGTTGTTGTTCCATGATCGGATGAGTTATTCTTTTTAGTACCACTTTTAGTATGTTTTTTGTTCAAAACGCTTACCTCGCAGAATTGGTTGCCTGAGCCTTGCTATTTCAGACAAAGTTCAGCCGCCTGTCCCCGAGTGGCCTCTTATTCTATATTAATCAGATGCAGTGTTTTTCTGTTTCCCCTATTGGTGTGGTAAAAAAAAGAAAAGTACCCTCGTGGTATCCTTATAAAGTATAATTCGGCTTTAACCCACCTTTGCGGCGTTCGTAAAAAGCATTGATCAGTTCAATCACTTCCTTTGGATCATCCACTATGGGAAACAATTCGAGATCATTCGGATTTATGTTGTTCTCTTGTTCTAACATCACATTTTTGATCCAGGATTTAAGGCCCGACCAAAACGCTGACCCTACCAGGATAATGGGGACTGGATCTATCTTTTTGGTTTGCACTAAAGTGACGACCTCAAAGAGCTCGTCCATGGTGCCCATCCCGCCCGGCAATACTACAAAAGCCTGTGCATACTTCACGAACATCACCTTGCGTACAAAAAAGTATCGGAAATTGATCAGCTTATCGTAGTCAATGTAAATGTTATGGCCTTGTTCGAATTCCAATTCTATGTTCAAACCTACGGATTTGCCCCCGGCTAGTGAAGCTCCTTTATTTCCAGCTTCCATGATGCCTGGCCCCCCGCCCGTGATCACGCCGTAGCCCGCCATCGTCAATTGCCGGCCGATCTCCACGGCTAACTGGTAGTTGGGATGGTCGGGCTTTGTTCTAGCCGACCCAAAAACCGATACGCAGGGGCCGATTTCATTGAGGGTTTCAAAACCTTCCACTAACTCAGAAATGACCTTAAATAAGGTCCAGGAGTTTTCTGCCTTGACACTTTTTCCCCATGATTTCATTTCTTGCTTTTGCATGGACTTGTTGGTTGTTGATGTTTTCTAACTTAGCTTCAAAAGTAAAATATTCTTGTTCAAGAAAAGCCATATAGGGAAGCAATTTTAAGTATAACTCTGGGGGTGTGTAAAAAGTCTTCCTACTCTTTTGCGCAGCTAATAAAATTCTTTTTCGAGTGTTTTGCCGAAGAAAATCTGTGATTTTCTTCGGCAAAACACTCGAAAAATAGAATCCTTTAAGCCGAGCAAACCTGACGGCCGTCAGGCGGGAGAAGTAGCTGACTTTTTACACAACCCCAAAGTTATACCATAAAAAATAGGGGTCGATAAGCATCGACCCCGCATTGCTAACGGTGGGACTGATTTTTTGATGTCCTTCTATATTAGATTAGATGATTGTATGCTTTGATGTAGTATTTGGGCACAGCCGTCTAATCAAATCGCCACTTTGGTTTTGTATTTTTCATACTGCTCGGCAATAAAATGCTGTAACTCTTCCAGCGTTCCAAAGCGTTCAAATAAAGAACCGAATTCTTCATTTGCAGAAGCACTCATGGGGGTAACATATTGTTCAATATCCTTACGTGTAATAACTGGGCCACCCAGGATGATCAATCGTTCGACGACATTGCGCAACTCGCGGATGTTCCCCGTCCAATTCAATTGTTTCAGAGCTTCCATTGCGCATTCGGTGAAGGTTTTGGTATGTACGCCGTATTCTTCGCAGATCATCTCATTGAAATGATCGATCAGCAATGGAATATCCCCACGCCTTTCATTCAGAGAAGGGACCTGGGCAATGATCACGGCCAGTCGATGAAACAGGTCTTCCCTGAATCTGCCCGCCTGAATCTCTTGCCGGAGATCCTTATTGGTAGCCGCAATGACCCGGACGTTGACCCTTATCTCCTTATTTCCTCCTACCCGCGTTATGCGATTTTCCTGGAGCGCCCGCAGCACCTTTGCCTGGGCGGACAAACTCATATCGCCGATCTCATCCAGGAACAGCGTTCCCTCATTAGCTTCCTCGAATTTCCCGATGCGCTGCTTAACTGCAGAAGTAAAAGAGCCTTTTTCATGGCCGAAAAGCTCGCTTTCGATCAGCTCTGAAGGAATGGCTGCACAGTTCACTTCCACAATGGGCTTTCCTTTTCTTGGGCTTTTTTCGTGTATCCACCTGGCCACTAACTCTTTCCCCGAACCATTAGGCCCCATAATAAGCACGCGCGCGTCAGTAGGCGCTACCTGCTCTATGGTTTCTTTGATCTTGGCCATCGAATGGGACTCTCCGACCATTTCCTGCACTTTTGACCGGGATACCTTATTTTTTAAGACTTTCGTTTCGGTAAGCAGATTAGACTTGTCCATGGCATTACGTAGAGTGATGAGCAGCCGGTTGAGGTCCGGCGGCTTGCTGATGAAGTCGAAAGCCCCTTTTTTGACCGCTTCAACAGCCGTATCTATATTGGCATGCCCGGAGATCATAACCACCGGTGTATCCGGTGCTAAAACGGACAACCGCTCTAAAACCTCCATGCCGTCCATCTTAGGCATTTTAATATCCAGAAGAATGACGTCGTATTTTTCCTTTTTCAATTTTACCAAACACTCCATCCCATCTCTGGCTTCATCTACCTCGTATTTCTCGAATTCGAGGATTTCCTTTAATGTCCGCCTTATACTGGATTCATCATCTACAATTAGTATCCTTGCCATGTTCGCCCCGTAGTTTTCGTTTTGGAATTTCGACGGAAAGACCTTTACTCCCTGCCCTTTTCCATCAAATTTTATTTTTACTTATACAAGTATTATAGCATAGGACAAATATAGTTGCAAGATCTTTAATGTGCAAGTAAGTTGAAAAATAATGGATTAATAAATTTATTTTTTTAAAATATAATGTATCTAAAAACTTTGATCCCTTCGGGCGGGCGGGATCAAATGTTAACTCAAACCTGTCCAAACAGTCAATTAAACAGCCTTCTTTCCATTTCTACGGCTTTTGGAAAAAGGAGGTTATTTTCCAAATGGATGTGCAGTTGAAGATCCTGTTCAAACCCATCCAGCATGGCCTAAGCCCCCCGATAAGTACTACAGGCGTCCTGTGGGGGAACGGCTTGAAATAAAGGATCAATCCTCCTTCAATTCCTTTATGGCCAGCCATGCCATCAGGCCAGTGCTGAGTTGCAAACAGTCTTCGTCCACATTGAAGGTGTCGGTATGCACTGGAGAAGTTATGCCTTTAGCAGGATTGCCTGTACCCAACCGGTAAAAGCAGGCCGGCATTTGCTGAGAATAATAGGCAAAATCCTCTGCCGACATCCGCACGGGGAGATCGATCACATTCTCTTTTCCAAGGTATTGGACCGCCGCTTCTTTGGAACGAAGGGTAAGCTTGACGTCGTTATGCAAAAAGGGATAACCGACCAGAATGTCAAAGTCACAGCTGGCTCCCATACTTTCAGCCATTTGCTGAGCCAGTTTTTTCATCAGCTGATGCGCCTCGAAACGCCATTCTTCATCTAATGTCCGAAAAGTGCCGGCGATTTTAACCTCATTGGGTATGATGTTGGTAGCCCCCCCTGAAGAATTGATCTTTCCTATTGTCAAAACAGAAGGAGTAGTAGGATTAGACCTCCTGCTCACGATCTGTTGCAGGGCGGTTATGATGTGAGCAGTAGCCAGAATAGGATCCACGCAATCATGCGGAAGTGCTCCGTGACCTCCTTGTCCTCTAATGGTGAGGTATAATTCATCAGCAGAGGCCATAAAAACGCCGGGCTTGAATCCTACCTTTCCTACCTCCAGCGGCGGATGAACATGTTGTCCTAAAATGGAGCGAGGGGTGGGATTTTCCAATACGCCTTCCTTTATCATAATGGAGGCGCCGCCGGGCAGTTTTTCCTCCGCAGGCTGAAAGATGAGTTTGATCGTACCCGTAAATTCCGACCTCAGTTCATTTAATATTCTGGCGGTTCCTAACAGGGAAGAAGTGTGCACGTCATGCCCGCAGGCATGCATGATTCCTTCCCTGCTCGATTTGTAAGGCACTTCATTGGCCTCTTTTATGGGCAATGCATCCATATCCGCTCGTAATGCCACTACTCCCGCCTTAGGCCGACGGCCCCGAATATGGGCAACAACTCCATTCTCTGCAATACCATGACGATGCTCAATGCCGTATTCCGATAACCTTTCTGCTATAAAACGCCCGGTTTCTTTTTCTTCATAAGACAATTCGGGATACTGGTGCAAATGCCTTCTCAGCGCTATGGTATCTTCGTGGTAGCGGTCCGCCAGTTTTTTTATTTTGTCTATTAACATGGTTCTCATTTCTTTTTGAATAAATAAAACACCAACAATCCGATGCCGGTAAAGATCAAACCTGCCACGGCTTGTACAGGTCTTTGTACAAGCGTATTAATAACAAAAGCCGTGGAGATCGCTACAAAAATAGCCGGTACCCAGGGATATCCCCAAACACGGTAAGGTCTTTTTGCATCCGGTTTTTTTATTCTTAAAATAAAGATCGACGCTCCCCCAATCGCCATGAAAGCAATATCCATAAACGTCACATAAGTGATCAGATTAGAGAATGTCCCCCAAAAGGCCAGCAGGGCTATGGCCCAGAAAGCCTGAACCAGCATGGCATTGAGCGGGGTATGAAATCTGGTGTGTACGATGGCTAGTTTTTCGAAAAAAAGGCCGTCTCTGGCCATGGCAAAATAAATCCGGGGTGCTGACATGGTGTAAATGCTGATCGTCCCAAAAATAGAAATAGCAATTGCCACCGCCACCATCCTGCCTCCGGCCGGGATCACCGACTCCACCGCATCCCCCGCCACCCTGGCGGTTTGGGCAATTGTTGAGAGCGGCAGTAACAACATATAGGCCAGATTGATCAGTACATACATCAGGGTAACAATGCCGGCCCCCAGCACCATAGCACGCGGCACATTCTTTTGGGCGTTAATGGTCTCTCCGGCAAGATAAGAAGCATGATGCCAACCGCCAAATGACCACAGCACGCCTATCAGCCCGATCAACACAGCACTAAACAATGAAGCAGGCGTATTCTCGAGTATATTGAAATTCAAGTTCACCTTCTCGGAGTCGAAAAATAATAACCCCACAACCATGATCGCCAGCATAGCCAGCAACTTCAATCCGGTAAATACGCTGGCCAGCGCCTGGCTTAAGTTGATCCCCAAACCATTAAGCAGCGTCAGCCCCAATACCACAATAATGGCAAAAATGACCTTTGCATCAGTTGTCAAAGGCACAAAAAAGGTGACATATTCCGCCAAAGCCATCCCCAGAGCAGCCAGAGCCCCTGTATTGATGACCAGCAGAATCACCCAGCCGTATAAAAATCCTAAATGATCGCCAAAAGCTTCCCTTATGAACACATAAACGCCGCCTGCCTTTGGGTACATGCCTCCCAACTCGGCAAACGTCAAGGCTCCTGTCAGCGCAATTAATCCGCCAAGCGCCCAAATGATCAATACATAGGCATGATGAGGGACCGCCTGCACTACTTCGTAGGGTGTCACAAAAATGCCCGAGCCGATACAAGAACCTACCGCGATCATGGTAAGCCCGAATAAATTGAGTTTTTTGCTGAGTTGGGTCATGGATGTTAGTGGTTAGATGCTTGATATTGGATTCTGGTCGTTGATCTTGGTTTATTGAAAAACGCATAAGGCTACAAAATTAATTGGATGATTTTTCTGACAGCCTTGCTATTCCTATTGAATATTAAAAACGATCGGCAAAAAATATTGTGCTGCTAAGGCGATCAAAAGGATCGCCAGTATATTCAAGATCAGCCCTGCCCGCACCATTTGCGGAATGCGCAAATAACCGGAGGCAAAGACGATGGCGTTAGGCGGAGTCGACATCGGCAACATGAAAGCGCAACTGGCCGCCAGAGTCACCGGAATACAGAGCACCAGGGGATCAAGCCCCATTCCCAGTGCTACTCCTCCTACCACGGGCAATAATACCACTACCAGCGCCAGATTGGACATGATCTCCGTCAGAAACAGCGAAACAGCTGTCAGCCCGATCATAATGAATATCCCGACATGCTGTGTTTGCGTAAATTGTTCGCCGATCAAGCCGATAATTCCGGTATGATCCAGTGCATTGGCTAGGCTCAATCCACCGCCAAAAAGCAATAGAATACCCCATGGTAGTTTTTCCGTATCTTTCCATTCCAGTATAAATTTTCCTTTTTCGCTGTCAACAGGTATCACGAATAATAATACCGTTGCAATTAGGGCAATACTGGTATCACTGAATTCCAAACTCGGCAGGAATGAGCCTGCAAGCTGATTAATTGGGTTTCTAAGTATCCAGAACAGCGCAGTCCCCCCAAAAACGAATAAAGTCCGGCGCTCTCCCGTCGTCATCTTTCCTAATTTCATTAACTCACTACTGATGACTTCCTGCGCGCCTTTGAATTCTCCTAAGCCGTTAGGATATAAAACTCTGGTGATGAAAAAGTACGTCAAAAAAATCATAAGTGCAGCAAAAGGCGTCCCCAGCAACATCCAATCGGTGAAACTGACTGTATAATCGAAAGTTTCTTCCATGTAACCGACAAAAACCACAGTGGGAGGCGTGCCGATGATGGTGGCCGTACCGCCGATATTTGCGGCATATGCGATTCCCAGCATTAAGCTAACGGAAAAGAAACGCATTCCTCTATCTCTGGGCCCGGCCTCTACTTCCGGCTTTTCCGTCAGCAGATCGATCACAGAAAGGGCGATGGGCAGCATCATGACCGTAGTTGCGGTATTGCTGATCCACATACTTATGGCCGCAGTTGCGATCATGAAACCCAGAATAATTCCGT
The DNA here is from genome assembly GCA_964548175.1 of uncultured Saprospiraceae bacterium. Lineage (GTDB taxonomy): Bacteria > Bacteroidota > Bacteroidia > Chitinophagales > Saprospiraceae > JANQPA01. The sequence continues at coordinate 17,435 of CAZJQS010000096.1, forward strand.
TGGCATTGGTCCCGGTCAGTTTGACTATGTTCAGGGCAATCCTGCGATGAAGTCGCCACCGTTCCATAGCCACTGCGATCATAAAGCCGCCCATAAAAAGAAAAACAATGGGATTAGCGTATGGCGCTGCGGCAGCTTTGACATCCAATCCTTCAATACCTAAAAAGGGGACAAGAATGATGGGCAAAATAGCCGTTACAGGGATGGGCACCGCCTCTGTCACCCACCAAAAAAGCATGAACGCCGCCAGTGCAATAACCCTCCAGGCTTCGTGACTTAAGTAATCAGGGGAAGGCAGCAACAAAATGAGTCCAAAGATAAGAGGCCCCAGCAAAAGCCCAATGGGTTTCAGATCAAGTTTCATTGGAATCCTGTTTTGTTGTAAATAAAGTATTTTGGGGATAAAGCAACTATTGGAAGCACCTCAATGTCGTTGATAAATGAGGAAAAAAACATTCACTTTGTATTGATCTCTCTCTGTTCCTGAGGAGTGGGACGCCATCCTTTCATTTGAGGGAACAGATCCGGAGTTCAGTTTTGGGTTGTCGATCGTGGCGTTAACCTTATTTGCAACCCTACTGGCCTTCTCGATCTTGGCTCCGTAGGCTACTTTCAGCCGACCTTTCTTATGAGAGGCCATTTAGAAAATTGAAGATAAATCCAGGTGAGCCTCCGGCAGCTATTGCATCAAATCACCGGCTAATTCCAGGCTACCCTGCTCTGGCGGCAAAAGCCGGACGATGGAGCACAAAAACATCATGCCTCCCGTTATCAATTAACACAGGAGGCATGATGTTGAATGCGTTCCGTTACCGGAAAGGCCAAACGGAAGCTTAGTTAATGGAGGACAATTCTGTAGACCATTTAACTAATGATCAATTACCAGTTTCATACATTACAATGGCTTACTAACAAAAGAAAGTTAAAAGCGTTTCTCTTCTACAAGGCTGCAAAAAAGAAATGGAATGATTTTCCCACTTCCTTTTCTTTCACTGCAAAAAACCTGAATGCTTTTATTGGCGTTCATAGCGCACTAAACATTGCAGGTGTAAAGCTGCAAAATATGCTTAAAAAAAACAAACCTATAAAAAAGAATTTTATCAAACCAATTAAAACAAAATTTAATTTTGTCTATTCTGAATAAATATGTACATGTTAATTTATTGTGAACCTAAAAAATGCACTATCTTAAGTAAGAAGTTGTTTAAAGTTTCCTCACTGGGCTGCAAAAACGTCTTTTATGCCCATTT
>CAZJQS010000097.1:0-18413 GCA_964548175.1 uncultured Saprospiraceae bacterium
ATGAAGCGGACGAGACCAAACCCAATGTGGTCATGCCGGATGCCAAAATAAACGACATTGGAGTATATGCTATTGGGGATTTTCTATTGGCGGAAAAATTTACCCTTGCTACCGGATTGCGATACGATTACAGAAGTATGGAGTCGTTTCCCGTAGCTACTACCAATACAGACCGTTTTAAGATTGACAATACCTATAATAGTGTGAACGGTTCGTTGGGCGTTATTTATAACTTTTCTGAAAACCAGTTTTTAAAAGCTAATGTGGCCCGCGGTTTTCGCTCGCCCAATTTACCAGAACTGACCCAGAACGGTATCCATGGTGGCAGGTTTGAAAGAGGCAATCCAGACCTTGATGCCCAAAGTAATTATCAGATAGATTTTACTTATCACCTGCACACTGATTGGGCTACCTTAAACATAGCACCCTTTTATAATATGGTAAACAATTTCCTCTACGTGGTAATGACCGATGAGGATGCGCCTATTGGTGGTGGGAAGATATTTCAACATGTCCAAAATGATGCAACGCTAGCAGGTGGAGAAGTGGCTTTGGACATCCATCCTGTTTCTTGGCTTGGTATCCACGGCAGTTATAGTATGGTACGTGCCGACATCACTGAAGATGCAGAAGGGATTGAACACCCTACTTTTACACCAACAGATCGATTGACCGGAGAAGTCAAATTACAGCAGGAGCAATTAGGATTTCTCAAAAGGCCCTATTTTTCCGTTGAGGTGATGAATTTCTTTGAACAAAATCGCACAGGCCAAAACGAAGCAGTTACGCCGGCCTACACCTTGCTAAATGCTAGAATAGGAACAAGTATTTCAGTCGGCAAACAAGAGATGGATTTTTATATTACTGGCACCAACCTTACAAATGAGGCTTATATTGACCATTTGTCAGTCACCAAACCATTGGGCCTCAATATGATAGGGAGGAATGTAATGTTTGGTTTGCGATTGCCTTTTGGCTTTCAAAAAAATAAGAAGTGATACGAAACAGAATAGCTCGATAATTTAACAGTTGAAGAATATAGATGACAATGTAAAGGATATGGAAGTGATATACAAAGTGTTTTTAAAGTCTGTTATGATATCCGGTTTTGTGTTTATTATGATGGTAGCTGTTGAATACATAAATGTTCTGTCGAAAGGTATGTGGCAAAAGTATCTTGTCGGGAGTAAATGGAAACAATACACCATTGCTGGAATATTGGGGGCAATACCGGGCTGCTTGGGGGCATTTACGGTTATTGCCTTGTTTTCGCATCGATTGATTTCTTTCGGAGCTGTGGTTACAACTATGATTGCCACCAGTGGTGATGAAGCCTTTGTAATGTTTGCCATGTTTCCCAAACAGGCAACAATAATTACCATTACACTTTTGGGTCTAGGGATTTTGGCAGGTTATGTTACCGACAAATTTTATCGACCCAAAGGTATTCTGAAAAAAAAATCAAGTCATAATTTAGTGCTGCATACCGAACCAGACTGTAAATGTTTTGAGAAACAAAAATTATGGTCAAATTTATTTCAACCTTCATCATACAGACTGGCACTTGCTTTAGGTATAATTTCGTTAATGGCAGGTTTAGCTAAAGGGCTAATAGCAGGTATGGCTGATTTATGGATTAAAATCACCCTGATGTTTTCCTTTGTCTTTGCTCTTTTTATTGTAATTACCGTACCTGAGCATTTTTTGAAAAAGCATATTTGGAATCACATTGTAAAGATTCACCTACCTCGTATTTTTTTATGGGTATTTGGAATTTTATTGTTCATGCATTTCTTAACATATTATATAGATGTAGAAAGCTTGATTTCTAACAACCGTTTCTTAGTACTACTCATCGCAGTCTTGGTAGGCATTATTCCAGAATCCGGCCCTCATTTAATTTTTGTTACTCTTTTTGTGGCCGGTTCTATTCCGTTTAGTATTTTACTAGCTAGCTCTATTTCACAAGACGGACATGGAATGTTGCCTATGTTCGCAGAATCAAAAAAAGGTTTTATCGCGGTAAAATTAATCAATATGGTTTACGCATTAGTAATCGGTAGTGTCAGTTTATTCCTTGGTTTATAAATATACATCAGGGGCAATCATAAATACATAAAGATTATTTAAATTATAGACGCTACATCAACATAAGAAAATCGTTCGTAGCGGTTTCCAAACCGCCTTACGCAACACCCAGCCAGTTTCCAAACTGGCGGCATTATTAATAAAGCTAAACCCATTAATTTAAAGCTTACTCCCAAAATAAACATATTATCTTTCCAAGTTAAATATCCTCAAAATTGCATACCTGGCCATCCTAGTACTTTTTTATATGAATGCCTTTTATAATTATTTATTATTTTGAAAAGTATCAATTGGGCAGGGCATGAAATAGGACACTGGATCATCTTGGTTTAAATTTCAAAACTTTCAACGCCAGTTTGGAAACTGGCAATATAATGCGTGAGGCAGTTTAGAGAAACTGCCACGAACGTTTTAAAAATTCTTTGACGATGCGTTCCAGGTCATCTGCTTGTTCGATCTTTCGATAATCCGAGATCTGCTCTCTGATGCTTCGTCATGCCTCCCATCACGATCTTCATAATCCTCACCTTTCCCCACCGGGGCACCGTCCGTAAGGAATAGGTCAGGAACTTGGTCAAAAAGCCGGGCAGTACCGTTTGTTTTCTCCCAAGGGCTTTCAGGATCGGAACGCCAATTTTTTCGGGGGTAAGGTACATGTCCATGCGCATATTGGCCCTTTTTCCAAAACCACTTTCCACCGGCCCGGGGGCTGCGGCGAGTACGTCCACGCCAAGGGGCTTTAATTCGATAGAAAGCCCTTCCGCCAGTGATTGAATATAGGCTTTGGTTGCCGCATAATTGGCGGAATAGGGCACGCCTTGAAAGGCGACCAGGGAACTCATTAGGATGGTCCCTCCTCTTTTTTTGGCCGCAAATTGCTGGCTGAAGTGATGCGTCAAGGCAAGAACAGCTTCGCAATTCACGCGGAGCATATTGATCTCTTCATGCAAAGAACTGTTGAGGAAGGTGCCGGAAGTTCCGAAACCTGCAGAGGCCACCAAAAGCCCAATGTCTGCGTTCTTAGTCGCTTCAATGATCTGATCCACGGCGGATAGGTCGGATACGTCGGCCACCACGGTCTTTACGTTTACTCCATATTTTGAAGCACAATCTGCACTCAGAGCGTTGAGTTGCTCCTGATTCCTTCCATGGATGATGAGGTTCAGGCCCGCTTCGGCCAGGCGAGTGGCAATTTCTTTTCCAATGCCTGAGGAAGCCCCTGTCACCAGCGCCCACGGACCGTAGTTGTTTTTCAACCGATTTTTTTTCTCTAATGGATAATTTCATGTTTTGTACGTTTCAAAGATGATCGTTACCTGAATTTGTCAGGGCAAAGATGCATGCAATGAAACCGGCAAAACGATAACATTTGTTTAGACTTTCAGCTTTCTCCCTTTTTAAGCCAGCTAAGATGAACAGGGGTAATGCCTAAATAGGAGGCGAGCATGTGCTGAGGCGCCCGGTTGTGGATGTTGGGAAAAACGTCGGTAATGGTTTCGTATCGCTCTTTTGGGGTCCGGATATATTGGTTCTTGATGCGGTTATCCTGGTAAATGAAATAAAATTCTGCAATTAATCTGCCGAGCTTGTCTCCTTCCTGTAGATTTTGATAGCCCCACTCGATGCTGGAGCGAGGTAAAATGACAACTTCCGTTTCTTCCAGTGCCTGAAGCAGGTACATAGACGGTGCTTTTTGGATAAAACAGGAGTAGTCGGCAATGAATTGATTTTCCAGGGCAAAGTGAATGGTATGCTCCGTTCCCTTATTGTCGGTAATCGCCACCCGGATGATGCCTGAGTTGATGAAAAAAATTTCATTCGGGATCTTAAAAGGATGGCTTAAGATGGCTTTCCTTTTAAAGGTTTTGAGGAAGCAGCCATTCAAAAAATCTTTCATCTCTCCCTCTGAGATGCTGATCATTTGACGTATGGCTTGTTTGATTGGCTCCAAAAAAATGAATTTTGGTGAATGATCAGTTGCCTGACCAAAAATCCTGTTACCAGACCCATCCATAAATATACAAACACATCTCCAATAAGGCTATATAATGTAAAGGCCCTTTTTTCAGGCAAAAAAGCAAGCATAACCCGGTCATGTTGATCAAAACTGCTCAATTGTGCAGTCATTTCTCCAAAAGGCGTTACGGCGCTGGAAAGGCCAAAACGAGTGGATCTTAGAATGGAAAACCCCTGCTCGACAGCTCTAAAAGCGGCCATCTTGGTGTGGATCGGGTCGATGCCCCGCCAGTCGGAAGACGGCAGCGCAATGAGATCGGCTTTGAGCCGGCCGTGTGCTTTAGCGATATAGGGAAAATCATAATCGTAACAGATGGCGCCGGCTATCGTTACCTCATCAATCGTATGCCCTTGAAAAGCAGCCGTTCCTTTAACCGCCGGCTCCCCCGGTACCGGTTCATGCTTAAAGTAGGTTTCAGCAATGGTTCCATCAGGTAAAATAAACAAATATTTATTCTCATATTGGATGGGCGATTCTGAAAGGAGTACTACGTACGAGGCTACCAGGTGAATCTCGTTTTTTACCGCTAAACTGACGAGGGAAGCTTTCCATTGGCTTTCTTCTTCAGGTAATACACCAGCAGCAGCTTCATTCCAGACGATGAGTTCCGGCTGAAGTCTGGCGGCCTTTCTGGTTCGATCAAAGAGGATGGAAGCATTCCTTTGTCGCTCAGCGTGAGAAGGTAAAGGGCCGGCGCCTATTTCAGCATCTGTACCCACTGCCGCCACTCTGATCATCTCCTGGCCCTGAGCTTTGCTAAAGTCATAACGCAGGGCGCCAAAAGTATAGACCAGTAAAAAAACGGCCAGAGCCGGCATCCATTTTTTTATGCCAAAATCACCAGTGATGTAAAGGCTGGCAAGCGAAGCATTGATCCAGTAGATTAGAAACCCTAGCCCCGCCAGGCCAAACAAGGACACGGACTGCATCAGGATCAAGTGATCCATCTGTGAATAGGCCGCAGCGCCCCAGCTTCCGAACGGAGTAAAGGTATATTGAACCCATTCTAAAATGACCGCTAAAGCAGGAAATAAAAGAACAGCTCCTTTTTCCCGATAAAATCTTGACCATAATAGAAAAGCAGGCAAATGAAACAGAGCAATGGGAATGGAATATAAAGGAATTACAAATAGAGGAATAGGAGCGGTGACGATCTTAAAAACGATCAGGCTCCAGGCCAGGACGTAAAGGAGGAAAAACCAGAGTCGGGACTTCCACCCTCTTGTCTGATGAAGATAGATCAAAAAAGGTGCATAAGCGATCCAGGCAAAAGCTCCAACACTGTAGGTCATATGCGTGCCGACCATCAGGAGCAGGCCGGTGCTTAACCAAATCCAGGGATTGAGGTATGCTTTCATGGCTGTTGTGTTTGTTTGCCATAAAAGTGCACGCCTTTTCAATCTTAGGCATTAACATTTGATAAAAAGACATTTTTTTAAATGACCACCACATGTCGGCTAACCAGACAACGCACTTCTGATCCTGCTCAAAGAAATATTAGTAATCCCCAGATAAGAAGCGATCATTGGATGTGGGACGAGATTCTCCAAGCCATCAAAAGTCTTCCGGAATTGAAGCAACCTTTCTTTGGCCGTCATTGAAGCCAGTCCGATCTCTTTCTGGACTTTTTGGATAAGTTCATTCCTCAGAACGGTATTGGCAAAGGAGCGGACCTCCAGGTTGTCGATCATCAATTCCAGAAACGCCTGGGCATTGAAATAAGCGACCTGTACTTCATTAATGGCCTGAAAATTAAGCAGAGCCAGGTCGTTCTCCGTTCTGGTAATGTGCGGAGAAAGTACTGTCGGCCCCTGGAAAAAGCTGATGGTGATCTCTTCTCCTTCTGGATGGAGTACGTAGGAGCGGCAGATGCCGTTAAGAATAAAGTATTCAAAAAGATCATACCGGCCTCTTTTAATAAAAAGGTCACCTTTGTCCAGGGTTTGATAAGAAAGGAGGGACAAGACGAGTTCGAAAGATTTTTCAGAGACCGGATGGGTTTTGTCAAAAATGGATTTGATTACTTTTTTTTCAGGTGTATGCATAAGGCCAAATTAAGAATACCCGATCCCTCGTTCTCCTTTTCGCACGATCTTCTTGCTCTCCAGGCCCCGGATGGCAATTCCGTCTTCTGTCAGCCATACAATAGCGCCGGTAGGACAGCGCTGTATGGGGTCCATAGTGTGGTGATTTTGGGAGTAATCGACGACAGGCAAGTTGTTTTGCATGGTGATCAGGTCGCCGGGGGCATCCATGGCGCATTTGCCGCAAGCGGTGCAGGCGACCTGGCATTCTTCCAGGATGTCATTGCCGGCTTCCAGGTTTTTGCAGGCCACCCAGAGGCGATGGCTGATCGGCTGCAGGGAAAATAAATCTTTGGGACAGGCTTCGACACAATCGCCGCAAGCCGTGCACTTATCTACATCTACGACAGGGAGCGCATGTTCGCTCATAGTGATGGCGTCGAAATCGCATACCACTTCACAATCGCCATGGCCCAGGCAGCCCCAGAAACAACCCTTTCCGCCGCCGGAAACCAAAGAGGCGGCCTGGCAGGTAGGGATGCCTTGGTAATTGGCCCTGTTGATGGCAACATTGGTCCCTCCGGCGCAAGCCAAGCGGGCTACCAGCTTTTCCTCGCTCCCCACATCAACGCCCAGATAAGCAGCAATCTTCTGCCGGCCTTCTTCGGAACTTACCGTACATTTGCCGGGCAGGGCTTCTCCAGATACCAAAGCTTCAGCAAAAGGCCGGCAGCCCGGGTAGCCGCAGGCGCCGCAGTTGGCGTGCGGTAACATCTCTTCCACGGCATCTATGCGCGGATCTTCATAGACATACAACTTTTTATTAGCCACGATCAACATGACGGCTAAAATTAAAGTCAAACTCCCCAATGCTGCTAGTGCGATTAGTATGGTCATAAATGAATATCAGTTTAATAAATGATCTCCGCCCATTTCTTGCCGGCGATCAACTCCGCCTTTCGTATTTCCCATTTTTCTTTCGATCCCATAATGTTGATAAAAGCCTTATCCAGCATGTCTTTGATCTTGTGATATCCGGCTACAAAAATGTAAGTGTTGGCTCTGGACAACATCTCTAAGATTTCAGCCGCTCTGTCCTCAATCGCTTTATCCAATGCAATGGGGTCTGACCAGTGAGGACGAGGACTCAGGGCGTGAAAGGCCTTAAAGGTTTCTTCATCATAATAGTTGGTCAGATCGCCGTCTTTGTCATTCAGGTAAAGGAGTTCCAATCCGCTGCGGGCGCCGTAGAACAAGCGTACTTTGCCTTCCCAGTCTTTCTCATCCCGATAGATGTGCTTAACGAATGCCCGGAAAGGCGCAATGCCCGTACCCATGCCGATAAGGATCAGGTTGGCGGTCTTATCATCCGGAACGGTAAACGGGAGCTCGAACGGACCGGTGATGGTAATCTTATCGCCGACTTTCCGGTCGCACAGATAATTGGAGGCAATGCCTTGATACAATTCACCGCTGAAGTCATCTACATAAGAACAACGCTTTACCAGCATAGTGATCAGTGGCTTGCCATTTGCTTTTGCGGGCAGGTCGGCTACGCTGTAAAGCCGGTGATGTTCGGTTTTTCCGAATTCTCCGTTCGTTTGGACCAATACCCCAAAACTCTGATCGACCTCACAGCTGAAATCGGTATCCTGGACTTCCAGTAAGATTTCCCGTACTTCTTCCGTGCCGGCCGGAGTCAATCGCTCCGTCTTTTTGACGATGGCCTGGCGCCGATCCTGCGTATTATAGTCTGATAATTGTGCCATTGTTATTTGGTTGTTTTTTATTTGTTTATTTCCGTTAGCGGCAGTTTCCTAACTGCCAGCTTGATTTGCAAAAAAAAACGATATTTTCAAAAGCCGTTTTTAACGGCCAGAGGTCCTTCTACCTTCTACTCCTATCCTCCACTTTACACACCGTTGTACATCCACAATTACCGCACTTCGTTCTTCCCGCCATCGCGTCTTCATCCCCCATATATTCAGCAAAGGTCTGGCCCCATAATTTTTGAACGATCATCCAGAGGACCATCAATCCTACGATTCCGCCAATGGCTATTAATAAGGAGTCAATCATATTATATTTTTTTACCAACATCCACTATTGGCTTCCCAATCCTGCAAAGCCCATAAAAGTCAATGACAAGATTCCCGCGATCAGTAACGTAAGCGCTGTGCCCTTAACTACGTTGGGGACTTCAGCAAATTCCAGTTGTTCTCGTAATCCCGCGATGAGCACCAGGGCCAGGGTGAAACCGGCGCCGGCGCCGAGGGCGTATACAAAGCTTTCCAGGAAGCCATATCCCTTATTTGTTTGGAATAAAGCCACTCCCAGGATCGCGCAGTTGGTGGTGATGAGGGGGAGGAAAATCCCCAGCGCCCGGAATAAAGCGGGACTCATTTTTTTAATGAACATCTCCACTAGCTGGACCGTCGAGGCAATTACTACGATGTAACTGATCAATTGTAAAAAAGGCGCATTGATGGCGACCAGTAAGGCGTGAATGCCAAAAGCGCACATCGAGCTGATGATCATCACAAAGGTGACCGCTCCGCCCATTTTGGTGGCTGTCTCCATTTTTCCGGAAACGCCCAGAAACGGGCAAATGCCCAGGAAGTAAGCCAGTACAAAGTTGTTGATCAAACTGGCATTGATGAATATGTACCACAGCGATTCTTCTTTCATGATTGCAACCTCCTTTCTTTTATAGCATTAAATAACAACAGCCAGATCGCCAGGGTGAAAAAACCGCCCGCCGGCAGGATCATTACGATCCATTCCTGGAAGTTGCCGGGAAACATAGCTAAACCGAAAATACTGCCGTTTCCCAGTATCTCTCTTACAGCGCCCAGACAAAGCAGGGCAAAAGTGAATCCTATACCCATACCCAGCGCATCCAGCACTGACCTGCCGATGGTGTTTTTAGAGGCAAAAGCTTCGGCCCGGCTCAGGATCAGGCAATTTACGACGATCAGGGAGATAAAGGCCCCCAGATTCTTGTGCAAGTCGACGCTGATGGCGGCGATGGCGTAGTCTGTTATCGTCACAAAAGTGGCGATAATGAGGATGTAGGAGGCAATGCGTACCTGTTTGGGAATAAAATTCCTCAGTGAGGACACCAATATGTTGGACATCAAAAGCACAAAAGCCGTGGCCAGCCCCATGGCCAGGGCATTCTCAGCCGTATTGGATACGGCCAGCACCGGACACATTCCCAGCACCTGGACGAACACGGGGTTATCCCGCCACAGTCCTTTGATGAATTCATCAGTGGAAGGCTGGTCTTTTAAATTTGCCCAGAAACCTTTCTGCTCATTGATCGGTCGACTCATTGTGTTGCTTTTCTGTTTGGCTGTTTTTTATTTGAAAATCGTCTTTATACTGATAAAGTAGCGGCACCCACTCCTTGGTGCTTTCTCCGATGATATTACCTATGGCTTTTGAAGAAATGGTGGCGCCGGTAATGCCATCCACTTCCCAGGGATCGTCTTTTTCTCCGCTTTTCACCGGAACGACTTCATTTTGCAGGCTTTCCTCGTCGGCAGTGAGTGAGACGTCCAGCGCCTCGAAGTTGGCCAGGAAATCAGGGTCTTTTTCGATCTTGTCGCCCAGCCCCGGCGTTTCTTTACTTTCCAGGACGTAAAAACCAACGATCTGTTCCTTATCAGGATCATAGCCGTAAAGGATGCGCAAAACGTCTGCAAACCCCATGCCGCTGGCTTCAAGCGCTATACCCACCAGTTGGTCATTTTCATCGTAACCGGCATAAACCAATTTGCCTTCCACCTCTGCTCCGGCTTCTACCGGGGCAAAACCTTCGCTTTCCCGGTACACAAAATTCCGTTTAGTGACCATTCCGGGAATGACCTTGAAAATGGCCCGTTCGAGCGCCTCCGCTTTATTTTTTTCAATGATCGGCAGGGTGCTCTCATAGGTCAGTACGATCAATAGCGCACAAAGAATGCCAATGCCGACCATGGCCTTAAGCATCTTCATGCTATTGGCGGGAGCGCCTGCTTGTATGGTATTTGTGTTGCTCATGATCGCATTTTACTTTTTTCAGTTCCATAAACCCTCGGCCTAACCACTTTATCAATATGGGGAGATACGGCGTTAGCCAGTAAAATGGCGTACATAACGCCTTCCGGCAACCCTCCCCAGATGCGAATGACGACTACCAGCAAGCCGATCAAGATCCCATAGATGACGACCCCTAAAGGCGTCAACGGAGAGGCGACCATATCGGTGGCCATAAACACGGCGCCCAGCATCAGACCTCCGGAGAATAGCATAAATAAAGGCTCGGGATAAATCTCCGGATTGATCAGATTCAACAGGCCGCTCAGTGCAAATACCGTCAGCAGAATAGCTACGGGTATTCTCCAGTTCATCATGCCCCGTACAATGAGATAAATGCCGCCCAGAATGATCAATGCCGCGCAAGTCTCTCCAGCTGATCCGGAAATGAGCCCTAAGGCCAGCTCAGCAGTATCCGTAGATACTTTGTCGAACTTAAAAGCGGCCAGAGGCGTCGCACCCGTCATAGCATCGAATTGGGGTTCTAAAAAAGGGAAAGTCAGAGTAGAACCTGCTATCGATTGGAAGCGATCAGGTGAAAAGGCCGGGGTCCAGCTGGTGATGGCTACGGGAAAAGAAGCCTGTAACACGGCTCTCCCCACCAGGGCAGGATTGAAAACATTATAGCCCAGTCCTCCGAAAATGTATTTCCCCAGCGCTATGGCGATCACTCCCCCAAAAAAAGCCATCCACAAGGGGAAAGCCGGCGGCAGCGTCAATCCCAGCAATAAACCGGTAATAACGGCCGACCAGTCGGAGATCGTGCTTTCTTTTTTGGACAACCGGCACAGCAGGTGCTCGGTCATTACACAAGACATGGTGGATACCGCCAACATCAACAAGGCACTCATGCCGAAGGCATAAACCGCAAAAAAAGCCACTGGTAACAAGGCCCAAACCACATTCTGCATGATCACATCAGTGGTCAGGCCCCTGGTGAGGTGTGGTGATGTACTGATATTTAGCGTTCGGTTAAGCATGGCCGGTGGTCTTTTTTGCGGTTTTTCTTTTTCGGACAATAGATTTTGACAATCGGAAATATTGCACCAACGGTATGTTGGAAGGACAAACATAAGAGCACGATCCGCACTCAAAGCAGTCCATTAAGTTGTATTCTTCCGCCATCTGATCATAAGCTTCAAATTTAGCCAGAATACCCAGTTTAGAAGGGTTTAAAGAAAGCGGACAGGCATCAACACAGGCCCCGCATTTGATGCAGGGGTAGATCTTATCTGCTCGCTGAACTTCTTTTTCGGTGAAAACCAGTATGCCGGAAGTCCCTTTTACGATGGAAATATCCAGATTAGAAACGGCTACGCCCATCATGGGGCCTCCCATATAAACTTCGCTGATGTTGTCTTCTACGCCCACCTGTTCCAGCACATACCGCAAGGGCGTGCCGACGGGGATCAAATAATTGCCTTTTCTTTTTACACCAGGCCCGGTGATGGTGACTACACGCTCCTGTATGCCTCTGCCATGAGGAAGCAACCGCCCGATCTCAGCGGCAGTGGCCACATTGACGACCACTACGTTCACGTCGATCGGCAGTCCTCCTGAGGGGACTTCCTTGCCAAGGATAGAGGTGATGAGCATTTTTTCTGATCCCTGAGGATATTTGACCGGCAATACTTTTACAGACACCGGAGCGCCCGGAGGAATATTTTTTTCCAAATGGTCGGCTGCATCCTGTTTGTTGGCTTCAATTCCGATGATGGCTTCTTTGGCGCCGGTAGCCTTGAGGAGGTACCGGATGCCCGTGAAAATATCATCGGCCTGCTCCAACATCACCCGGTGATCGGTCGTTAAGTAAGGCTCGCATTCGATTCCGTTGAGTATAAGAATGTCACATCTCTTACCTTCGGGAACTTTCAGCTTGACATGGGTGGGAAAGGCGGCGCCGCCTAGTCCTACAATACCGGCATCCTGAATTCCCCGGAGGATCTCCTCCGGTGCCGCTGTTTCGACATCCACCGGTGTGCCATCCATGATTTCCTGGCTTGACCAGGGGAAGGCTTCCAGGTAAATGCCGGGGGACATTTTTCCGGAAATGGTCGGCACATTAGCGATTTTGCGAACCGTGCCGGAGATGGGAGCATGCAGCGGTACAGACACATAGCCGCCCGCCTCGGCTAGAAGTTGACCGCGAACGACCTCTTGTCCTTCCCGTACAATAATCCGTGAAGGGGCTCCGATATGTTGGACCGCAGGTAAAATGATCAACGGGGCAAAAGGAAACTGACGGATAGGCAGTCCGTTGGTCTCCTCTTTATGCTCTGGCGGATGGATACCGTGTTTGAATGTATTTTTTTTGAAACTGAAAAGTCCCATCTGGTCAATATTTCATGTTCAGGCGCTACCTGTTGATTAATTAAACTTTTCTCCCCTCTTGATCCACTTGTCAATGTCCTTCTCCGAGCGATCCTTCGGCAAGCCGGGGTGGATGACACGGGCTGTACATTTTTCAGCTGCTTTCACCAGGTCCTGGTACGGGCCGCCGTCGGGATCTTTGATGTAGGCCTTGTTGTTCGTGTTATAAGCAAATATGTTGGGATTGATCTTGATGCATTCGTCACAGGAGGTACATTCTTCCGTTTCGATCCAGGGGGCCATGCCGTCTCCGGCCTCAGCGGCAGGCTTGTCATTCTGCGGCGTAGCAGCTACCGGCGCACCCATAGCCAATTCGGCCAGTCCTTCTCCATTGCCCCCGGCGAGCTTCATTAAGCCCTGAGTGATCTTGCCCACGACTTCGGCCCGGATCTTGCCCTCAATATCGACTGGTTCTTCTTTTTGAGCTTCTTTCCCTGCAATGGCGCGCAGCATGATCCAGAAGTCGCGCCTTTCCTCACAGGATTCGACTATGGTTTTGGCTACCAGTACTCTGCTGAGGCGTTGCTGAAGATCCACCGCCCAGATGTAGGGGAATTTGCCTTCCCTTTCGTCTTTGTCCATTTCGAGGAAGTCTGCCAGTTGCACCATATTGTCGTTCCAGGCATCGCGTGGTACTTTACGGAAGTGTTTTCGAAAGCGCCCTTCCGTAATGGCAAAGTCGGCAAAGGTCATGGCGACTTCCATGGCCTTCTCCCGGCCGTTTTCCTGGTACTTAAGCTTGTAAGTCGGCCAGAGCTGATCAATGGCAGGGTTGCCTTCCAGATCAAAAGCATCCTGCGGCCTGACACCCTTATCAGGATGGTATCTGAAAAGAGGATAAGCACGGGATTCTACAGCGAGTTTGGCCTGATGAGCGCCCATATCGTCACCAACGCCATGCTCAGGCTGACAAGTTGTATACAGATTGAATAAAGCCGGCCGTTTAGTCATCAAACCGTCGATGAAGCCTTCGATCATATGGCTGGTATTGGCCATGGTCGCTTGCATGACGTACGTATTGCGGTGCGCCATTCCGATCAGGCCGATCTCCTTTCGTGGTTCCGGCTTGCCTTTCCAGACCTTGCCGTATTGCGCCATATCGGATACCTGGCCGATAAAGCCGGAAGTACATGCTTGTCCGCCGGTATTGGAATACACCTGGGTGTCTACAACGATTACCTTGATGGGCTTGCCGGAAGCCATCATGCGCGACAGGTTCTGGAAGCCTATGTCATACATGGCGCCGTCACCACCTAAAGTTACGACCGGAGGACAAAGCAGCCACTCCTCATCAGTAAACTCATGCCAGGTGAAATAAGTGAAAAAATCGTTGTGTTCGGCAGTATTGTATCCTCCGCTCAGCTCCAGTTCAGCCTTGCGGATGGTCTTGAAGCCCTCCGCCATTTTAGCCATATGGCCTTCAAAAACACCCATGGCCATAGAAGGAGAGTCCTGGAATAAGTGGTTGGCCCATGGGAATGGATATGGGTTGAAGGGATAAGTACTGCCCCATACTGAGGTACATCCGGTGGCGTTTAGCATGCCCATGGTGGTTCGCCCCTTGCCGGTCGTTCCGTCCGTGTATTTCCACTTCAGGTTTTTCAGCTTGGCCAGCAGTTGAGTCACCTCTCTCAGCCACTCCTGGTCGATGGGATCACTTCCTTGAACCGACTCCATGCGACTGGCGATACCCGACATGGTCAGGTCGCTGTTGCGGGTTTCGGCCAGTATTTTAGACATGGTATCCGCATCGCTGACGTTAACCGATTGGAACAGCTTATTTTGAATATGCTTTTCTAATTTCTGGATCAGTTCTTCAAGATAGGCAATGTGCTTCTTGATCCTGGGCTGCATTAACGATTCGACGGTAGCGGTGAATAAGTGCACCACCGTTTTTTCTGAGCAACCCAGGCAGGCGCCGTCGGCGCTGGCTAGACTCAAATAAGCTTCTTTGTTGAGTAGAATATTTTCCAGTGGACCGATCTTTTCTTCCAGGTCATCGATCCGGTTGAATTTTTCCGGTGTGCTGGGCAGATCTGTCCAGAATTCCCATTCTTTACGCAGTTTGGCAACGGATTCGTCGGTTTGAGTGACGATCCGCAGGGCGTCGTCATCGCATACGGCTACGCATTCCATACAGCCTTTGCAGGTGGTCGGGTTGATGGTAATGCTGAACAAGCCACCGCTATTGGGTTCGTTTTTCTCCAAAACGTCAAAATAAGGACGAGTCAGTGCAAACTGGAAGTCGCCCAGTTCTTCGCGGAACCATTCCATCTCCTGGGCAAAACCGTTGTCGCTGGTGTCTTCGCTGATCATGGCGTCGATGGCGTCTTGTATCAGTCCATTGACGGTAGCTCCGTTTTCGGATTCCTTGAACAGGGCGCGAACTGTACCCTCCATTTGTCGAACGGCTTTGGGCAGGTATTGGATTTTGCCGTGGTTTTTCTTTACGCGCTTGACTACGGTATCGAGTACATCAGACAAGTCGCTGACCAGTCCGGGGATAGCCGTATCCGGACAAACGGTGTAACAACTTCCGCAGGCGGTGCAATTATTGGGAACCCATTCCGGATGTTCAAAGCGAATGCCGGTCATATCTCTGAACAGAGAAGAGGCGGCAGGCATCACGCTTAGTCCGATAAAAGGGTCGGTCAGGTTATCGTTGCCCATACCCCGCTGGTAGAAATTGCCGGTTTGTTCCCAGAAGCGATGGATGTCGCTGAGGTTCGATTCGCTTTTCGGAACGTCCCGCAGCATAGTCGGAATAGGCATGAGCGCCTGTCCGTTATTCTTTTCGGCTGCTGCGCCCAGAATTTTGTTCGTTATCTCCCTCACCTCGTCAAATCCGCGTTTGACTACGCGCATGTTATCATCGACTACGCGCTGTCCTTTGGATCCGAATTTGTGTTGCAACTGATCTTCAATGGCTTTCAACAGCGATTCTTCCGTAAAGCCTGCCTTTTCCATTAAAGGGGAAGCAGCAAAAAAGGAGCCCTGGAAAGCAATGCCCTGCATGCGGAGCTGCAACTCAGGATCGGTTGCCTCCTCTCTGGCGATCTTAAAGCCGTCTATGTAGAAAATTCGGATGTTATTATCTATGATGATCTTTTGGTATGGTTTGGGAATATCCGCCCAGACCTCTTCGGGTTTGTTCTTGTCACTCTGAATGATGAAAACGCCTCCTTTTTTCAGACCGGCCAGCGCATTGGTATGCTTGAATACGTTTGGATCCGGCGAAAGAACGACATCCACAAAATAATACTCACAATTTACGCGAATGGGTTCAGGGGCTGCAGCGAGGTAGTAGGTCGTCGGTTGTCCTTTTTTCTCAGAACCATACTTCGGATTGGCTTTAATGTCATAACCGAGCAGGTCGTAAAGGGTCATGGCGAGGTTTTTACCTGTCGTGATGGCGCCCCATCCGCCTATGGAGTGGAAGCGCACAGTTACAGCTCCCTCCGGCATGAGGTTGGGATTCTCCGAGCCCCTCACGGAAAGCTCCTTAACGTGTGGGTAGGCCTCCTGGATGGATTCCTGGTAGGCCCTTTGTTTGGGCGTAAAAGGAACATCGCGGATGAAGTCTATAGACAAGTAGAATTGCTTTTTATGCTTTCCGTCGGGCAGCATGTTCTCTACGGTGCCGATTATGCCTTCCGGCTGTAAGTCGCGGCTACCCATGCCAAAAGATCCGGAGTACAGCGCCGGCAAGTCGGATGATCTGTAGCTGGGCAGGTCTGGATAAGGGTGGTTTTTCTTGTGGTTACCATTTTCTATACACTTATTCAAAACGGAACGAATTTCCCGAACCATCGGTAGGTCGACTGCAAGTGGCTGATCCAGTCTCTCCAGTACAGTCACACCTTTCTTGCCTTTCAGCATATGGCCAAGCAGGTCGGCAGGGAAAGGACGGAACATTACCAGGTCTACTACCCCTACTTTTATGCCTCGAGTTTTACGCAGGTAATCGGCTACTACTTCTGCACTGGGAATGACGCTGCCCTGACCGACGATCAGATAATCGGCGTCATCGGCTCGGTAGGTAATGACTCTTTCATAGCGGCGGCCGGTCAGTTGATAAAACTCTTCAAAGGCTTGTTCGGTCAGTTCTTTGATGTGGTCGAAGAAGAAAGGCCGCTGAGCGGCTACACTTTGCATGTAGGAGTCCTGGTTTTGGACGATACCGGCCATGACCGGATTGTCTACGTCCCAGAGCTCCGGAATGCGGCGGCGGGTATGGCCGTAAATGATCCGTTGTGCCGGTGTCGGCGTTTCGATGATGTCATCGGGGCGGCCGAGGTATTCCTTGATGAACTCTCGCTCAGGGAGCAGCATGGATTCGATCAGGTGGGTAGTCAGGAAACCATCCTGAGCGACTACCCCCGGGGTTAGCGCCAATTCGGCAATGCGGTGAGCAATGATGTTCAGATCGGCTACGTGCTGTGCTTTTTTTGCAAAGAGCTGAAAAAAGCCCGTATCGTCAATGGCGTGGTAATCATCGTGGCCGGCGTGGACGTTCAACGTGGACTTGGTCATAGCCCTGGAGCCGATATTGAGTACATAGGTCAGGCGCTTACCCACGGCGGCGTACAATGACTCGTGCATATAGGCGATTCCCTGCCCGGAGGAGAAGTTGGCCGCGCGCAATCCGGTCATGGACAAGCCTGCCGTTACAGCGGCGGCTGCGTGTTCGCCTTCGGGTTCGATAAAGATTAAAGGCCGGTCCGATATGTTCAAATGCCCTTTGGCGGCGGCTTCTGCCCAATATTCGCCCATTTGAGTGGAAGGGGTAATGGGATAAGCGCCGGCGGCGTCGGAAGATTCTCTTTCACACATAATGGCCGCGGTGTTGCCGTCTAAAGCTACTTTGATGCCGGGGTATTTAAAGGAAGGATTTTTCTTTTTCATAACAGCTGGTTTACCTGTTTTCAATCCCGAATCGGATCGAAAGCAGGTAAACCAACTGTTATCGATCCGATCGGGGACTGTGTGGATACAATTTTATTTATGCGAGTGATTTAAAATTAGGGTAAGTGTAAAAGGGACCTAATGATAATTGTCAGTAGGTAAGGTGATTTTGGTTGGGGGGCGGTTAGGCAGCGGAGAAACTGCCACCAGGGAGATATTGGATTTTTTTGACAGGAGTAAGGTTGGCAGTAAGGAAACTGCCACCAACGGGCTGGGGGTTGTGTAAAAAGTCTTCGTACTCTTTTGCGCAGCTAATAAAATCTTTTTTTGAGTTTTTTGCCGAAGAAAATCTCAGATTTTCTTCGGCAAAAAACTCAAAAAATAGAATCATTTAAGCCGAGCAAAAGCAGTAGCTGACTTTGTACACAACCCAAAAAATATTATTTAAGTTGGGCAAACTTGCCGGTGTTAAAGATTGAATAAGCGCTTCAGGCTGAAGCCGGTTTTTACCTCTTTTTGATCCTCTTCATCCAAAAAGGGCCTGACTTTTTTCACAATAGCTGTTTTGGAAATGACGCCGGTAGACTGATCTACGAGTTCGCCGTCTTTGAAGAAAAGCAAAGTCGGCAATCCTCTAACTTTGTATTTGCGGACGATCTTTTGGTTTCTGTCGGCCTCGACCTTCACGAAGCGGACTTTTCCTTTGAGTTCTTCTTCAGCTCTTTCGAATTGAGGAGCCAGCATTTTGCAGGGGCCGCACCAATCTGCCCAAATGTCTACCACGACGGGCTTGTCGTGATTTAAAACGGCGGTTTTGAAGTTTTTAGCGGTTACTTTGAGTGCCATGGCGGTTTTAATTTTTATTCGGTTAATATGAAGTTGTTTAAAGTTTCCTGCTGGAAGCGAAAAAACAGGATTTTATGTCCAGT
>CAZJQS010000098.1:0-18150 GCA_964548175.1 uncultured Saprospiraceae bacterium
TGGAGCCCATAAGTTGCTAGCCTATGAAAGGTGTTTCGGAGAAATCTGTCAGAGGGCTCCGAAGGAGTCTCATGTTGTTAGCTTTATGGAAAAGGGATTGCCGGAGCTCCATAGGAGCGAAATGTCTTACTCCCCATGCATCAACTCATCCACTATCTTAGCCGACATCATACACAACGGTATCCCCCCGCCGGGATGAACGCTCCCTCCGCAGAAATACAAACCTTTAATGCTATTCGAAAAATTCGCATGTCGCATAAAAGCTGCCATCCGATTATTCGAACTGGTGCCGTATAAAGCGCCCAGATGAGAAGAAGTTTTTCGTTCGATCGTCCTCGGGTCTAAAATGGCCTCGCATTCGATTAGCGATTCCAAATCCACCTTTAAAATACGACTCACTTTCTGAATAATATTTGACCGGGCTTTTTTTATCAGCTCATCCCAGTCCTGTCCGGCATCAAAAGGTACATTGATCATCGTGAACCAGTTTTCGCAGCCCTCCGGAGCATCTTCCCGACTGTATTTCTGCGAGATGTTGATGTAAACCGTCGGATCGTCAAAGACCTGGCTGGCTTCCAGCAGCGAAAACTCCTTTTCATAATCTTCGCTAAACAAGATATTGTGGAGGTTGAGCTCCTCAAACTGTTTTTTGATGCCCCAGTAGAAGATCAGAGCAGAGGTGGATTTCTGCTGCCTCAAAACCCGTTTAGGTTGCTTTTTACCGGGAAGCAGACGGTTATAGGTGTAGAAAATGTCCATGTTACTAATGACCCGGTCGTAGTCCAGCCGATCTTCACCTATCCTGATTCCGGTTACCTTCTTTCCCTGGCTGAGGACCTCATCCACCTTCGCGTTGAAATGAAAACGGGCGCCCTTCCTTTTAGCCAGTTGATAGATGCTGTCGGTAATGGAGATCATTCCGCCTTTCGGATAAAAAGCACCGATCTTGTGCTCGAAATAAGGGATCATACTCAGCAGACCAGGCGCCTTGTAAGGATTGGAGCCGTTGTAGGTAGCAAAACGATTGAACAACTGGACCATCTTCGGATGGTCAAAATATTTTTCATGCACTTTATTCATGCTGCCGAACAGATGAAGCTTATGTAACTTTCCTAAGGCTTTCAGTACATCCCGATGCCACCAGGTGGACCATTTATGAAGGGATTTTTCCAGGAAAATCCTACCCGTCAGTTCGTATTTTAATTGCCCGTTCTTTAACAGGGCATCCAGTTGTTCTGAAGGAACATTCAATACTTCTTTGGCTTCCCGCGCAAAAGCTTCCGCCTCAGCATGAGCCTTAAGGAAAGTGCCGTCTTCCCAGAAATAATGACACACCACCGGAAGCCGATGATAGGAAAAATAAGGCCCCATATCTTCTTCCGCCAGCTTGAACAGGTCTTCCACATACTGCGGCATAGTAAATAAAGACGGCCCCGCATCAAAGCGATATCCGTTCAGTTCAAACTCAGAAAGCTTGCCGCCGGGATAAGCATTGGCTTCGTATACATCTACTTCGTGCCCCCTGCTGGCCATGCGAACTGCAGATGCCAATCCCGCTACTCCAGCGCCTATAATAGCTATTTTCACAATGATGATTTTATCCGGATTAATGAACGGGAAATTAACAAAAAAAGAAATAGATGGTTTTGCTAAGCCTGGACTGATTCGATGATCGGCAGGTCGATAAAAAAAGAAGTGCCCTTGTTTTGTTCGGTCTCGAAATAGATTCGGCCATTGACTGCCTCTATTATATTCTTGGAAATGGCTAACCCGAGACCTGTACCTGATGATTTAGTAGTAAAATTCGGAACAAATACCTTAGGTTGGATCTCTTCGGGTATGCCGCTGCCGTTATCCCGAACACAGATCCGGGCTTTTTGATCTTTACTGGTTAATTGTAGCCGGATACAGCCCTTGCGATCTTCAGGTATGGCCTGTATGCCATTTTTGATGAGGTTGGTCAACACCCGCATGAGTTGCTCTTTATCGGCTTTTATCCAAATGTCATCCTCAGGCATTTCCAATTGCACAGAGAGTTCTTCATTCATTTGGTCCTGGTATAAGTGGACGGTGGATTGCAACAGTTGGTTGAGCGAAAATTCCGACAGCTGTATCTTAGGCATTTGGGCGAAGTTTGAAAACTCGGCAGCAATACGCGAGAGACTGTCGATCTGCTCTATGAGCGTGTTGGAGATCCGATTGATCAGGTTTTGCATCTGAGCAGGGTCCTGTTGGTCGCCTGCTCTGAGCAAATATTGGACATTGAGCTTCATGGGAGTCAGAGGGTTTTTGATCTCATGAGCCACCTGCTTGGCCATTTCCCGCCAGGCTTCTTCCCGCTCAGACCTTTTGAGTTGTTTGGCCTGAAAAGCTATTTTTTCGATCATTTGATTATACGTGTCCACCAATCGACCGATCTCATCCTGTCGGTCCCACTCTAACGGCTGGTTCTTCTCGAGAGAAAGATTGCTCAGCTTGTCGCCAATGCTGGCGATGGGTTGAGTGATCGAATTGGTGATGACAATGGCAATAATAATAGCTATGCTTAGCAGTAGGGCATAAGCGGCCACCAGATGCCTTAAGAATCGAACTACCGGATTGGGATAATCCATAGCCCTGGGAGATTGCAGGTAAGTAAAGTTGGATAGCTCATCGGCTGCCAGCTTTTCATTGGGGTGAAGCTTTAGAAATAGCTGCTGGATTTCAGTTTCTATTTCTTTTCCCAGCTCCACAGTGGCTGAATTTTGGAGAAAGCTGAACGAAACCATTCCCACCAGGATGAAGGAGATTAGAATAGTGGCAACCGTTCCACTTTGAATGCGCGTACTCAGGGAGTCATAGTCGATCGCAAAAATGGTAAACCCCTCCCGCACCATACCGAAAGTAGAAAACAGATGTATGATGAACAAACTACTCAGCAGCAGGATAAAAAATAAAGAAGCAATAGCGATGGGCTCAATGAAATTGTCCATCGATTTGGCCAGGATCAGGTTGCGGCCATTGGCGGCCCCGAAGAATAACTGCATTTCTTTGGCTTTTACCTGGTGGGCAATGACTTCGTCTTTTTGTGGAAGTGAAGGATGGAAATACCAGTTGCTTATCGCATTTAAAATATGTTCCCTGCGGTCTTCCAGTTCCCAGTATCGATTGAAAACAGGTAGCCCGGGATCGGCTTCTTCTTCAAAAGGTTGATAGGTTGCTGTGGGGGATAAAATCAGAGTCTTGTTTTTCCAATATACCAGATAACTTTTCGGCGCCCATGAGTCGTCGCCAGAGACTCCGATCTTTATAAATACATTTTTAGTATTAGGAAGCTGATCATATGTTGTCCAAATATCTGCTTCAACAGTATCCTTTATGGTCCATTGATAATGACCCCGTAAATGAGTTGACTGGAGCAGATGCATGCTTATTCGTGGCCAGTACAAATGTCCGGGATCTTCATCATATTCTTTTTCCATCCAGATCGAAAGGTCCAGTAGTTCTCGTTCCGTTTGCCAGTCGCGCCCCTGGCTGAGATAGCGGGCCTGAACGGCGCCTTTTTCAGTCAGGATTTGTTGGAAATATTTGATGAAAAGAAATCCGGGAAAAATGGAATAGGGCAGCAGCAAAAAAAGAGTCCAGGATAGATTATTGGTCCGGTTATCCATATAGATATCCCAGAGGGGCAGGAATAATAGGGTGATCCCAAAGGCGAAGGCCGGTGAGATCGAAATGGGGATCAGTTGTGCCAGCAACAGGGCTACGCCTATGCCCAGTGCCATACCGGCCGCTCTGTAGGGAAAGGCAATGTTCTGCCGGTACAGGTATCGGATCAGGTGCTGCACCCCAAAATAATGGCTTAAGATCAAAAGGGTAATGCTCATCAAATTGAAAACCACCTGTATGTCAAGACTCAACAGGTTTTTAAAATTCAAGGGCATAGGGGTATCGAAGAATAAGGTCTTAATGGCCCAGGCCATGATCCACAGGCTGAGGCTGATAAATCCATAGATCGGCAACGGAAGCCAAACCGCCTTCTTGGAATGGTTTTCTGCGCCCTGCCGGTAATTCAAAATAACACCTAATATGATGATGCTGCTCATCAACCACTCCAATGGGCTGAGCAGCCCCGCTTTCGAAAGAGCAACTTTAGCTAAAACAGGGCTTCGATGAAAAATCGTCTGATAATCCATCGCTTTTAAAAGCAATAACAGACCAGCGTAAGTTAGTAACAGAAATATGGTTTTCAGCGCTATATGAAGGCCCCGAATCAGTAATCGCTGAAAAAGAAAATACAAATAAACACAGCTAATTGTCGACAGCAGAAGAAAAAGCCACGGAATCCATTGCCCCGCCCTTCCTTCTTCCGACAGGGTGGGGAAAAGTACCCTGAACAGTAATGGAAATCCAATCGTCAGCAGAAGCACCAGCAGCCCGGGATAGCTATACCTCTTTTGTTTCATGAGCGATGATCATTGTATCAAACTGGGTATACGAGAAATCCTTTTTTTTGTTTTGTTCCTTTTAGCACCGGGCACAGAAATTTTATTAAAGGGAATTATTTTTTCAATATATCGGTTATATTTACAGACTTTGTTAAATAGTCCCTGTCGCGGAGCAGCTTGAGCTGCTATGAGGAAAGTCCGGACAACGTAGAGCACCACACCATCTAACGGATGGGGTCCCGGTTTATCGGGATACAGATAGTGTCACAGAAACAATACCGTCCCGGCATCGTCGGGATAAGGGTGAAATCGTGCGGTAAGAGCGCACGCAGCAGCAGGGTAACTTGCCGCTGGGATAAACCTTGTGGGTTGAAATGTCATGTATATCTCGATCGAAAGGCCGGGTTGCTCGCCTGGTTTCCACGGGAAGTCGAGAAGGGTAGGCAGATAGACGCCGCCGGTGACGTCGGCGCTAGATAAATGACGGGGGTGGGGTTGTGTAAAAAGTTATTTACTGCGCAAAACTGCAAGATGGCTCTTACACAACCCCATAACAGAATCCGGCTTACGCGTTTAGCAAAGCAAAAAAAGAGCGGCCATCGGCCGCTCTTTTTTTTTACTCTTCGTTAAAATTAAACAACAGGGAGAACCTCAGCGTATTGTCTAAAGGATTGCGCTGGCTGGTAGTTGGGATCAGGTAAGAAAAGTTCAGACCGAATACATTGTATTTTAAACCCAAACCAACCGTAAAGAACTTGCGGTTCCCCTTTTGGGAGTGTTCGTTAAAATAGCCTGCGCGAACGGCAAATTGCTGATCGTACCAGTATTCAATACCGAAAGAATACATCAATTCTCTGAGCTCTTCGCTCAGACCTTCCGGAGCATCCCCAAAAGAAGAAAAGATGCCGGCGATAGGCGATTGTTCTTTGTAATCAGGAACGCCGCTTCCGTCCAGGTCGCAGTCGCCACCCTGGCAAGGCGTGGGAACCATCAGCTTGTTGATGTCTGCGGCAAAGGTCAGACGATTGAATTCGTTGAGATCGATCTCCCAGGCGGCGCCCAGGCCTAAATTGGCCGGGAGGAAATCCCGGACGGTAGACCGGGTGTAAGTGATCTTGGAACCGATATTGGACAGCGCCAATCCAATCCTTAAGTTGGAAGAGGCGGTATTCAGGTCGATCGGCGTCTCATAGGTAAAAGAAATGTCGGCAGCGCCGGCCAGTCCTACTTCTATGGTTTCTCCTCCAGGTGCGATCTGCCCGGCCGCGAGATTGGAAAAAATGAATTTTCCGGTAATGGCGGCGGAGAAATTATCACTTAATTTACGGGCATAAGCAACCGATACTTCAAATTCGTTCGGCCGTCCCGGAACGAGAGGCTGGCCATTCTCGTCGGTGAATTGTATGGTGCCCAGTGAAAAATAACGCAAACCGAAGCCCAGCGTCTCCAACTCACCGAGGTTGTAAAAGCCAGTCAGATAGGCCAGGTAGACGTCATTAAGCCCAAGAGCTCGTAACCAGGGCGTGTAGGTGGCGGAAACCCCCAATTTATCTTCGACAAAGGCTAACTTCGAGGCATTAAAGTGCATGGCGTTTGGATCGGCGGACAAACCGATGCCCGCATCGCCCATAGCGCCGGAACGCGCATCCGAAACGATGCGAAGAAAAGGAACGGCCGTAACCACAGTATTGGTACAAGGCGTTCCATCCAGATTGTAGAATCTCCCATCAGGGCCCTCATAGCATTGTGCCTGTAAGCTGATAACGCTCAACTGCACGAGGAGAAGAGCAAGGATAGATTGAAGTAGTAATTTCTTCATGAGATGGCTTCAATTTTCAAAATTTGTGCAAATATAAGGTTTGTTGAGCAAATCCAGTCGTTTTGGATATTTGCTATTTATCATACGCAAAAAATGCGATCTTATTTTAACAAGACCAACTTTTCAAACTCACTTTCGCTTTCCAAAGGATTATCCAGCCCATTTTGCGCCCGAACTTTGATCTTATATAAATACACACCGCGCGCCAGCGGATCGCCGAAATCATCCCTGCCGTCCCATGCAATACAATCATCCTGACGCAACGCACCATCTGAAAAAAGGTTGGTCTGGATAGTCTTTACCAGACGCCCCGAAACCGTATATATGTTGACCTGAACTTCCAGGTCGACCCCGCTTATGTTGTGGTCAAACTGGAAACAGGTGCGGTCGGTAAAGGGATTCGGATAATTTAATACGTGCCGCAACGCCAGGCTCTCGCTGGTGGCCACCACAAATTCCGTGTATCCCTCCGCGGAGTTATTGGCCACGTCCCATGCTTTTACCCGCATGGTATACCTGCCTTCTTCCAGCCCGGCCAGAGGAAAACGAACCGTGCCTTTGGTGTAATCATCCAACTCCGATTGATAAAAGTCGTTGAGCAGCAATACCTGCTGTGTATTTTCATTTAATATCCCTTCCAGATCATGCCCGATACTGTTCCCAACAACATTTATGCCGTTTTCATCCTCTAATTTAATCAGCAGCGTAGGACTTTCGTCAGTAATGCCGCCGAAAACAAAATCTTCCGTATTCATGTACACTTCCACGTCGGGTCCCTGGTTATCTTGCAGGGCATTTTGATCCGTCCCTCCAATGATGATGTCCTGAAAAGCGCCTGCGCCGTCCAGTAAGCGGGTCTCATCGGCGGCATAGTAGCTGATCTTGCCGAGGCCAAGCTGATAGTTGATGTCGCGCGGGATCACAAAAGTAAAAGAGAATTTTCCGTTTTTGACCGAAGCTCTGCCTTTGAAGAGGATGTTCTTCTGCAGGTCATACTCGTAAGGGTAACTTCTGGCGTCCTGCCCGAGGGTTCTTAAGGTTATTTCTTTATCAAAGATCGTAGGATACAGTATTCCGTTAAAGTCTTCCAGCATCCTGCCCTCAGTGTCAGCTACAAAACCTTCGATGGTGACTTTTTGCAGCGCCCGGAGCGTATCCATACCGGCGCCTATGGGCTGACCGTTGATCTTTTCAGTGATGACCTGGTATTGCGGGATCGCCAATTTAGCGGCCGGATCCCCCAATAAGGCAAATTTCCTGGAGTTAAGGATCAGAAAACTACCAGTAAAACTGTTCTTGGTTTCTTTCATCGCTTCTCCTAAAGTAAGTACCCGACCTGATGACCGGCTGAACAACACTTCCATGACCTTGTCGGTCAACTCCTTGTTGTAGTTGGAAAAAACCGCCCGGACGGTCGTAAATAAAGCCAATGCCCCTCCCCGTTCCCTCAGGATCGATTCTTCGCCGGCCGAGATGAAGGCCGGATCGTCATAACCGGCAAACGAACAGGTAGCCGTGATCAGAAGCGGTAGCTGGTCCTGATTGTTCCAGTTAAGAATATCAGATATGTTCAGCACTCTTTCCTGAGCCCAGCCCCTGGCGCCTCCATGCCCGACATAAGTCATGGAAAGCACTCCTTTAAAAATGGCCTGGTTAATGGCGTCAGTGGCTTCCGGAAAACGAGTGCCGCCAGGCGTTGCTACCTGTGGAAATGCATCAATGTAAATCTTGTCGATATTAAGATTGGGATACAGTCGCTCTATCTTCTCGGCAATTTCATCGGCCTGCTCGGTATGGATCATGCCGTCTTCATCATCCCCAACAAAGGCAATTCTGTTTCGCCATTCCCTGAAAACGCCTGGATGACTTTCGTAATGAATGATCTTATCCACCAATACATTAGCCTGGGCTTCATCCTGAGCCGGAAGGCGCCCGATCGAAATGCTCTGGTCGCCGGAAAGAGGGTCGTTGCTTACCTGGCTGGCCGGCACCAATAACCCGAAATAGTCATCTGTGGGATAAGCATAAATCGGATTGAGCGATTCTGTTTCATAAACAGGGATCAGGTTGCCGCCCAGCCCGTAAATGTCCCGATAGTCAAAAGAACCATCGCCGAAGAGTAAAAGATATCTGAAATTTCTGCTTCGGTCGTACAGCATTTTTACAAAATCACGAACGGCAGTGGGATCCTGCCGGCCGGATGAAAATTCGTTGAAGATCTGATCAATTTTGATGAGCTCTACTGTAAGACCTGACTTTTCCCTGCGGTGCCGGGCCAGCCGGGCCGCTGGCGCTTCAAGGTCCTGATGGTAAACAATGACCATATCCGCCTCCTCGATGCCGTGAATGTTTTGATTGTCGATCTTGCCGATTGCCGTAGGCTGGGAAAGCGCCGCATCAGGACGAAAAGCTACAAATGTCTTCAAGGTCCCGGTAGGAGCACCAAAGCTAAGTACATCATTAGTCAATTCGTACTCTTGTATTCTGGGTTGCAGGGGATTAGTAATGTCCCAGACCAGCAGGTCATTACCGGCATTACTCAATTCAAAGGTGGTGCTGGAATAGTCGAGTGTAGCAGGATCCCGAAAGGCCAGCTGATCGCCGTTCATCACCAGGGCTCTGCGTGCATTCACCTGGATAAAGTCCAGCCAGGCTTCACTGCCGTCCCCATTTCCTGCTGGATGGGGGTAGCTTACTATAAAATCCATCTCATTACTGTTGATCGTAATGGCCTGGTCGATTAGGGCCGGATGAGCATAAGTGATCTCGTTATCCCTTGAGCCGGAAAGGATGCTTACCCTGGAAGCCAGATTACTGGTCAGTAACTGTTCATTGACCTCCATATTGAAGGAAGAACGCTGCCCTGCCCGTAGCATCATGCGCGCTTTGATATGAATGGGGCTTTCGGTATCCAGATCGGGAAATTCAAAAAGATCAGTGAAGCGGTATTCTCTGGTGATCTTAAAATGAGCGCCATACCAGTCTTTTCCGGAACCCTGGGCCCTGATCCATTCGTGCAGCAGGTTGAACCGGTCTTCCTCGAAGCGGGCGTAATCCAGGAAGGATCGGCTGGTATAGGTGGCGCCGGGCAGGGAGCTTTGTTCTGCAACCCGGCGTCCGGCCTCACTACCGATCTTAATGAAGTAGTAGTTCTGATCGGCGTAAATGTTTTTAATGCCATCGAACCGACGATTTTCTCCGTCAAAGAACCAGTCATCGGCTTCCTCAGCATAGAAAAGAAGGTAGTCGCCAGGGTCAAAACGGCCGTCTTCTGCGCCAGCGATCCATATAGCGTTCTCTTCAAGGTCATCTATGCGCTCGGTCCGGATGTTTTCAGCAAGCATGCCGCCTCCATTGCCGAGTAATTGAATACGGGAGGGATCGACATTGTCGATGTCGATGCCCAGGTCGTCCTTAAGAAAGGCGTAAGACAGTTTGTGGATGCCGGAAGCATTGACGGAGATCTTATATACCTCACCGTTGCTGAGCTTGGAATTCGTTGTGTTTTCGGGACCTCTCTTAATGGCAGGCGCCTCAAAAATATGGGTTACCCGGAGGTCCACCCTGGTTAGTCTCTGGTATTGACCTCCATTTTTGATGATGGGGGTAAAGGTAAGTTTACCGTAAGCTCCATTGCGGTCAGGGACCACCATGGTTTTAAAATCCAGTGTTTCTTTTATGGGGTCATCGAATAATTTAGGCGATTGAGGGAAGTTTTCGAAAGTCGCGTTGAGGACTTCTACTTCCAGGCGGCCAGGGCCGTTGACGGTAAATTTTTTGATGACGAAGGGGATGCCGGGAAATTCATCGCTGTGAACGGCATTATCGAAGGTGTACCGTTGGAGGGCCTGATCTGCCGCATAGAAGGTCAGGGGGCGCTCCTCCCAGTCGAACGTAAGGCTTAAGTTAATAGTGGAATTGCCGTATGCCAGACTTAATATCCATAAAAATCCTAAGGTTAGCGTAAAATTCTTCATATTTTGTATGAATTGTATCGGCTGCTTTTTTGATTTGACGAAAGGGAAAAGGAGGCGGCCGGCAGACAAAGCTGTAGCTTTTTTCACCACCTTGTGATCCTTTATACAGATAAACAATGTTAGAACGTTATAAGCTTAAAGGTATTACCGTTAAGATTCCGTAAAAAGCTAAAATGTCGCCTGTTGCAAACTTACTTTAATTTTACCGTTGTTTAATAACCTGCTGATGTCAATGATTAGACAAGTATTCATTCTGTTGTTTTCTGTAGTGACCACATTTTCTGGAGTACAGGGGCAGGACCCTACTTTTTCCCAGTTTTATGCTGCACCTCTACATATGAATCCGGCTTTCGCCGGGGTGACGCTGGGGCCCAGGATTACCCTCAATTACCGGGATCAGTGGCCTTCCTGGCCAAATGCTTTCCGGACGTTTGCGGCGACTTACGAGCAACCCTTGGATGATCTCAATTCTGGACTGGGCGTTATCCTGATGGCAGACGAGGCTGGTGACGGCATTTATACTACCTTCATGGCCAGCGGAGTATATAGTTATCAGTTGCAGATACGACAAGATTTGCGCATTAAGATCGGACTGCAGGCCGGCATTATTCAAAACCGGCTGGACTGGGAACGCCTCGTGTTTGTCGATCAGCTCGACCCACTTAACGGCGCCGGCGGGCCTGACGGGGTGCCCATCATTTCGGACGAACAGATTCCTGAGAACCTCAACCGCACTAACCTGGATTTCTCCACGGGCTTGCTGATCTATGGCGGTCAGTTTTACGGCGGCGTTTCCATCAGGCATCTTAACAGGCCTGACGACCGCTTTTTCTCCGTTAACGACAATCTGAGCATCGGCCTGCCTTCTCGCTTCTCCGTGCATGCGGGCGCCCAATTTTATATCAACAGGGGCAATATTCGCTCCGCCCCTTCGTTCATATCTCCGAACATACTTTTTGAGCAGCAAGCCGGATTCGGACAGATCAACGCAGGAGCATACGCCAGTTACGGCCAGGTTTTTGCAGGATTATGGTATCGACACACCTTTGAAAATCCCGACGCCGCCATAGGCTTGATCGGGATGCGATATGGGGTCTTAAAGATCGGCTACAGTTTTGACTTTACCATGTCAGAGCTGTCTATAGGACAAACCGGGGGAACACACGAAGTATCCATCACCATTAATCTGGAAGACAGCGGAAGGCTTCGTCGCAAAAGTTCCGCTGACCTCAATGACTGCTTCAAAATGTTTAATTGAAAAAAGTAGATCAGATTGTTTTCACCGACATACTTTTTTTTCTGACAAACCGTTCGATATCTAACAGGCAGAAATTGAATTTGGAAAACAATCAACTGTCGCTTATTTTCACGTTTCCTTTTCAAGGGATGAGTAATATATACATCAATATTGCCCTTCTCTACTCAAGGGGAAAGTAATAATAGAATACAGAGTTCGTCAATTCCTAAAAACAAATTTGGCAAGAAGAATGAAAAAGCTTTTGATTTTAAGCGTGTACGCACTAACTGTTGCCTTCCTTTTCAGCTCCTGCAGCAAAAAAGAACGGTCGGCAACAACCGGTTGGAAATACAACGACCAGAAATGGGGCGGATTTGAAAAACTGGATTATGAAGGGCAGGAATCTGGTCCTAACCTGGTTTTGATCGAAGGGGGAACCTTCACCATGGGCGTATCCGGAGAGGACGTCACTTATGAGTGGAACAACATCCCCAGAAGAGTAACGGTTTCTTCCTTTTATATGGATGAAACAGAGGTTGCCAATATTGATTACCGGGAATATACTTTTTGGCTGGGCCGCAATTTGAGAAATTCCTATCCTGAGATTTACAATGATGCTCTGCCTGATACACTGGTATGGAGAGAGGAACTGGCCTTTAATGAGCCGCTTGTGCAGACTTATTTCAGGCATCCTGCTTTCGATGATTACCCCGTCGTCGGCGTATCCTGGGAGCAGGCCGAACAATACTGTCAGTGGCGTACTGATCGTGTAAACGAAATGTTGCTGATCGAAGAAGGTATCCTCAATCAAAATCAGGGTAATGATAACCCTGAATTGTTTAATACCGGCTCTTACCTGGCTGGTCATTATACCGGCAATGTTCGCAAAAACCTGAAAGACCTGACTACCGGAGAGGAAAGACCGGTGCGTTTCGAAGACGGTATTCTGCTTCCGGACTACCGCCTTCCAACGGAAGCAGAGTGGGAGTATGCCGCTCTTGGCCTGAAAGGTAACCTGCTTTCAGAAAAAGACGAGATCATCTCCGATCGCCGTATTTATCCCTGGAACGGCAATACCATGCGTTACCAAAAAAGAGATAAGTATCAGGGCCGTCTTTTGGCTAACTTCAAAAGAGGCCAGGGTGATTATATGGGGATCGCCGGCAACCTGAACGATAACGCTGCTTTTCCCGCTCCCGTGCGCTCTTTTATGCCTAACGACTACGGCCTGTACAACATGGCAGGTAATGTCAATGAGTGGGTGGCGGATGTATACCGCCCATTGACCAGCATCACCCTAAGAGATGTTGAAAACCATGATCTTA
Source organism: uncultured Saprospiraceae bacterium (assembly GCA_964548175.1). GTDB lineage: Bacteria > Bacteroidota > Bacteroidia > Chitinophagales > Saprospiraceae > JANQPA01. The sequence goes on from CAZJQS010000098.1 coordinate 12,786, forward strand.
ACCCTTATCGCGGCGGCGTCTTTACGGAAATTGTCCTGGATGCCGATGGCCGTCCTGTCGATGACCTGGATAGCCTGGGCCGCCTTCGTCGCCGCCCTGTGCCTGACGCGGATGTGTCCGATCGGGAGAACTTTAAGCGCGGCGAAGTCTTTGACTACCTGGATGGTGATGAGCAGTCTAATGCTTACTACGATTTTCGCAAGCATACCTTGATCAGCGACAGTACTCGTGTATACAAAGGAGGATCATGGGCTGATCGCGCCTATTGGCTGTCCCCCGGATCGCGTCGTTTCAAAGAACAGTCTCGTTCTGACCGGGACCTCGGCTTCCGGTGTGCAATGATACGCGTGGGTGGCGTAAGCGGTAACGACGAGCTGGGCGGCAATCAATTTGACGTGAAAGATAAGCGTAAGCGCAAAAGAAGATATTAAACTATATTTAATCTGGCCAAAAAAGCGGGTCGATCAAAAAAATCCTTTGATCGACCCGCTTTTTTTTGTTTGGTGATGTTAGAATAATTGAACTTTATTAAATTTCGCTATAGACTTGTGTAAAAAGCCGCTTGCACATTTGCACAGCCCTGTATGTATACCTACCTGAAAAAAGACCATTTGTTTTATGAAAGACCTAAACGAACTCTACCGTCTATATCAGGCGCACCCCAAGGTATTCACCGATTCCAGAAAAGTGGCGCCCGGAGGTATTTTTTTTGCACTTAAAGGAGAACGTTTTGACGGCAACCGCTTCGCCCGTCAGGCGCTGGATGCCGGCGCCGCTTATGCTGTCGTCGATGACCCCTCTGTTGCAACAAGCGACAGCATGATACTGGTGGAAGACAGCCTGCTGACGCTTCAGGAACTGGCGCGTCAGCATCGCAGACAACTTACCGTTCCTGTTATCGGTATTACAGGAAGCAATGGAAAAACAACTACTAAAGAGCTGGTCGCGGGGGTCCTTGCGAAAAAGTATCGTACCTTTTTTACCCAGGGCAACCTCAATAATCACATCGGTGTGCCACTGACGATACTGGCGATCCCCAAAACAGCGGAAATCGTGGTCGTGGAAATGGGCGCTAATCACCAGGGAGAGATCGGCTTTTTAAGCACTATATCCCAGCCCTCTCATGGCTTGATCACTAATATTGGAAAAGCACATCTGGAAGGCTTTGGAGGCATCGAAGGAGTAAAAAAAGGAAAATCGGAATTATACCGATACCTGGCCGAAACCGACGGCATCGTTTTTATTAACACCAGCGAGCGTTTTTTAGAAGAACTGGCTGGACCAGTGCGTCAAAAAGTTCATTATGGAAAGACCGAACAAGAGGCATTTTCACAAAGAGAACAATATGGCTTCCAACTGCTCTCAGCCGACCCTTTCGTGAAAGTGAGGTTCGCTGATCTTTCCGGACATACATACCTGATTCATTCTCAATTACCAGGGGCCTATAATTTTGGGAACATCATTACTGCCATTGCCCTTGGGTTGTATTTCGAGGTAACGCCTTCCAGTATCCTGGAAGCTATTGAAGCTTATGTTCCTCAGAATAACCGTTCGCAGCTCCTCAAAGCAGGAACCAACACCATCGTTCTGGATGCCTACAATGCCAATCCCACCAGTATGAAGGAAGCCCTCTCTAATTTTGAAAAAATGAAAGGAGAGCGTAAGATCGCCATTCTAGGTGACATGCTGGAGATGGGCGAGTATTCCGAGGAAGAACACCGTGCTATTTTCGAACAAGCTATGCAGCTTCCACTTGAACAATTGGTGCTGGTGGGGCCGGAATTTGCCAGGTTTCAAGAACCCAATGTCCGCTATTTTAATGACGTTGATGAAGTCAAACAGTGGTGGCGGGAACAGACGTTTGAAGATGCTTGTATTTTGATAAAAGGTTCCCGCGGAATCGGACTGGAACGTATCTTACAGCCCTAGCAGAGGGTAAGCAAAGTTTCGGGCTTGTAAAAAAAAGTCAGCTGTTCCTGCCGCCTGACGGCCGGCAGGTTTGCTCGGCTTAAATGATTCTATTTTTTGAGTGTTTTGCCGAAGAAAATCACAGATTTTCTTCGGCAAAACACTCAAAAAGAATTTTACTAGCTGCGCAAAAGTACAAAGACTTTTTACCCACCCCCAATACTTCAGTTGAGGACTTGTCTGCCTCAGCCATATTTTCTCAATGCATGCAACAAGCGATCCGGCAGTTCTCCCTGGCTGGCTTGCTTATAATCTGAGTATGAACAACTGACCAGGCGGTGCCTTTTCATCGATCTGCCTTTTTTAAATGGAATTTGCATCCACCAGCGGCCGCTTTTGGCGCTTTTCCAGAAGGTGAGCTGATAATCGGAATGTTTGGTGTCGACAATATATTCGATCAGGCCGTCCATGGAGGCTGGAAAATCATTTTTTCGGTTGTAAAAGCCGTCCAGGAAGTACCATATGAGTTGAGCTATGGTTTGGGCGGTCAACCCTTCCGGGGCAAGGTCCGAATTGACCCCTACGATATTAAAGGCTTTCAGTTTATCACTCATGCCGGCATAGCGGCAGATCATGCAGGATTCTTCAAGGCTGAATCCGCTGGGAAAAGGGAATGGTTGTTCAGGAGCGATAAGCCCGGAAACGGCAGATAAGTTGAACGTCAGCAAGTCGCCGTCCCGGATCATAGGCTCCAGGTTTTCAAGCTCGGCTTTGGCGCGTCCGAGCCGGAGTAAATCAAAGTTGGCATTCTCCAGATAAGCAAACAACCCGGGGTCATTGAGATGCGCCTGGCAACCGATCAGCGCGAGATGATAAGGCTTTTCGCCCTGGCGAAGGAGAATCTCTTCCAGATAATTATCCGGATCCGGTTGTTGAGGATCAGGAACCCGGGCTTGGCGGTCGACGACGGCCAGGCTGACGTGATGGATCAGTTGGTTAAAAGCCTTGTAGGAAGAGTTGGAAAAAAAAGGCAGGTCCCCGATCAAAATAGGAATAATGTTGCTCTTCAGCAATTCCTCAATAGCCGGGATCATGAACTCAACCGTGTTCTTGCGGAAATTCCCCAGGTCAGCCATTTTGAAGTTAGGAAAAGGGCAACTCAACTCGTAAAAGGACCGGCGAACCGCGTCAGCAGCTTTACCGGCGCCCAGCAGGGCCAGCTGTTGATCATGCAGACCAGGAATGTTCTTTTCATGCCTGGCCAGCTTGGCGCCCATCTGAAATGATGCGTATTTTTTGGCTAAAGGACTTATCCGGACTGGCTTCAACCAATTTTCCAGCATATTTTATTTTCTTTTAAAAAAGTATTTTGTTTGCTGCAAAATAAACAATAAATTTGCCTTGAATAGGAAATTAATGTATATAGCATTAAAAATCAGTAATCTTTGAATAAGACTTTGTTTAATTACTGATTTTCCTCTTTTTCTTCGCTAAATAACAATTCTTATCAATCTCAAACGACAAATAGGTTGTTAATTTTGGATTTTTTTTCATCAAAAAACAACCCATTTCCATCTTTCTCCCGTATAAACAGATGTTAGGCGACCAGGAAGGAGCCATTTTGAACGGTTTCAAATGGCCGTCCAGTCATTGGAAACTGTTCAGATATTTTTATAACCGATTTAATACATTTGCTTTATTCATAATCCCGTAGCAAAATTTTTTACTATGAAGAAAATATTACTTTTAACTACATTCCTGGTAGGATTCTTATTTTGCCACGCACAAGAAGAAGAAAACCCACCTGCACAACAGCAACAATCCAGTTCGAGATCAACCAAAAGCATGTTCGAAGTAGGTTTACATGGCGGTGTGCCTTTTATTGGTGGAGAGGTAACCCCCGAAATTGGCTATGGAGGCGGCATCAGTATTCGCCTGCCGCTCGACCACATGTTCTCCCTGCGTTTGGACGGCCTTTATGCAAAGGCCAAGGGTAACCGCCTGGAAACCCCTCCGCGAAGCTTTGAGAACACATGGATATCCGGCTCTCTGCTGGGCGTGCTCACATTAAACAACATGAGGTTTGACCGCCCCATCCGTAAAACAAATCTTTATGTATTAGCTGGTGTGGGCGTCAACTCTATGGAAGTTTCCTTCTCAAATGAAGAAAACCGAAGAGGAATGCTGGAGGGGGAAATCGCTCCGCATGCCACCGTAGGAGCAGGCTTCGCCATAAGGATCAGCAGAAAATTCAATGTCGGTATCGAACATGCCACCTCCTTCGTTTCCGGAAATCGAGCCGACCTTCTGGATGGCTCGACCCGAACCGGTGGGGAAAAAACGGCTTTCGGCGATTCCTTTAACTATACCAGCTTAAAATTTAACTTCAATATCGGTGGCCCTTCTAAATCAGAACCCCTCCATTGGGTGAATCCCTTTGAGTTGGCCCTGGCCGATCTCAATAAAAGGGCGGGCAGCCGCGCCGACCTTGCCATCTCCGATTCTGACGGCGACGGCGTGATCGACGTGCTGGACCAGGAGCCCGATACTGCTCCGGATGCCATTGTAGATACCAAAGGACGCACCCTCGACAGCGATCGCGACGGTGTGCCCGACCACAAAGATATGGAGCCTTATTACACTCCTCGCCCGGGCGAACGAATCAATAACCAGGGCGTAGTCGAAAACCCCATCGTTTCCGGTGGAGTAACAGAAGAAAGAGTACGTGAACTGATAGACGAAGCCCTTAATCGCTTCCAGCCACCTACGACCAATACCTCTACTCAAACCTCTGGCGGCGGAGTAACCATGACTGACCTCTTCCTGCCTATGGTGCATTTCGCTTCCGGTAGCGACGTCATTAAATACTCTGACTACGGCACCCTGGCCAGTGTGGCGCGCGTTATTAAAGGGCAGCCCGACCTGCGTATCGCCGTGATCGGATATACAGATCAAACCGGTAATGAAACGACCAATAACGAATTGTCCTATAACAGAGCTCTGGCTGTTATCGATCACCTGGTGAATAATCACGGGGTATCAAGAGGAAAATTGGTCCTTTTGTGGAAAGGTCAGGATGATGCCCTGGTGCCGGCTACTTCCAGCTACATGAATCGCCGCGTTGAGTTTCGCGTAGCTTCTCCTGACGACGTGGAAATGGATCCTCCGTCTTTTGAATACAACAGTAACGGAGACGGTTACTGATAATTGCCTTTAAAATAAAAAAAAGGGATGGCGCTTAATGCCCATCCCTTTTTTTATTTTAGAAGTTGTTTAAAGGCCGAAGCCTGAATAAACAGACTTCGGCAATATAAAAAGACTCTCAATGTCTCTGAGACATCCCCTGACTCAAAGAAAGGGGATGGCCAAAGCAGACACGATTATTGCAGGTAACCAGCGTTTTGCACCATATTCTGGTTCACGTCCATTTCTCTTTGAGGAATGGGGTGAACGGTCA
>CAZJQS010000099.1:0-17969 GCA_964548175.1 uncultured Saprospiraceae bacterium
GGCGATGGACTTTAAGGATGTAATCCTGAAGTTTATTGCGCATTTCAGGATCCAGAGCGGAGAGCGGTTCGTCGAGTAAGAGCAGTTTAGGACGTCTGACCAGGGCGCGGGCCAGCGCCACCCTTTGCTGCTGGCCTCCGGAGAGCGACTTCGGGTATCGGCCTTGGAGTTCGCGAATTTCCATGATGTCCATCAGTTCGTCAATAATGGTAGCGGAAGCACTATTATCCAGCGCGAATTCAAGATTTTGGCGGACGGTCATATTAGGGAAAAGGGCGTAATCCTGGAAGACGAAGCCGATGCTGCGATTTTGAGTGGGCAGCCTTTTGTTGGCGGCAGTACTCAGCCAAACGGTCTTTTCAAACTGAATAAAGCCGGAATTGGCGATTTCCAGCCCGGCGAGCAGTCTTAGGAGGGTGGTTTTACCACTACCTGAAGGACCGGTTACAGCTATGAATTCTCCTTCGTTAACTTCCATCTTTACATCGAGTTCTATCGATCCGGTGGCGGCCAACAAGGTTTTGTTCAGTTCGAAAATGATCACAATTCTGTTGCTTTTCTTCTACGGCGATTGACCCAATATACCACACACAAGATAATAAAACTAAAGATTAGTAGGGTGAGAGCGTAAATATTAGCTACCTCATAGTTAAGTCCTTCGACTTCGTCGTAAATCGCAATAGACGCTACCCGGGTTTTGCCGGGTATATTGCCGCCGATCATCAGGACCACCCCGAATTCGCCTACCGTGTGGGCAAAGGAGAGGACAATACCGCTAAGTAAAGAAGGCTTGATATTGGGAAGGAGTACTTTGAACAGCGTTTGCCATTCGGACTTACCGAGGGTATAAGAAGCTTCAGCCAGATGGGGGGATAAGTTTTCCAGTCCCGATTGGATGGGTTGCACCATAAAAGGAAGGCTGTAGATCACCGAGCCCAGGACCAAACCGCCGAAGGTAAAAACCAGCCGAACATCCAGGTGCTTCAGCAGCCACCCACCCAGAATGCTGTCCTGACTAAAAGCCAGCAGAAGATAAAAGCCGATAACGGTAGGCGGCAGCACCAAAGGCAGGCTGACCGCTGCCTCGAGACAGGGTTTGATCTTCCATTTTCGGGTTGCCAGCAGATAAGCCAAAGGAATTCCAATGACCAGTAACACTATTGTCGTTACGGCCGCCAGCTTTAAGGTCAATGCAAAAGTTTGCCCAAAGGCAGCGTCCATAGGAATTTTCGGCTTGTTGACCTAAGGGGGGCTACTCAACCCCTCCGGATCAGAAGTTTAGTAATGGCGTTTTCTATTCAAAGACGTCAAACTGAAGTACGTTGTTGTTCTCTTGAAATCTAAGCTTTTACGAACATTGCCCCACCCTTGTTTGCTTTCACTTTGTTTTTTCAAAATCATCCAAAATATTGCCTTCAAGATCATAAGTCACTATACGAACTTTCCCGTTGGACAGGAAAAAGCGCGTGTAATGATGTGCCTTAACGACTTTGTCCATGGCAGGATCAGCAGCGGAAACGGCTTCTTCAATAGGACCTCCTGCTCCCCCCATAACCAAAAAGGTCGTTTCCTGATCGCCGTATTGCTTTGTCAGTCGTTCAAAGCTTCGGGTATGACTGGATAGGACAAAGTCGATCCCCGTAGGACCGGCAATATTGTCGATGATGTCTCTTACTCGTACATCACCGGAATAGCCGGATCTGGCCTGCGAATAAGGAGGCTGATGAACGATCAGAAAACGCCAGTCGGCCGACTGCCAGTCGGGAGAGGCAATAGCGCGTTCGAGCCATTCTCCCTGCGGCTGATCAATGCCGAAGGGAAAATTCCGGTTGGGATCCAGCACAATAAAGGCTGCATAGGTGGAACGCCAGGAGTAGAAACTCTGATCGTTGTTGTCATTCCTGAAATAGCGCGATAAAGAAGGAGAATACAGGGAGTTGGCATAGCCTCTGTATTCAGCATCTCCTGCCGCCACATAAATGGGCGTCTGTTTACTGATCGGCTCAAGGCAGGTAAACAGACCTGTCCATTGGCGTTTATCTTCGGGATCAGAAACCAGATCTCCCAGCCCGATGGTAAAAGCATCCTGGGTATAACTCATTTGCCGGACTAATTGGCTAAAGGTTTCCCATTTACCCAGAGAAGCGCCCCAGGCAGTAAAGGAATACTCGAGTTGATTAGGCGGCGCGTACATCCGGGAAGTCGCCTTAGTACGGCTGTCAGAAACCGTGATCTGATAGGGCATGCCAGGTTCGAAAAGGTCCGTGCGGGTTTCGCAGATCAGCGTACTCCGGCCTTCGCACAAGAAGCGGTTAGGGGTTTGAGTTTGCAGGTTGATCCAGTCGAGCTGGGTGGCGGCCATCATAGAACGTTCATAGATGATGGCGTATTCGCTGAATCCTGTTTTTTGCAGGTAAGGGTTAACCAGTAATGGCGGATAGAATCGCTCTGCTCTTCTGATCACGTTCAGGTCGGCCGATTGGATAGCGGCTACGATCTCTGTGGTCATCTCTTCGGTGGGCCGGGGCCCCTCAATGGCTTGCCTGGTCAGTTTTCTCAGGAAAATGTCCTCGAGCTGATGCCTTTTCATGAGCGTAAACTGATAGTTGGTCAGCCGGCCTACGGATCTCAGCCCGCCTTCATGGTGATTATTGAGCACTCTGATGTCGATGACGGAAGCCTTTTTTGGCTCGAGGAAATACATATTACTCAGTTCGGGGGCGAGAAGTTCCTTATCCTGGAATACCTGGGCGCCGTCATCAGCCTCAACCACCAAAAAGAAAGCGGAATCTATGTCCATAGTGGTCGTATACCACATGGCGGCATTCCGCTGATCGAGGAGGTGGGGTAGGTCTACTACTGCATTCTGTGCCGGACGATCGCTGGTAAGAACGCGTATGCCCTGCTGCGGATCGTCAAGGCCGAACTTCCATTCGGTTTCGACGGGAGCCGGTTCAAAAACGACCGGCGCTACCGCCATATAGGCTTTGGCAATGTTCAGCTTGCGAGGATTGAGCAGGCTGTCCCTGGTGATAAAAAAAGGAACGTCCAGATTGGCAATTTCGAGAGGGAGCTCTTTTTTTTTGGCTTTCCGGGATTGTGGTGCATCATTGTCCTGACAGGACAAAAGCATCAGTGATAAACTAAGTAAAAGGAGTACCGTACGCATGGTGATTTTTTTCAAGAATGATACTTTTAGACTGTAAAAGCGAAGATAGTATTTCTGTGCATTTCTACCGTCAATGCCGGAGGAAATGCCTGCAGCTGTTGTGGTTTTGCCATTGTCTACCTATTTAATTCCTTCGATGACTTCAAAACCGGCTTGTGGAAAACCGGAAAATTACAGGAGTTAGCAATAAAGCACATTTTATTCGCCTGCTGGTGCAGGGCCTTTGCTTTATCGAACATCGCCTCTTGGGTGACTATTACCAAAGGATGTAAGGTAACAGAGGTGAACACCCCACTCCCATTCGGCTGTTCTTCCATGACCCCCAGCGCTTCATCCTGATAATCGACTACTATTACGCCTGCATCCGAACAAAGGTGCAGATACCATAACATGTGGCAGGCAGATAGTGAAGCAACCAACATTTCCTCGGGATTGTAAAGGCCCGGATTGCCTCTGAAGGACGGATCAGCGGAGCCTCTCAGGTCGGGTTTGCCTTTCACACGGATCAAATGATCGCGGTCGTAGGCTCGATAGTCGATCGTGCCCGATCCTCTGTTGCCTGTCCAGGTCAGCGAAGTTTGATAGCGATGCTGTTTTGTCATAAAAAATTAATTCAGGGTCACTTCTGCTATTACCGGCAGATGATCAGACGGAAAACGCCCGCTCCAGGATTCGGAAAGGATGGCGTGTTTTAAAACCCGGAATTGGTCATTGACGAAAACAAAGTCGATGCGCCGGTCCGGAACTCCCGGGAATTTAAAGCCGGACCAGGTGGACAAGGGGCCATGATGGGGTGACTCTGACAGATACAAGGCATCCTTCAGTCCTGTTCCTGCTTCTGTCAGCAATCGATAGGGCTCGTCGGTTGGGGTACAGTTAAAATCGCCGGTCAACACGACCGGAGCATCTTCAGCTATGTTTTTGATCTTTTCCAGGATCAGCAGGGCGCTTTGTTTACGTGCTTCTTTGCCTACATGATCAAAATGGGTATTAAAATGGAACCATTCCTGGCCGGAGCTTTTGTCTTTGACGCGAGCCCAGGTCACGATACGAGTGATGGCGGCGTCCCAGCCTATGCTTCCGGGCACGGCAGGCTCAGGGGAAAGCCAGAAGGTGTTCGTTTGGAGGATATCGAACTGGTTTTTTTTATATAAAATAGCCGAAAATTCATTATCGGGCTCGGGGTTTTTGGAGCCGTCGGTTCGGCAGACGCCCACCCAGTCGTATTCAGGCAGCATTCGGGTGAGTTCATCGAGCTGGGTGCGGAAAGCCTCCTGCACACCTATAAGGTCGGCGTCGTGATAGCGGATCATGCTGGCTACCAGTTCTTTCCGGTTGGGCCAGTAGTCGTATCCGTCGCTGGTAGCGGGAAGACGGAGGTTGAAGGTCATGACGCGAAAAGGATCAGAAGACTGGGCGTGGATATTTTTTTGAAAAAAAAAGAAGACAAAGGAAATGAGGACGATTAGCCGGATGATATGCAGGCGGTGATTCATAAGCTGTTTTTGCGGTCAAAAATAATAATTTCATTGTCAATGCACGTTAATACTTTGTTTAAAATGCAATAAGATCAGGCACTTAATTATTTTTGCACAAAAACTAAAATATGAGTGAGTATTTGATTTCCGGAATAGGAAAGCATTTGAAAAAGCTCAGAAAAGAAAGAAAATTGAAATTAACGGCCCTGGCCAAATCAGCGGGAGTAAGCAAAGGCCTGGTCTCGAAAATAGAAAACGGCCGTACCATACCTTCTCTTCCGGTTTTACTATCTTTGATCAATGCCTTGGACCTAACTCCAGGGCAGTTTTTTGAACCCCTGAATTTTGAATCTTCTCAGAGTTTTACACACAAACGGCCCAAAGATTTCAAAAAAGTAAAAAAAGAAGACGACGCCAAAGGATTGAATTATCAGCTGATGCTGGAAAAGGGATTCCAGCATTTTTCTATGGAAGCCCTGACCCTGGAGGTGGAACCCGGCGCCGAACGCGATTACATCAGCTCGGATGCCTATGAATTCAAATACCTGCTGGAAGGGGAAGTAAGCTACATGATAGATGAAGAAGAAGTCGAGTTAAATAAAGGCGATTGCCTGTTGTACGACGGCCGTATTCCACACTTACCCAGGAATAAAAGCGGCAAGCCGGCTAAAATGCTGGTGATCTATATTTATCAGCAAAAGGAAAAAATGTAGCTTCTTGAATTAAGCTATTAGCCTGTTTTTTATTTAAACTTTTCACATATATTAGCACCTCTATTTAATAACCTATAAACAAGTTTCTATGAAATTTTTTTTACCCCTTATTGGTATATGTTTGACCATGTTTTTGGGGACATATCCACTTATTGCCCAGGAAATCAATCTGACCCATCAGTCGACTTACGCTACCGGCGTTTTCGATGAGGGCGCTGCCGAAATAGTAGCTTATGATGCTGCAACAGCTCAGGTTTTTTTCACCAATGCCAATGCCAATAAAGTAACCGTGCTGGACATCAGTAATCCTCAGAGCCCCGCCTTTGTCAGGGATATTGACCTGAGCGCCTATGGGGCAGGTGTGAACAGCGTTGCCGTTGCGAACGGCATAGTAGCCGTAGCCGTTCAAGCTGACCCTAAAACAGCACCCGGGGCAGTCGTTTTTTTCGATACCGACGGTACTTTTCTGAGCAGTGTAACGGTGGGCGCCTTGCCCGACATGCTGGTCTTTACCAATGACGGGACTAAAGTCCTTACAGCCGATGAAGGAGAACCCAACGATGATTATACCACCGATCCGGAAGGCTCCGTAAGCATCGTGGACATCAGCGGCGGTGTGGAAAATGCAGTAGTGACCACTGTTACTTTCGAAGCCTACAACGATAAAAAAGCTTCCCTGCAAAATAAGGGCATCCGTATTTTCGGACCCGGCGCTTCAGTTGCTCAGGATCTGGAACCGGAGTACATCACCATTACGCCGGATGATGCAAGGGCTTATGTGACCTTGCAGGAGAACAATGCCCTGGCTGTGATAGATATCGAAGCCGGAGCGCTATTGGACATTTTGCCTTTGGGCTACAAAGACCACAGAAGTGGAACCCCCACTTTGACGGAGTATCGCTTAAACGAATTGATCGATCTGCCTGTTTTGGACACGCCTGTAGTCGACGGGGTGCAGCAGGATCCTGTTTTTTTAAGCGGCTTTTCCGGTCTTTATTTTGACGCCAATGAATCGACAGAAACAAAACTGGTATTTTACGCCATTCCGGATCGCGGACCTAATGAAGAGGCGGTGCCCATTGCAACTATCATCACTCCGGCTTCCCCTGAGGGGGCGCTCACGAGCCTTCGCCCTTTTAAGTTACCTAACTATCAGGCAAGAATTGCGCGGTTTGAGATAGATGTAGAAAATGGAGCCGCCGCCTTAACAGACCAGATCTTTCTCAACAGAATAGTAAGTACAGATACCATTGGCATATCAGGCCGGGGGAACGTCATCGGCACCGATGAAACTCCCGTGCGAAAATCCAGAACCTTCTCGGATACTTCAACCGTATTTTCAGGGGTGGATTATGTGGATACTACTACTATGGTCGGATACTCAGACCTGGGTTTCGGGCAGTTTGACGCCTACGGCGGCGACTTTGAGGGCATCGTCAGGGATGAAAACGGCAACTTCTGGATGTGTGACGAATATCGTCCTTCCATTTATCAATTTGCACCGGACGGTATGCTGATCAAACGCTTAGTACCGGACAAAACGAATGAGCTGACCATTCCCATCCTGGGCTTTAGTCTGGGCGAAGGGTTCTATGGACAGGAAACGCTGCCGGAAGTGTATTCCAAGCGCAGAGCCAACAGAGGCTTCGAAGCCATTGCTTATGACCAGGCTACAGGCATCGTTTATGCTTTTATCCAATCTCCTGTGGAGACGCCTGCCGCATCTGTTGTAAGGAACAATTCTGATATCATCCGGATCCTTGGCGTGAATGCAGCAGATGGAACGGTGGCTTCCGAATACGTTTACCTGCTGGAAAGGAACCGTGTGGACGGATTGGGCAACCGGGTCGACAAGATCGGGGATGCGGTCTACACCGGCAATGGAAAATTTCTGGTGCTGGAAAGAGATTCCAGTCTGCCCGGCGAAGATACCGGACAGAAATACATTTATGAAATTGACATCACCTATGCCACCAACCTGCGTGCAAATGCAGAACTGACGGCCCTGGCTGATAAAATGAGCTCTTCAGGACCGGAAGACAAGACACTGGAAATGATGACTGCTGACGACCTGGCGGCGGCCGGCGTTCGCACTGCCTTTAAGCGCAAAATATTAAACCTGCCCACCATTGGATATCAGCCTTCTGATAAAGCAGAAGGACTGACCGTACTGCCTGACGGCAGCATTGCCGTGCTGAACGACAACGATTTCGGACTGGCAGGCGCCGGAGTGAGTGATGTAAGCTCACTGGGCATTATTTCCTTTGACGACAACTATGCTTTTGACGCTTCTGACAGAGATGTAGGCATCAATATTGCCAATCATCCGACACTGGGGATGTTCCAGCCGGATGCCCTGACCAGCTTTTCCATAGGTGGTCAAACCTTTGTCTTGTCCGCCAATGAAGGGGATGCCAGAGATTACGACGGCTTTTCCGAAGAAGTTCGGGTGGCTGATCTGGCTTTGTCGCTAAACGAATTTCCCAATGCTTTTGATTTATTTGCAGACGAAAATCTTGGCCGCTTGAGGACCACTTCCGCCAATGGCGATATCGACGGGGATTTAGGTTTTGAACGGCTGTTCTCTTACGGCGCCCGTTCCTTCTCTATCTGGGACGAGGTTGGCAACCTGGTATATGATTCCGGTGATGAATTCGAGCGCGTCACAGCTGAATATGAAAATGGAGCTTACTTCAACAGCAACAATGACGACAATGACTCTTTTGACAGCCGCAGTGACGATAAAGGCCCTGAGCCGGAAGCTATCGAATTGGGGATGGTCGGAGAAGACCTTTTTGCCTTTGTCGGCCTGGAGCGCATCGGCGGGATCATGGTTTACAATATGAATGACGTCAGAAATCCGGTATTTGTGGAATACGTCAACAATCGCGATTTCAGCTTTGACGCCATGGCTGCTGAAGCAGGTGATCTTGGGGTGGAAGACATCGTCTTTGTCCCTGTCGAAGACAGTCCGGTAGAATTGCCTGTAGTGATCACTTCTAATGAAGTGAGTGGTACGATCTCCATTTTCACTATCGGTGAATTTACCGATGTAGAAGACATTGACCGGGATATTGTCCATGCCTTGAGGGTATTTCCAAATCCTGTTATGGACAGGTTGTATACCAATGAAGTATCTGACTACCAGGTGCTGTCCACTCTTGGTCAGGTGCTCTTATCAGCGCAAAATACCAATGAGATTGAGTTGGCTAATCTTCCTGCAGGAACCTACTTCCTCAGGGATATTAAGCACAACCAATCCAAAGTATTCATCAAAGAGTAAAACGGAGCTGCAGTTCGGCTGACAAAAGGCTGGCGCGGCAAATGAAATTCTTTTGGAGGTTTTGGGGGCGTTTGAAAGTCCTTCGGCCTTTTCATACGGCCCTAAAATCTCTAAAATAAAATTATTTGGGCGGTGCTAATCGGTCCCAGGCGGGCTAGTAGGCCGCCTTTTTTCACAAGCCCAGCCCTTTTGAACAATCCCCCCTTTCTATCCGTTCTATTAGTGATATCCGCACATGTATTGATTCTTGAATATGAGCACCTTGTGAGGCGCCTGTCAAACCTTTACCATATGTGAATTTCCTAATAAAAAAAGAAGCTATAGATTAAGAATGACCAAAGAATCGATTTCGATTACGAAAAAGAGTTTAGACCTTATTTATTCACTCAGTATTTTCCGCGGGCTCAGCGCCGGCATTTTGATGATGATCTACTTAGAGACCATCAACATCATGAATCTCCACGACCAGCTTTGGGCCAAATTCCCCGCCTTTATTATTTTAGGACTATCCATAACAGACGGTATCCGTTCTTTCAAGAAAAAATTCAGACCTCGAAAGAAGATCTGCCTGTTCAAGCACAATCTGGTGATGGGGTTGCTGATTAGTATATTCAGTGGCATGGCCATGGTGATCATGAATACGGTAGGATTTATTGCCAACAGCGAGCTGGTGATTTCCTTTGTAGAAAAGGGGGTAAGTTCCTTTTCTCAGCTGATGGTGGTCAACGGAGGATTGTTCTTTTTATGCCTGACGATAGGCATGGTGCTTACGCTGATGAGTTTGCAGTATTTCAAGGAAGATGTAAAATCATAAATGAGCCCTGCAAAGTCAATTTAAATTTATACATGATCTTCTTTCCTGATGCCCAGCCTTCTCATTCTCGACATGAGTGTCCGATCATTCATTTTGAGTAGCCGGCCGGCGCCTTTAGGACCGGAGATGCGCCAACCGGTTCTTTCCAGCGCTTTAATGATGTGTTGCCGCTGGATTTCTTCAAGAGAAGGAAATGCTCCGTTTTTTTTTCTTTCCGGTTTTTTCCGGCCGGTCATGCTGGCCTCCAGGTTAAGGACTTTTCCCGGGGAAAGGATTACAGCTCGTTCCACGATGTTTTCCAGTTCTCTTACATTGCCAGGGAACTCGTATTTGGACAGTCGCCTTAGGGAAGAGGCAGGAACTTCCTCTATGCGCTTTCCCATTCTCTTGTTGTATTTTTTCACAAAGTAGTTGACCAGGAGAGGGATATCCTCTTTACGTTCCCGCAGAGGCGGACTTTCTATGGGAAAGACATTCAAGCGATAATAAAGATCTTCTCTAAAATTTCCCCTATTGACCATTTTATCCAGTTGTCTGTTGGTGGCGGCGATGATGCGTACATTAACTTTAAGGGATTTAGATCCGCCGACCCTTTCAAAGATACCGTCCTGGAGGACGCGCAGCAATTTAGGTTGAAGGGAAAGGGGGAGTTCTCCGATTTCATCGAGGAAGAGCGTGCCGCCGTCGGCCAGTTCGAATCGGCCTTTCTTTTGCTGATAAGCGCCGGTGAAGGCCCCTTTTTCATGGCCGAAGAGTTCGCTTTCGACCAGGTCTTTGGGCAAGGCGGCGCAATTGACCTTGATCATCGGTTTATCAAAGCGTTTGCTTTTTTGGTGGATGGCTCTGGCCATGAGTTCTTTGCCTGTGCCGGTTTCTCCGACGATCAGGACAGTCGCCTGGGTCTGCGCCACCTGACCGAGGCGTTGCAGGATCTGCTGGTAGCGTTTATTGCTGGTGATGATATTGTTGAAGTTGAACTGTTCGGCTATTTCCTCTTTTAGGGTTGTGTTTTCAATTTCGAGCTGCTTGGTCAGGTGCTGGATCTTTTCCATGGCCTTTTCCAGTTCGGCCGTTTTTCTTTTTTGCTCCCTGATGTCCCGGATGAAAGCGCAGTTGTATCCCTCTCCTGCATATTCGAGGTAGTTGCTTCTGACTTCTACCGGGATCAGCCGACCGTTTTTGTGGCGCAGTTGGGTTTCAAAAACTTCATGTTGTTCTTTTTTAAGATTTTCCCATACCTTTTGAAAATTTTCTTTATTGTAGAAAGGATCGATATCGTAGATAAGCATATCCACTGCTTCTTCAGGCGTATATCCCAATAGCGTCCTGATCCCTTTATTGATGTATTCTATGGAGGCGTCAGGCCTGACCCAAAGAACGATGTCCTTTGAAATATCCAGCGTAAATTGAGAAAGGTGCAATTTTTCCAGCTCCTCCTGTTCCAGGGCGTGTTGATTGGGCGGAACGGCGACGAAGCAGCAGCGTTCACTATCCGTGAAATGGGATTTCAAAGCCTGCCATCTGACCGTAGTAAACTGCTGGTTACGAGTCATAAATTTACTTGAGGTAGGAGCGGAAGGGAAGTCTTTAAGTTTCTCCCATTGTTTTTTCCATTCCACTAAACTCAGGTGGGGGCTTATTTCAAATAGGGTAAGGGAGGCGATCTCTTTTTTAGTGTAGCCCAAACCATTGCAGACACTCTCATTGGCGTCCTGTATGTGTCCGTTTTCGTCAATCCATAATACCCAGGCGCTCACAAGGTCGAGCAGAGTGGCGAGTATATTTGTCTTCTTAGTCAAACTGGCTTTCATGCATGAAATTTATAATCCTAGGATATGTAAATGCCATGGACTTAGTTTTGTTTATGCATTAAAAAGCAAATGATTATGAAAAGAAGACTTCCTGTTTTCGATTAAACAAAACTCCCACGGTGATTGTCAATACCGTCTTGGTCTATATTACTGAAAAAAATGATTAAATGCAATTAGTGTGATTATATTTAATCAATAATTTTTTGTTTGTATGATTTAAAATGTTGTTTTTCAGCGTTTTGTATTTTGGCATGGTTTTGGATATGTTAATAAAAGGAAACGGTTGAACTCATTTTTTTTACACAAAACATAACTTACACCATGACAGCAGCTAATTTTAAAAGAAACTATGACCAGGTAAAAGATATTTTATTCGGGTTTGCATTGAAACTTACCCACAATCAGGAAGACGCCAAAGACCTTGTTCAGGAAACGGCTGCCAGAGCTTATATAAACCGCGACAAGTTCAAGGTCGGGACTAATTTTAAGGGTTGGGCAACCACCATCATGAGAAACCTTTTCATTAACCAGTATCGCAAGAAGAAAAAACGCAAGCACGTTAACGAACCTCTCGATAATATGCTGTTTGCGATTGAAAACAAGAATGCAGTGTCGAACAGTGGTGAGACTCACCTGGCTGTTGAGAATATTTTATCCATGTTGGAGGAGGTCGGTGAAAAATACAGTGTTCCCTTCCTGATGTTTTTCGATGGTTATGAATATCAGGAGATCGCAAAACACCTGGATATTCCTATGGGAACAGTGAAAAGCCGGCTTTTCTTTGTGCGCAAAAAGATGAAGCACAAGATCAAAGAAAATATGGCATAAAAAAGAGAAGAGGCTGTCTCAAAAGCATCCTGCAGGTTTTCTAAACCTAATAAATTTCTTTTTTTAGCAGTATTTTAAGAGGAAAAATTTTGTTTTTCCTCTTAAAATACCGCTAAAAAAGGCCGTAGGTCTTTTGAGACAGCCCTTTTTTTATTCTCTGGCTTTGATTTTAACGCGGTCCATAAATTCCGCTAGTTTAAGATCGGCATAAACGCCATAGCTGGAGAGTATAGTTCCTTTGTTTCCATCGATGCATTCCACAGCGAAAATAATGGACATATCGCCAGGATTGCTCATTCCCTCAAATCGGTGGAATTCTACGATCATCATTTCTTCAGGCGAGTATGTTTTTTCAGTGTTTTTACTTATCATCACACTGTTGTCACTATCGTATTGGAACTCATCTTTATAACCTTTTTCTTTAAGGCTGGAGGTGGCTTCTACGAGGTTGGAGTATCTGTTGAGAATCATGATATCACGGTATTTTTTGTTTGTTGAAGTGACCATCCCTGAACAAGAAAAACATACAAATCTTTTTTTGTCAAAGCAAATTTGACAAAGTGTAATTTTTTGCATTCGAGGAGGGCCACTTCCTTTTTTCAGTTAAAAAACAGCCTGTTAGCTGGCATATTCGAGTTTCTTTGCTTTCCAGGCATCTAACATCCAGCTGCTCTTTTCGATATCTGCCAGGAATCCGCCCAGCATATCGATAGTTCCCTCATCGCTGACCTTGTCGGCCATTTTGATGGCTTCTCTCATGTTTTGGATCAAAATGCGATGGTTGTCCAGGGTTGTTTCGACCATCTCGATGTCATTCTCGATCTTGCCCGCTTCTTCGATCTGCGCGTTTTTGAGGTATTCCGCCAGGCTGCTATCCGGACGGTAACGGATGATAAGAACGCGCTCTGCGATCTCATCGATCTTTTCGCGTGCGTCGTTATACAGGTCCTCGAAATGTGCGTGCAGATCAAAGAAATTTTCACCTTCTACGTTCCAGTGAAAGTTTCTAAGGTTTTGGTAGTAAATGTGGTAGTTGGCCAGCAACAGGTTTAATCTGTCTGCTACGTGGACAAAGTCCTTTTTTTCGATTCCTAAATAATCCATAATTTTTTTTTTCGTTATTGAATTCGATTTTATAACAGAGGATAAAAACGGCGTGTTCGAAAGGAAGGATAAATAGCCGCCTGAACATGAGGGTTTTATTTGGAGTTCTAAAATTAAGTAGACGCCTCACGATTTTTTCACCAAAAAACAGAAATGATGAAGAGTAAGATATTATTATTATGGTTTGCCTTTTTTTTACTCCTGAGTACACTAAATAGTGCTCATGGTCAGCAGGAATTTGATTTCAGCACCAGTACGGTTATGTATGATGAAGAGCCACGGCCTTGTATTGCAGTACGGCTGGCGCCCGGCACCAAGACGATAAAGAAGGCCTGGGAAGATTTCGTCAAAAAGGAATACGGGATTAACCTGAGAGGTCTGGGGTTTCTGGTCAACAAGGATATTTTGTCTGCCGAAAAAGTGACCATCAAGTCCTTAAGTGACAAGGCCGTCGATTTCAGGACCCGTATTGTGGAGGAGGACGATCATTCGCTGATGCAGGTTTTTGTGTCCTTGGGATACGATATTTACCTGGGGCCTGAAAAATATCCCCGGTCATTTAAAGATCTTGAAGACAAGACCTGGAAGTTCCTGGAGTCTTTTTTACCCAACTATTACAAAGAAAAAGTAAGTGTTGTTAAAGAAGAGCTGGAAGACCTGATGAAAGACCAGGCGGATCTTAAAGATGAAATCGCGGACAACGAAAAAGAAATGGAAAAGCTACGGAAAGAAAACCAAAAGCTGGAGAAAGACCTCCGAGAACTGGAGAATAAAATTGAAGACATCAGGGTAAGATTAGACAGGAAAGAAGCCGCCAAGCGGGCGTTTGAAAAAGAGTTTGTAAAAAAGAATTAAAAACATGAGTCATCCCTTAAATCGGATAAAAAGGTTGAAGTTTTTATTTCCCATAGATGGATGCTATCCTGTCTGTCTTTAGTTCAAAGCATCGTCAGCATCTTTCATCCGCCCCGGGGCGGATGAAAAAGCATCTTTTCTAGCCATAGGCAAGTTAGCATCTTGTAGATGAAATCGAGCTGGCATCCGCTTACAGGGCCTTTTAGTTGAAAATCGGGATGATTCCTTTTTTCAATTCTTCTTTACAAGTTCCCTCACCTTTTTCATTTCTATTTCCAAAGCCTGGTAGCTGTGCTTGGAAAGCTCTGCCAGTGGCGTTCTCACCTCATTTCGGCACAAGCCTTTGATTTGCATAGCGGATTTAACGCCGCCCGGATTTCCCTCGACATAGAGCCAGGGGTGGATATCCAGCAGTTCCAGGTTGATGGCTGCCGCCTTGGCGAAATCCCCGTTCAGCGCAGTTCTGACCATAGCTGACCACTGAGCCGGATAAGCATTTGCGATGACGGAGATGACCCCGTCGCCGCCGCAGCTGATCATTGGTAAGGTGAGCGGGTCTTCGCCGGAGAGCACTAAAAAGTTATCCGGTTTTCTTTTGATGATGCTCATGGCCTGGGTCAGATCGCCGGAAGCTTCTTTCACGGCGATGAATTTATCGCTGGCGTTGGCCAGGCGGAGGATGGTTTCCGGCAATACGTTAGAGCCGGTGCGGCCGGGCACATTATAGATAATGATGGGCAGTGGAGAAGCTTTGGCGACTTCCATATAATGCCGGAAAATACCTTCCTGGGGAGGTTTATTATAAGCAGGGCTGCTCGACATGATGGCGTCGAAGCCTTCCAGGTCATAGATCTTCAGCGCATTAACCAGCTTGGCTGTGAAATTACTGCCGAACAATCCCGCCACGATAGGTTTTCTTCCGTTGACGGTTTTGATGGTGAAATCGAATACTTCGCGGCACTCTTCAGCGGTCAGGGTAACGGCTTCGCCGGTGGTGCCCAGGGAAACGATAAAATCCACACCGCTATCGATCACAAATTCGATGATGTTTTCTAAAGCCTGATAATCGACGGATAGATCAGCTTTGAAGGGGGTGACCAGCGCGACGCCGGTACCTCTAAACTTTTGTAGGCTCATGCTCTGTATTTGTCTTTTGTAGCAACTGTTCTACTTGTTGGATAAAATCGCTGAGCGATTGGTTTTTGGCAGGGTCGATCATGAGGTCATAACAGTGGATGTTTTCTGTAACAGGGCCGATCTTCAGGCTGGCGTTAGAGAGTGCGGCTATGGCCTCGGAATGCAAATTGGTGCTCAGGTTGATATGGATAAAAAGGTCCAGCGGCTCATCCAGGAAATCCTTGATGTCCTGACCGGCGGGGACGCCTTTCCAGTTGATGTCTTTTTTAGTATAGTACTTAAAGGTAAAGCTGTCTTCGGCAGGAGGTTGTTCGAGGAAGCCCAGCAGGCGCACGTGCTTTCCTTCCTTTTTCAGTTTTTCGGCATAGGCAAGGACGATATCTCTTTTAGCCAGTTCGTTGGCGTCAAAGACAAGGCCGATCAATTTGGCTTTGGCCATGTTCATTTCTCCCACCTTTCGATCTTCTTTAGCCAGTTTTTTCTTTAGCGTTCGTTGCTGAAGGCCCCGTTGAATGTCCTTTAAAAAGCTCATAATGAATTATTGGTCGTCGTTCTCGTTTACAATTTCATTTTCCACTTCTCCATGAGCCCCCATAGAGGCGTATTTGTTGATGCGGGCATCGATCCTTTCTTCGGGGGTCATTTCCATCAGCTCTGTTATTGCTTTTTTGATGTGACGTTTCAGCAATTTAGCCATTTCCTCCGGGTTGGAATGGGCGCCGCCCATAGGTTCTTTGATGATGCCGTCGATCAGTCCGAATTCATACATATGATCGGCTGTCAGTTTTAAGGCTTCAGCTGCCTGTTCTTTGTAATCCCAGCTGCGCCACAGGATGGACGAGCAAGATTCCGGGGAGATGACGGAGTACCAGGTGTTTTCCAGCATGAAGACCCGGTCGCCCAATCCGATGCCGATGGCGCCTCCGGAGGCGCCTTCGCCGATGACGACACAAACGATGGGCACTTTCAGCTGGGCCATTTCGAAGAGGTTACGTGCGATGGCCTCGGCCTGTCCGCGTTCTTCGGCTTCCAGCCCGGGAAAGGCGCCCGGCGTGTCGATCAGTGTTACGACCGGAAAGCCGAAGCGCTCGGCCATTTTCATCAGTCGCAGTGCTTTGCGGTACCCTTCGGGATTGGCCATGCCGAAGTTGCGGTATTGCCGCATTTTGGTGTTGACGCCCTTCTGCTGGCCGAGGATGACTACCGTTTGTCCATCCAAGGTGCCGATGCCGCCGACGATGGCTTTGTCATCGCTGTAGTGCCGGTCGCCATGCAATTCGATGAACTTTCGGCACATCTGTTTGATGTAGTAGAGCGTGTAGGGGCGTTCGGGATGACGGGAGAGCTGGACTTTTTGCCAGCCGGTCAGGTTGCTGTATATTTCTTTTTTCTTGGTTTTGATCTTATTCTCAAGCATTTTGATCATTTCGCTCACATCGACCTCCCCTTCGTCACCGACCTGTTGGAGCTTTTCCAGTTGTTCGTATAGGACTTCTAACGGTTTCTCAAATTCCAGGAATACCATGATCCGAATGTTTTTTTCTTTTGCCGGCCTGAAGGCGGCCTGGGCAAAGCATATGAATACTACGTACTGTAAGGACGTAGTTTGTAAGTAGATGTTGCAATGTCAGGCACAATCGGGCATCTCCTGATGAAGATAATGATAAAGCTGCCCATCTGCGCTATTTATCAGTGCAAAATTAGCAATATGGGCACAGGAAAAAATTTTATCGGAATTTTTTTTGATTTTTTTTACGGGGATGTTGCTAAATACGGCCCCACCGCTTATCTTTGCACTCGCGTCGATGAAAACATGATTATAAAGGTAAACAAACTGTCAGAAAGCTGCCAGTAAAAGTGAACGAATAATCGAATTGACGATTTGTATAGCAAAGAAAGACAGGATGCTGTCTTCAAAATATTTAAATGACTAAATAAAAAATGGTCAAATATTCAAAGGTCCGGTAGTTCAGTTGGTTAGAATACATGCCTGTCACGCATGGGGTCGCGGGTTCGAGTCCCGTCCGGACCGCTTTAAACTTTGATCATGCGGTTGTATTTCAATCGATTATGACGAACTGGTTGCCGCCAGCAGTCATTTTGGCAGTCGTTTTCAAAGAATTATGTAAGATTCAAGGAGGTCTGACACTTAGGCGTTAGGCCTTTTTTTTTGTGCCATCCACAATTAAGTCTGCCGGGGCTATTTCTAGCAACTCGGCGGTGTCCACCAAATCTGTCAAGTACGGTTGATTACGGTTGTTACACCAACCGTTGACCGTGTTGTAGTTCAGTCCCATCTGATCTGCCAGCCAACTTTGTGACCTGCCCTGGCTTTTGAGAACGGCTTTGATACAATTCAATCTTCTCTTTTCTGCCATATGCTTAATATTTCTAGACTTTGGACGTCGAACTTTTTTAGACCAAGTGTTTCGAATCGAAGATTGTTTTTCAACTCATTGATAATCAATTGAAAATCCTACATTCATTGAGTTATGGTTCAGTATATGGAAAATTTTATTTTTTGCACTTTAGAGAATTCAACGCAATTCCGAAACTATCAAAAAATAAAATTTTCCATATTTAATTGATTGTTAAACACATTTATATCAAAATTAGATTCATGGATTTACGTCCAAAGTCTAGTAATATTTTTTAGTAAAAAAAACTTAATTGTTTTGACAATTCCAAATTACGAATGAAATTTCTTATCGGAAAAGGCAAAGATAGGAGCAACGCTGCTACTGAGAAGAAAAGCAGGCTGGAAAAGCATTCAAAAA
>CAZJQS010000100.1:0-11773 GCA_964548175.1 uncultured Saprospiraceae bacterium
GAACAAGACATTCGACATGCCCTGGAGGGCAACTTCTGCCGCTGCACCGGCTACCACAACATTGTGGAGTCCATTCAGTATGCAGCAGACAAAATGAAAACGGCCTGACGGGGCCAGATGGTATATTCCGAATTCTCCTTTAATTGACAATGACGCCGTCCATTTTTCAAAACGTCATTTGTAATCTCAAAAAGAAAAATTAATTATGACTTATATTGGTAAATCAGTAAAGCGCGTAGAAGACGAACGCTTTCTCACCGGAAAAGGCCGGTATACTGATGACATTAAGCTGCCGGGCATGACTCATGCGTATATCCTTCGCAGCCCCTATGCTCATGCCAGAATTCTGAATATCGACACTTCTGAAGCGGAAGCCATGGAAGGCGTAGTAGCGGTATTCACCGGCAAAGATATTGCCAAAGCCGGCATCAATGGCATTCCTACCGGCTGGCAGGTTAATTTTAAGAATGGCGACACCATGAAAGAGCCGCCCCACCCCTTACTGATTGCGGATGTGGTCAAGCATGTGGGAGATAACGTCGCCATGGTGATCGCAGAGACTAAGGAAATCGCCAAAGATGCCGCCGAACGAATTGCCGTAGACTATGAAGAACTGGATGCCGTGGCGGACGCCGCCAAAGCTGTCCGGGATGGCGCACCCCTGGTACATCCCGATGCTCCCAAAAACATGTGCTTCGACTGGGAGTTGGGAAATCCAAAGGAGGAAGTGGATGCTGCTATGGAAAAAGCCCATCACATTACCAAACTGGAATTCAGAAATCAGCGTGTGATTCCTAATGCTATCGAACCTCGTAGTGCTATAGGTCATTATGAATCGGCGGGCGATAGATATACCTTATATACAACTTCCCAGAACCCCCACCTGACCCGTCTTCTGATGTCTGCTTTCGTATTGGGTATTCCCGAGCATCGCGTGCGCGTAGTGGCGCCGGATGTGGGGGGCGGATTCGGTAGTAAGATCTTCCACTATACCGAGGAGGCTCTGGTTACCTGGGCGTCCAAGCAAGTCGGTCGCCCCATCAAGTGGACGGCTGAGCGCAGTGAAAGTTTTATAACCGATGCGCATGGTCGTGATCACGTGACAACTGCCGAGATGGGTTTTGACGAAGAGGGGAATGTACTGGCCCTCCGCGTCAAAACACTAGCTAATCTTGGTGCGTATCTTTCCACTTTTGCACCTTGCGTGCCTACCTGGCTGCACGGTACATTGCTGCAGGGGTTATATACTACGCCGAAGATCAATGTTGATGTAACCGGCGTTTTTACGCACACGAATCCGGTGGATGCCTACCGCGGAGCCGGTCGCCCGGAAGCTACTTACCTGCTGGAGCGTTTAATGGATACGGCAGCATTGGAAATGAACATGGACCCGGCAGAGCTGCGCTTTAAGAACTTTATTCCGCCTTTCGATGGTGTTGAGCAAGAAGGTTATATGACTCAGGTAGCCCTCCAATACGATAGCGGCAACTATCATCGCGTGTTGGAGCGGGCCCTGGAAATGGTCGGATATGAAAACTTCCGAAAAGAACAGGAAGAAGCACGAAAAAATGAAAAGTATCTGGGGATCGGCTTTTCTACCTATATCGAGGCTTGTGGTATTGCTCCTTCTGCTGTAGTCGGCGCCTTGGGCGCCAGGGCAGGCTTGTATGAAGTGGGACATGTCAGAGTGCAGCCTACTGGAAAGGTAAGCGTTTATACGGGGGCTCATTCTCACGGACAGGGTCATGAAACGACTTTTGCCCAGGTAGTAGCGGAAAAATTCGGTATTGACCTGGATGATGTGGAGATCGTTCACGGAGATACCGAATCAGTTGCCTTTGGCATGGGTACTTATGGTTCGCGTTCGCTGGCTGTAGGCGGCAGCGCAATCATGAAAAGTATTGATAAGGTAATAGAAAAAGGAACCAAAATTGCTGCACACAAGCTGGAAGCAGCGGAAGAGGATATTGAATTTGCTGAAGGAAAATGGACGGTAAAAGGTACGGATAAAAGCATCAGCTTTGGAGACGTAGCGCTGACCGCCTATGTTCCTCACGATTATCCGCAGGGCCTGGAGCCGGGGATGGACTTCTCCAGCTTCTACGATCCGGCTAACTTTACCTATCCCTATGGCGCACACGTTTGCATCGTGGAAGTGGATAAAGATACCGGAAGGGTTCAGGTGAAGCGTTTTATTGCTGTAGACGATGTAGGAAATGTGATCAACCCAATGATCGTGGACGGTCAGATCCATGGAGGACTGGCACAGGGCATCGGGCAGGCTTTGTTCGAAGTAGCGCTATATGACGATACCGGCCAATTGATCAACGGTTCTTACATGGACTATACCATGCCAAGAGCTGATGACTTGCCTTCGTTCGAGATCGATCGTACGGTCACGCCTTGTCCGCATAATCCGCTCGGTGTAAAAGGCGCCGGCGAAGCCGGCTGTATTGGCTCCACTCCCGCAGTAGTGAATGCCGTGATGGACGCCTTGTCTCCTTTCGGTATTAAAAACCTGGAAATGCCGCTGACACCGGAAAGAGTGTGGAGAGCAATGCAGTAATTTAGTTGATAGTTGATGGTTTATTACTTTTAGAAAGCTAGATATTGGCTTTAAAAGTGGAAACATTTTAATTGGCGAGAACTTCCCAATTAACAACGAGCAAAACTTTTCAAAAAACATGATCAGCAGACAACCTTAAAAAAGTTAGGAACCTGATCTACTTAAATAAAAAATATGATACCAGCAAACTTTCAATATACCCGGGCTGCTTCAGTGGACGAGGCCATCAATATGCTGAAGGAGCATGGCGATAATGCCAAGTTACTGGCGGGGGGGCACAGCCTTATTCCCGCCATGAAATTACGCCTGAACCAACCAGGGATACTGGTTGATATCGGCCGCATTCCGGAGCTGCGTTATATTCGCAGAGGAAAGGACCACGTCGCTATCGGCGCCGGCGCCACTCATGATGATATTGCTAATGCTGAGGCTTTTAGCGGCGGACTTGAAATGTACCCTCAGGCCGCGGATCTTATCGGGGACACACAAGTAAGAAATAAAGGTACCCTTGGGGGAAGCCTGGCCCACGCAGATCCTGCAGCCGACTGGCCGGCCGTTATCATTGCTTCTAAAGCGACTATTGTCGTTAAAGGACCTAATGGAGAACGGCAGATCGCAGCCGACGACTTCTTCGTGGGTTTCTACGAAACGGCTTTGGAAGAGGGTGAATTGCTCACAGAAGTGCGCGTACCCCTTCCTGCTGCCAATACCCGCTCGGCCTACGCTAAGTTCATGCAGCCGGCCTCCCGCTTTGCCATCGTCGGCTGTGCCGCTATGCTCACTATGAACGGCGACTCTTGCGAGGACGCCAGCATTGCCCTGACGGGCGTCGCCGACGCTGCTTATCGAGCCAGAAAAGCTGAGGCGGCCTTGAAAGGCAAAACGATCTCAGATGATGTGCTCGAAGCAGCTACTGCTGACGTAATCGAGGATGCAATGGTGATGGAGGACCACTTCGCGTCCGAAGAATACCGTACGCATCTGGCGAAGGTGTATGTTAGCCGAGCTGTAAAAGCTGCAGTAAGCTAAATTCAGATACCGAAATGTTGGTTGGCGGAAAAGGGAGCACGCCTTTTTCGCCAACCTCTAAAATATACATCATGCTATCTCATCCTTCCCTGGACAAAGTCCGCGACATGCTGGCCAAGCAAGGATATATTACCGACCCCTCGATTGTAATGTCTGTATTTCTTGCGATGGAACTGAAAAAGCCCTTGCTGATCGAAGGACCTGCCGGCGTGGGAAAAACAGAAATCGCAAAAGTAATGGCAAGTGCACTGGACACAGAACTGATCCGGCTGCAATGCTATGAAGGCCTTGACGCTACTCATGCGCTCTATGAATGGAATTATCAACAGCAACTGTTGCAACTTAAATTGGAGGAACACAGCGCCAAAAGCCTGGAAGAAAAGGAAAAATCCATCTTCAGCGATCGCTTTCTGCTGAAACGCCCCCTACTTCAGGCCATCACCCGCGAAAAGCCACCCGTTCTGCTGATCGATGAGATCGACCGGGCCGACGAAGAGTTCGAAAGCTTCCTCCTGGAGGTTTTGTCCGACTGGCAGATCACTATACCCGAAATCGGAGTGATCAAAGCCTCCCATATTCCTCAGGTGATCGTGACCAGTAACCGCGTAAGGGAACTATCAGAAGCCCTTCGAAGAAGGTGCATGTACCTATGGATCGATTACCCGGAGTTTGAAAAAGAGCTTCTGATCGTCCGGGCTAAAACACCTGGTATCGATGAACGGCTTGCAACGCAGATCTGTTCTTTTATGCATGAGGTCAGACAGTTGCGTCTGGAAAAAGTGCCTGGCATTGCAGAGACGTTGGACTGGGCGCAGGCCCTTGCCGCCCTGCATATCGATCACCTGGAAAAAGACCTGGTCGAGTCCACTCTGGGCATCATCCTTAAAGACTGGACGGATATCCGCGAGGTGAGTACTTCGCTTTCGGAGTTGTTTGATAAGGTGGGGGCGATTTCGAAATTGGGCTAAGATGGCATACTAATGGAACTAAAAAAAGACATCATCCAACGCCGCACTGACCTCAGCTCCAACCTGCTGGCTTTTTGCCGCTACCTGCGCCAACACGGCTTCACCATCGGCCCCGCCGAGATTAGCCTGATGCTGGAGGCATTGGATCGGATTGCTCCCTTTGAAACGCCTGAGGCCTTTAAAGAAAGCCTGGCGGCTACGCTATGCCGGAGCCGCCGCCAACAGGAAGCGTTTGGAGAATTATACGACAAGTATTGGAAAGAACTCGAAAAAGCCGTCAACGCGAAGCGAAAAGATCATCCGGAAGAAAAACCGCAGCCCGCCCAGTCGAAAAAGCCCTCTATTAAGCAGATCAAAGATTGGTTGTACGGTAATAAAGAAGAAGAGGTGACGGAAGCGGCTACGTATAGCCCAGCCCAATCCTTTAGCAAGAAAGATTTTGCCGACTTCACCCCGGAAGAAATGACCGAACTCTGGCGAGTTCTCCAGCAGGTCGCCCGCACTATGGCTCTGCAGGCTAACCGCCGCTGGGAAAAAACGCATCGCCGGCGACGAATGGATTTGAAAAATACCGTACGCCAAAACCTCAGAAGGGGAGGTGAACTCATGGACATCCGTTTTCGCCAGCCTAAAAAGAACAGGCATAAGATTGTACTCATCTGTGATGTAAGTAAATCTATGGACCTGTACAGCCAGTTTTTGCTGCAATTCATCTACACCTTTCAGAATGTCAATAAAAAGATAGAATCCTTCATTTTCAGCACTTCCCTGCAGAGGGTCACTCATTCGCTTAAAGGCTACCAGTTCAGGGAGTCGCTGGCTCGCCTGAGTGAAGAAGTCAACACCTGGTCGGGAGGCACTCGTATCGGTTTTTCCCTAAATCAATTCATTGAACAATATCGCCGTTTGCTCAATCGCCGTACCACAGTGATCATCCTGAGCGATGGCTGGGATACCGGAGAAGCGGAACTGCTGGAAAAAAGTATGCGTAAGATCAAGGCTAAAGCCGGCCGAATAGTCTGGCTAAATCCTCTGGCGGGCAATCCCGACTTCAAGCCGGAGGTGAAAGGTATGCAGGTAGCTATGCCGTATATCGATATTTTTACTTCCGGGCACAACATCGATAGCCTTAGGGCGCTGTCGAGAAAACTGTAATAAAAAGCTTTTTTCCCGTTAATCCATTGTGCGAGATTACCATATTTGGACGGCTAAAAATTTTGGTAAGTAAAAGGATGAAACTAACTTTAAGGAGTTTATCGAACATCAGATCGCACATTTTTCACTTAAAAACCATTGAAACATGAGTCTCCATCCTCAGGCCGGACAACTGCCCAATCCCGATCAGTTAACCGATATTCCTCGTTTGATCACCGCTTATTTTACTAACCGGCCGGATCCGTCGGTTCGAGCGCAGAGGGTTGCCTTCGGTACTTCCGGGCATCGGGGGTCTTCGTTGACCAACTCTTTTAACGAACAACATATACTGGCGACTACTCAGGCGATCTGTATGTATCGCGAAAAGGAGGGGATCACCGGCCCGGTATTTATGGGGATCGACACGCATCCCCTTTCCGAGCCGGCTCAGGCCACGGCTTTGGAGGTACTGGCGGCTAACGGCGTGGAAGTGATGATCGCCATGCACGATGAGTATACGCCCACACCTGCGGTCAGCCATGCCATATTGGTGCATAATCAGGATCGTAAAAGCGGACTGGCCGACGGCATTGTCATTACACCTTCTCATAACCCACCTGATGACGGAGGGTTTAAATACAATATGACCAACGGTGGGCCCGCTGAAAGTAACGTGACTTCCTGGATCGAGGCCAAAGCCAATGAATTGTTGGAGGACGGTTTGAAACAAGTTAAGCGCATGTCCCTTCAAAAGGCGCTGAAGGCGTCCACTACTCATCGCTATGACTATCTGGTCGCCTATGTGAAAAATCTGAACAAAGTGATCGACATGGAGGCAATCCGCTCCGCTAATATACCAATGGGCGTAGACCCCCTGGGAGGCGCCGGCGTTAATTATTGGGAACGCATTGCTGAAGAGTACAAGCTTGATCTGACAGTGGTGTCTACAGAAGTAGATCATACCTTCCGCTTTATGTCCCTCGACTGGGATGGCAAGATACGTATGGATCCGTCTTCCCCTCATGCCATGCAGCGGCTCATCCAGCTCAAAGAGCGCTTTCCGGTGGCTTTTTCGTGTGATACGGATCACGACCGGCACGGTATTGTCACGCGTAGCAGCGGATTGATGCCCCCTAATCACTATCTGGCAGTGTCCATCGATTATTTGTTCCGCCACCGTCCGGAATGGAAAGCGGAAACAGGAATAGGAAAGACGCTCGTCAGTAGTCAGATGATAGACCGGGTGGCTAATAAGCTGGGGCGCAAGTTAGTGGAAGTGCCTGTCGGATTTAAATGGTTTGTGGATGGCCTTTACGACGGTTCTCTTGGATTTGGCGGAGAAGAAAGTGCTGGCGCCTCTTTTTTGGATAGAACAGGAAAGGTGTGGTCTACCGATAAAGACGGCATCATTGCAGCTTTACTGGCCGGTGAGATCACTGCTCAGACCGGCAAAGACCCGGGAGAGATTTACAAAGCATTCACGCAGGAATTCGGCGAGCCCGTTTACGCCCGCATTGATGCGCCGGCTACGCCCGAACAAAAAGATAAATTAAAGAAACTGTCTCCTGAGCAGATTACTTCGTCAGAACTGGCCGGCGACAAGATCGAGGCCATTCTCACCGAAGCTCCCGGAAACGGCGCTTCGATTGGTGGCCTCAAGGTCGTCACAGCCAGCGGCTGGTTTGCCGCCCGCCCTTCCGGCACAGAGAATATTTATAAGATATACGCCGAGAGTTTTAAGGATGACGAGCATTTGATGATGATCCAGGAGGAAGCGCAGGCGGTGGTGAATGGAGTGATCGGTTAGTATGATGATGGTATGGCGGCAACTGCCGCCATACCATCACAATTTATTGAAAAAGTAAACTTCCCTTCCTTTAGTAAGTCCTTAAAAAACACTAATTTAGCAGCCTTTTTCAGAGACTGCGAGAATACGGTTGTTGCCGACGGCCATATTCTTGAGGTTTGTAGAACCATTTCTCTGCATTTTTGGTAGAGTTATAATAAAAAACTAAAGCTGAAACAATGATCAACATTACTTTCCCCGACGGAAAAGTGCGGCAGTATGAAAAAGGAACTACTGCACTGGAGATCGCCGGTTCGATCAGTGAAGGACTGGCCAGAAACGTATTATCCGCAAAAGTCAATGGCGAGGTCTGGGACGCCACTCGTCCGATCCATGAAGATGCGAAGCTGGAGTTGTTGACCTGGGATAATAAGGAAGGGAAAATGACCTTTTGGCACTCTTCCGCACACCTGATGGCGGAAGCGTTGGAAGCTCTTTATCCGGGGGTTAAGTTCGGTATCGGCCCGGCCATCGATAGCGGTTTTTATTATGATGTGGATACTGGCGACCGCCAGCTGTCAGCGGATGATCTTCCGATGATCGAAAAAAAGATGCAGGAACTGGCTCGCCAGAAGAATGATTACGTGCGCAAGGAGGTGTCTAAAAAAGAGGCGCTCGAATATTTCGAAGAAAAAGGAGATGAATACAAGCTGGAGTTGATCGGCGAACTGGAAGACGGCTCCATTACTTTTTACCAGCAGGGAGACTTTGTAGACCTCTGCAAGGGCCCACACATCCCGGATACTGGAAAGATCAAGGCGGTCAAGCTGATGAGTTTGGCAGGGGCGTATTGGCGGGGAGACGAGAAGCGGAAGCAACTGACCCGTATTTACGGCATTACCTTCCCAAAGCAAAAGGACCTCAACCATTACCTGGAAATGCTGGAGGAAGCCAAGAAACGGGACCACCGCAAACTGGGCGCTGAGCTGGAATTGTTTATGTTCTCGGAGCGGGTTGGAATGGGCCTGCCCATCTGGCTCCCAAAGGGCAATGCCATTCGCGAACGCCTGATGGCTTTTTTAAGAGAAGAACAGGAGAAAAGGGGATACAAGTCTGTAACCACTCCACATATTGGAAAAAAAGAACTGTACATCACTTCCGGTCATTACGAAAAATATGGAGAGGATAGTTTTCAACCTATTCATACTCCTAGAGAAGGGGAAGAATTTTTGCTCAAGCCAATGAACTGCCCGCACCATTGTGAGATCTTTGCTAATCGGCCGCGCTCCTACAAAGAACTGCCTATCCGAATTGCAGAGTTCGGAACGGTATATCGCTATGAGCAAAGCGGGGAGCTGCACGGCTTGTCAAGAGTGCGCGGCTTTACCCAGGACGATGCTCATATCTTCTGTACTTCTGATCAGCTAAAGGATGAGTTCCTGAACGTGCTGGACCTCACCAAGACGGTCTTGAGCAAAATGGGTTTTGATGACTTTACTGCTCAAATCTCTTTGAGGGATCCGGACAAACCCGAAAAGTACATCGGTACAGATGAGAACTGGGAAAATGCAGAACATGCCATCATCGAAGCGACCAAAGAAGTCGGCCTGGAAACCGTCACTGAACTGGGCGAAGCTGCCTTCTACGGTCCAAAGCTGGACTTTATGGTCAAAGATGCGCTGGGCCGCTCCTGGCAGTTGGGTACCATCCAGGTCGATTACAATCTGCCGGATCGTTTTGAACTGGAATATACCGGAGCGGACAATCAGCCTCACAGGCCGGTTATGATCCACCGGGCGCCTTTCGGCTCGATGGAGCGCTTCATGAGCATTCTCATCGAACATACCGCCGGTAAGTTTCCTTTGTGGTTAACTCCCGAGCAATATGCCATACTGCCGATTAGCGATCAATTCATCGATTATGCCAAAAAAGTGGAAGAAACATTAGCCGCTCATGACATCAGAGGCTTTATCGATGACAGAACCGAAAGCATCGGCAAAAAGATTCGCGACACCGAGCTGAAAAGGGTCCCCCTCATGTTGATCGTGGGAGAAAAAGAAGCAGAAAGCGGAAAAGTCGCCGTCAGAAAACAAGGGGAAGGAGACCAGGGCGCTATGAGCATAGACGAATTTGTCGCCTACTTTAGAGAATTGGCTGAAAAATAAAACATCAAGCAGCGTGAGGTGTTCCTTTAATAGCCTCCTCCAGATTATTGTATGCGAAGCGTTAATTTTTCTTAGATAGGCAAAGATTAGTTTGTTTTTAATACGATAATGCTTTATTTTACTGGAGTCGTTATTCATATTAAACCACAATGTATATGAAGCAAACTTTACTATTATTATTTTTTCTTTGTGGTAGCGTTATGTTGTACTCGCAGAGCAGTAGTTTCAGCGAGCGATACAAGTCATTATCCCAAAAATCGAAAGCCGACCTAATTCAGATTTTTCCAAATCCAGCCACTGATTTCATACAACTAACCGAAAGTGAAGGTGTGACGAGAGTGGCTATTGTTAATATGCTGGGAAGAACATTGAGGATTTTTGAAGCGATCGAAGATCAAAAGCAATACCGGATAGGAGACTTGCCTAAGGGCATGTATCTGGTTCAAATCATAGGGGATAAAAATAAGATCATAACTACCAAACGATTGAAAAAGCAATGAAAAAAGGGCCTTACCGGCCCTTTTTTCATTTATAATAGAGAGAAAAGAACTCAGGCAGATGCCTCAGGGCCGCCAACTCTTTATACTTCGATCGTGCCTCTGTGGCAGGATAACCGAAATAGACCTTTCCTTCCTCCAGGTCTTTAGAAACGCCTGATTTAGCCAGTACGACTGCTTTTTTGCCGATCTTCAGGTTCTGAGCAATGCCGACTTGCCCGTAGAGAACCACCTCATCACCAAGGACGGTATTACCGCTGATGCCTACCTGGGCGGCAAGCAGGCAGTGTTTTCCGATAACCACGTCGTGTCCGATGTGCACCTGGCTGTCTAGCTTAGTGCCTTCACCAATAATGGTGTCCCCGGAAACACCTTTGTTGACAGTACAACCCGGGCCGATGTCAACGTGATTTTCAATGATCACCCGGCCCCCGGAGCGCCACTTCTGATATCCTTTTTCCGTCTTTTTGAAATAAAAAGCTTCCGTACCGATGACGGAGCCGGATTGGATGGTGACATGATCTTTAATGATGGTATGCTCAGCTATGGTTACATTGGCCTGGATATGAGCATGCTCGCCGATGATCACATTAGGGCCGATAATGACATTAGGTTCTATGATAGCCGTAGCTGCAATCCGGGCATCCTGACTAACGGCGCTTGTCAGCGGACGAAAGGGACGATGCGCCAGGACCAATTGATTGTACGCTTCAAAAGGTTCATCGCATAGCAGCAGCGTTTTGCCGGAAGGATGGTCCGCCCTTTCATTGAGTATAATAATGCTTGCTTCGGAATTCAGGGATTTGCTAAAGTATTTTTTGACATCTACGAAGGTAATGTCTCCTTTTTGGACCTGGTGAATTTCGTTGATGCCGGTAGCCAGAATATCTTCGTCTCCAATAATCTCTGCATTAATTTGGACCGCTATTTCCTTAACTGGAATGGGATTGGGAAATTTCATGTAGTCTATCTTGGTTTTGTTTAGTACTGAGTATGCTGTCCGGGTTATCAAGTTTTGAGACAGCCCCTGTCTCAAAAATAGCGTTTTCCAATTGATAATTTTAGATTTGGTGGTAAGTAAGTTATGCTTTTGAGACAGCCTCATTAAAACTTTTACTCATTCCTGTATTTGAATACAAATAATCATGCTAAAAGGTATCGTACAGTTCTTTCTAGAAAAAAAAGGATATGGTTATATTAGAGTACCTGAAACAAGAGAAGAGTTCTACGTGCATCGAAAACATCTCCTGGAACCTGTACAAAAAGGAGACAAGGTGTGCTTTGAGGTAAAAGAAGACCGACATGGGCTATATGCCGATCAGGTCAGAAAATGTTAACTTTCAAATCCTAATGGCTGGATTCTTAATTTCGGACTGGCTTTTAGGCTCCGTTTTAAGAATTGACCAAGCAAACCTCTATACTATTCCATAGATTTTTCATTGGGGGATGATGAAATCATCGACTCCATCTTATTATACATCCGGGGAGTGTTTTTGCCAAAAAAAGAAATCCTCGCCCTTTGTGAACCCCAGGGATGGAAAGCGATAGATATTGACAGGGGAGAGTATTTGGGATATTAGTTATTGAATGTTGGATGATATCCAACATCCAACATCCAACATCCAACA
>CAZJQS010000100.1:11873-16907 GCA_964548175.1 uncultured Saprospiraceae bacterium
AACAACCAACATCTAACAACCAACAACCAACATCTAACATCTAAACCCCACTCTGAATCTCCTTTGTGAAATACATTTCCAACTCCTTTAATGTATTTTCTTCCTTATAGATATCTCTAACCAGGTTACCTTTTTCTAAAATAACGATCCGGTTGCAGACTTCTGTGACATGATTGAGATCATGGCTGGAGATCAGCACGGTCATCTCCCCTGGTAATTCCCTCATGATGTTCTTGAGTTTGATCTGAGAGCTGGGGTCCAGATTAGCGAAAGGCTCGTCCAGAATGACGACTTCAGGGTTTCCCAGCAGGGCGCCGGCAATGCCAACTTTTTTCTGGTTCCCTTTTGAAAGGTCACGAATATATTTTTTCCTGTCCAATATCTCTCCGTTAAAGAAAGTCTCGAAAGTGGTGAGGTAGTTGTGCACATCGGCTTTATTCATACCATACAGTTTACCGACAAATTCGAAATATTCTTCCGGCAGTAAAAAGTCGATCAGGAAGTTTTCGTCCAGATAAGCGCCCGTATAGGCTTTCCAATGCTGAGAGCCGGATACTGGTTTGGATTTGGAGTGAACTTCGCCGCGGTCTGCCTTGATCAGGTCCAGGAGCAAACTGAAGAGCGTTGTTTTACCCGCGCCGTTGTTTCCCACCAGGCCGAAAGATTCGCCGGGATGAATGGTCAGCTCAGGAATGTCCAGTACGGTTTGTCCTTTATAAGATTTTGTGAGGTTGTTAATGGTTATCATGTGGTTTGATTTTTTTTAATTACAAATAGGTGCCTGGCCCCCCAATAGCGGGCGGGGTATAAAAGTAACTTTACTTTTCCCTGAATCCTGCGACGATGGTATATTTCCGATTTTCAAACCGGCGGGCGACCCAGTCCATCAGGGAATTGCGAAACATCACGCCGACAATGCCCACCAGTCCGATGGCGGCTATGCCCCACCATTTGTATCCAAGCCAGGCAAAAGGCCAATAGATGAACAACGGGATTAACAGTAGCGGCAAGATCATTACAAACTGGTTGACATTAACGCCCTCGTAATTGAAAAAGGCGCCTTTGTTGGGCTCAATCCGCTTAGTATTGTAGGTGGAAAAAAACATGAGTAAGATGGAATTGATGCCTATGTTAAATAAAGCCACGGAAAAAAAGACCAGCGGGATGTTAATACTCATAAAGCCGTAGAAACTAGTCAGCAGCAACATGATGATATTAGCGATCAGGAAAAAGACGTATTTCGCTTCAAAATAATCCCGGATCGACCAGTTCCGCGCCATCAACAAGTCGAAAAAGCTGCTTTCCCAGGAAAGCATGAACTGCCCGTAATTCACCATCATCATGCCGATCACCAGCACGCCGATGAAGATCACAAAGCCCAGCTGGGAAAGAAGCTCTCCATCAAAGATCAGTGGATATATGAGGAAAAAGACCGACATGGTCAGCATCGTCCTGGGCCGTTTGTTGCGCATGATCAGCTTGAGGTCCATCTGTAAGATATCGCCTATTTTCCCAAAGCGATCCAGGATCTGGAAATGCTGGGTGCCGACTGCTTTCTGGGTTTTGGGAACAAAAGCATCCAGATAGGCATATCTTTCTAGGCGGGAAAAGATGAGGGCGTATAAGCCGATCATAATTATAAACGGTGCAATTAGCAACACAGGGTTGGCCAGAATGCTTTTGACAATGCCGGAAAATCCTGCAGACAAAGGAATCCAACCGGCGCTGTCTACAGTGTACAACAGCCCTACAATGCCGATGACCACAAAAGTGATCCACGGCTTCACTGTTACTGAGCGTTTCAGGTAAAAAGCCAGGTAATGATTAATGCCGATCAGCAAAAAAACCATGGCCAGCCAGGTCCAGGACATAGCCGCCGGATAGTTGGGAAACAGATGGACGCCCGCAAAAGGAATAATGATGAATAGCGGTAAAAAATTAAAGAAGTCCGGCAAAGACCGCAAAAGTAAAAAGTGGTAAAGCTTATTCCGCGAAATGGGCAGCAGCAAATAAGGCTGTATGCTCAACATTGGAAAAGACTGAAGGAAAAATCGCATCGCCAGATCCGCCACCAGGTAATAAGCCAGATATTGATTGACGGTCGGCAGCAGCTCTGCATCCGGATTGGCTTCTTTGATCAATTCGGGCAGCAGTAAGCCGATGCCTATAGCGACTAAAATAAAATAAGCAGCTACAAAAAACAAGATGATGTTAATGGCCAGGCCCCGCTGCCAAAGTTTGGCTCTGAATCGCGACTTGAGCTCGTTCGTTAGTAAGGTTAGTAGCATATGATTTGTTTTTTTGACAGCAGTCGCCGTTGACGGCCTCGTATGCTGTCTCTATTGACTTTTCCTTAATATTAACAGGCTATTAACTTTTTGTTTGCCATTTCTCTATCAACGCCTATAAAAATTCGACGATGGAAAAAGTACATTTGTCATTCTGCTTCCCAGCTTATTTGATTTGAAAAAAATAAAACGTAATTTTTTGGCGCATTCTACAATGAAGCACCCAAGTAAATTGGTGTTGCCTCAAAAGTTTCCTACTGGCTTGCTTAGCTCAATGAATTTCTTGTTTGCGGTCTTTTTGAGGAAAAATGAGATTTTTCCTCAAAAAGACCGCAAAAAGATTTTTTTTGGCTGGGGAGAAAGGCCGTAGGGCTTTCGAGACAGCCTCACATCGGTAAACTCGTAAGCTAATGAAAGCAATCATCTTTGATTTTGATGGCACCCTGGCCGATTCTCTGTTACTTGGCCTCGAAGGCGTCAATGAACTGGCCCCCCGCTTTAAATACGCCCCCATCACTGACACCGACTATATCAGACAAAAGGGGATGCGCAAGATCATTAAGGAGGACCTGAAATTGAAGTGGTATCAACTGCCGGGTTATATCCGTTCTTTAAAAAAAGTCTTAATGCCGAAAATTGAAGAACTCGAAGCTTACGAAGGGCTGCCGGAAGTGGTTCGCGAGCTTTCCGGCAAAGCTGACTTGTTCATCCTGACTTCCAATATTCGCAAGGCAGTTGATCACGTCATAGAAAAGTATGAACTGGATCATTTTAAAACCATCTACGCCGGCATCCCGGCCTTTCGAAAGCATCGAATCCTGAAAAGGCTGCTGAGTCGATATCATTTTCAAAAAGATCAGATCGTCTACATCGGCGATGAGGTGCGTGACGTAGAAGCCTGTCGAAAAGCAGGCGTACCGGTCATCGGCGTCAGCTGGGGGCTGAACGACCGCTCGGCCTTGCTGGCTGCTGAGGCTTCTTATGTAGTGGACACACCGGAGGAGTTGCTGTCCCTTATTGAGTCGAAGTTGTGATTGTTGTGGAGTGCTGACATTGAAGAATCAATTGTTCAAATAAGTATCATTACTCCCTTGTTCTTTGACCTTGGCAAAGAAAATTTGTGGATGGCCCTACAGTCAGTCAAGCAAAGTCGATAGGTTAACGAATAAGAACTATGTTGAACAGGAACTATTACTATTTATTACCGGTTTTTATATCATGCCTCAAAATTTTAATTTATGACTATTGTAATAAAGCGTTCTCTGAATAAGGAAGATATTTCAGCTTTACTTGGAAAACTTTCCCATAAAAGTAAGTTTGATGTGAAGAAATTTTGTGGAGTTCTGACATTGAAGAATCCACCACTTACTATCCAGAAAAAACTACGAGATGAGTGGGCGTAGTTTGCTGGTTGATACAACTAAAAAAGAATAACGGTATTAGCGGCCAGCGGCCGCTAATACCGTTTACAAACTACTCATCTCCTTCCGGATTCATCACTTTCCCCACAAACAACACACTACCCAGTCGATTTTCCCGAATAACCAATACAAATGGTCTGTCCAAAACAACAATAGGATACTGTGGTACTGAAGTCGTACCCACTCCTATAGACGTCACTGCCGCTGCTTCTGTTCCTTCTTCATTTACTTCAATGAAAGTCTTGTGTTTCACCTGGTCGATGAACAATTCTGCTTCGGCTATGTCCCTGAAATCGGCCATGTTCGCGTCGAATGCAGTAGGCATGCCGATGGCTTTGAGCGTCTCATTGAGGGACGTCTCGTATTCCAGCTTAAACTTCGGCATGGAAAACAGCACTTCCCGGTTGGCAAACTGCCAGTTGCGTTCCTGCCAGAAGGTATCGTCAAAGCCATCAATGATCTGATCCATGGCGACACCTTGATTGGGCAAGATCAGCGTCATAGAAAAAACAGAATCACCATAGGCCAGGTCAACCGCCTGGAAGTCTTGCGTAGCCAGGTAGGGCAGGCGCACCTGGCCCTTATTCATCATATCGACCTCTACCGTCGAGCCGTCAGCCAGGTTAAAAGGACGCTTGCCGGTCATCTTCGTATCAAACGGACGGAGCCAGTCGCCCTTGAAATAAACGGCATTGATCAGGTACATGACCATCTGTGGTGGTATCTGGTCGACGATCTTGTTAATCAGCCCCTCGGTTTTGTCGTTCACCCAGCCGTTGATGGTATTCTTGGCGGAAGGATCGCTGAAGTCGAGGGCGGTGACTTCACTGTTGTAAAAGGTCTGATTTTTTTCTACAAAAGCACTTTTCACAGGAAGGCCTTCTTTGTACCAAATGGAATTGGCAATGTTGAGCGTAACCTTCGGGTCGGCTGAGGGTACAGTAGTCAGAAAGTCCTGATAGGCCGCATTTAGTTGCTCCTGTGACCAGGTGTCGACTTTCATGGTCTTCAGCATTTCTTCTTTCGTTACTCCGCGCGCACCATTGGTAGTCATCGATAGCGCAGTGGCAATGCTCACTGGTGAGATGATGATGTTCTTATCAGGCTGCTCCTGATGCAGCTGCTGCATTAAGGACAGGCCGAATTTTGCAGTCGCCACATTCAAATCACAGACCTCCTGATGATCATTGCAGTCCAGATTAACGGTCGGCTGCGGACTCGGCGCGTTGTTCTCATCACAGCTCCAGCAGATAAGGACAAATAAAACAAGAATTAAATTGGATAAGCTTCTCATTGGAATTATGGTTTTTGTGAGATAGACAGGG
>CAZJQS010000101.1:0-16739 GCA_964548175.1 uncultured Saprospiraceae bacterium
AGGTTTGGCGTACCCATGGGATACGGCGGCCCTCATGCCGCTTTTTTCGCTACTAAAGATGAATTTAAACGCCAGATCCCGGGGCGAATCATCGGAGTGTCCGTCGACTCCCAGGGAAATTACGCCCTGCGAATGGCCCTGCAAACGCGTGAGCAACACATCAGAAGAGAAAAAGCTACCTCCAATATCTGTACAGCCCAGGCCCTGCTGGCTGTCATGGCCAGTATGTATGCGGCATATCATGGTCCTAAAGGCATCAAGGCCATAGCCGAAAGAGTACACTACCTGACAAAACTACTCCACCGCCGCCTTATGCAAATGGGCTATACCCTGAAAAGTGATAGCTTTTTCGATACCATCGCCATTCAACTGGATGACGATTTTAAGAAAAAAATCCAAGAACGCGCGCTGGACAAAGAGATCAATTTTTATTATACCGAGGACGGCCTGCAGATCAGCCTTGATGAAACAACCTTGCTGTCTGATGTCGAAGAGCTGTTCCATCTTTTTGCCGAAGCAAAAGACCTGCAAACCGACTGGAGCCCTGAAGTGGCCGAAGGCTATCAATTTAACGAAAAACTGATCAGAGCAAGCCATTATCTGGAGCACCCGGTATTCAATACCTATCATACCGAATCCAAAATGATGCGCTACCTGAAGCGATTAGAGAACAAGGACCTGTCGCTCGTGCATTCTATGATCGCCCTTGGCTCCTGTACCATGAAACTGAATGCGGCAACCGAACTGAAGCCTGTCAACTGGCCTGAGTTTGCTAACATCCACCCATTCGCTCCTCTGGATCAAACTCAAGGCTACCAGCAGATATTCGAAGAACTCGAAAGGGACCTCTCCGAAGTCAACGGCTTTGCTGCCTGTTCGCTGCAACCCAATTCAGGCGCCCAGGGAGAATACTCAGGGCTATTGACCATTAGGGCCTTCCATCTCGACAATGGGGATACTCAGCGGAATATCGTACTTATCCCTTCTTCCGCACACGGGACCAACCCCGCCAGCGGCGTTATGGCCGGTATGGAGGTAGTCGTTATCAAATGTGACGACCATGGCAATATTGACGTGGATGACCTAACTGCGAAGGCAGAAAAGAACAGTGACCAACTCGCCGCACTGATGGTCACCTACCCTTCTACGCATGGCGTATTTGAAGCACGTATTCACGAAATTTGTGACATCATTCACCAACACGGCGGCAAAGTATATATGGACGGCGCCAATATGAATGCTCAGGTCGGATTGACCAGCCCTGGCGCTATTGACGCCGACGTCTGTCACCTCAATCTCCACAAAACCTTTGCCATTCCCCACGGCGGCGGCGGCCCCGGCATGGGCCCCATCTGCGTCAATGAAAGCCTGAAGCCTTTCCTGCCTAAACATCCGCTTGTGAAAACCGGCGGAGACAAAGGCATTCATGCCGTTTCTGCAGCTCCATGGGGCAGCGCCAGCATATTGCTTATCTCTTACGGATACATCAAAATGCTGGGCGCCAAAGGCCTGACA
This sequence comes from uncultured Saprospiraceae bacterium, assembly GCA_964548175.1. Classification (GTDB taxonomy): domain Bacteria; phylum Bacteroidota; class Bacteroidia; order Chitinophagales; family Saprospiraceae; genus JANQPA01. The sequence continues at coordinate 1,516 of CAZJQS010000101.1, forward strand.
GATGCTACCAAATACGCTATCTTAAACGCTAACTACATCAAAGCCAGGCTGGAAGACCGGTACGATGTACTCTATGTTGGTGAAAAAGGCCGTTCCGCACACGAGTTGATCATCGACCTCCGACCGTTCAAATCACTCGTCAGTGCTGAAGATGTGGCAAAGCGCCTCATGGATTACGGTTTTCACGCGCCTACCCTCTCCTTCCCGGTAGCTGGTACGATTATGATCGAACCGACCGAAAGTGAGGATAAAGCAGAATTGGATCGCTTCTGCGACGCCATGCTCCAGATTAGAAAGGAGATCGATGAGATCGCTAAAGGCGAAGCCGGCACAGATTCCAACGTCATGGCCAATGCGCCTCATACCGTTCATATGATCACGGCCAATGAATGGAAATATCCTTACTCCAGAGAAAAAGCTGCTTATCCGCTGCCGTATTTGAGAGAAGGGTATAAATTCTGGCCTGCCGTCGGTAGAGTAGATAATGCGAGAGGAGACAGAAACCTGATCTGCACCTGTCCGCCTATCGAGGAATACGAGAATTCTGAAGCATAAAAATAATAGGGGCATCCCGTAGGCACGCAGATCGCGCTAATGACGTTAGTCTTTAAAGGTAACCATTTGAAAATCTGGCTCATAAGCAAAATCTGCGTGCTAAAATCATCAGCAAAATCTGCCAAATATTCGCTGGCAGTACAGTGAAAGAAGTAAAACCGGCTTTTGTAAAACAAAATCAGGAACGCCCCCTTTTTATTTATTATAAACAAACAGGAACATGATTGTAGTCACAGGCGCCGCCGGATTCATCGGCAGTTGTATGGTAAGTAAGCTGAATGAGGAAGGGTATCAGGACCTCGTCCTGGTTGACGATTTCAACCGCGCTGACAAAAACCGCAATCTGGACGGTAAAGCCTTTGCTGAAAAAATCGATCGTGAACTTTTTCTTCCTTGGCTGGAAAACAGAACAGCCTCCATCGATTTCATCTATCATCTGGGGGCCAGAACCGACACCACCGAACAGGATACTTCCATTTTTGACCACCTTAACCTAAATTACTCTAAGGCCATCTGGCGAATAGCTGCTCTTGCCAAAATCCCTTTGGTCTATGCTTCCAGCGCAGCTACTTACGGGCTGGGCGAGCACGGTTATGACGACAGCCATGACCTGGTCGACCAACTATCCCCGCTAAACCCTTATGGCCGCTCCAAAAACGATTTTGACAAATGGGCCTTGCAGGAAGAAAAAAAGCCCCCATTCTGGGCCGGCATGAAGTTTTTTAACGTTTACGGCCCCAACGAATACCACAAAGGAAGAATGGCTTCTGTCATCTTTCATACCGTTCGCCAGATCAAAGCAACGGGAGGCATGAAACTCTTTCGATCCCATCGGGAAGACGTCGAAGATGGCCAGCAAAGCCGCGATTTTATCTACATAAAAGATGTAGTGGACGTACTATACTTTTTCCAGCAGCAGTTTTTAAAAGACAACAATATCTCCGGCTTATATAACCTGGGCACAGGAAAAGCCCGTTCTTTCTGGGACCTGGCCACTAATACTTTCAAAGCGATGGGACTGAAGCCCAATATCTCATTCATTGATACCCCGGAAGATATTCGCGATACCTATCAATATTTTACCGAGGCTAATATGGAAAAACTGAAACAAGCTGGTTATAAAAAGGAATACTACAGCCTGGAGGAAGGCATTAAGGATTATGTAAAGCATTATTTATTGGAAGAAAAAATCTGCTGATCTCTTAAAATCCACCCTCAATATTGATCTCAGGCTTAGGTTTAAGGCGATTCGAGGCGACGTAGTAGATCAGATACCACTCGCCGCCAAAGTTGGTAAAACGCCGCAGCATTCCGTAAGAACCTGTGTTATGGACAATCTTTTCTTCGATCAGGTCATCACTGTACCGGATAAATTCCCTCGTAAATTCAGTATTTTCAAAATTGAAGGGCCGATGAGGCGTCCAGTCTTCCCTTTTCCAATGGAATTTTTCCCCGGCAAGCATTAACGAATCACCTCCTGCAGGAATTCCCTCCAGTGGGAAAACAATATGCTCCATCTGGTAGGCCGTATCCTGATGAAACTTTTCATAAAAAACCATAAATTCTTTCATTACCCTGTCCTCCTGCCGGCAGCCGGCAAGCAATATGATAACGAAGCAATAAAACAACAGAGATGGCAATAGTTTGGGGATCATGCTGCCATCGTTGTTCTTTATTGTTATAGCCGAAAAAGAAAAATACTTATTCATTTCCACCTTTTTTACGCTCCAGTTCCAGAATCAAGTCCGCCAGTGCCTGCTCGGAGGGATGCTCCGGAATATAGATCTTGTTGCGGATCCAATGAGCATACCTTAGGGCCGTGGGTTTACCGATCGCGATAAAAACCTGCTGAGGTTCAGGTTTCCGGTTTTTAAAAAAAACATCTACGTTCATCGGACTGGTTAGTATAACGTAATCCGTCACAGGGATTTGAGCCTGGCTTAGCTGTTCATTTTTATAAACGGGCAGATCTATGATATTGATATACGGCGCCAGCAGATTCTGGATACTTTTAGCAGACCGCAGTGCACGAGCAAAAAGCACAGTTTGTCCTTCGGCTTCCCTTAAAAAAGCCCGGGCGGTCTCATCAGGCTTGCCGGACCCAACAAAATCAGGTTTTCTGAATAAGGCGCTCAGTGTAGCCGCTGTTCCTCGGCCCATGGTTCCCAGTTTGACCCGGGCGGGGATGGTCGCTCCGATTTTTCCCAGCCCTTCCAGCAGGAACCGAACGCCATTGCTGCTGTAAAAAAAGATCCAGTCGCAAACAGGCAGCTGCCCGAGCTCCAAAGCTGAGAACTCAATAAGGGAGCAGCCGTACACCTGGAAACCCTCGGTAGTCAGTGAACGAAGAAGCGGACTGTCTTTTGACAAAAAATTCCTGGAAATGAATACTGTTTTCACGATTACAAAGTTACCCAGCCCGGAGGGCTTTTACAACCTGCTCGGCCAATTCGAAGCTGGTGCTGGAAGAAATATTGACCCTTTTTACCGGCTTGTTCCAGGCATCCGCCTTTGCCGCCCAGACGTGGAAGTTGCCCAGCTCGTCCTTGCGGCAATAAACCCCCAGGGGCATCTGGCATCCACCGTCCAGCAATTTCAGCACTTTGCGTTCTATTCGAATGATCTCTGCAACCTCCTTGTTGTGGATCTTATTTAAAACCCTGCGCGTAGGAAGGTCCTCAGTACAGGCCTGATACACCAAAACGCCCTGCGCGGGCGCCGGGACCATTTCTCTGGGATCAAAGCGAAAAACAAAAAAATCATCCAGGTCCTGCTCCAGTCGTTTCAGCCCGGCTGCTGCCAGGAGAATACCGTCAAACTGGCCTTCCCGAAGTTTTCGCAGGCGGGTAGGAACATTACCTCTGATGTCTTTGATCTGAATATCCGGGCGAAAATCCAACATCTGAGCCTTGCGCCTGGCCGAAGAAGTCCCCACTATCGCCCCCTCTCTCAACTTAAGCGGCCCGGCGCCGTCGGCGACTTCCTTACGAACGACCAGCCAGTCGGAAGGATCTTCCCGATAAGAGACTGCCGTCAGCGTCAGGCCGTCCGGCTGCCGGGTGGGCATATCTTTCATGGAATGGACGGCCATGTCGATGTCACCTCTCAAAAGAGCATCTTCGATTTCTTTGGTAAAAAAGCCCTTACCTTCCATTTTGTCAAAAGACAAATGTTGAATACGATCCCCTTTCGTTTTGATGATTTTTAATTCGGAAGCAATATTAATTTCTGATAATTTTTGACGAGTGAATTCTGCCTGCCACAGAGCTAATTTACTACCTCTGGTCCCTATTCTTATGGTTTGTGCGTCCAATTTTTTTCCTGCAAATATACAGTGCTCAGCTTTACTGAATGCAAACTTGTATCTTTTTTTTACCTTTACCTCATGCGTGTAACAGCAAAAGAACTAGCAGCATTATTAAACGGGACCATAGAAGGAGACCCGGATACCTGGGTAGATCGCCCGAGTAAGATAGAAGAAGGAGGCAAGGGCAGTATTTCCTTTTTAGGAAATGACAAATACGAGCCTTTTGCCTATAAGACAAACGCATCTATCTTACTGGTATCCAAAGCATGGAAACCTAAACAGGCCGTGCAACCGACCTTGCTCAGAGTCGATGACGTATATGCCGCCATCGCCAAATTATTCAAACAATTTGGCCAGGCTCGCCCGACTGTGGTTTCCGGGATTTCTGATCTGGCATACGTTCACGAATCAGCAAACCTTGGCAAAGAAGTGTCCGTTGGCCGGTATAGTGTGATTGAAGCCGGCGCCCAGGTAGGAGATCATTGCCATATTGCCGACCAGGTCTATATCGGGCAGGATGTCAGCATAGGAAAAGGCGCCCGCATCTATCCCGGAGTACGTATTCTTTATGGATGCGTTATTGGCGATCATTGCATCATTCATCCCAATACCGTTATCGGTAGTGACGGCTTCGGCTTCGCTCCTCAGGCGGATGGTTCATATGAAAAGATCGAACAACTGGGCAACGTGATTATCGAGAGCCATGTAGAGATCGGCGCCGGCACAACCATTGACCGCGCCACTATGGGCGCAACGCTTATCAAAAAAGGTGTCAAACTAGATAACCTGGTCCAGGTCGCTCACAATGTAGAAATAGGAGAAAACACTGTTGTCGCTGCCCAGGCGGGCATCGCAGGCAGCACCAAGATCGGCAAAAACTGTCAGATCGGAGGACAGGTAGGGTTTGTGGGGCATTTAACCATTGCAGACGGCACCAGAATACAGGCGCAAAGCGGCGTTGCCTCATCGGTAAAAACGAACAACCAGGCCCTTTTCGGTTCGCCGGCATTCAACTATACCGATTATGTCCGATCTTATGCTATATTCAAAAAACTTCCCGAACTATATAAACGCATTAATGCTATGGAAAAAAAGTTGAACACCGATGACCATACTCCTCAATAAAGCGTTAATGTAAGGGGCTGGTTGGAAATGACATTTTTCTGCCTGCAGGCAAACTTGCAAAATGTCCTTTTCACACAGCATATTTAATTCCAAAATACTGTAAAACTCAACAAAGCAGGTAAACGGCTAAAAAGTTTATCTTTGTGCTAACTTTTTCGGCAGTCCTTATTATGAAGCAATTTACAATCAAAAAAGCGGTTTCAGTTAGTGGCGTAGGCCTACATACCGGTAAAGCCGTTACGCTAACTTTTCAACCCGCACCGATTAACCACGGATATAAGTTCAAAAGAACAGACCTGGAAAACCATCCGGTCATCAACGCAGATGTGAATAGAGTAGTGTCGACCCAACGTGGCACCACCATTAAGAATGGAGATGCCCAGGTCAGCACCATCGAGCACGCCTTATCCGCCCTGCGAGGTCTTCAAATCGACAATGCGCTCATAGCAGTGGACGGCCCCGAAGTCCCCATAATGGACGGCAGCGCCGCAGCATTTGTAAAAGCACTGAAGGAAGCCGGCCGCGAAGAACAGGACGCAGAAGTGGATTTCTTTGAGATCGAGAGCCCGATTCGGTATTTCGACGAGCAATCCGGCACCGAGTTACTGGCGCTTCCCTCCGATCACTTTGAGCTAACTACCATGATCGACTTCAACTCCCCTACTCTAGGGCAACAATACGCCTCCCTTTACGATTGGTCGAAATATTCTGAAGAAATCGCCCCTTGCCGGACTTTCGTCTTTCTACATGAATTAGAATACCTTTTTGACCAAAACCTCATCAAAGGAGGAGACCTCGATAATGCCATCGTCATCGTCGATCGCACCATGAACCAGGAGGAACTCGATGACCTGGCCCAAAAACTGGGTAAACCCAGTGTCAAAGTAAACAAACAAGGCATTCTAAACACTATTGAATTGCATTTTTCCAACGAACCCGCCCGGCACAAACTGTTGGACGTCATAGGAGACATTGCACTTCTCGGAAAACCCATCAAGGGAAAGATCGTAGCCACCAAACCTGGACACAAAGCCAATGTCGAATTCACTAAGATCCTTAAAAAACATTACCTCGAACAACGTAAGCTCAAGGGAAAACCTAAATACGACCCCGATCAAGAGCCTTTGTTCGATTCCGTTAAAATAGCCGAATGGCTGCCACATCGCTTTCCATTTTTACTCATCGATAAGATCATTGAATTGTCCGACAAACACGTAGTTGGCGTAAAAAACATTACTTTTAACGAAAATTTCTTCCAAGGGCACTTCCCCAACAATCCGGTCATGCCGGGCGTTTTGTTGATCGAAGCTATGGCCCAAACCGGAGGCATACTGGCTTTGTCCACCGTTCCTGATCCTGGTAACTGGGACACCTATTTCATGAAAATCGAAAGCGCCAAATTTAAATACAAAGTAGTACCCGGAGATACCGTCATTCTTAAAATGGAGCTGCTGGCTCCCATCCGCAGGGGTATCGTTCAAATGCAGGCAACTGCATATGTGGGAAATAAAATCGTATCAGAAGCTGAATTAACCGCTCAAATCGTTAAGCGTTCATGAGAATGAATTACATCAATAATTCGTGTATACATCCCGAAGCCCAGATCGGACCTAATGTGACGATCGACCCGTTTTGTTACATTGACCGAGACGTCATCATAGAGGAGGGAACCTGGATAGGCCCCAACGTTACCATCTTCGAGGGTGCAAGAATAGGAAAAAACGTCAAGATCTTTCCCGGCGCTGTTATCGCCGGTGTTCCTCAGGATCTTAAATTTAAAGGCGAAAAAACAACAGCGGAAATCGGCGATGGAACAACGATCCGTGAGTACGTGACCGTTAATCGAGGCACCTCCTTTGCCAACACAACGATCGTCGGCAAAAATTGCCTGCTCATGGCCTACGTACACGTCGCTCATGACTGTATCCTTGGCGATCACGTAATCCTGGCCAATAACGTCAACCTGGCCGGCCACGTCCATATCGATGACTGGGCCATCCTCGAAGGACAAGTCGGCGTCCAGCAGTTCGTCAAGATCGGCGCCCACGCCTTCATCGCAGGCGGCTCCCTGGTGCGAAAAAATGTCCCGCCCTATGTGAAGGCGGCCAGAGAACCGCTTTCCTACGCCGGCGTGAACTCCATCGGGCTGCGCCGCCGCAATTTTTCTACCGAACAGATCAATACCATTCAGGATATCTACCGCATCCTTTATGTCAAAGGATATAACCTCACTCACGCTATAGAAAAAATTAAGACGGACCTGGCTTCCTCTCCTGAAAAAGCCCACATCCTGGACTTCGTCCAAAATGCCGACCCAGGCATCATGAGAGGTTTTCAGCAAATAAATGGTAAGAATGTCGCTGAAGATTGAACTGCAAAGCGTCAGCAAACGGTTTAAAAGAGAATGGATCCTGAAAAATATTTCCCATGATTTCGTGCAAGGACAGTCCTATGCTGTAAGCGGCCCTAACGGATCCGGCAAGTCTACCTTGCTGAGAATGCTGTCGGGCTACCTGACCCCTTCCAAAGGAAAAATTCTTTTTTCCCAACACCAAAAAAAAATAGACCTCACCGAGTTCTATCAACACCTGAGCTACGCAGCGCCCTATATCGAACTGATCGGAGAGTTCACCTTGCTGGAAATGATCCGCTTCCACCAGAAATTCAAACCATTTCAGTCTAACCTCTCTCCAAAAGCCCTGATCGATCTGCTCAATATGAAAAGCTCCGGAAATAAACCGGTCAAAAACTTCTCCTCCGGGATGAAACAACGCCTGAAACTGGCCCTCAACATCTGTACAAATACCCCCGTCCTGCTACTCGACGAGCCGACCTCCAACCTGGATCAGCAGGGCGTGGATTGGTACTTGTCTCTCATGGAGCAATTCCGAAAGGATCGCCTGGTCGTCGTCGCCTCAAATGTAGAAAAGGATTTTGGGTTTTGTGAACACCTCATCAATATCTTGAATTATAAGTAAAACCCGAACCTGACTTATAGCCACCGCTTCCTTCTAAAATACAACAACAACCCACCTGCAATCGTCACCATCACCCCTAAAAGGATAAAATAGCCATATTTATATTCCAGCTCCGGCATATTTACGAAGTTCATGCCGTACAAGCCGGCCAGGAAACTCAGCGGAATGAAAATAGTAGACACAATGGTCAGCAATTGCACGACATTGTTCGTTTCCAGCTCAATCTGGGAGATAAGTAATTCCTGTAAGCTCAGCAGCATTTCCCTATGGGATTCCGTCATTTCGATTACCTGGCTGAGGTTGTCCTGTACGTCGCGGAGAAAGACCGGCGTTTCCTTGTCGATCAGCGGATGTTCCATTTTCGAGAATTTAAGCAACACCTCTCTCATGGGCATGATGGCCCTTCGGATCGTGGATACCTCTCGCTTCAGTCCGAATATTTCATTTTTAGCTTCCGGGCTGGCTTCTTCCAGTAGATTTTGTTCCAGATCTTCAATGACTTCCTCCAGGGCGTCCAGCACAAAAAAGTAATGATCCACTATGGCGTCAACCAATACGTAAGCCAGATAATCCGCCTTCCGCGTGCGGAAGCGCCCGCTCTTTAACGTCAATCGTTCTCTTACTTTCTCGAAGAGATCCTCCCCATCCTCTTGAAAAGACAGCACGTAATCTTTTCCGAATATGATGCTGACTTGTTCCGTACTGACTACACCCTCCTGCATACTCAATGCTTTGATCTGGATGAGGATATGGTCTGTGTACTCGTCCATTTTGGGGCGCTGGTTCACATCCGCCACATCCTCCATAACCAGCGGATGCAGGTCATAAGCCTGGCTGCTTTTCTGAAGTAACTCCGTATCGTGCAAGCCGCGAAAGTCATACCATGTTACATAATTTTCTTCAGGATGCGCAAAATCAGGCAGGTGTACATTGTCCAGGTCCTTCTCTTCCATCTCCTCTGCATTGTATTTGGTGTAATGCATGAGGATGCGTTCCACCTTGCGATCACCCGTAAAAACGACAGAGCCAGGGGGGGCGCCTGCTTTTTTTCTTTTCTTTTTATATTTCATTCCTTAACTTATAGCTCTGATTTTATTTCTTCTAAAAAGCCCCTAAGTGACTCCAGCTTCGCCAGAATGGCCTTCTTCTCTTTTTGAATTTCATGCAGGCGTTTGATCTCCAGGCGGGCGCCGTTGATGGTGAATTCCCGTTCCTTGACCAGGTGATAAATGAGTTGTAGCTGTTCCAGGTTCTGTGGCGTAAACCGACGATCCCCTTTACTGTTCTTGTGGGGCTTCAAATAGTCGAACTCTGTCTCCCAATAACGGATGAGTGATTTGGAAACGTCAAACATATCCGCCACTTCTCCTATCGTATAATACCTTTTCAGATTGTCGTGTTTCATTGGTCGATTGATTTTGGGCAGCTTGTAGCCGGGGTTGTGAAAAAAGTCATTGTACTCGCACGCCGATAGGTGGGAGGAGCAACTGACTTTTTACACCATTCCTTTAACTCGTTAAAATCAGCAATTTCTGATCAATAAGCAAATGGAAAGTTCATCATTCAGCAGAATCCAGCTGCTCTCTTAGCATTTTATTGGCTGCTTTGGGATCAGCCTTGCCTTTGGATTTTTTCATCAATTCGCCCATAAAAAAGCCGAGCAGGCCCTTTTTACCTTTTTGGTAGGCCCTTACCTTTTCGGGATTTTCGGCAATGACCTCGCTGATCAATTCTTCCAAAAAGGAGCTGTCGGAGGTCTGTAAAAGATTCAATTCTTTAGCTATCGCCATAGGGTCCTTTTGAGGGTGAGCGACCATTTCGGGAAAGATCCTTTGGTAGGCTATGGCATTACTCACCTTGCCCTCGTGTATCATGTCGATGAATTTGACCAGATCAGAAGGCTGTATGGGGAAGTCAAAAACAGCCAGTTGCTGCTCCTTACAATACGGCAGGATTTTATTGATGATCAGGTTAGCTGCCGCTTTAGTATGCTGGCTCAAATGCTGCAGACCCAAGAAATACTTTGCAGTGCTTACCTCTTCGGTTAAAAGAGAGGCATCATAATCAGAAAGCCCCAATTGCCCGGTGAAGGTTTCGTATAATTCCCACGGAAGCCGGATCATACGATCCTTCACGCTTTGAATATACTCCTGGCTGAGATGAATCGGCGGCATATCAGGCTCCGGGAAGTACCGGTAATCGTGAGCATCCTCCTTGTCCCGCAAAGGTGTCGTAATGCCGGTTTCGGGATCAAAATTAAGGGTTTGCTGCACGACCACTCCCCCATTCTCTATAAGTTCGACCTGCCTTTTGACTTCATAAGCTATGGCCCGGCGGGCATAGCGCATAGAATTGACGTTCTTGATCTCACAGCGAGTGCCGTATTCCTTTGCTCCTTTCAGGCGGACCGAAACGTTGATGTCACACCGCATCGAGCCTTCTTCCATATTGCCGTCGGACACGTCCAGCCAGCGCACCAACTGTCGCATCCCATTCATAAAGGCGTCCACTTCCACGGCAGAGCGCATGTCCGGTTCCGTAACGATTTCCAGAAGCGGCACGCCCGCCCGGTTCAGATCTATGAGAGAATAGGGCCCGTCTGTGTCGTGCACCGACTTGCCGGCGTCCTCTTCCATGTGGATGTGGTGAATGTTGATCGACTTAAACGCTTCTCCCGTCTTTATTCTCAAAGCTCCGCCGATACAGATGGGAGAACGATCTTGAGTGATCTGGTATCCCTTAGGCAGATCAGCATAGAAATAGTTTTTCCGGTCAAAGGCTGAGTTGGGGTTGATCTCGCTGCCCAAAGCCAGGCCCAGGCGCACGGCATAAGCGATCTGTTCTTCGTTAACCCGAGGTAAGGTACCCGGATGTCCCAAAGAAATGGGACTTACCTGCGTATTGGGTTCAGCGCCGAATTGAGTGCTGTCGCCGCAAAAAGCCTTACTTTGCGTGTTCAATTGTACGTGAACTTCCAGTCCTATTACCGTTTCGTATTTATCTGATAACATAGCTTGGTTTTTGATAACAACTACACCGTAACAAATGCCTTTTATGCATTCTTCTCAAAAAACAAAAACGCTGACGACAAAGGTAAGGGTGATGGAGAAAATAAAGATAAACAGATAGGAAAAATTTAGGAATGCAAACTTTACAAAAGTTTTAAAATGTCCTTGCTGATAATAGCGACGCATAGCCAGATACAAATAGATCAAAACAGCTAAAAAACCAAAACCCGCCCATAAAAAATCCTGTCCTTGCCAATAATCCAACAGCATACATATCGAAATAAGCATAAAAGCAAAAGAATGATAATGAAAAGTAAACACCAGATGCTCGATCAGAAAACGCCTTCTTCGGATATACAGTAATTTTAAAATAAAGGCCAATGCCGTAACCATTACAATAACCATCCAAATCAGGTTCTTGAGTAGAAAAAGGATGAAGTTCTTTCCCTCTTGCTGTAATTTGATCACTTGCTGAAACTGCAATTGCGATAACCAGCCTTTGACCTCGTATTTCTCAGCCAGTTCCCGTGGCGTATACTGGACCAGTTCTTCATAGCTGATGTTGATTTCCCTGTTTTGAATCTTCCCTTGTTCATTAACATACAGATAGGTCACATATCGTGTATATTCGCCGGTATTCGGCAACTGCCGGTACAGGGTATCCATTGCTGCCGGCACCTGTTCACTATCGGGAAAGACCTCTAGGACGTAATTCCTGGCGGTATCCAGTTCATGCTTAAAAGCCTGCCAGTATCCTTTTTTATCCATATCATCGTTGGTAAAATCGGAAGCATCATCGGCGCTGTCGGAACTGAGGTAGCTGAATAACGCAAAATGGAGAATGGCGGTTACGAAAAATATGCGGAAGGGAGAAAAATATTGCTGCCTTTGTCCTGCAAAATAGCGAAGTGACAATTTCCCCGGAACGAATAAATGCCGTATGGTTCGGAAGATCTTGGCATCGATATTGAGCACATTTTGAAGAATATCCCGGAAAAACTCTCCCAATGTGATGCGGCCGTCCTTATTTTTTTGACCGCAATTCCAGCAATACCCGTCAATACGCTCTATGGGAGCTTTACAATTGGGACATTTCATTTCTTTTTGGCTTTTGCGCTAAAATAAAAAAATTCCCGTCAGGGATACTCACTGTAAAAAAGAGGGAACCTTTTTAGATAAGCCGGCCCATTCGATCTGTGCGAGCCGATGATGCCGATTCCGGCAAGCATTACTTTTTTCTTTCCAGTTTGCCTTCGGGGCTTATCATCAAATCCGTTTCGGGAAAATCCTGCCGGGTCAGCTCATGCAATTTAGCGATAGCTCTTTTCTGGGGGTCGACCTTAGGCCCATGGGTTTTTTGCTGGTAAATGGGAATGACCTCACCGGAGATGAACGCTCCTTGTCTATTAACCTTCAACTGTATCAGGGGCGCGATCCCTGCGGGCCCGTTCAGGCTAAACCTGCCGTAGGTACAGAAGTTGCCCAGGCTGTAGATGATGAACCGGTCTTTGTATAGTTCGGCGGCTCTTGTGACGTGTGGCCCATGTCCGAAAACAATATCGGCGCCCGCATCTACAACGGCATGGGCAAAGGCATGCACATTTCCACGATTTTCACCGTAATAGGTTTCCGTACGACGGGGAACGTTCTGATGGCTGGCGCCTTCAGCGCCGCCGTGAAAAGAAACGATGATCAGGTCGGTTTGATCGACCATGCTCTCTACGATAGCTTTAGCTCTGGGCAGATTGCGAATATCACAGGTTCCGCTATTAGGAGCAAAGGCGCAGAAGCCTATCTTCAGCCCGTTCCTTTCGATGATGGCCGTCTCATCCGTACCGGCCAGTCCGGCATAGGCTATGCCGTTTTCTTCCAGGGTTTGCTTGGTCACGCGGCGGCCTTCAGCGCCAAAATCCCCGGAATGGTTATTAGCAAGGCTCAGCAGGTCGAACCCGGCATTTTTAAAATGGACTCCATAAGCGGTAGGAGAGCGGAATACATAGCAAGCCGAAGGATTGTTGCAACGCTTAGGCGTACCTCCCTGATCGATAATGGTTCCTTCCAGGTTGCCGAAAGTCACATCTGCAGACTTCAGTATTCCCTCTACGTCTTTAAGCATATCCTTGCCGCCGTTGGGCGGAAGGTAAGCAGCAGAAGGATAATTGGTGCCCAGCATCATATCCCCTACTCCAATAATGGAATAGAAGGTATCTTGTACTTCCTGCTGCTTTCCCGGCCAGATGGTGTCGGGGCGAGCAACGGGAAGAGCTGCAGCTACCGCTGAAGCATTATCGTTCTTGTCCTTGTCTGCTACGCAGGAAGATGAAAGGGTAAGAATAAAAAGTGCACAAATACAAAAAAGACCTCCGAGTTGGAGGTCTTTTCTAAGGTTTCTTTTATACATAAAGCCGAAACTTGGTTAATAGTCGAATGATTGATTATTGGCTTTAGCCGCTTTGACCAGTTCCTGATACTCCTCAGGAGAGAGGCCGTCTAATACGTAATGGATGGGGTCGACTTTTTTGCCTCTAAGCATGATCTCATAGTGGCAGTGGGGGCCTACGGAGCGGCCGGTGCTACCCACCTGTCCGATCTTTTCCCCTCGCGTCACCTTTTGCCCGACCTTGACTAAGCTTTTTGACATATGGGCGTAGAGGGACTGGAATCCGTAGCCGTGGTCGATCACTACAATATTTCCGTAAGTACGGGAATATTCATTTCTGATCACTTCGCCGGCGCCCGTAGCGTAGATCGGCGTGCCGGTGCGGGCGGTGAAATCGATGCCGTAGTGCATTTTCGGGCGCTTTAAAATAGGGTGCATACGCATACCGAAACCCGAAAGTTCATTTACACGGCGGCCGTTTTTAATCAGATCAGAGCGTACCGGCTTGATAGAAGGAATAGCAGCGAACATCTTTTCCTTCTCCACGGCCAGGTTCATGATGGTGTCTAAGGACTTAGACTGGATAGCCATCTGGCGCTTAAGGCGATCGACTTTTTCTCGTGCATTGACCATTACATCCCCTGCGCTTTTGAACTGACGGAATGTTTCGTATTCGTCATAACCACCGGTACCGCCTTCCCAGACGCCGTCATCGATGGGCTCCATTCCAAAGATCAGGCGGTGAGCGTAAGCGTCCCGGTCTCTGAGGCTGCCGAGGACCTCACTTAATTCCTTGAGATCGCCTTCAAGAAGCTGATATTCGGCTTTCATTTGCGCAATCTCATTCTGAAGCGCTTTTTCCTTCGGTGATGGGAAATAACGGTGGGAGATCATCGTGAAAATGGCAGCCGTAAAAATAGCTGCACAAACAAACCCGAAGATTCTCAGGATTCTGGTACCCAACGACTCCTCCACTTTCTCGTACCGCAGCGTATGGGTATTGTAAATGAATTTTTCCTTTCTCATGCGTGTTAAATCTTAGATAGAATTAACTAAATTTGCAGCGTTTTTGATCAAAACCGCTATGTTTTTACAATGTTTACTGAAAACTTAGTTTATTCCTCTCATGCTCCTGGTATTATTTGCGAGCATGGACATCAAAAATAAAAGCCAGTTCCCTAAATACAAAAATTTAGACCAAAAATTAGACTAAGATTTCACTAAAAAGGGTATTTTTCAATCATACATAACCAAAAAGCGAACAAAAAACCCTTTTTATCACTAATTATATTCACAAAACAGACTAAAATCGATATAACTTCATCACATATGACTTCTAACGAGATCAGACAACAATTTCTGGATTTTTTTGCTTCCAAAGGCCACAAGATCGTCCCTTCTGCTCCCATCGTCACTAAAGATGATCCGACCCTGATGTTCACTAACGCGGGTATGAACCAGTTCAAGGACCTGTTTTTGGGCAATCAAAAACCAGACAGCCGGCGCCTCGCCGATACCCAAAAGTGCCTTCGGGTATCCGGGAAACACAACGACCTCGAGGAAGTCGGCCGGGATAGCTATCACCACACCATGTTTGAAATGCTGGGCAACTGGTCGATTGGAGATTACTTTAAAAAAGAAGCGATTGAATGGGCCTGGGAACTCCTCACTGAAGTATACGGATTATCAAAAGAAAGGTTATATGTTTCCGTATTCGAAGGTGACGATAGCGAAGGATTGGAAAAAGACCAGGAGGCAGCGGACTTCTGGAAGCGTTTTGTCCCGGAGGATCGCATCCTTTACTTCGATAAAAAAGACAACTTCTGGGAAATGGGCGACACCGGCCCCTGCGGCCCCTGCTCAGAAATCCA
>CAZJQS010000102.1:0-15819 GCA_964548175.1 uncultured Saprospiraceae bacterium
CATTGGGTCGCTTTTTGATTTGTTAGCTTCTATTTGCATTACAAAAGTGTTACTTATTAGTACGTTAAACAATGACAAAAAAGGGCAATTGTTGATTAAAATAACTGTATATTTGTATGTAAAAACATTTTAATCACTTATTTTTCAATTGTTTACAACAAAAATCACATTTCAATTTGTTGATGAAAATTTATTTTTCCCATGAAAAATAGTTATTTGATTGCAGTGTTGAAGACGCTGGATAAAAAAGAAATAAGGGACTTCAAAAAATGGCTTATTTCTCCGGCTCATAATCAACGTGACGATGTTGAGGACCTGTTCCACTATCTGACTGCCTCCAACCACCTAGAGGAAAATAAATATCTACAAAAAGAAAGAGTTTTTAAGAAAGTTTTTCCAAAAGAGCCGTATGATGATGCCAAGCTCCGACAAAGCGTGCATTTTTTAACGAAATGCATCGAAGAGTTCCTCGTTTTTAGCGAATGGAACAGCGACGATATCCGTTTTCAGATAACGCTTGCCGGCATATACCGCAAACGGAATCTGGAAAAAGCATTTCGCAAGACCATCCGTTCTTCTGAGGTGAGGCAACAAAACGCGCAGCATCAGAATGATGAATACTACGAACATGAGTATCTGCTGCAGTATGAAAAATATGCCTTTTTGTCAAAAAGGCACAAGCGTCAGACCACTTTCAACTATCAGGAAATTTCCGATGCCCTGGACACCATGTACATCACCAATAAATTGAAGATCCTTTGTTATCGACGTTCGCACGGCGCTGTAGTCAAAGCGGAATACGACATCAGCTTTGAAGATGAAGTCATTCAGCATATTGAAAATAAAGCCCTTTATCATATTCCTGCTGTGGGCATCTATTACCACATTTTCAAGGCTTACAAGTATCCCGAAGAGAGCGGCTATTATGAAAAGCTAAAAGCACAAATTCAGGAATACAGCCACTATTTTCCTGATAGTGAATTGAACGAAATCATATTGTTGGCCCTTAACTATTGCTTCGCCCGCATCAATGCCGGAGATAAGCAGTATAACCGGGAAGCTTTCGAACTGCAGCAGATGGGCATTGAAAAGGATCTCTTCCTGGAAAACGAACAGATCGATCCCTCTACCTTCCGCAACATTGTCGTAAATGGCTCCTTATTAGGAGAATATGATTGGGTAAAAAAATTTATTGATAATTATAAGCGTTTTATGCCGCCTGCAGACCGCGAAAAAATGTCCCATTACTGTGAAGCGGTACTGTATTTCATCAAAGGAGATTACGAGAAATGCAGAGACCTGCTGATTCTTTTTGACTATGACGACATACTCCTGACTACCCAGGCCAAATCCATGCTCGTCCGTATTTATTATGAACAGGACGAATACGATCTGCTGGAAGCACTACTGGAAAGCACACGCAACTATCTGGCCCGAAAAAAGGTAATGGGTTACCGGCGAGAGCAATTTATGAACCTGATCCGCTTCACGCGTAAGCTCATCCGGCTCAACCCTTCCAGTGAGCAACACAAGGAAAAGCTCAAACAGGAGATAGCACAAGCTAAATCTTTCCCTGAGAAACGATGGATAATACAACAATTGGAGGCGTTCTAGCCGGCCGGCAGGTTTGCACGGTAGGAATAACTTTATTTTTGGGATTTTTGCTAAAGATCATCTTGATTTTCTTCGGCAAAAATCTCAAAAATGAATTCTATTTGCCCGTAAATGAGAAAACCGTTTTTTTACGCCCCTCCGAGCCGGGTAATAATTACTATCTTTATCCTTATAAAATTATTTAACTTCCAGCAGGTGCTTCAAAGAGGCAAGGGTGGTAAAAAATCGGCCGCACTTTTGCACCGCCGAACAAAATACTTGCACACACCCTGAGGCCTTCAAAACACATGCTGACTACTAGTCCGCCTTGCGGGCATAACTTACAGGTACACGAGTAGTTTTATATGAAAATCATACAGGTAACACAAAAAAAGGACTGGAAGCGCTTTCACGACGTTCCGCTCCGCGTTTACAAAAACTATCCAAACTGGATATGTCCTCTTAGATCGGACGTTCAGCATATTTTCGACCCTTCTTTCAACAAGTACCTCAAACATGGCGAGGCTGCTGCATTTTTGCTGTTGGATGACCAAGGCCGGCCGGCGGGTCGCATCGCTACTTTTATAGATCATAAAAGAAACCAGGAACAAGGAACAGCCGCCGGAGGTATAGGATATTTCGAATGTATAGACAACCAGGATCTGGCCTTTGCTTTATTTAAACATGCCGAGAACTACCTGGCTTCTAAGGGGATCAATACCATCGACGGCCCCATCAATCTGGGGGAGCGGGATAAATTCTGGGGGTTGCTGGTGAAAGGCTATGATGAGCCCCCCTATTTTCAGGAAAATTACCACCCGGAATACTACAAAGCCTTCTTCGAAAATTACGGCTTCAAGCCCTATGAGCAGGTGCTGACCCTCACAGTCCATATGAAGGATGTTCCTATCGATCGATTCCGGATCATTTCCAAGAGAGCTTTAAGACGTTATCCGTTCATAGTGGAAGAACTCGATCACAAAAAAGTGGAAAAATATGCAGAGGATTCCGCCGCCGTTTATAATGAAGCATTCAAACACTCTCCATATTTCCAACCCCTACAGGGCAAACAGGTGATACTCATGTTTGAATCCATTAAAAGTTTACTGGATCCCAAAATGGTCACTTTCACTTATTTCAATGAGACTCCGGTGGGATTCTGCGCTTTCCTGCCTGACCTCAATCCATATCTGAAAGGATTAAATGGCAAGCTCAACTGGTGGCGGCTGCCCATTTTCCTCTACCGGCTCCGCACCGCCAAAGTAAAAGACGTCAAAGGTGTAGCCTTCGGCATCCATCCGGACTATCAGGGAAAAGGCGTTTTCCCGGTCATTGTGGATCACATGCACAATGAATATAATAACAAATATTACAACAAGGCCATAATGGCTACCATTCGCGGCCACAATGCCAAAATGGTCAAGACCTGTCTGCAATTGGGCGCCTTTATCGACCGGGTGCATGTGACTTACCGGAAAATACTGGATGAGGCTGTTCCTTTTGAGCCGTTTGAGTTTTACCCTACGGAAGACTGAGAAGGGAAGGCTTATATATTTATATGGGCGCCAGGAGCGCCCATATAAACTTAATTTATCGTCAACTATCCTTTACTCTTCAGCTCCTGAAGATATTTGTCCAGTTCCATCTCATCATAGACCAATACTTCCCGTGCTTTACTGCCTTCGCTGGGTCCAACGATACCCATCGCTTCCAGTTGGTCCATGATTCTGCCGGCTCTGTTGTATCCGAGCTTCAACCGCCTTTGAATCATGGAGGTGGAGCCATGTTGATTTTGCACGATCAGGCGGGCGGCATCTTCGAACATGTCGTCCAGATCGGAGTATTTCAAGCCGCCGGCGCCATGGATCTCATCGTCGCCATGAAACTCCGGAAGGTAATAAGGTTCGGGATAACCCTGTTGTTCGGCGATGAACTCAATGACTCGTTCCACTTCCGGGGTATCGACGAAGGCGCCCTGGATGCGACGCATTTCACCGCCTACCGACAGCAGCATATCCCCCTGGCCGATCAGCTGATCGGCCCCTCCTGCGTCCAGGATGGTGCGGGAGTCCACCTTGGCGGTTACTTTGTAAGCGATGCGGGCGGGGAAGTTCGCCTTGATCACCCCCGTGATGATGTTCACCGAAGGTCGTTGAGTAGCGATGATCAGGTGGATGCCCACCGCCCGGGAAAGCTGGGCCAGACGGCCGATCGGAAGCTCCACTTCTTTCCCTGCCGTCATGATCAGGTCGGCAAATTCGTCTATGACCAAAACGATGAACGGCAGGAATCGATGTCCCTTATTAGGGTTCAGGCGGCGCTGTACAAACTTCTCATTGTACTCTCGGATGTTCCGGGCAGTTGCTTTTTTGAGCAAGTCGTAACGGTTGTCCATCTCAATACAAAGAGAATTCAGTGTATGGATGACTTTATTGGTTTCTGTTGTGATGGGTTCCTCCTGCCCGGGCATGGCCGCCAGGAAGTGATATTCCAATTTACCGTATAAAAACAATTCCACCTTTTTGGGATCGATCAATACCAATTTGACCTGAGAAGGATGTTTTTTATACAACAAAGAAATCAGTATGGCATTGATCCCGACAGACTTACCCTGTCCTGTGGCCCCGGCTACGAGCAGGTGAGGCATTTTGGCCAGGTCTACTACTACCACTTCATTGGAGATCGTCTTGCCAAGGGCGATCGGCAGGTCCATTTTGGCCCTTTTAAATTTTTCGGAAATGAGCACTTCCCGCATAGAAACGACCTGTTTCTTTTTATTCGGCACCTCGATACCGATGGTCCCCCTGCCGGGAATGGGAGCTATGATCCTGATACCCAGAGCGGCGAGGCTCAGAGCGATATCGTCTTCCAGGTTCTTGATCTTAGAAATGCGCACTCCGGGTGCAGGAACGATCTCATAGAGCGTAACGGTCGGTCCCACTGTAGCGCGGATCTTGACGATCTCGATCTTATAATTCAGCAAAGTTTCTATGATCTGGTCCTTGTTGGCCTCCAGTTCTTTGCGATCTACTTCCACCCTATGATCGGTATAATCCTTGAGCAGCTGAGCGACCGGGCTCTCGAAGGAAGACAATTCAAGGGTTGGATCATAGGGTTCGGAATGATTAATGTTTTCCTTTTCGGCTGACAGGATGGGCTGCGGGCGACCGGAAGAAGGCCCTGGGCCGCTTTCCAGTTGCACCGGATCATCATGTTCTTCTATTTCGAACGCTGTGGAAGGAGGCTGAGGAACCCTTTCTTTTTGGGTCAGGTCTTCAAGTTTAAAAGACAGCTGGGGCTCGTCCTCTTCTTCCGGTTCGTTCAGTTCCTCTTGCTCCCCGGCGGGTGGCAAGGCCTGATCGAAATCTTCCGTCCAGCCTTCTTCTTCGGTAGAAACGCTATCCGGAGCGGGTTTGCGGCGCACCCTTCTTCTTTTGCTTCTGCCCCCGAGGAAAGTATTGACGCGATCCCCGATTTCCCCCAGGATCTCGTTCAGGCTCATTTCATTAAAATTGGGATTAAAGATCCAGATGATGTAGCTGATCAGAGAAAACAGGAACAGTACGATCATGCCGGCTGTTCCGACAAAACTCTGCAACCAATTGCCGACCCCTTGTCCGAAGGCGCCTCCCCACGGGAATTCGGCATTGCCACTGATGAATGCAAAAAACACGGACAGGATGGCCATGCCGATAACAGAATACCGGATCTTCGGCAGATAGTTCTTCAAGGGTTCCCTCCTTATCCAGGCCAGGCCTAAAACGACAAGAAGATAGATGACGATATAGGAAGAAATACCCACTCCCCAGTAGAAAAACATATTGGAAACGATGGCGCCCAGTCTTCCCAGCCAGTTAGCCATCTGAATATCGCTCTCCAGGAGCAGTTGCCAGGAAAAGCGCAGCACCCGGTCCTGATCGATATGCCAGGTGAACAGGTAGGAGGTGAATGCGATAAAAAAGTACAATGAAAAAAACAAGGCCAACACCCCGGCCAGTTTTGGCAGCCTTTCATCGTTCAATCCCAGACCGAGAGATAATTGTCCTTTCTTTTTTCTTTTTCTCTTTGCCATGAA
This sequence comes from uncultured Saprospiraceae bacterium, assembly GCA_964548175.1. Classification (GTDB taxonomy): domain Bacteria; phylum Bacteroidota; class Bacteroidia; order Chitinophagales; family Saprospiraceae; genus JANQPA01. The sequence continues at coordinate 5,669 of CAZJQS010000102.1, forward strand.
TTATTTTTTCAGCTATTGACGTTGCTTTGCCGGTAAAATTACGGATTAAATAAAGGAAATAAGAATATTAAAACGAATTCCCTGGATAATATCAACAAATTGAGGATTTTCATTCACTAAATAATTGACACTTGGTGTGAAGCCAATTTTTAAGCATTTTTGTTTAAGCAATTAGGTAAGTGAGCAACTTTATCTATAAACATATAGGGATTGTGTAAAAAGTCATGAAACTCGCCGGCCGAAAGGCAGGAGGAGCGACTGACTTTTATGGCTCGCTTACTCATTTTTTACAAATATAGGTATAATTTTATGGCTGATCAGGCACAAAATTATACCTGAAAATCATTCCTATGCAAATCTCGATGGAAATAAGTCTTTATCCTTTTACCAAGGATTACGAAACACCTATTCTTGATTTTATTCAACGGCTAAATCAGCATCCGGATCTCAAAATTCAGACTAATGCGATGAGCACCCAGGTCCAGGGCGATTATGACCGGGTGATGGATGTTTTAAAAAAGGAACTTCGCGATAGTTTCGACAAGCACGGCGTCACCATCAGCGTTCTGAAAATCCTGAATCAACCCATTAACCTTTAACTTATGCTGGAGCAACAACACATTCAACGCTTAAGGGAACAAACCCCGGGGGTAGCCAATTGCATACACCTCAACAATGCCGGGGCTGCGCTGATGCCCCAGCAGATCCTCTCAGCCATAACAGAGCATCTGCAACTGGAAGCCCGGATCGGAGGGTATGAAGCAGCGGCCGCCCAAATCAAAGAGCTGGCGGCTTTTCACTCGGTTCTGGCAGATTTGCTCAACGCGCATTCCAGGAACATGGCTTTCGCCGCAAGCGCCACAGATGCTTATAACAAGGCCGTTTCTTCCATCCCCTTCGAAGAAGGCGATTATCTGGTGACCACGCAAGACGATTACGTATCGAACCATATTGCTTTTTTGCAACTGCAAAAGCGTTTCAAAATAAAGTTGCTGGTGGCCAGGGTAGACCAAAGACACGAAGGGGTTGATCTTCATCAGCTCTCTGAACTCATCCGGCAGTATTCTCCCAAATTAGTTGCCGTTACACATATTCCGACCAATTCCGGATTAGTACAAGACGTAGAAGCCATCGGAAAAATGTGCAGGGAAGCCGGCGCCTGGTACCTGGTGGACGCCTGCCAGTCGGCCGGGCAATTGCCGTTGGATGTAGAAAAAATCGGCTGCGACTTTTTAAGCGCCACCTTTCGCAAGTTCTTGCGCGGACCTCGGGGCGCCGGCTTTTTGTATGTGTCGGACCGGGCATTAGAAGCAGGGTTAGAACCTTTATTTCTGGACCTCCACTCTGCTGACTGGACGGGCAACCTCGAGTATACGCCCAAATCCACAGCCCGCCGATTTGAATTGTGGGAACGGCCGCATGCGCTCATTCTGGGTAGCAAGGCATGCGTTGAACTGGCGCTGGACATTGGGTTGCCCGCCATTGAAAAAAGGGTTCAGTATTTAGCGGCTTTGACCAGAACAAAATTGTCGGCCATAGAGAGCGTAAGGGTTTTGGATAAAGGGCCGGTGCTCGGAGGCATTGTCACCTTTCATATTCCCGGAGAAGATCCAAAGCGCATAAAGAAGCAGTTGCAGGAGAAAAAGGTGAATTGTTCTATCGTAACCCGGCATTCTGCACGCTATGATTTTGACCGAAAGGGAGTGGAGTGGGCGATTCGGGTGTCGCCGCATTATTATAATGTAGGCGAAGAAATAGAAGTGTTTGTGGAAAAACTTGACGAGCTACTGTCTTAAGGATCCTTTCCTTTTTCCCAAAAAAAAGCTATCTTATAGAGATAAAAATATTAGACTTGTTGCAGAGAGGCAAAGGTGCAGGATGCTTTTGAGGCAGCTTTAAACTCTACTAATTTACTGCTCACTCCCATGAATTATGTATCAGACATTTGAACACTTCCGTCTGCCTGTTCATCAAGGCCTTGTCCTGGTAGCGCCGCAGATTAGCCATGCAGAACCGCTTTTCCGGCTCATCCAGGAGCAGCGAACTTATCTAAGCCATTGGATCAGCTGGATCCATGAGACAAAATCAGTGGACGATGTTCAACAATTCATCCGCGAAAGCAGAGCCTTCAATGAAGGAGGCCAGCGGCTAACCGCCTTTGTCAATTACTATGAGCAGATCGTAGGCTCTGTAGGTTTCGTTCAGTTAAACATGCGCCACAGAAAAGGAGAGATCGGCTATTGGATCAGTCAAAAACTACAGGGCAAAGGAATCGTTACGCTCTCCTGCTTCAAGCTCATCGACTTCGCTTTCCGGGAACTCTTGCTGAATCGGATCGAGATCCGCATTTTATTAAAGAACGAACGCAGCAGGGGGATCCCTCTCCGATTAGGATTCCAGCACGAAGGTCGCCTCCGCCAGGCCATCTGGCTCAATAACCAATACCACGATATGGACATTTATAGTATACTGGCGCCCCAATGGGAAGAGCAAAGGGGGAAATTGGAATATTAAGTTATTGGGGGATAGCCAACAAACCCGCACCACTTATCCACATATTTGTTTCTCCAACAAAATTGTTAAAATAATTTGTTTTTAAACATTTTTTGTTTTAACTTGCAAGCAATTATTGTTTCAGACTACAAGAACAGAAGGGTCTGGCAATTATTTTAACAACAATACCAATATATTATGATTCGGGAAGACCGTCTGTCGCTTAATGAACGATTCAGAAAAGTATTTCGCCTTTTGGAAGAACGGGGAGATATAGTAAAAAATGACCGAGGTGGAAAAGGAATGGGAGATTTTGCGGAGAAGATACTCGGCAACCGTGCTTACGGGCATATCATCCGTGCTTTTTTGAATCCGGACGATAAACGTTGTATTGATTATCGTCATGCACGGACCTTGTGCCAGGAGTATGGGGTGAACGAAGCCTATATGCTGGACGGTATTGGAACGCCTTTTGGCCTGGACCTTCCCAAAAACGTGATGGTCGAAGAAGGGCAAGGCTCCTACAAAGGGAACATTCTGTTCACCACCACTGAAGCATTTGCGGGTACTTCCGTAGACGCGGGCAGTTTCAGCCAGGAGGATTACGAATATTTCAGCCTGCCCGGAGTATCCGGCCACGGATTGGTTGCTTTCCCTATTAACGGTAACAGTATGGAGCCTGTCATCATGAATGGCGACATTGTGATTTGCAGGGAAATCAGCAGCATGCAGGAAATCAGAGATAATAAGATATACGCTGTAAAAAGCAATGGCTCCCTGTGGATCAAGTTCCTTCAAAAAATTACAGACTCAAGAGGCCGGGTGACAAAGCTGAAGCTGATTTCCGCTAACCACCTTGAACACGATCCTTTTGAAGAAGAAGTGAACGAATACACCAGAATATACGAAGTGATCCGAAAGATCAGCGACCTTTAATACGATCTTTTACTTACTTTGCTTAAATTCCCGAGATTATAGTTTTCTGCTCCCGGAAGCGATTCCTTGCTGACCGGGAGTTTTTTATAGCGTGCGTTGCCTCAATACTTCATACAGCATGATGCCGGCTGCCACAGAAACGTTCAAAGAATCTGTTTTTCCTTTTTGAGGAATAATGAAATGTCCATTCGCTTCTTTTATTAAAGCCGGGCTGGCTCCCTTATCCTCAGAGCCGATAATAAGCGCTGTCGGTAAGCTTAAGTCCATTTCAGATATTCTTCTTTCTGCCTTTAGGTCACTAGCCAGCACTTGCAGTCCGGAGTTTTTAAGATACTGCACTGCTTTGACCAGGCTGTTTTCCCGACAAACGGGCAGTATATTCAAAGCCCCTGCTGAAGTTTTTACCGCATCGGCATTGATCATAGCCCCTCCTTTCTTCGGCACCACCAAAGCACTAGCCCCCAGCACCTCCGCCGAGCGGGCAATGGCCCCCATATTGCGCACATCCGTTATGCCGTCTAAGATCAGCAACAAAGGCGCCTCTTCCTTTTCGAATACCAAAGGCAGAACATCCTCAAGAACATAATAACGAATAGCAGCAATAAAGCCGATTATCCCCTGGTGATTGGCTCTGACCAATTTGTTGATCCGTTCCTTGGGAACGACCTGAACGGGTATATTGTATTCCTTGCTCAGCTGTCGGATCTCTTTTTCAAAATCCCCCCTGATGCCCTGTTGTAAAACCAGTTTGTCTATCGAAGCACCCGCATGAATAGCGTCTATGACCGGATGCCGGCCGTATATGATGTTTTTATCCTGCATGAAAAATGTCGGCTATTGTGAAATAAGCAAAATTTTTATTGGAAAATTTAAGCATTTTATAAAATTGACTTGTTAATCCATGGAAAATTGAACTAAGTAGTGGCTACAATAAAAGAACAATATTGTTTTACCTAGACCTATCCAACGGATGTACTGCCTTTTATGCGGCCACTAGCTGCTAAATAAAACACACCACAATGAAGATAACGAAACTCCTGCTTGTTTTCTGCTTTTCACTGCCGGCCATGAGCATGAAAGGACAAAAAGCCGCCTCTCCCAATCCGGCGCTCCAATACGTCAAACAATCTTATGCCGACTGGAACCTTGCCGAAGAAGATGTTGCCGATATTGAAGTGACCGACGATTATCTCTCCCTCCATTCCAATATCAGGCATGTTTATTTGAGGCAAAGATATAAGGGCATCCCCATACATAACGCAGCAGGAGGCATCCATTTCGATAAAAATGGGAAGGTCATTCATAAAACGCTCAGATTCTATCCAAACATTTCCAGCCTTACCAATGCTGCCCGCCCCGTGCTTTCAGCTGAACGAGCGCTCCAAGACGCAATAAAAGCCCTTAACTTACGCCCCTCGAAAGCTTCAATCCTCATTCAGGAACAAAAACAAACCGACTATTTGTTTGCCCGCCTGGATATCAGCCAAACGGATATTCCCGTGCAGCTTAACTATTACCCCATCGAAAGCCGCCTAAGATTGGCCTGGACTGTAGGAATTTATCCAATCGGCAGCCCGGACTACTGGCAATTCCAAATCGATGCTCAAACCGGCAGTGTACTGTCAAAAGAAAACCTTACGCTCCATTGTACCTTCGAGCATGAGGAACATCAACATCCTAATGATTGCACAACGAAAACGATCAGAACTCAACAACTCCCAACTGAAGAAATCCGGAATCTGAACGCCGCCGAAGCCTACCGGGTATTTCCCTCTCCCGTAGAAAGCCCCATCCATGGAGAACGCCGATTGCTCGTCGACCCCGCCGATCCTCTTGCATCCCCTTATGGATGGCATGACACCAATGCAGTAGCCGGCCCTGACTTTTTTACCACCAAAGGGAACAATGTCCATGCTTATTTTGACATCCAAAACAACAACCGTCCGGATGGGGATGAGGTAGTGGCAGAAGACCTCAACTTTGACTTCCCCTACGACCCGGAGCGGGAACCGACCTTCAACAAAGATGCCAGCTTAACTCAGCTATTCTACATGAACAATCTCGTCCATGATTTTGCGTACCATTATGGCTTTGACGAACAAGCCGGCAATTTTCAGAATAACAACTACCAGCGAGGTGGGCGCGACGGGGATTACATTAAAGCCGAGGCCATGGACGGCTCCGGGATCAACAACGCCAACTTTTTGCCGCTCCCCGATGGCAATCCCGGCAGAATGCAGATGTATTTGTGGGATCGCAGAAATTTCCAGTACCTCAATATTGAAGCGCCGTTCTCTTTAAGTGGTTCCTATATAGCCGGCATAGCCAGATTTAGCCCCTCACCCGATTCCGTCACCATCAGAGGCCGCATAGTAGAAGCCTATGACGGTAGTGACACCCCGAATCTGGGCTGCGAAACCATTGTCAACCAAGACGAGGTGAAGGGCAGTATCGCCATGGTCTACCGGGGCGATTGTTTTTTCGTTCAAAAAGTCCTTAATGCCCAGCAGGCAGGCGCTATTGGAGTAATCATTGCCAATTACAGCAACGCCCCTATCAGTCCGGGCGGCACTGCAGAAGACTCCATTTACATTCCCACCATCGGTATTTCAAGTTCTTCCGCAGAGCGCATCAAGTCGCAGTTGAGACATGGTGTTATTGCGAACATCCGGCGCCCCGAGGTACTCCCTACAGCAACCGACGCCAGCTTCGATAACGGTATTATTGCCCACGAATATGCTCATGGCATCTCACACCGATTGACCGGAGGGCCATCCACCTCCGCCTGCCTGAGTAATGACGAACAGATGGGGGAAGGCTGGAGTGATTTCTTCGGATTGGTCTTGTCTACCCAGTCAGCTGACCCCGATCAGCGAACCAAAGGGATCGGCAACTTCGCCAACGGAAGTCAGGCTTTTGGAGGTGGCATCAGAAGAAGACCTTATTCCCCCCTTAAAGAGATCAATGAATTCACTTACAAAGACATCATCAACACCACCGGCCCTCACCGGGTGGGAGAAGTTTGGGCCAGCATTCTCTGGGATCTGTACTGGGCCTTTTCAGACGAATATGGCTGGGATCCCGATATTATAACAGGGAACGGAGGCAATAACATGGCCATTCAACTCGTCATGGACGGCATGAAATATCAGGCCTGTGATCCCGGCTTTGTCGACGGACGCGACGCCATTCTAAAAGCCGATTCCATAAATTACAATGCCGCCAACCAGTGCCTGATCTGGAAAGTATTCGCCCGAAGAGGCCTCGGCTGGAGTGCCGACCAGGGAGATCCCGACAACAGAAAAGACGGAATAGAAGCCTTTGACCTGGCGCCCTCCTGCATTCCTGAGTTGAAAGTTTACAAGGAAGCCACCCCAAGTATCGGCGCCGGGGATTTTATCCAATACAAAATAACCGTCAAAAATGACAAACCGGAGCCCGTCACCAACCTGCTGCTTAGTGATGAATTACCCAGAAATTCCAACCTCCTCAATTTTTCTATCCGAGGAGCTCCGTTAATTGATCAAAACGTTAACCAACTCCTTTTTCAAATCGATCTGATACCGCCCGGTGAATCTGCTGACATCATTTATAAAGTCGCTACTGCCCCAGAACTAGGTTCAGGGAGGATTTTCTTTGACGATTTTGACAATACCGGCTTCACCTGGCAAGCCAGGGCCAGGTCAGGAGGCGCCGGCTGGCGAATCATCACCGATACCATCCGCAATTATGAGAAATCCTGGTTTGTGCCCAATAGCAACCGTACGAATACCCATTTGCTCGAGTTGCGGGAAAGTATTCCCGTTCTGGGAGAAAAGCCGGTATTGCGCTTTCACCACAAATACGTGACCGAACCCATTACTGACGGCGGATACCTGGAAATATCCACCGATGCCGGCCGCAATTGGACGCCCTTACGCCCCGACCAGTTTCTCCGCAATGGTTATGATGGAGAAATAGCCTTTTCTACTGTTTTGATTCACGGGATCAATGGTTTTTTTGGTAACCGGCCTGATTTTACCGAAACGATCGTCGATCTGGGCGAATACATAGGCGAAGAGGTTCGGATCCGCTTCCAGTTTCTCTCCGATAGTGAGCCGGACAATGAGGACGCTTTCCTGGAAGGCATCGGCTGGACGATCGACGACATTGAATTCATGGATTTATTCCATTATGACACGGAAGTTTGCGTCACTACCGAACAGGGAGATTTTGTCTGCACCCGCGCCAGAGAGTTAGGTACTACCGTAAATGCAGTGGATGAATTGACGTCGGCGCAAGAGGTCGAATTATCGAAAACCTTAACCACATCTGTTTTCCCTAATCCTGCAGATCAGTTCCTTCAGATACAAGTGGAGGCAAGGGAGGAGTTGGGGAAGGTCTTGTTCCAGTTACAGGCTCCCGATGGCAGATTGGTGCGTGCATTAGAGCAGGAGGTTATTGTTGGCAATCAACAGATCACCCTGGATGTGAGTCAGCTTCCTGCGGGGCTTTATTGGCTGATCCTACAACATGAAAGGGGGATAGAGAGTCAAAAAATCATGATTAAATAAAGCACAGGTTTTGTGTAAAAAGCCGGTTGCCCTTTTTGCACAAACCCCTTGTTTATTTAAAGAATCCATTTCCTTCACGAGATAATTTTCTCAGGAGCGGGCTGCAGCGGTAGCGGTCTTCGAGGTATTCCGAGTAAAGACGATCCATCCCATTAACGCAGCGCTGAATGCCGATCTCATCGGCCCATTCCAGGAGTCCTTTCGGGTAGTTGACTCCTTTGGTCATGGCCAGGTCGATGTCTTTGGCGGAGGCGATGTTGAGGTAGGCTGCATCAGCTGCTTCGTTGATCAGCATATATAAGATTCGCCAGAAGATTTCCTTTCCTTTTTCCTCGTCTTTTTTAGGCGGAGGGTTTTGAGCGCCGTCGGAATAATCATAGTAACCTCTGCCGGTTTTTTTTCCTAAAAAACCAGCCTCTACCATACGCTTTTGCACAAAAGAAGGCCGGTAGCGGGGGTCGTAATAAAAAGCTTCGAATACCGTTTCGGTGACGGTATAGTTGATGTCGTTACCGATGTAGTCCATCAGGGTAAAGGGGCCCATTTTAAAGCCTCCGATCTCTGTCATTGCCCAGTCGATGGTAGGCACGTCCGCCAGTCCTTCTTCCAGAATACGCAGGGCTTCGCCATAAAAAGGACGAGCCACCCTGTTGACAATAAAGCCCGGAGTATCTTTAGCCAGGACGGTCACCTTTCCCCAGCTGTCTATGATCCCGGCGGCTTTTTGTATCGTCACTTCAGCAGTTTGTACAGAAGGGACGATCTCCACCAGTTTCATCAAAGCGGCGGGATTAAAAAAGTGTATTCCAATCACCCTTTCGGGTTTTTTACAAGCTGCAGCGATGGACGCCACGGAAAGAGAGGAAGTATTGGTTGCCAGGATACAATCCGTTTTTACAACATCTTCTAATTGTTCGAACACTTGTTTTTTGATGTCGATGTTTTCGATTATGGCTTCGATCACCAGGGAAGCCTCTGAACAAGCGAACAAATTTGATTGATAGTGGATCCTGCCCTTGATGCTTTGCGCTTCCTCTGTGGAGAGGCGGCCTTTTTCCACCATTCTGGCCATTATTTTTGCGATAAATTCCTTTGACCGGTTCAGGGCACTGGGGTTGTTGTCGTATAGATGTACATCATGCCCAGCCGTCGCAGCTACCTGGGCGATCCCGGTGCCCATAGCGCCGCTGCCAATAATTCCAATTTGCATCATAATGTTTTGGTCTTTTTTCAGAGCGCCAAGATAACGATTATAATAAACATGAGATATCCCGAAATTTTGAAGGGCAATTTGATCTTTTTGGTTTTGGGTTTTGGGGGTGTTAGGAACCCAAAACCCAAAACAATCTGCGGCTTCCCAAAATCAAGAATGACTCCTGACTTACTAAAAGCTATTTTTTATCTTGTTTGGCGAACACCTTTTTAAGCAGGTCGGTAGGGCGGGCGCTGACATTATTCCGGATGTTCAGCTCTTCCTTTTTTACCATATCAAACAAACCGATAAGCGCCTGAGTGGTCACATAATCGTCCAGATCGGGATTGGCTTTTTTGGTAAAAGGAATTTTGTTGTAGGTATTGATGGCGTCAGACCAAACTTTGCGCGCATCGAACTTATCCAGGGACTCTACGATAATCGGGTTGAATTCCTGATAAAGCTTATCATAAGTGGAAGATTTAAGATAAGTGGTGGCGGCTGTATCGGCGCCCATGAGAATATTCATGGCGTCCTGGAAAGTCATTTCTTTGATGGCGTCCACGAAAATGGGGGCTGCTTTTTTGGCGGCATCTTCGGCGCCACGGTTAATCTTTTGAACGATGTCTTCTTCGAAATCAGCAAAGCCCGGCACACCTCTCAGTTTTTTGGCTACCGCTTCGGCTTCTTGCGGAAGCACGATCTTGTAAACGCTTTTATAGTAACCATCGGTTTGGGACAATTTCTCGGCCCCTTTAGTGATGCCGATATTCAATGCTTCTTTCAATCCCAGACCTGCCTCTTCACCAGTCACCTCACTGCCTGCATTGAGCAGAGCGCCGAGGGTGTTCTGTAGCTCAGCAGAAGAACAAGCGAATAACTGGATCATCATAAGAAAAAGTAATCCTTTAATTTTCATAAGTATTAGTTTTAAAAAATTGAAGTCAATGTATTTGATATTTGGACTGCCGGCCGTC
>CAZJQS010000103.1:0-15337 GCA_964548175.1 uncultured Saprospiraceae bacterium
TGTGATTTGCCATAATTCCTTTTATGTCAGATTTAAATTCGAGCTGCAAAGATAATGTAATTTTACAAACCTGCAAAGAATTGGCTACAGAAAGTAGAAAGGTAAAACAACTTCAATTACCCCTTACAAAAATTAAGCTTCAAACACCTCACTGTAGGTACAGAAATTTCCGAACTTCTTTTTTTCTATTAACTTTAAAAAAAATGATCATGAAAAAACTACTTTTCTTACTACTTCTAACTGGAATATCCTTCACCGCCTTCGGTCAAAAAGGAGATGCCGCCTTTTTTAAAAGCCTTTCGACACAGAGAACTGTCCACCCTAGCATAAAAGAAGCTTCGGTAGGCATTGCCAATAATTTCACCATCAGAGACTCCTTACTCTATTTTACCCAATCTTTTGAATCAGCCATTCTAAAGGGAAGGTCCGCCGGCGCCGTCAAGCCTGAGTTGGTGCGAACAGCCCAGAAAAAATATCCAGGGACTTCTCTGAAAGCCATTCAAAGCCGGTTAAGAATTTATGCTACTGAAAGTGAAAAAAGCGGGATCAAGAAATATTAAAGCGCCAAGTACCTAAAAAAATTATTGCTTTTTCAGCCAAAGAACCTTTTTTTTGCAAAACAAAAGCTTTAGGTACAAGTATATTATAATGAAGAGCTTTATCGGATATCTTCCTGCAGCGCGGGGAGATATTCGTATATTAGCCATATTTGATCATACACAATTCTGGACAATAAGAACATGAGTGATTTTTCTTTCATCGCCAATGCACATCCTTCCTACATTGAATCAATGTATGAAAAATATTTGCAGGATCCCGCTTCAGTAGAAGCCAGTTGGGTAGCTTTTTTCAAAGGTTTCGACTTTGCCCATCAAAACAATGGTGTCAGTGCAGCAGCCAAAACCAGCACTGCCGGATTAAACCCAAAGGAAATTCAGGTCCTCGCACTGATCAAAGCTTTCCGCAACAGAGGCCACCTGTTGTCCACCACCAACCCTATCCGCCAGCGGCGTGATCGGCGGCCGAACCTGAACCTGGAAGATTTTAACCTTTCAGAAGCTGACCTTGATCAGGTCTTTCATGCGGGGCAGGAAGCCGGACTACAAAACGCCACGCTTAGACAGATCATTGAGCACATGCGCAAAGTATACTGCGGCAACATTGGCTTTGAATACCATCACATCCAGGACCGGGCTCGCCGCAGATGGATACGCGAACGCATCGAAAGTCATCATCCTGACAACAACTACGACGTGCCGGTAGAGAAAAAAAGACGCATCCTGGAAAAGCTTAACGGAGCCGTCATTTTTGAAAAATTCCTGCACACCAAATACATCGGCCAGAAGCGTTTCTCCCTGGAAGGGGGCGAAAGCGCTATTGTCGGCCTGGACGCCATCATCAATAAAGGCGCCGAAGATAAGGTGGAAGAAGTCATTATCGGAATGGCGCACCGCGGAAGACTGAATGTCCTCGTCAACATCATGGGCAAAACTTATGCTCAGATCTTCAACGAATTCGAAGGAACGGCAGTACCTGATCTTAGCTTCGGTGATGGTGATGTTAAATACCACCTGGGCTACTCTTCTCAGGTAGAAACCACTGGTGGCAAGACCATTCACCTGAAACTGGCCCCCAACCCTTCTCACCTGGAATCGGTCAATACCGTGGTGGAAGGGTTTGCGAGAGCAAAAGCTGACATACTTTACGATAGTGACTACGATCGCATTCTTCCCATCCTCATCCACGGTGACGCTGCTATTGCGGGACAGGGCATTGCCTATGAAACGGTGCAGATGTCACAGCTGGAAGGTTATTATACCGGGGGCACGATCCATTTCGTGATCAACAACCAAATCGGTTTTACTACAGATTTTGACGACGCCCGCTCCTCTACCTATTGCACTGGGGTAGCCAATGTCGTGCAGGCGCCTGTTCTTCACGTCAATGGAGACGATCCTGAGGCCCTGCTGTTCGCTTCCGAACTGGCCGTGGAATACCGGCAGTTGTTCAACAGCGACGTGTTCATCGACCTGGTCTGCTATCGCCGGCATGGTCATAATGAAGGCGATGACCCCAAATTTACCCAGCCGGAAATGTACGACATCATCAATAATCACCCCAACCCAAGGGAAATCTACTCCAAAGAACTGATCGAACGGGGAGATGTCGACAAAGAACTGGCCGATGAAATGGAGGACGAATTCTGGAACCTGCTGCAGGAGCGCCTCAATGAAGTCAAAGAAAATCCGCTTCCTTACGAATATCAGGAACCGGAGCAGGCCTGGCGGGAATTAAAGAAAAAAACAGATTCCAGCGACTTTGAAACCTCGCCTGAAACCGGCATCCCCAGGGAGCAGATCGACCAGATCATCGACCATTTGATGAATCTGCCGGATGATTTCAAGCCGCTTTCTAAAGTCAACCGACTGTTCAAAAGCACAAAAAAGCTACTGGAAAAGAACCAACTCGACTGGGCCATGGGCGAACTGACAGCCTACGGCAGTATCTTGCTTGAAGGCCAAGACGTTCGTATGAGTGGCCAGGACGTACGCAGAGGCACCTTCTCTCATCGCCACGCTATTTTGCGCGACGCTAAAACCTACGAAGAATACAATCGCCTGCATGGCATGAAGGAAGGCCAGGGTAAGTTCCGTATTTTCAACTCCCTGCTTTCTGAATTCGGCGTAATGGGCTTTGAATACGGCTATTCGCTGGCTACGCCTAACACACTGGTCATTTGGGAAGCACAGTTTGGCGATTTCTACAATGGCGGACAGACCATTGTGGATCAGTATATTACTGCTGCCGAATCCAAATGGCAGCGGATGAGCGGGCTGGTCATGCTGCTGCCTCACGGTTATGAAGGACAGGGACCCGAGCACTCTTCGGCTCGCCTGGAACGGTTCCTGCAGAACTGTGCGGAATACAATATGACTGTGGCGAATGTGAGCAATCCCGCTAATTTTTTCCACCTGCTGAGAAGGCAGTTGGCGCGCCCGTTCCGCAAGCCTTTGATCGTGATATCTCCAAAATCATTACTGCGCCATCCGGACTGTGTGTCGGACATCAGCGAGTTTGAAAGCGGTAAAAAGTTCCTGGAAGTGATCGACGATCCGGAGGTTGGCCCCAAAAGCGGTAAAAAGATCAAGCGGGTATTGTTGTGTACCGGCAAGGTCTACTACGATTTGTTGGCTAAAAAGCGGGAGGAAAACCGGAAGGATATTGCGATCGTCAGGATAGAGCAACTCTATCCTTTTCCGCTCAACCAGATCGACAACATCCTGAAAAAATATTCAGAAGCAGAAGCGTACTGGGTACAGGAAGAGCCGGCTAACATGGGCGCCTGGCAGCATATTTTGTCAACTTATGACGGCAAGGCGTTCAAGCTCATCTCTCGTAAAGCGAGTGCTTCCCCAGCTACCGGATTTAAGAAGGTACATGATGAGCAGCAGGAAGCGATCGTAAATAAAGCTTTTGATCTTTAGGCAAGCGGACTGGGGGGCCTGCAGATTATACATACTGCTCAATTAGTCTTTCGCAGGCCTCGTCCAGCATCCTGAAAACCTGATCGAACCCATCATCATCCCAATAAGGATCGGGTACGCTTATGCTGGCTTCCGGATGCACCATGTCCATAATCATCCTCACCTTTTCCTTGTGGCCGTCATTATTGGCCAGTTGTAAAATATCGTTGTAGTTAGAATGATCCATCGCGAGAATAAGATCATACGTTTCGAGATCCGACTGTGTAAACTGACGGGCCCGCTGGTCTGTTATATCAATACCATATTTAGCGGATTGAGTGATAGAACGGGGATCGGGGAGTTCTCCAATGTGCCAGGAGCCAGTGCCGGCGGATTCGACCTCCCAGTTGAGACCTCTGTTTCTTATCTTTGTTTTGAGTATGCCTTCAGCCATAGGAGATCGACAGATATTTCCCAGGCAAACCATGAGAATTCTCATGAAATAAATAGATTTTTGTGAGATGGAAAACCGGGTTTTCAGGTTTGTTCCTGCAAAGCGGCTTTTCGTCAAAGTTAACTTTAATCGTATTAAAATGAAAATAATTATTGCAGGAGCAGGGGATGTAGGCTTTCACTTAGCCGAGTTATTGTCCTACGAAAACCAGGATATCGTACTGATCGATTCCGACCAGGAGGTACTGGACCATGCTTCTACTCATTTGGATATTCTCCCTTTAAGGGGAGATTCTTCTTCCGTAGCCATGCTGGAGCAGAGTAATGCCGGGCGGGCGGATCTGGTGCTGGCGGTGACCACTTCGGAAAAGAACAACCTGCTCACCGCCATGATCGCCAAAAAACTGGGCGCCAAACAAACCATTGCCCGGGTAGACTCTTCAGAGTATTTGAACGAGGACAACCGTCGGATATTTAACGAAATGGGAGTAGATATTCTTATTTCGCCCCAGGAACTGGCAGCCGAAGAAATATCCCGGCTGATTAAGCAGTGTTCATTTACGGATGTTTTCGAGTTTGAAAAGGGCAAGTTGCACCTGGTCGGTTTCACGATTGCGGATCATTCTCCCCTGACCAATATCAGGGTGGGCAGTATAAAGGACTTGAATGCCGGAATCCAGCTCAAACCCATCGCGATTTTAAGAGGAAATGAAACGATCATTCCGCAGCCGCACACCTATCTGAGAAGGAATGACCACATCTATTTTATCAGCAAAAAAGAAAACATCGATCAACTGGCCAGCATAGTAGGCAAAAAGAAGGTTGTAGTAAAAAACGTCATGATCCTCGGAGGAACGGCCCTTGGCCGCGCTACTGCGAAAAGGCTTGAGCAGGACTACAACGTTACGCTCATCGAAAGAGACAAGGAAAAATGCAAAGAGCTGGCCGAAGAATTCAACCATACGCTCATCATCAACGGCGATGCCAGCAACCTGGACCTGCTTATCGAAGAAGGCCTGAATAATATGGATGCCTTTATTGCACTGACCGAAAATTCTGAGACCAACATCATCGCCAGCCTGGCCGCCAAGGAACAGGGCGTATACAAGACCATTGCTCAGGTGGAGAACAAGGAATACATCCATCTGTCACAGAATATCGGTGTAGATACTTTAATCAATAAAAAGCTGATCGCCGCCAACAACATTTTCCGGTACGTACGCAAAGGACAGATCGAAGCCATTACCAGCTTGTACGGCGTAGATGCCGAAGTCATCGAATTCGTGGTTAACAAGAAAAACTTCATGACCAAGAAGCCCCTGGCTAATTTACATTTGCCTAAGAAGGCCCTCGTTGGCGGCATCATCCGGGGAGAAAAAAGCCTTATCCCTGAGGGCGACTTCCAATTAGATCTTAATGACAGGGTAATCGTTTTTGCTTTGCCGGAAGCCATTCCCAAGTTGGAAAAGATGTTCCGCTAAGCTATCTTTGCTAACCTTATGATCAACTTAAGGCCAGTCATCAGGGTTTTGGGCTTTCTCTCCGTCATCATCGGCATTCTCATGCTAACGGGGATCCCTTTTTCCATAAAATACAAAAGTGGAGACGCCCTGGCTCTGCTGGTCTCCGGTTTTATTGCAATCATCCTGGGGTTGCCGGTACTTTTTCTTACCCGAAAAGGCGAAAAAGGCATTCGCAAGCGCGAAGGTTACCTGATCGTGGCCCTGGGCTGGCTGACTATGGTCACCCTCAGCATGATCCCCTACCTCCTAAGTGGAGTACTATCAAGTGTAACCGACGCTTTCTTTGAAACCGTTTCAGGCATGACCACCACCGGAGCCAGCGTTCTTACCGATATCGAATCCACCCCCAAAGGCATCCTTTACTGGCGAAGCCTCACGCAATGGATAGGTGGAATGGGCATCATCGTTCTGACGGTAGCCATTTTCCCACTTTTGGGCATCGGGGGAATCGAGCTTTTTGTCGCTGAAGCCCCCGGCCCCACTTCAGATAAGCTCCATCCGAGGATACAAGAGACGGCCAAACGGCTGTGGCTGATCTATGTCGGCCTGACCGCCTTGCTGACCGGCATCCTCTATTTTTCCGGCATGACCTTTTACGACGCTATCAACCATGCCTTCACCACCATGGCTACAGGGGGGTTCTCCACAAAAAATGACAGTATGGCTTATTTTGATGTGCCTCTCATTCAATACATCATCGCCCTTTTCATGTTTATTGCCGGAACCAACTACACAGTAATTTATCTTGGATTACAAGGAAAGTTTAACCGGGTTTGGCGAAACGACGAATACAGAGCATACTTGTTCCTGGTAACGACATTCACCATATTTATCACGTTATCAGTAATGAAGCACAGCGGAAACGGTTTGGAACAATCCTTCCGGGACAGCCTTTTTCAAATCATTTCCATCATTACCACTACCGGTTTCGTTTCCGCTGACTACACCGGATGGTCGCCCGGCCTGACTATGATCTTCTTCATCATGTTGTTCCTGGGGGCCTGCGCCGGTTCTACCAGCGGTGGGATTAAGCTGATCCGGCATTTTGTCTTTTTTAAAAATTCTTTGCTGGAGTTCAAAAGGATCGTACATCCGCGGGCTGTGGTTCCGGTCAAGTTAAACGGCGCCGTCGTATCCGGGCGTATTCGCACACACATTATCATTTTCCTGCTGCTGTACTTATTTTTTTTCGTGCTGGGCTCGGTGGTCCTGTCTATCCTCGGCCTCGATTTTCTGACCGCTATCGGCGCTACAGCTACTTCTCTCGGTAATGTCGGCCCCGGCATCGGCGAGGTCGGCCCGGTCAATAATTTTGCCTGGCTCCCTCATAGCGTCAAATGGGTGCTTGCTTTCCTAATGCTGCTGGGACGGTTGGAGCTGTTTACGATCCTGGTGTTGTTCAGTCCTTATTTTTGGAAATCTAATTGAGGGTTCAGGGTTTTGGGTTTTGGGTTCAGGGTTTTGGGTTTTGGGTTCAGGGTTTTGGGTTCAGGGTTCAGGGTTCAGGGTTTTGGGTTCAGGGTTCAGGGTTTTGGGTTCAGGGTTTTGGGTTCAGGGTTTTGGGTTCAGGGTTTTGGGATTATCAGGAACACAGCTTTTAAGCTGTTAGGCCGGCGAGCTTTAGCTTGCCATGATTATCGGCGAGACTATTCAATAAAGCATGCCCAATACCTCACTACTCACTAACCAAAAAAAGATCTGCCCCCGCCAAAACCGGAGCAGACCTGAAAATCATAATCCCATGAAACAATTACGAACTTCAAATATATACAAAAAAATATTAATGTATAAAACTTTTTTTTATTACCTCCCCTCCATTTTTCACTACTCAAATAGTCATCCCCTCTTTTTCACTTACAGGAGGAATAGTTTGAAAAGGTCTGCCCACTTTTTTACAGATCATTTGAGCGACGGTGCGGCCGGACATCATAGCGGGGGGGAGGCCACCGCCGACGGCCACCCAATGGCCGCACATGTAAAAATTCGACAAGCTTTTAAGTTGATAAGGCAGCTGTCCCCAACCCGTTTCGGGAGTAATTTGCCACCCCTCAAAGCTACCCTTCCAATTGTTGGTATAGCTGATGATCGTAACCGGCGTGGATACGTCGATCATCTCTACTGAGCCGGCTATATTCCCGAAGCGGTCTTCCAGCGCCTGGATAAAAGCCTGGGCGATCCGTTGCTTTTCATGGTCGTATTTTTCCCGGTCTGCCCCATACAGATCCACCCAATAATCATAAGCATAAGTTTGCAGCATGGTGCTGACCAAGGTTTTGCCCTCGGGCGCCAGGGTCGGGTCGAAATGGTGAATTCTGGCATACAACGCTGCAACGGTAGTTTGTGGATCAATAAAAACAGGTTCTTTTAATGGAAAAAGGAGATTGGAGGGCCATTCAGAAAGATCCCTGTTGATGCCCAATGCTACGAAGACTAAAGAAGGGAAAGTCTTTTGATTTTCGTAAAAACGAGCAAAAGGCGGATCCACATATTGTCCCTCCAGCATTTCGAAGAGGGTTGAATATCCGTCGGCGGCGGAGACTACGAAATCGCCCTTGTGTATGGCGCCGTTTTCCAGTTGAATGCCGACTGTCCGGTTCTTTTCCACCAGGATTCTGGTCACTTTCGAACCATAGTGAATTTTTCCACCCAGCCGGAGGTATCGATCAGCTATGCTTTCAGACAAAGCCCTGGAACCGCCGATCGGATAACCGGCTGCTTTATTGTGCATAAAAGCCAGCATCATCATGGCGAACACGACTGACATACCGGGTTCGAAGAGGTTATGGATGGCTTTTCGCAGCAGCGGGTTGGAAAATCTCATTGCATATTCGGCGCAAGTCAACTTCATGTACTTGCCCATCAGCGGGATGAAAGGAAGCATTTTAAACATCTGTTTGAGCTTATAGCCCAGAGGCGCCACCTGCATGGCCAGTTCGGTGTCGGAGTCAAAATTGCTCAGCTTTCGGAGGGTCTTTACGAATTTCCGGATCTCCTTTTCATCTTCAGGAGCTTTGGTCAACAGCTCATTTTCAAGCTGATCGATATTGGTATAAAGGTCAATATAATCACCGTTTTCATTTTCTACCCGGGCGTACACCTCATAGTTGACGATATCCATATCGCTCAAATTGATCAATTCATTCCAGCGATCGTGAATAGAAGTTGCCGGACCGGAGCCCATGAGCCAGTGTACGCAGAAATCTACCTGATATCCCTGATTCTGCCAGGCCGTGCAGAGCCCGCCGGGAGAAGTATTCAGCTCAAAGATTTGGGTCTCAAAGCCATTCATCTGGAGAAAAGCACCGGCGGATAAACCTGCTATTCCGCCTCCTATGATTAAAGTTTTCATTGCTAGACGTAATTTTTGTCCAAGGATAAAAAAGCAAAACATTTAGTTAAGTTCTGTTGCTCCTGAAGAGCCAACAGAACTTAACTAAAGATAATCTGCTTGCTTATCAGCTATTCATCAATGATCAGGCTTGCTTTAGACAAATGATTTATATCATTCTTCGAAAAGGTTTACAAAAAAGGTATTAATTGTTTAACTTTAGCATTGACAGTAACAATCTACAACAACCAAAAACTTTAGTAATATGTCTGAAGAAAATCCAAATCAAACCCAGACGACCAGTGGAACGGATCCGAAAGTAGTCGCGCTCGTTTCTTACCTGACCATAATCGGTTGGATCGTTGCGTTGATCCTTAACAGCAATAACAAGAGTGAGCTAGGCTCTTTCCACATACGTCAGTCTTTGGGACTTATTTTAAGCGCCTTTGCCCTGAATATTGTTGCCCTTGTTCCCATTCTGGGCTGGATAATTGCCATTGTGGGCTTCATTTTAATTGTTGTGCTGTGGTTCATTGGCTTTATCGCAGCCGTTCAGGGAGAGAAGAAGCTGGTTCCTATTGTAGGTCAGTACTTCCAGGACTGGTTTAAGTCTTTGTAATTATTATTAACTGGCCTTACGCAGAGCGTAGTACATGTTTAGTGTCAATAAATTAAGCCGGTTTAGGCTCTGTCAGTAGTGCTGCATCGGTGACTTAGAGGATGCGATCTTTTTTAACGCGCCTTTGGGTATTTTATAGGTGGTATACTCTTCATGTGTTAACCATATAGCGCCCCTATCAGGATGATTTTTCCTGGGCGCTAAACGCATACTACGATCTGCATAAAGTCAGTTAAAAAAAAAGCCGGGCATTACCCGGCTCCTCCATATTTAACATCACAATCTTAAAGGTTTTCCTTTCTTATTTTGCGCTTACATTGTTTGGGTATAGCTAAATACCGTTTTGAAATAACATTGTGTTTCTGAATCCTGATACAAAGATAAGTTGGATATACTCACCAATCCAGGACACTTTTTTTCTTTCACCCCATAAAAAAAACAGCCGGGGCTTGCCCGGCTGGTGATTCAGTTATAATCGTGTGAAATATAACCCTTACCGCTTTAAATCATTAATCTTTATATGACAAAAATAACCGTATATGATTTCCCTTACCAGGACAATTACGGACACCCACCCCATATAAAAAATCCTTTCTGGCATATAGTAAACAAAATTCGCTCTTATCCCGACGGTTTGGGAAGCCCGAATACCTTAAATTTAATCCCGACCAAAAGAAATATTGTACATGAAAATCTGCTGCCGATGAAAACTTTAATCCAAACGCTACTTGTTTTTCTCCCCTTCTTTGTGAATGCACAACCTACCCTGGTGATCGAATCCTTAGCATCCGGTTTTAATCAGCCCGTAGATATCGTCCATGCGCAGGATGAACGGCTGTTCATTGTCGAAAAAGGGGGGCGGATTCGTATTCTGAGCCCCGACGGTACGATACTTCCAACTCCATTTTTAAACATTGACCCTCGCGTAAATTCTCAGGCGAGCGAACGCGGCCTGCTGGGACTGGCGTTCCATCCCGATTACGAAAATAACGGCTACTTTTTTGTCAACTATACCGACAATGACGGAGATACCCGCATCTCCCGTTTTTCCCGAAACCCCGATAATCCTGACCTGGCCGATCCCAATAGCGAGAAAATCCTCCTCACCGTCGATCAGCCTTTCTCTAACCACAATGGCGGCGACCTGGCTTTCGGCCCGGACGGCTACCTGTATGCCGGATTGGGCGACGGAGGATCGGGCGGCGATCCCGGCGATCGCTCTCAAGCCACGCAAAACCTGCTCGGCAAAATGCTTCGAATCGATGTAGATGTAGAAGACGACAATATCCCCTATGCAATTCCCTCGGACAATCCCTTTGTCGACAGCAGCAGCGTAGCCGACGAAATCTGGGCCATCGGCCTGCGCAACCCCTGGCGCTTCAGCTTCGACCGCGAAACCGGCGATATGTGGATGGGCGATGTCGGCCAAAATGCCTTCGAAGAGATCAACTTCCAGCCGGCCGATAGCCCGGGTGGTGAAAACTACGGCTGGCGATGCTACGAAGGCAATCAGGTCTTCAACCTCAACGGCATCTGCCCCGACCAAAGCACCATGACATTCCCCGTCCGGCAATATGCGCACATGAACGACGGCCTGTGCCGCTCCGTAACCGGTGGTTATGTCTACCGCGGAAGCCGCCATCCCGATCTGGCGGGCCATTACGTGTATGCCGATTTCTGCACCGGCCTCATTTCTTCCATCACTCCCGATGGCGAAGGCGGCTGGGAAAACAATGACCTGCTCAACTGGACCAATAACCAGATCGTCGCCTTCGGCGAAGACGCATCGGGCGAGCTTTTCATGGCCGCCATCGGCCAGGGAACGATTTACCAGATAAAAACGATGGTCGTCAGTTCTACCAGAGATTTTCCGGAATTGGGAGAAGTCACCCTCTCCCCTAACCCATTCACGGACCGCCTCCACCTCCGTATGGAAACGGAACTCAAAGGCGAATTTATCCTCAGCCTGATCAACCTGAACGGGCAGGAGATATTCAGCCGGGAAGAAATGTTTACCTCCGTTTTTTCAAGAACTTTTGATGTATCTGCCGTTCCCCCCGGCGCCTATTTTCTTCGCATAAAAAGCGGGGCAAAAGTAACGAGTTTTAAGGTCATTAAACTGTGAGTCCCGTTTGTGTGTTCAAGTGATTATGCCTGCAGGTATAAAAACTTGAATACAAACAATGGCTTACACTGCACACAACCTGACCGACACCATCGTCGCCCTCGCCACGCCTCCCGGGGTCGGCGCGCTGGGCGTCATTCGCTTATCCGGGCAAGACGCCATTCGGATAGCCGATGCTGTATTTTTTGGAAAAAAACTGGAAAAGCAAGCCTCGCACACCATTCATTTCGGGACCATCCGAAATGATAAAGGCCGGATCATAGACGAGGTGCTGGCCTCTCTTTTTGTGGCGCCCCATTCATACACCAAGGAAAATGTAGTGGAATTCAGCTGTCACGGCTCCAACTACATCATTCAGGAGATCATACAGTTGTGCATCCAGAAAGGCGCCCGCATGGCGCGGCCGGGAGAATTCACCTTAAGAGCATTTTTAAACGGCCGGATGGACCTCAGTCAGGCCGAAGCCGTGGCTGATCTGATCGCCTCCAACTCCCAGTCATCTCATGCCCTGGCTATGAAGCAACTCAGGGGCGGCATTTCGGGCGAGATCAAGGATTTAAGGCAGCAGTTGATCGACTTCGCCAGCCTGATCGAGCTGGAGCTCGACTTCAGCGAGGAAGACGTCGAATTTGCCAACAGAGATGATCTCCGGGCTTTGGTTCAAAAAATACAACAACTCATCCACTCGCTGATCCAGTCGTTCCAGCTCGGCAATGCCATCAAGCAAGGCGTGAGCACCGTTATTGCCGGGCGGCCCAATGCCGGAAAGTCGACCTTGTTGAACGCCCTGCTGAATGAAGAGCGCGCCATTGTCAGCGAGATCGCCGGCACTACGCGCGACACGATCGAGGAAGTCCTGAACATCAAGGGCGTTCAGTTTCGCCTGATCGACACGGCCGGCATTCGCGACGCACAGGACACGATCGAGGCGGTGGGCGTACAGAGGACGATGGAAAAGATCGAGCAGTCGGCCATCCTCGTATATGTATTCGACGTGATCCAGCTATCGCCCGAGGAGGTACGGGCCGACCTGGCCAAATTAAACCGCGAGGGCATCCAACTCCTGATCGTGGCGAATAAGATGGATCTGAACCCGTATACGAAATTTGAGCATTATTTTGAGGTAGAAGGTAGTAGGAGTAAGGTAGAAGGACTTTCGGAGGAGAGCTGGGTGCCCATTTCCGCCATCAACCAGATGAACATAGGCTATTTGAAGGACAAGCTGTACCATGCCGTCGTCTCGCAGCAAGTCAGCCTGGACGATGCGGTGGTGAGCAACATTCGCCACTACGAGGCCCTGCAGAAAGCCTATGACAGCTTAACGGCCGTCCTCCAGGGCATGGACGCTGAGGTCACCTCCGACTTCATCGCGATGGACATTCGCCAGGCGCTGCATTACCTGGGCGAGATCACGGGAGAGATCAGTACAGATGATTTGCTGGGGAATATATTTGCGAATTTTTGCATTGGAAAGTAGTATGGGTTTAAACCCGCGCCACAATCAGATTGCCACAGCAGGGCGACTTTTAAGTCGGCCGAATGTTAGAGTGCCTTTTCTTTAAACCTGTAATTATACCGAACCTTCTTCCTTCTAACCTGAAGAACTTTATTTTACTTTAGCTCATTAAAGTAAAATAAGGCTATTTATATTTTACTTTACCAAAAAGCATGGCTATTCATTTAAAAAACTTTGAAGCAAACCATTAAAGAAGAAATACATCCTCATTGAAATCACAGGTCAAAGCAGAAATCGCCTCTTCGCTTTCGAAAAGTATTTAAAAGAATTTGAATGAAAGACAACCTCCTCAACCGCATTACCAGCAATCCCAATATCTGCCACGGCAAGCCCTGCATTCGAAATCTACGTTATCCGGTGGCCTCGATTTTGGAATACCTGGCAGTTGGTGATTCCAAGGAAGATCTCTTAAAGGAATTTCCAGACCTGGAAGAAGCCGATATCCGGGCCTGTTTGGCGTATGCGGTGAAGGTGATAGAAAGGAAGTAAAATCCAGTCGCGGGTTTACATTTTAACGAAAAAACATTAAATTGTAAACCAATCAAGCTTTTCCAATGAAAGAGATATTCGCCAAACGACTCAAAGCAGCCCGACTGCTTGCGGGCCTCTCGCAAGATAAACTGGTAGATGCCATAGATCATATGGTGTCCAAAAACGCCATTGCCAAATACGAACGTGCAGAGATGATGCCAAACAGCCAAGTGCTGATTGCATTGGCCAAAGCCCTATCCGTCAAGTCAGATTATTTCTTTCGTCCATTCACCGTAGAAATAGGACAGGTTGAGTTTCGGAAAAAAAGCAAGCTGGGCGCAAGGAAAATAAAAGTACTCCAACAACTAGCTAGCGACCAGATTGAAAAATACCTGGAAATAGAATCGCTGCTGGACATCTCCTCCAAATTTGACAATCCCATCGGTCATCTACTCATCAGCAAGGGAGAAGACGTTGAAAAAGCGGTCAACACCCTGCTAGAATCCTGGAAAATAGGTGTTAATGCCCTGCCGAATGTCATTGAGTTACTCGAAGACAAAGAGATCAAAGTCATAGAAATCGATGCTGATCATGCTTTCGACGGCCTATCAGGCTGGGCTAACGGCGAAGTGCCGGTTATTGTACTCAACAAAAACTACCCTATCGAACGCAAGCGATTCACTGCGCTTCACGAACTGGGACACCTCCTGATGCAGGTCAAAAAGAACCTATCGCCAAAAGAGATGGAAAAGCTCTGCCACCGCTTTGCCGGAGCCATGCTGATGCCCAAAGAAACTTTTCTCACTGAATTAGGCGAGCACCGGTCCAGTTTTTCCCTACCGGAATTGATCGCCATTAAAGAAAACTACGGCCTATCGGTGCAGGCCATCATGGCTAGAGCCAGGGACCTCGGGGTCATCAATGATTCGACTTACATCCGCTTTCGAAAGTTTGTCAACCACAACCGGCAGGAAGCAGGCTGGGGAAAATACCTTGGCAAGGAGCAATCTGATCGCTTTATGCAACTGATCCACCGGGCCGCTAGTGAAGAAATCATTTCAATGAGCAAGGCGGCGAATTTGGCAGGGAAGAAGTTGGCGGAGTTTAGAAATGATATGGTGAGCGTATGAAGCTGGTTGTCAATGATGCCAATATTTTAATCGACCTGGTGGAGTTGGAACTATTGGCCCCTTTTTTTGAGCTAGGCTTTTCTTTCCACACGACCGATCTGATTTTGGAGGAATTATACGGCTACCAAAAAGAATCATTAACGCCATTTATAGAAGAAGGGCAACTACAAATTCAATCCATCGATGAGGACGATTTTCTATCCATCTATCAAATACAAGCCCAACGCCCGCAACTTTCTGAGCAAGATTGCTCGGCATTTTTCCAAGCTCAAAAGCTGGATGCAATACTATTGACGAGTGATAAGGTATTGAGGCAATTCGCTCAACAAGGGGAGCTTGAAGTACATGGGCATCTTTGGGTATTTGATGAAATGGTCACGGCTGAATCTCTTAGTCCTAAAGCAGCTATTCATAAGTTGGATGAATTGTGTAATGTCGTGAATCCAAGATTGGGGCTGCCGAAGATTGAGTGTGAGCGGAGGAAAGCACAATGGAGTCAATTTTGACATCTTCTGGCTCCGCGATGATAGTCTGGCTGACCTGGATAACCTTCCGGATCCGGATATACTAGCAGAGGAAATTATTGAGAATTTGGAAGATGGCTTGGAGCAGTTTCGGGGGATATTGGAGGTGTTGAATGGAGAGGGGTGAGGATTTAAGCATTATTAAGTGGTGCGCTGACAGCGCACCACTTAATAATGCTTAAAT
>CAZJQS010000104.1:0-14882 GCA_964548175.1 uncultured Saprospiraceae bacterium
GTTTTGGGTTTTGAGTTTTGAGTTTTGGGTTTTGAGTTTTGAGTTTTGGGTTTTGAGTTTTGAGTTTTGGGTTTTGGGTTTTGGGTTTTGAGTTTTGAGTTTTGGGTTTTGAGTTTTGGGTTTTAACCCAGAACCCTGAACCCAGAACTCAGAACCCTGAACCCTGAACCCAGAACTCAGAACCCAGAACCCAGAACCCTAAACCCTGACCACTCTCTTAAGGTTTGGGGTTAAAAAAGCCAAATGTACAGTTTTTGAGAAAGTCTGTTTTAATTTTTTACTACTTTCATTTTTCAATTAATCTCGACTTTGGCCTTTCAAATGGTTGAAGTCAAACTAATCTGTCACCAAAAGAGAAGTTTAGATGAAAAATGTATTTCATGTTCCCTTTCGGCTAGTATTGCTTGTGATCACCAGTTGTTTCTTCGGAGCTTTTACCTACCATTTAGTAGCAGGAGAGTTGACCAAAGAAGACATCCAGAGCGCCACCAAAGTCATCGGACTGGATATGACCGACAAAGAGATCGAAGGCATCAAAAGTGGTCTCGAACGCAACCTGGAAACCTACCGGCAATACCGCCAAAATCCGATCGACAACGAAATTGTACCGGCAATGGTGTTTAATCCCCTGCCTCCTGGTTTTAAGATCGATCAGAAACAGGAAAATGTTCGTTTCAGTCAACCCAAAAATGTAAAATTACCGGAAAATAAAGAAGAACTGGCTTTCTACACCGTCAGAGAGCTGGCCGAACTGATCCGCACCAAACAGATCAGCTCCGTAGCGTTGACCAAATTCTTCATCGAGCGGTTGAAAAAGTACGACAAAAAGCTCGAGTGCGTGATTACCCTGACCGAAGAAAGAGCCCTTAAAATGGCAGCTAAAGCAGACAGTGAGATCGCAAAAGGAAATTATAAGGGCTTGCTACACGGCATCCCTTACGGCGCCAAAGACCTGTTCGCCGTCAAAGGTTATCCCACTACCTGGGGCGCCATGCCTTTCAAGGAACAGCTTATTGATGAGGATGCCACTGTCATCCAAAGACTGGATGAGGCCGGTGCAGTGCTGGTTGCCAAATTAACCCTCGGCGCCCTGGCGATGGGCGACGTCTGGTATGGTGGAAAAACCCGTAACCCCTGGAATTTGGAACAGGGATCCAGCGGATCGTCTGCAGGATCAGCTTCGGCTGTTGCAGCGGGATGTTTACCTTTTGCTTTGGGGACGGAGACGCTGGGCTCCATTGTTTCGCCCTCTACCCGCTGTGGGGCGACAGGCCTGCGACCGACCTTTGGCAGAGTCAGCCGTCACGGCGCCATGGCCCTGGTCTGGAGCATGGATAAGGTAGGCCCTATCACCAGAAGTGTCGAAGATGGCGCCATCGTATTCGACGCCATCTATGGCCCGGATGGCAAAGACCCCAGCATCATTGATACGCCATTTAATTACGATGACCGTATGGATCCTAAAACCTTGAAGGTAGGTTACTTAAAAAGTGCTTTTGAAGGAGATTACGGCTTTAAAAAGCATGATAGCCTGGCGCTGGAGACGATGAAAAAATTGGGTTTTGAACTGATCCCCATCGAATTGCCCGAGGCGCCTGATCTGCGGCCCATACTTTCTGCCGAAGCGGCAGCTGCCTTCGACGAGTTGACCACCAGCGGCAGAGATGAACTGCTGGTCCGTCAGGATCCCGGCTCCTGGCCCGTATCATTCCGCACTGCCCGCTTCATCCCAGCCGTGGAATACATCCAGGCTAACCGACTGCGGACACAGCTGATCGCTGATATGGACAAGGTGTTCCAACAGGTGGATGTGTATTTGAATCCTTCCTGGGGCAGCTCCAGCCTGGGCATCACCAATTATACCGGCCACCCTTGCGTAGTGCTGCCGAATGGGTTCAATGAAGGTACGCCCACGAGTATTACCTTTACCGGAAAGTTGTTCGGCGAAGCGGAGGTGCTGAGTGTGGCGAAGGCCTTTCAGGAAGCGACGGACTTTCATAAAAAACATCCTCAGATGTGAAGCTCTGCTTCGTGCCACTCCTGAACAAAGGACGGCGCCAGAAAAACTTCCGGAGATTCAGGCTGGGGCTCAGCAAACTTTTGCGCAACTGGCGCAGGTGAAGACATGGACTCAGGCGCCGGCCAGGAATAATGCATCAGTGGAATGATGACCGACAAAAGGGCTGTTGCCAACAAGTATATCCGGTTGGATTGAAAAAAGGTCTCTTTTCTGAGCAGGCAATAGTATGTCCCATAGAATACCAGCAAGCCAATGCCGGATTCCAGGATATACTGGCTAATTCGTATATCCATAATCAAGTGGTTTAAAGGCAGTTTTTAGAACCTGATCGGTTAATCAATAACGAGACACCAGTATCTTAACATCTTCCTCGTACCAGTCTAATATCAATCCGTAATCCTGTAAGTGTGCTGTTAAGCCAAACCGGTCTTCATATTGAAGTTCCAGGCTGTAGACATAGTCGGTTTCCGTAAGGTCTACACAGGGTATGTTAAGGTCATAAGCGATCAATTCGGCTAATTCAGACAATGGAATGCCGGAAAGAGATATATTTTTAAAACCTTTGTCCTGGGAAAAACGAACTTTTCGGTCCTCTTTTTCAGACGCCTGTATGTTCTTCAGTTTTACGGTGTCCTGTAAATAAAGCGCCAGCACTGGCGAGGCGCCGACCCTCTCCACGGCGAATTTCAGGTAGTGCTGTAATTTGGTCAGCATCAGTTGCTTGCCCTCAGCCTCCCCCAGTGTTTCCGAAACAAATAACATATCCAGATAGATCTGTTCGTTGAACCCGCTCATCAGGATGTTGGAGGAAGGGACATCCAGCAGGAAAGACAATAGTTCGACTACTGGCATGGAAGTACATTCAATACGCAACTCTTTACCTGCATGCTTTACCTGGAGCCTGGCTTTCTCAATGGTCCGGGTCTCAGCCAGTTCCAATTCGAACTCCTGGCTTTTTTCCAAATGAAAGGCAAAGGCCTCCGGAAAATAATAAATGACTCCTTTGTGGTCCTCCACCACGATCTTATCCAAATAAACGCTGCAATCACCGCCTATGCGGAACAGGCGTTTGATGACTTCCGGATGGGTCAGATCAGAGGTAACGATCGCTTCCGGCCGAAAATCGGCCCTCTTGATGATCAAATGCGCCTTTTTTATTTTGAGCTCCTTTTCTCCAACGTTGATCAGGTAATCGCCTCGAATGTTTTTCCGAAAAAAAGGAAGAGTGTAATTTTCACTATTCAGCCGGGCTTCCATTTTACCCCATCGGAGGTTAAGCTTACGGGGGTCGTAATCCACATATTCCGGGAGCAGCAATATATCATAAGGATTATCCACCAAGAGCGTCTTTACGATGTCCTTGTTGGAAAAAAGATCCACCCGCCACATTCTCCTTCTGGTTTGGAAATCAGGTATATGTAATATCTTATAGGTTGACTTGTTGTCGTAAAGGTCCAATACATGTCTGGTGGCCTGATTGGTAGTATCAATTCGCAGGATCACCGGACGATCATCTTTTTGAATCAATTGAAAACCATATACCTGTGAAAAATAATTCGAGCGCACCTTCATAGGCGGCACATATCCACCAAATGGGTTTTTCACCAGCAGAGAAGCATAATAATCCGTGCTGTCTTGGGGAACAGCAAGCCGTATTTGTATGCCGCTTCCAATACCTACCTTTTCGCGGATCTCCTTTACGACTTCCGGCTCCAGCCGGCTGCCTACCTGTCCGGGATAAGGTTTCCAAAGACGCGAATCGCCGGTTTCCAGGCTGTACTTTCTGAGATTAATGATCTGATAATCCAGCTTACGCCCCTGATGGAAGAATGCTATCGGCCCTTCAATAGCACTCAGAAAGTCGTTGAGGTCGAGCTCAATCCCTCCGCTATGAGCCGGATACTGAGCCATCTCATGAAGGTAAATATTGTGCACTCCAAATTTCAGCAGAAAATCGGAGGGATCGTTTTTCTTTTTTTCCTGAAAAAGACCATACCGGTCGGCATAGGACAAGCCGGGTTCTTCCGGCATTTCCTCCACAGCAGAAGGCCCTTCACAATTCCATGTTAACAAGGAGATTAAAAGGGCGATGGTGACTGTCCCTGTCCTAATCGTCATGCTCTTCTTCGTTTTTAATCTTTTCCAATAGCTCGTTCAGTTCGTTCGGCGCCAGATCTTCTTCTTTAACGAAAAAAGATAACAATTCTTCTGGCGAGCCTTCAAAATACTGCTGCATGAATTTTTTGAAGGACCTCTTCCGGTATTCCTCCTTTTTCAAGATCGGATAATAGCGATGGGCCTTACCGAAAGCTTCATGCCCGACCAGACCCTTTTCTTCCATCTTCCTCACCAAGGAGGAAAGTGTGGTAACCGGTGGCTTAGGGGCCTCCATCTCCTCCAGTATTTCTTTAACAAAGGCCTTCTCCAACCTCCAAAGGATCTGCATGACCTTCTCTTCTTTTGGTAACAGTGTCTTCATGTTTTCAAATATATAACGATTTTTTCGTTTTAGCAACGACAGAAGCGTTATTTTTTGAACTATCGACAGCGCGAAGAATAGAGCAAGGCTACTTTCTTCCTTCTACTTTCTACCTTCTTCCTTCTACTTTCTACCTTCTACTTTTTACCTTTACCTCATGAATCCAAAACGCATCATCATAATCGGCGGCGGGGCAGCCGGCTTTTTTGGCGCCATTCGAGCAGCGGAGCAAAGTCCGGAAGCGGAGGTAATGATTTTGGAAAAAGGGAAAGAGGTGCTGACCAAGGTGAAGGTGTCCGGAGGTGGGCGTTGTAACGTCACCCATGCCTGCTTCATTCCGCGGGATCTGACCCGGCATTATCCACGTGGAGAAAAAGAGCTGATCGGCCCCTTCCATCAGTTTGCTGCCGGTGACATGCTCGACTGGCTGGACAAAAGAGGCGTGGCCACCAAAATAGAAGAAGACGGCCGTATTTTTCCGGTCACAGACCAATCGCAGACCATCATCGATTGTTTTGTGGAGGCCGCCACACAATTAGGCGTCCGTATCCTGACCAGAAGCCGGGTGGACGATATCCTCCCTCCCACTTCTTCCGGCGAACGCTGGCAGATCGTCACACCGAAGGAAACCTTCCCCGCCGACAAGGTGCTGGTGGCTACGGGAAGCAACACCAAAATATGGCGACTGCTGGAACAACTGGGCCATACCATCGTTCAGCCGGTGCCTTCTCTTTTCACTTTTAATATTACTGATCCCAGAATCCAAGAACTGCCGGGTATCAGCATGCCGCAGACTCAGGTGAACGTACAGAGCGCCAACCTTAGCTCCGAAGGCCCCATACTGATCACCCACTGGGGACTAAGCGGCCCGGCCATTCTTAAACTCTCCGCCTGGGGCGCACGGGAACTGCATGAATTGAACTACCAGTTTATGGTCACTATCAACTGGACAGGCCGGGAAATGGAAACGATCAGACAGACACTGCTCGCCGCCAGGCAGGAGCAGGCGAAGAAACAAATAGCCAAGCACTCCCTCTTTGATATGCCCATTCGATTATGGAAGAGCCTGGTCAATGCCGCCCGCATTCCGGAAACGCTCCGCTGGGCGGACCTGAACAAGAAACAGTTTCAACAACTGGTCCTTCAGATCGGCGAATGCCGCTTTGAAGTCAATGGAAAAAGCACCTTCAAGGAAGAGTTTGTCACAGCCGGTGGCGTGGACCTAAAAGAAGTGAACTTTAGAACCTTCGAAAGCAAGCTTCATCCCGGTCTTTTCTTTGCCGGAGAAGTACTGAACATTGACGCCATTACAGGAGGGTTTAACTTTCAAGCCGCCTGGACGGGAGGCTGGATTGTTGGAGGCAGCATATGACGAGGACAAAAGCTCTGGGGACTTTTTGTCCTCGTCAGTATATTTTACTTTTTCATTTAATCCTCCCTCAAGGTAGGATATTTAATGCCCAGCTGCTCCAGATAAGAATCGTACTTCGTCTCGTCATAATACACTTTTTCCAGCAAGGGACGGAACTCAGACATGATTTCTTTGTTCAGATAAACTGCCGGCTTATCTTCCTTGGTAACCATAGGAATATACTTTTGCTTCATGCCTTGTTCATTTCTGAAATACTCCCAGGATTGTTCCACCAGTTCAGGCTTACAAAGAAAGTCGATGAGTGACATGGCCTCTACTTCAGCGCCGGCCACTACGCCCTTATGAGCGATAGGAGTGGCCATAGCGATGGCGTTGGACCAATGATGCCCCTGAAGTCCAGGGATATTGGAAGGGAAGCGCAAGGTAACGGTCGGCAATTTCCAGGAGATGTCCCCGATATCATCGGAGCCGCCGCTGATAGGACGGCTGACGGGGCGGCCGATCTCTTCCAGTTCGGTGGCAAGCCCAGTTGTATCAAGCGGAGAATTTACCTCTCGCTGTACGGCCATTGCCAGCGTTTGATCTTCTTTCGACCATTCGGGTAAACCTACCTGGCGGATGTTTCCGTAAATGGTTTCTGCCATAGGTTGATTAAAATGTCGTGGCCAGGCAGAGCCCAATACGCGGCGCGTCACTTTGGTATCGGTCATTAAAGCCGCCCCTTCGGCGATCTTATTGGCTTTCTCATACAACTCCATGATACCAGGATAGGTCACTTCTCGGAAGTAGTACCAGATAGAGGCTTTGGAAGGTACTACATTGGGCTGATCTCCTCCGTTTTTGATAACAGAATGAGAGCGATGGATAGGATTCAAATGTTCGCGTGCATATTGCCAACCGATATTCATCAATTCAACTGCGTCGGCGGCGCTGCGGCCTCGCCAGGGAGCGCCGGCGGCATGGGCGGCCTCCCCTTCAAAAATATATTCCACCGAGATCAGGCCGGTTCCCCTAGCCTGCCCGTAACTGATGCTCATATTACTCGAAACGTGAGTAAAGATGCACATGTCCACGCCGTCAAAATAACCGTCCCGGGTATAAAAAGCTTTGGTGCCCAGCTGCTCTTCCGCAACCCCTGGCCAAAGAATTAGGGTTCCCGATAAGCCTTCCCGCTCCATGATCTCTTTTACCGTAATGGCCGAAATGATGTTCAGCGGCGTACCGGAATTATGACCTTCACCATGTCCGGGTGCTCCTTCAATAATGGGATCGTGATAAGCAACCCCTGGTTTTTGAGAAGCTTTGGGAATACAGTCGAGATCACTTCCGATGGCGATGACCGGTTTGCCGGACCCCCATTTTGCCCACCAGGCCGTAGGAACACCCGAAATGCCGTATTCCACCTCAAACCCATTCTCTTCCAGAATGGTGGTCAGATACCTGGAAGTCTCCACTTCCTGGAAGCCTAGTTCGGCGAAAGAGAACACTTTATCAACCATCACCTGCGCCATTTTGGCTTTTTCCCTTACCTTTTGACGAACCTCCTGCTTAAGGGCTTCTATTTTCTTGTCTGATAGCTTTTTCGTTTGCGCCGTTCCTGTAATCATTCCCATCAACAGAAAAGCGCAGACTAATCCAATTTTTATTCTCTTCATTTTTGAACAGTTTTCAGATATTCAATTCGTAAAAAAAGGAAAATTAAAAATTTTTTTGACAACTAAAGCCCCTGGGAGTGAAGCGTAATTTTATATTTGTCAGAAGAGCAAAATTTCATTTTCCGTTTTTAATTTAATTTTTATGAACGCCAAATACTTTTTCATTCTTATTTCCTTTTTCTTTTCGTTCCCTCTTTTTTCCCAAAAACAAACTGCCCGGCCTGATATAGACCTGGTCCTTTTCCAAGGCATGGAATATCGTTCCGTGGGCCCCAGCCGGGGCGGAAGATCCACCGCCATTGCAGGTATTCCCGATCAGCCCTTTACCTTCTTTATGGGCGCCACGGGCGGGGGCGTATGGAAAACCGATGACGCGGGTATGAGTTGGAATAATATTTCGGATGGACAAATCAAAGCCGGCAGCATCGGCGCCATTGCCGTTGCTCCCTCCGATCCGGAAGTGATCTATGTGGGCACGGGCTCCGCCTGTCCCCGAGGGAACATTTCTCCTGGTATCGGCATGTATAAGTCCGAAAACGGGGGTAAACGCTGGCGACACATCGGCTTACCCAAAGCCGGCCAGATCGGTAAGGTGGTCATCCATCCGGATAATCCGGACCTGGTTTACGTGGCCGCGCTGGGGCAGATCTTCGGGAAAAACCCGGAGCGGGGCATCTATCGCAGCAAGGATGGAGGTCAAAACTGGGAGCAGGTCCTGTTTGTCAGCGACTCCACAGGGGCCATTGACGTCGTAATGAACCCGAAAAACCCAAGAGAGCTTTTCGCCGCTATGTGGCGGGCCGAACGCAAACCCTGGACCCTGATTGATGGAGGGCAGGAAGGAGGCATCTGGAAATCCACTGACGGAGGCAGCAATTGGGAAAAACTGGAAGGCGGCCTTCCAGATGGGCTGCTGGGAAGGATCGGCCTGGCCGTTTCTCCCGCCAATCCCAATCGCATCTGGGCCATCATTCAGGCTGAAGAAGAGGAAAAAGGAGGCTTATACCGCTCTGATGACGGCGGCGATAGCTGGAAACGGATTTGCCGCGATCACCAATTGCGCCAAAGAGGCTGGTACTACTCCCACATCACCGCTCATCCCACAGACGAAAATACACTATATTCCAACAACGTCAGCTTTCATAAATCCATTGATGGCGGCAAGACCTTCGATCAGCGCATCTCCGTTCCGCATGGCGATACTCACGGATTGTGGATCAATCCGAATAATCCCGACATTATGATCAACTGCAACGACGGAGGCGCATGCATCAGCCTGAACGGAGGAAAGACCTGGTCCACCCAACTCAACCAGCCTACTTCAGAGTTTTACCGGGTCACTGTGGACAGCCAATTCCCCTTTCGTTTATATGCCGGCCAACAAGATAATTCCACCATCAGTGTCCCAAGCCATGATCCGGGTGGAGTAACGGATTATGAGCATTGGTTCTCAGTAGGCGGCAGCGAATCCGCAGATGTCGGCGTGCACCCCGAAAATCCCAACATCATTTGGGCGGGCAGCTACAGCGGGGAAATTACCATCCTGAACCAGGAAACAGGGTTTGTCCGGCAGGTAACCGCATATCCGCATTATACCGAAGGAACTGAGCAGCGCGATCTCAAATATCGCTGGCAATGGAATTTCCCTATCGTAGTTTCACAACACAACCCTCAGGAAGTCTACCATACTTCCAATTACGTTCACCGCACCACCGATGATGGTCAGACCTGGGTAAAGATCAGCCCTGATCTGACCAGGGCGCTCGATCAATATCACGACATTCCCGGAGGCCCTATCCAGCATGACGCCACCGGAGTCGAGGTGTATTCTTCTATTTTCGCCTTCGAAGAATCTCCACACCAGGCCGGAGAATTCTGGGCCGGCAGCGATGACGGTTTGTTGCACATTACCAGAGACAACGGACAAACCTGGCAGAACATCACGCCTGAGGGAATGCCTTACGAAGGCACCATCAATAAGATCGAATTGTCTGCTCACGAACCGGGCAGGGCTTTTGTCGTGGTTTACAACTACCGCTACAACGATTTCAAACCCTACATTTACCGCACCAATAATTACGGACAGTCCTGGGTGCTGATCAGCCAGGACAACGGCATTCCCGAGGATCACTTTGTACGCGCCGTAGCCGAAGACCCCGCCCGCAAGGGATTGTTGTATGCCGGCACGGAATTCGGCATGTATCTTTCCTTTGATGACGGCGGTAGCTGGCAGTCTTTTCAGTTGAACCTTCCTCATGTGCCCATCACCGATTTGGAAGTCCATGAAAATGACCTGGTGATCAGCACCCAGGGAAGAGCCTTCTGGATACTGGATGACCTCAGTCCGCTTCATCAGCTTTCAGCAAAAACGAATACGGATGAACATCATTTTTTTGCTCCCCGGCCGGCGATACGCACCGATGTAGACGATTATGAAGCCCGCCTGAATATTTATCTGGCAAAAAAACCGGATAAAAACGAAAACGCCGCCATTGTCATCAAAAATGATCAGGGTGAGGTGATCCGAACCTTATCCACCGACGCCAGGAACAGGCTGGATAAGATCAGCCTTAAAAAAGGTTTGAATATCGTTCATTGGAACCTGCGGCATGAAGGCCCGGAATTGGTCGATAACCTGGTCGCCATGGTCATTCGAAATCCTTCACCGGGGCCTTATGTAATACCTGGAAAATACCAAATTGAGGTAGAAGTCGGTGACTGGCGTTCTTCGCAGTCCTTAACGGTCAATCCCGATCCTCGCTGGTCGCATGTAAAACAGGAGGATTACCAGGCACAGCTGGAGCTCGTTCTGGTAGTCAGGGATATGATCACTGAAGCCCACAAACGCATTAAAAACCTTAGAGCATTAAAAAATCAAATGAAGGCTATTTCCGAACTGGCCGTCCAGGCAGGTCACTCTAAAGAGCTGAAGGAACTGGTTTCTTCCATTTCCAAAAATCTGACTGAAGTGGAAGATCAGATCATCCAAAACAAGGCGGAAGCCAGCCAGGACAACATCAACTACCCCAGGGTTTTCACCAACCACATCGGCAGGCTGTACGGTGTCGCCATGAATGATCATCATCGACCAACAGGAGGGGTTCTGGAGCGTTTTGAGGACCTGAAAAAGGAATATGCGGGCATTGTGGAAGCCTACAATAAAGTAGTGGAACAGGATATTCCCAGGTTCAATGATATGCTGAAAAAGGAAAAGATCGATAGGTTGATCGTTCCGGAAAAGGTTGATTAAGAAAAAATCAGGCATCAAGGGGGCTGTGTAAAAAGTCCTTCGGCCTTTTTCCTCAGCCCCATTGATTTTAACTTTCACAAATATGAACATCCTAAAAATCTGTTTTTTATTTTTACTTTTCTCTCTTCTCTATTCCTGCCAACAGGAAAGCTATGACCTCATCATTCGCAACGGCCAGGTATTGGACGGCAGCGGCTCGGAAGCTTTCAAGGCGGATATCGGCATACGGGGAGATCAGATCGTGCACATCAGACCTAATTTGAAAGGAGCGGCAGACAGGGAAGTTGACGCCACGGGGCATATCGTCAGTCCGGGCTTCATCGATCTGCATGCCCATCTGGAGCCTTTGCCGCTCGACCGGGAGGCGCAGAGCCATGTCCGGCAAGGTGTCACGACCGCCCTGGGCGGGCCCGACGGCGGAGGGCCACTTAGGCTAGGGCCTTATCTGGACAGCCTCCAGGCAGGCGGGATCGGGCTGAATGTCGCGTATCTGATCGGCCACAATACTGTCCGCAACGAAGTTTTGGGCATGATCGACCGGGCGCCCACCCCTGAAGAATTAGAAGAGATGAAAGCCCTCATTCAGACCGCTATGAACGAAGGAGCTTATGGCATTTCTACAGGGCTTAAGTATCTGCCCGGCACCTGGGCCAAGCTGGATGAAATTGTGGAATTATCTAAAGTAGCTGCTCAAAACGGCGGTATTTATACTTCTCATCTCAGAGAAGAAGGCCTGCAGTTGTTGGAAGGTGTCGGAGAAGCCATTAGGATAGCGGAGTTGGCGGATATTCCGGTGGTGCTTACCCATCACAAGGTGGTCGGCTTTCCGATGTGGGGCGCCAGCACCAAGACTTTGGCCATGGTGGATTCGGCCAGAGCTGCCGGACTAGATGTTATGATCGACCAGTATCCCTACACGGCCAGTCATACCAATATCGGCATTCTGATCCCGGCCTGGTCTATGGAAGGAGGGCGTTACGATGCCTTTGCGGAACGCTGCCAGGATCCGGTGCTTCGGGACAGCATCAAAAACGGCATCCTTTTTAACCTCATTAATGATCGAGGTGGCAATGATTTAAAAAGAGTACAATTTTCCCGTTTCAACTGGAAGCCGGAACTGGAAGGAAAAACGCTTTACGACTGGCCCCTGGCGGAAGGCATGGAACCCACCCTTGAAAACGGCGCCGAGCTGGTCATTCAGGCACAGATACACCGGGGCGCCAATTGCATTTTCCATGCCATGAGCCCGGAGGATGTCGAACGCATCATGCAACACCCACAAACCATGGTGGCCTCCGACGGCCGTTTGAGTCAGCCTGGCAAGGGACATCCGCATCCAAGGGCATATGGTACCTTTCCCATCGTTCTGGGCGAATATGTTCGGGAAAAAGGAGTTCTGGACCTGAAAACAGCCGTGCACAAAATGACCGGTCTGCCCGCCCAAAGAATGGGACTGAAGGATCGGGGCTTTCTCAGGGAAGGGTACAAGGCAGATATTACTATTTTTGATCCGAATACGGTTAATGCCCAGTCCACTTTTGATGCGCCGCACCAATACCCAGTGGGCATTCCGTATGTGATGGTCAATGGGCAATTGGCGGTGGATGAGGGTGTGTATCAACCTATTTTAGCCGGAAAAGTGTTGAAGAAGTAAATACAAAGCCAAGTTTTTACGATCATGGAAAAATCCAACAGTAAAACACCCAAAGCCAAATTAACGTATTCCTCTGCTGACGACCCGTTACTGAAACGCATGGTCATCAAATCCATCGAATTTGTTTCCGGCAGGAAGAAACTAGAAAAACTGTACACGCAGGTTCGCGCCGAACAACCGGCTCCCGATAAGGTGTGGGAAGCAGTTTTAGGAAAATTGGAAGTAGAGGTCTCTTTTGAAGCAGAAAAACTCGATCGCATTCCCCGGCAGGGTCCGCTCGTGCTGATCGCTAACCATCCTTTTGGAGTGGTGGATGGACTGATCTTCGGTTATCTGATCTCTAAGGTTCGGCAGGATTTCAAGGTGCTGGTCAATGAAGTGCTGTACCGGGAAGAAATGCTGCGGCAAAATCTTTTACCCATCGACTTCCGGACGACGAAGGAAGCACTGCAAACCAACATCAACAGTCGTAATGCTGCCCTGGAATGGCTGAAATCAGGCGGCGCCGTGGCCATTTTCCCGGCCGGAGGCGTGGCCACCACGCCAAGGCCTTTGAAAAGAAAAGCAAAAGACCTGGAATGGAAAAAGTTTGTGCTTAAAATGATCCAGCAAAGCCAGGCCCCGGTGCTCCCCCTGTTTTTCCACGGGCAGAACAGCCGGTTGTTTCAGCTGGTCAGCCATGTCAACATGAACCTCCGGTTGAGTATGCTGCTCAATGAAGTCCGCAACAAAATGGGGCGAAAGATTCAGGTAGAGATCGGCCATCCCATCTCTCACGATGAGTTGAAAATCATCAAAGACCGTGCTGAGTTGCTGGCTTATCTGAGAAAGAAGACGTATGAATTAGGCGGCTAACTAAAACCTCTTACCAAATCCCAGGCCAAAGGTATAAGTGTGGTAATTCCTATCCCCTGTTGAAGCGTCATAGGCGAAAGTGAGGAACACATCCCAATGGTTGGCCATTTCGATTTCATACTCAGCGCCTAATCGAACGACGAAAAAATCATCTCCTTTCACCAATTCATACCCTCCTCCAGCTACCAGGACTAGTCCGCCGAAGGGTTTGTACAGCACATCCAACGTACTGACCATAGGATATTCCCGCTCGACGAGTTCCTCTTCGGGGCCCTCAACGAAGAAGGTTTCCAGTTCTATATCGTTGTGTAAGCCGATGCCGAATTTGCCGCCAGGCCAGTATTCCAGGTCAATCCCCAAGGAAGGGATAAAAACATGACTTTGATTGTGAGGAGTAGGAATAAGCGTATGGCTGATGAAGCTGGCTACCCTGAATTTGGGATGATGGACGGAATGACGATGTCCTTCCATTTTTTCACCTGAAGCATGAGTCGATTCATGTTGAGCGAAAAGGCCGCCGGTCAGCAATAAAAGGGAAAGGGTTAGGAAAAAGTATTTCATGCCGTTTTTTAGGCAAAGCAAAAAAAAGCGGAGCTTTTTTTCTGTGATTGGGTTTACATAAAATAATATGTTTCACTTTACGCTCACTGGTAGTCTTAAAAAGGGCAGCCTTTCTACCCAAAGCCCCCCGCCGGGGTCGTTGTTGTTGAATAACTGACCTTAGGCAGAGCGTAGTCCTGCGTAAGGTCAGTTATTATAAACTTCCATCATATATTTAGTAATTAATGTATTTTTCTCCGATGCAGTTAAACTGGAAAAGCCATTAAATGTTAAATTTTCGTATTCTTTGGTTCCTGTTCTATTCTCGAAATCAATTGTCTTGGCTTTTGAATGACATATAGGACAATAAGCATATAGAGTAAAAAAATTATCCGGATTTTGTCTATCAGCAACAAATCCAATAATTTTTTGAATTATTGGACCTATTTCTTTTCGATTTTTCTTATCAAAATAATCACTCACTTTTTCAGCAATATAATCCCAGGTATTGCAATCTAATGTAAGATAATATCTGATTTCCTTACCATCAATAGAAAAATAGATAAACTCACCGTAGCTATGATCAGAAAGTGCAGGAACGTCAAAAAAATGATCGTTTTTACAAATTGCTCTAAATGTCGCTATTTTCATTTTCTACTTCTAAGGGTTGTGTATTGAAATATATGATAGGCTAAGAAATTAAGACAATGAGCACGAACTTTGAATATGGCATTTATAAAAATCAAAGAAAAAGGGGTAACAACAAAAAACTGGGCCGTAGGTAAGGAATATATGACATACCTACGGCACGCCATCCTTTAATTTCAATTTTTTCCACTAACATTTTGCCCCTCTGGGGCTTCTCATTCTTTCACCCAGCTTGTATAATTTTCTGGGTTTATGATCTCATATTCAGAATCTGGGTAATTATTCTTCCACCCTCCTGGCTCTTTTATTTTCTTCTTTGGATTCCACTTAAATTCATAACCATATAACTTTCCTCCGCGTTCCTCAATCCAGTCTATTTCTTGTTGGTCGTATGTTCTCCAAAAGTAGT
>CAZJQS010000105.1:0-14807 GCA_964548175.1 uncultured Saprospiraceae bacterium
TGAGTTTTGGGTTTTGAGTTTTGAGTTTTGGGTTTTGGGTTTTGAGTTTTGAGTTTTTACCCTGAACCCTGAACTCAGAACCCTGAACCCTGAACCCTGAACTCAGAACCCTGAACCCTGAACCCTGAACCCTGAACCCTGAACCCTGAACCCTAAACCCTGAACCCTAAACCCAAATGAGGCCTAAGCCATTGCAAACTAATAAAAACAAAATAAGCTTACAACAAAGGCGCCAAGGAACGCTAAGTTTCATGACTGATAGCGGCCTTGACGCCTTAGCGGTGAGCGTATTAGAGACTTCAGAATCCGGGAGGTCTCCTTTTTACTGTTTGAGTATTTTCATACTCTTTGCTCCTTTCTCAAAATCAAACTCCAACACATACAATCCTTTCGCCACCCCATTCATATCGATGTTGATCGTAGTATTAAGCGGTCGGATCATTTTGACCAAACGCCCGTTCAGGTCCATTATTCTGAGGACAGGCAACTGTTCATCCCATTCAACGGTCAATTGCTCAGCTACCGGATTAGGGTATACTTTAATGCCTAATTGCTCGATATCTCTGACATTCAAAGGTGACAAGGACAATTCTACTGCAGGGCCACCATCGGTATCCACCGCATATAATCCGAACATAGGCTGCCCCTCAGCAGGATCAAGCAGTCCGGAAGCAAGCACAATGAGTGCTTTGCCGCCCTCTGTGCTGAGATCCAATTCATAACTGTTCACAAGAGCGCTATTATCATTTTGTGCGGTGATGTTCACCTTATAGGGTGCTTCGACGGCATCCAATGAGATATAAATAGGTGAAAGATTACCGTAAGTCAGATCATTGACGATCGGCACAAACTGTCCCTCCAGTAAAGCGTCAACGCCGGGCGCATCAACACCTCCGTGGAAAAAGCGTATATCCGTAATAGAATCTGCTGCTGCTGACTGACGAGCCTCATCGAAGGCCAGACCGAAGCCAACATTGCTGTTTACCTCATTTTCAAAATCCATGGTATTGCGAACGCCATAGGCAATGGCTGCGTAAGTACGACCAACCGGCTGAAAAATATTCAGATCAAGGTCAGACTCCACCATAATATCCGTAGCGCTCCAGGCTGTGTCCGCCTCAGTGGTGCTGTGCGGCGCTACGGCCACCCGGTTCATTCCCGCAGGAATATCCACAAAAGGAGTGGCCTCGCGGAAGCCCAGGTTTTCCACCGCTTTTTGTCCGTTCACCCAGATGTCCACTGCGTTGAGCTCAGGATCGGGCGAGTTGTGTATGATCTGGATCTTTCCAGGCTGTGGAGGATCAGGAGCCGGCAGCGCCAACGCGAAACCACCGCTGGAGGGCATGATCATCAATTCAAAGTTGGATTGCGCTATACCCTCATCCCCTTCCGCTGTATAAAACCCGGAAGTGAAAATGGTAATGACCTGCTGGGAAAAGGGTACGAGATCCACTTTATATTCTCCATATATCTCCGTGGTTTCATTATTGGTTACCTGCACGATCGGATAAGGCAGAGCATCTACTTCCCCTCCGATCAGGTCAAAACCATAGGGCAAGCCCTCAGGAAGGTCACCGGTGGCGTCGCCGGCGCCAACAGCGATCAGGCGGATATTGGGCAGATCAAGTGTACCGTGGAAAAGTAATGGCAGGGAGGAGCCTGCATCTACTATTTCCGACCCCGGCACTTCATTAACCTGTATCTTGAAAGCAATGTCTTCAGCACTGTTGAAAGTAGTCTCAAACTTAGAAGCATCTCTTACCCCAGACACCATTACGATATAACGCTTATTGTTCTCCACCGTAAAATCCGTTACACTCCAGGCAAAATCTTCCTGTCCAAGAGGAGAAATCCCAATGCTGTGCGTCCCTGCAGGCAAATCCGTAAGATAGGGTGTTCCCAGCCGGAAAGGAACCGGAGTATTGCCGTTGAGCTTGACAAAATTGCCCAGCTTGAATGCGTCTACGTAAATATCCACCAAAGCCAGACTCGGATCAGGTGAATTATGGATCAATTGAATAGCAGGTGGCAATACAACATCACCGGCAAGAGCCAGATCAAAGCTGATATCCGAGCTGATTGGATTAGCCTGGTGAACTT
The DNA here is from genome assembly GCA_964548175.1 of uncultured Saprospiraceae bacterium. Lineage (GTDB taxonomy): Bacteria > Bacteroidota > Bacteroidia > Chitinophagales > Saprospiraceae > JANQPA01. The sequence continues at coordinate 2,101 of CAZJQS010000105.1, forward strand.
CTACCGCCAGGATATTTTCTCCCTCCTGTAAAATGTTGGCCAGTTCCTCCACAAAGAACTGATTTTCCTCTCCTCCGGCCACAGCCGTCACAGCTGTAGTTTGATAGTCAACTTCTCCTTCCGGCATGTTAGACCGGAACACTTCCTGACCGTTCAAATAAACAATCGCTCCGTCATCTCTAAGCAGGCTCAGGGTCAATCCGTCAAACTCCGCCGGATCAGCCACCGTAAATTTTTTACGGAAATAATAGGTGATGTGCTTGTTGTTTTCATCTCCACCGAAGTCTAAGGTCGTATTTTCATCCCCATCGCCGTATCCCAACTGGGCCTGCCCAAAGTCCCAGGCGGAATCATCATAATCCAGGGCGATCCAACTGGAATCCAGGTCGGCGCCGCTGTCGTCAAATCGCCATAACGAATTGACAGTGACCGGAAAAGCTTCCACCGGAAATTCGGTCAGCTCGTAAGTAATGACCAGTTGAGCAGGGGCATTGGCACTGTTGTTGAAAGAAACGGCATTTCTTTTCCCCTCTCCGGAAATGATGAAAGCCATGCCATTATTGGCCATCCATCCAGGTTGATTGACAATTTCGGTAACCAATGCTGTCAGATCAGGCGTGCGCTGATCTTCGCCAGCTTCTCCGATTTGATCCCAGGCGGGAATATCGTTCCAGTCAACCCTGGCGGTCGTGGTAGTTCTAGATGAAATATCGAAGGCGGTATTGGAAAAAGCTGCCGCATTGTCAGCCAATTCTCCGGCGATCACCAAAGAGGTAGCCACGTCATCCGTTTCATCCGTTGTAAATTGAATATACGCATTTAGAATGGTCGCTCCCTGGGGAACAGGAATCCCGGTAAAGCGCAGACCAATGATCTGCTGAGTGCTTTCCTGGGTCATCTCCAAGTCCGAACTCGTCAGGTTCATCGCTCCGGTAGAGACAGCCTCTTCCGCATCATCGGCGCCATCCTGGATGGGAAGGGTAACGGTGTAGGGGATCTGCCCCATCAGAGTGGTTGTAGTGGCCATCAACAGCCACCATACGAGCGTGAGTGTTTTATTCATTGCAATTTTTTTTTTAAAAAGTAAAACAGGAGATATCCCGGAATTTTGTAGGCCGATTTAATTTTTGATAAAAGTTTCTACCTGGAAGCCACGCTGGTTCGGCTTCCATACTTTCAGGTAATAAAACCCTGCGTTGAAATTCCTAATGTCCAGCGTATTAGTAGCGTCCCGCAAACGACCTTCTTTTACGATCCGGCCGTTGGTATCGAAAATGCGATAGTTATGCGTTTCAATATCCTTTAATTGGATGTTTAATAAGGTATTGGTCGGATTAGGGAACAGCTTGCGGATCAGCGCCAACTGCCCGGTGCGCACCTCGTCCGCAGAAGTGACCTGAGAGCGCTGATAAAGTGGATTTGGACGATCGATGACTACTCTGTTGCCATGCTCTGTAACCCATAGGTCCAATCCTTCCGGAAATTCGAAGCGATTATTATCGTCTACTGTTCCGAGCGGATTACTGGTGGCGGATTTGATGGTATAGGAAACGATGGAGTCCATGTTGACGCGAATCCACTTAACCTGAGTAAAGCTGCCCTTGTCGCGCGTCCAGTTGTAGTTTACATTAGCCGAACGGATCAGGCCCCAGGAACCTTCTCCTACGTAAACCGTTCCGGTTTCATCATCGCGGATAAAGCCTCCATCACTGGCGCTTTCACTGGAAGGGCGAACGGGCCAGCTATTGCGAGCCACATGGGTATCGCACTCAACGACCAGATGCATGCCGTGCTGGTGGAACAGAGGCGCCCAGTGGGTATATTGGGCAATGCGGTAAGGTTTGGAAGCGGTATGCGGCGCAATAGCGTAGTGATAGTGGGCCATTTTCCAGACGGTAGCGCTGTCGTTCTCCATAAGATCCTGCTGCAGCCAGTTAGTTTGCTCGCCTGCCACAGAAACCATGCTGTTGAGCGTGTAAAAACGGATGAGGCTGCCTCCGAAATCCATGGCGTAGTAAATATCTTTGAATTGCAGGTCGAACAGGTCGCTCATGATCTGGTTGCTGCGCTCATGGTTTCCGCGAGCGGCGTAGATTGGGATCATTCGTCCGTCTTCACCGGTAGTATATTGCCAGTCGTCAAACCAGGTCTTCCACTGCCCGTCGGTGTCCTTGTCGGTAAAATCACCGCCAAAAGCTACGAAGTGCGGACGGATCGTTCTTACAATGATGTTAGACTGTATCCTGGGCTCGTGAGGGGTCGTTTCACTTCCGGAGCGACGAGAATCCCCACCTCCGATGATCGACAGCGGCTCGCGAGGATCATCAGGCAGGGTTTTGAACCAGAAACGCTCGCTCACTCCTTCGCTATCTACAATAACAAAGTAATAGGCAGTATTAGGCCTCAGGTTTTTCAGGCGAACAAAATAGTTGTTCATATCCTTGAAAAATACAGTGCGGTCCGGTAGCTGAAAATTGGCGTATTGCTCAACATTCTTTCCATGGTCGACCATATCGTAAAATACAGCGACGCTGTGGCCGGAGATCTGATTCCAGCCGATGGTCATGGTGGTAGCCGGATCATCCGTAATAATCAGGCGGTATTTGTCGTTGGCCCCTTCGAGCAAGGCAGCCGACATAAAAAGAATAAAAATAAGGGTAAAAAACTGCTTCATCGCGATTTGTTTTTTTTCTTTAAAAATATTAGCTGTCGACAGAGAAAAAGAGTATAGAAGATTAAGTTTTCGTTAATTTCAGGACCGAAAAGGAAAAGAAACGAGGCTAATAATTTTCGCACTACCCCGTGAAAAGATAATTTGAGGACAAGACAAAACCAGAAAACGTTAATGTTAACATACCCATCAATAGCATGACTAATTCAAAGAAAGACACTTTCGGCCTTGTCCTGATTATTGCTGCTCTAGGTGTTCTGCTTGGCAGGGCCTATCAGCATCTTTTTTTCGAAGCTCCCTACCGGGCCTTTTTCCTGGATGAATATTACTTTCGCTGGGCCGTTAATGCTTTTTCGGATCTCAGCTGGATAGACTACGTGACCAGTCTGGAAACGGACATCCGCATTTCCCAATACGGCCGCGGTGTAGGTTGGTGGCTGATTTTTACCGCCTTAAGCCTTGTTTTCCTAAAAAGCAGATACCGGTTGATTCCGGCTATCCTGCTGAGTGTAAGCGCTTTGTTACTTTTTTTCATGGCTTTTTGTTATCATCTCGACAAAGGCTATCAGGTTGCCCAGATCATGGAATACACCTCACAGATCTTCACGCCTGTTGTGTTGGGACTGCATTTTATCGGGCAAAAAAGCAGGGCGGCGGAATTCGTCATGCGAGTCGTGATCGCCCTGACTTTCCTTGGGCATGGGCTTTATGCGATGGGATTGTACCCCGTACCTGGTCATTTTGTGCACATGGTCATCATCAATATGGGGATCAGCAATGATCAGGCAGTAACGCTATTGTACATTGCAGGATGGATGGACGTCGGCGTAGCCGTGGGGCTTTTTATTCCCCGCCTGAAGGCTTACTGGCTGGGATATGCCTTGTTTTGGGGGTTTTTAACCTCCCTGGCGAGACTAACCACTTACGTGCCGCTCAATCATATGTTCCCGATTGCTATTCACCAGATGGGGTATGAATTTTTGATCCGTTTGCCGCATTTTTTACTGCCGCTGGCAGGGCTAATTTATTTAAAGAGGGAACTGACTAAGAATCATCCCTAGTTTGAAGAGGCCGGAAGCCATTATTTCGAACTAAGTAACCTAAGTTGCGATGCAACTTAGGTGTAGATGGTAAATGGTAGAAAAAAAGGTTAACCACAAAAAACTGTGCCGTAGGTAGGTAATAAATGACTTACCTACGGCACGCTATCCTTTAATTTCAATTAGGAAGCACAGCTTACACACTCCTGGAAGCGATTAGCCATTTCCTGAGCGACGGAAGAAGAGCGCTGATAGTACAAGCTCTTGACGCCCAGTCGCCAGGCCTCGATCATCAGTTTATTGACTTCCCGGGCTGGTAGCTGAGGCGGGATGTTCAGGTTCAGCGATTGCGATTGATCGATGTATTTCTGTCGAGCCGATGCCTGAATGACGATCTCCAGCGGATTGATTTCCCTAAAGGTTTTGAATACTTCTTTTTCATGCTCCGATAACCCTTCTAAGTGCTGAACCGATCCGTTTTTCAGTAAAATAGAGTGCCAGGTCTCCTCATTATCCATACCTTTTTCCATCAACAAGGCTTTCAGGAATTTATTTTTCCGCATGAAGTTGCCTTTCGAGAGCCCTACCTTATAAAAATTGCTGCTGTAAGGTTCGATGCCCGGGGAAGTCTGCCCGAGAATAGAGGAAGAAGAAGTAGTCGGCGCCACGGCCATTACGGTTGTGTTCCGGCGGCCATAACCCCTGAGAACTTCCGGTTCGCCATAAGCTTCAGCCAACTTTGCAGAAGCCGCCATGGCTTCTTTTTGGATGTTGGAAAATGCCTGGACGTTAAATCGCTTGGCCTCCATACTTTCAAAGGCGATCAGGTTTTTCTGCAGATAAGCATGGTAACCCATAACGCCCAACCCGAGCGCACGGTGTCGCCTTGCAAAATTATGCGTGCGCTGCATGTAAGGCTGCCCGGCCGACTTCTGGATGAACTCCTCCATCACCGCATCCAAAAACCAGATGGCCGTTTGTACAGCATCGGTGTCTTTCCAGTCGTCGTAATATTCAAGATTCATGGAAGCCAGGCAACAAACAAAGCTTTCATCTTCTTTGACCGGCAAAGCGATCTCAGAGCAAAGGTTGGAATTGTAAACGGTCATGTTTTTGTCGCGATAAACATCAGCAGCGCCCTTGTTTACATTGTCGCTGAACATAATGTAAGGCAACCCCTTCTCCTGGCGGCTCTGAAGCACCTTAGCCCAGATGGCTCTTTTCTCCTGGTCGCCCCCGATCATTTCCTGCATCCACCGATCGGATACCGTAACGCCGAAGAAAAGGTTCTGTATCGGATTTCCAATGTCCTTGATATTCAGAAACTCGGAAATATCGGGATGGTCGATATTCATATAGGCGGCAAAAGCCCCCCTGCGGACGTTCCCCTGACTAACGGTGTCGATCATGGCGTCGAACATTTTCAGGAAAGAGACCGGTCCGGAAGATTTTCCATTATTCCTGATGGGCGCTCCCCTTTCCCGCAGATCACCGAAATAGGCAGAAGTTCCCCCGCCCAGTTTGGTCATCATGATGCATTCGGATAAGGTTTCGGCGATACCCGACATGCTGTCCTCCACATAAGATCCAAAGCAGCTGATGGGTAAGCCGCGATCCGTACCCATATTGGCCCACACGGGAGAAGACAAGGACATCCAGCCTCTGGCGATGAGGTTTTCAAAGCGGGGCTGGAGATCCGGTCTATTCAGCCGTTGTGCCGCTGCTTTTGTAATGCGAAAAACAGCATCCTGGGGCGTTTCGCCAGGAAGCAGATACCCTCTTTGTAAAACGGTTAAGCTCTCAGGAGTCAACCAATGATAAAGTGATTTATTGGAAATAGTCATGATGTATTCTTTTTATTGGTGGTTAAGGGTTTTATGAAAAGTCAGTTTAAAAAAGATCATTCGCTGTAAAGGACTGATTGTGTTTGGAATACTCCACAGGGCGTTTAGCGAAAAAGTCATCCAGAGTATTAGCGAACACTTCCTGCTCGAACCAATTCATTTTTCTCAGCAGATGCTGATCGATATCGAAAGCCGGTTCCAGGCCGATCTGTTTGAGACTGGTATTGATCCGGTACTTCATGAAATTTAGAAGCAGAGCCTTGGACAGATGCTCCAGTTCTCCTTCTTCAAATATCCAGTCCAGGATGCGTTCTTCCTGCTGAATAGAGCGCTGAACGGTTTGGTGGATGGCGGCAGCGTATTTTTCGGTCAGCCAGCCGGGATTCTCCTTCACGATCTGGTTGAAAATGTAAATTCCGGCGTTGGCATGCAATTGTTCGTCTTTACTCGTCCAGGCAATAATATTGCTTGTATTTTTCAGCAATCCTCTGAAGTGGGTGAAAGACAATACGGTTGCAAACTGGCTGAAGAGGGATACATTTTCTACCAGGATGGAAAAAACGATCAGGTTTAGCCCGAAGGCTTGCTGTTCAGAATCCATTTGAGCATAAGCAGAACGGTCTTTGAGAAATAGGATGCGCTCCTGTAAGACTTCGGACTGCAGGGCCTTTTCAAATTCATTTTCCAATCCCAACACGTTCAGCAGCTGAGCATATGCCTCCGAATGACGGAATTCGCATTCTGCAAAGGTACTCCCCAGTCCGTTGAATTCCGGTTTAGGTAAATAATGATATAGGCTCCCCCAGAAGCTTTTTACGTCCACCTCTACCTGGGCAATAGCCAACAGGGTCCGCTTAATGGCATTGCGTTCGCTATCTGTCAATTCCACCCTAAAATCCTGTATGTCGCCGGTAAAATCCACCTCAGAATGCACCCAGAAAGTCTGGTTAATGGTATTTACAAAGTCCAGCACCTCGGGATATTCAAAGGGCTTGTACATGACTCTACGCTCAAAAATTCGACTCATCTTGTAAAAATTTGGCGAGCTCTATGGAAAAGACAGGGAGGCCGGACAAGCTGTGGTCTGGCGCAAAGACCACAGCAGAGTGTTCGACCACGCAACTTTTATTCCCGAAAGCTCGTAGTGAAAAATTATCGATGGCAGGTCTTCTGACTTACCTCCGGAAAAATCGCCTTCCCATCCGCTTTGAACAGACAGTGGCTTTCTGATCATTCCGTTAACGAGGCTTACAGCAGCGGGTACTGTGCAGGATTTGCACCTGCTTCCCTTTTAAGATCTATTACGATCGCCATTTGATTCAGCAAGTTAACTTTGTCTTCATTTGAAAGCAAAAAATCAACAAATAACTTATCCACACAATGTGAATAACTTTTAAAAACAAACACAACTATATGATTTTTAATTATTTAAGATTTAATGCTTTTTTTGACTACTGTGGAAAAAGTGTGAAAAACCTTTTCAAAGATTACCTGCATGTTAATTTTTTTTCAGGAAAGTAATTTCAGATTGCCTTGCGGGAAGCTTCATAAGCAAACCATTTCAAATATAGGTTTTGGGGTTGTTTAAAAAGCCTATATTAAAAGGTGATTTGCCGCCCCATGGGGCAGCAAATCACCTTTTAATATTTTTGTGTAAGCACTTACTTATTGTCAAACTAAAAATAAAGTATTACTATTGTAAGGAGACAAAAAAATTCGATAACTGTTATCAGGACTATCTTGGGCTATGGCGATTACTATCCAAATGAAGCTGAATGAAAAACTGTACGTCCGTGATCCGCAAGACACCAAATTGGGGAGAAGGATCATTCAGTACAGTATTCTACTTATAGATGAAATCGGCTTTGAAGACTTCACCTTCAAAAAATTGGCCCAAAGGATCCAATCAACAGAGGCCAGCGTGTACAGGTACTTCGAGAACAAGCATCTGCTGCTGGTCTATTTACTGTGCTGGTACTGGGAATGGATGAAATTCAGAATTGAATTCAACACCATGAACCTGGACGATCCCGAAAAGAAACTTCAAATCGCCCTTTCCGTCATAGCCGACACCACTAAACGAAACACTTCTATCGAATTTGTGGACGAAGACGTTCTGCATCGCATTGTGGTGGCCGAATCCACCAAAGCCTATCACACCAAGATGGTGGACAAAGAAAACAAATACGGTTTTTTTCTTACCTATAAAACCTTGAAACAAACCATCGCCAAAATCATTATAGAGATCAATCCGGATTTCAAATATCCTAACGCACTGGCCAGTACGCTACTCGAAATGGCTAATAACCACATTTACTTTGCGCTGCATCTGCCCTCCATGACAGATGTAAAAGTTGAAGAAGGAGATTTGAGCCAGGTGGAACAACTGCTTAACGATTTTGCCTTTGGCCTGATCTGCAACCGGAAAGTCGTTAAAGATTGATCAAGGCTTCACCTTGAGGACATTCATGCGCTCAGCAAGGCACTTGATGCGCTCCTTGACCGCCTCCTGCTGCTCCATCGCTAGCTTGATGTCGTGATAATATCCCCCGTCATACATGATCCGGATCTGTTCTATATCGTGAAAGGAAAGATTGAAAACCTGGTCGTACGGCACAACGCAGGTGTGTTGATACCTGCGCATATTGGTGGAGCGGTCGAAAACCCCTTTGTCCGCTACATTGAGTAAACCAATGATCTCCTCATTACTCAACAGCAACAATACGTTTTTTTCAGAGCTGATCTTCAGGTACTCCCTTTCCTGAACCGCGAGTGTCAGAAAAAAAACATTTATACTATCGTTCTCCGTGAACGTGATCAATAACTTAGCCTCTTCAACCAATTTAAATCCATCCAGTGTTTCAAACTGGCTGGGGACCATAAAACCTATACTAACCGGCGTAGAAGTCACCAGAAGCGTACTGTCAAAATCGTCTATATCCTCAATCAACAAAGAATCGCATTGGGCGAGTAGTTTTCCACTAAAAAAAATGGCCAGAAATAAAATCAACCAGACTTGCTTCATCACATGTTTGTTTATTCCAATATACTTGTAAAAAGTCAGAAGCAAAAATAAACAAAGATTTCACTGTCCTCCAGTAGGAGGTAGTGAAATCTTTGTTAACGGCAGTAAGAAGCCTATCGGAGTAAGGTCACATTACCTTGTAATTCAACGGTCTGAGTAGGATCTCCTATACATCTGAGCTCTACAAAATAGGCAAATACATCAGGCGGGAGTTGCCGGCCGTTAAACGTTCCGTCCCAGCCGTTCTCTATATTCCTTGAAACGAATACCTCTTGCCCGAACCGGTTGACGATGATCATCCGGACCAGCTCGTAATTCTCAGAACGAACCCTGAAAATATCATTTACACCGTCCCCGTTGGGAGTGAAGGCCATCGGAATGAAATAGTCTTCATCACAATCAGGAGGCAATACCGTCACTGTTATGGAAAGCTCCCGCTCACAGTCTCCTTTCGTAACTTTCACCGTGTAGGTCGTTGTCTCGTCAGGCGTCGCCACAGGGCCCGCTATGTTTGGATTATTCAGCGAAATGGATGGCGACCAGGTATATTCACAATCTTCACAACCCGTTACTTCCAACTGTGAGCTTTCTCCATGGAAAATGGTATCCGGATCAGCACTGATCATCAGACGGGTAAAGTCGACTACTTCAATAGCGCTACTTAGTACCCGGGCACAATTGTACTGATTCGTCAATTCAACACTCATTACTGTATTTTCAGCAGGACCGATCGTCACCGTACTGCCAAACGGATCACCTACTACATTTTCCAGAGGGAACCATTCATACATCAACTCCTGAAACGCAGCATTATTTTGAACGGACAACGTAAGCTCACTCCCAGGCTCACACGAGTATACCGTGTCTCCTTCCGAAATAACTGCAGCAATAGCGCCTGCCGTTACATTAATGGTGTCGGTCAAATTACAATTGTTCTCATCCGTAAGTCGAATATAGAATTGGTCCTCCCCCTCCGGGTTAACTTCCTGAGCAGCCATTGTACCAAGAACATTGCCAAATCCTGGATCATCAGACCAGACAATCGTTAGTCCTTGCAGATCACCTTCTACCCTAAGCATAACCGGAAGAGTATCGCAAGTCACCGTGTCGGAGGGCAGCTCGACTTCTATAGGCTCATAAATGGAAACGAATATACTATCCACTACCGTGCAGGTTCCGGCCGCATCCGAAGCTTCCAATATAAACCATTGACTTTCGCTCAGATTGACCACCGGATTTACGGCATTAGGGTCGTCCAGTAAATCAGCCGGGCGCCAGCTGTAAACCGGCAGTTCAGAACCCTCCGGATTCAGGAATATATCCGTGCCCGCACAAGCTTCAATAGTGTCCTGCAAATTGATCATGAAAGGCAAATAGGTTACGTTAACGGTATCGACTTGCTCACAACCCGCTGCATCTGTGGCTACAACTATATATACCGGCATTTGATCATCTGCGCTCAAAGATATTTCTATTTGAGGCCCTGTACCAATCGGCTGTCCGGTAGTGTCTCCCTCAAACCATTCAAAGCTAATACCCGCTACTGAAGCTGTGGCCGACAGCAAAAGCGTTTCTCCATCACAGATCGTCGTATCAGGCGTTGCCGTCAGTTCAAAAGCTGGTGATACCTCTACGCGAACCTGCCGCACAACAGCGCAGGAGCCTTTGCTGATGATCAATTCATAATCTTGACTTTCAGATAATACCACTTCGGGATCCTTGACATCCGTGGCGGACAAACCAATATCAGGTGACCAACTGTAAGTCACCTCTTCAGGCGCCTGCAGCACCAGATCGATCAGGCTGCTGACGTCAGGACAGAGCATAATAACAGAAGTGTCTACTTCCACTTGTAATTCGAAAACTTCAACCTTGGCGCTGTCGACATTAGTGCATCCAATACCATCAATGGCCTGAATATAAAAAGTCCGCTCAGGAAAGTCGGCAAAAACATCAAGATTAGCTCCCGTATCTATCGGATTGGTCAACCCGGGATCATCATACCAAATGAACTGTTCCGCAGTTGCAGCAGCAAAGGATTCTATCCGAACATTACCTACTTCACATAATAACACATCTCCGCTGGTATTTACATCAGGCTTAGGTTGTGTGTCAACAAAGAGCGTTCCTTCAAAGGTGCACCCGCTAACCGGATCCGTTACCGTTACATCATAAGCAGCAGGGTTCATCAGAATCACTTTTGGATTGTGTGGCTCGGTAAGATCCAGACCTTCACTCGGTGACCATTGATACTCATAAGCTGGATTACCATCGGGATTGATCCCCGATAGAATATCCTGACACACTGCCGTTCCTCCTGGCCTAATCCCTGTATTTAAACTAAAGACAACTACATTGACACTGTCAACTTCCGCGCAGCCTTCTGCAGTTGTGGCTATCACATAATAAGTCAAAGTGTCCTGATCAGGCGTCACACTTACGAATTCGCCGGCGCCGATCAGACTAGTCAGGTCACTATCTGCATACCAGCGAATGGCCTCCGCATTCGCAGCACTGGCATTTAACTGTATTGCGCCCACTTCACAAACGGTAGTGTCATTATCCGCCGTCAGTTCAGGCCCCGGTAATACTTCAACAAATACCGTGCGCTCAATACTGCATCGCTCATCGGATACCGTTACCTGATAAGTAGCGGAATTTTCCAGGCTAGCCGTCGGATTACTAGGCACGCCTAATGCCAGACCTGTTTCCGGCGACCAGCTGTATGTATAGCCAGGGTTCCCATCCGGATTAATCGGAGTAGGTATTCCAGGACAAACCTGAACCGTATCTCTCAAACCTGTTTTCAATTCAAAAATTTCTACCACGGCTGAATCTCTTTCTATACATCCCTCCGTACTTCGAGCTTCCGCATAATATACCGTAGCATCCATAACCGGCATGACCGTGAGCGTCATACCCACTCCAATTTCATCCATAAACTCCGAATCCGAATACCACCGCACCTCAGCTTCCGTTTGTGTCATAGCAGTAATCTCCACATCTCCTGTTTCACAGATCAATGTGTCCCGGACGTTTAATCCAATTGAAGAAACAATCTGAACCTGAATTTCCCTTTCTACCCTGCAAATTCCATTCACGTCCGTCACCACTACCTGATAGGTCTGATCCTCAGTTAATGTGGCTGTCGGATTAGGTAAACCTGGATCATCTAATCTGGTTTCCGGCGACCACGTGTAAACATATTCCGGGTTTCCTCCAGGATTCAAGGGCAACGGCGCTCCCGAACAACTTACCAGTAAAGTGTCTCCCAATCCGACATTTTTATCAAAAACTTCTACCTTAACCGAGTCTACTACAGGACATACTTCATCCGTACCTGCTCCCCTGACATAGTAGGTGTTATTGGCCTCCATTGGGGTTACTGTAATGCTAGCACCCAAGCCTAAAGATTCACCTAAACCGTTGTCTGCAAACCACTCAAATTCAGTGACCTCATCACTGGAGACGCTTAGCGTTACAGGCTCCATAGTACAAACCAGAGTGTCAGGTGTAGTAAGAATGACTGGCTTCGGTAAAATTCGTATCTCTATAGTCTTAGTTAAAACACATAATCCATCTGCATCTGTCACATTTACAGTGTAAGTCCGATTCTCATTTCCGGTAAAAACAGGATTTGGCGAATTAGGATCATCTAACCCGACGACTGGCGTCCATTCATATTGATACACAGCTTTTCCATCCGGATTTAACGGGGTCGATTCACCTAAGCATACCTCTATTAAAGTTTCTGTTAGACCGACATCCTTGCTGAAAATTATGACTTGTACAGAGTCCCTTTGCGTGCAACCGATATCGTCTGTGGCCTCAACGTAATAATAAGTCGTGGCTTCTGACGGCATAACCTCTAGACTATTACCTTCTCCAATAAAATCGCTAAACCCTGCATCTGCATACCATTCTACGCTGACATCCTCAGTTGTTATTGCAGTCAAAGTAATCGCCGTCATTTCACAAATAAGCGTATCTGCAGGAACCTCAAGCCTTATATCAGGCCGGACTTCTACAGTAACCTCTCTCGAAATCATACATTTGCCCTCAACATCCATAACATCAACCTTATAAGTTTGACTTGACGTACCAGAGAAGATCGGGTTATGAGAAGT
>CAZJQS010000106.1:0-14594 GCA_964548175.1 uncultured Saprospiraceae bacterium
GATTTAACAATAGACTGTCCTTTTGCTTCTATTTTCAGGAAGTAAGCTCCGGCCTGTAAGCCTTCCAGCAAAAGCGTCCTTTGATAAGGCTGCTGCCGAATTACGATTCCCAGTGGGCTCATAATGATCAGCCTTTCCGGGACAACCCCTTCAGACTGGATCACTAAGTGATCGGCTGCGGGATTCGGGAAGATATCAACAGAGCTTTCGTGTAATACATCGTCGGTAGGAGTAGTTTGTCCTGTAATGATCATGCTCCTGGCCTCGGGAGTCATAGGCCTTTCCTCCTCTGCGAAGTCTATAGCTTTTACGTGGTCGATGCTAAAATAAATCAACCCGTCATCAGCATCAAAAAGGATAATGTCTTCGATGGTCACATGTAAGCTGGCGATGGCGCCACGGCCGGAAATATTCTGACCGTCAATCCTGGTGATGGCAATATCAATGCGGTTGTCCTCCGGAAAATTGCGTTGGATGGCCAGCAGGTTATCATCGACCATACCCAGCCAGGATGGATCAAATCCTGCGTAGACCTGTTCGCTTTTGATACCTTCGTATTGATAATAAATAGAAAAAGCCAGTCCATAAACCTCCTCGGCCGGATCCTGCTCGGTGCCCAAAATGACATCGAAGGTGTTTTTTCCCGGCTTCACCTCTTCCCTGGCGGCAATAAATAAAGGCGCCCCCTGGGCAGGTTCGAAACGGACGATGCCGTCATCTTCCGGGGCGTCATACCAGGTCGTAATCCGCCCCCAGTTTTGAATGATGAGGGAGGTGTCGGCAACAGTAATCTGCCCGTTGCCATCCGCATCAATATGCTTGTAGTCTAATAAGGTCTTGGGTGTTCGGCGTTCCCAGTCAGCAGCTTCCATGGGCGCCCATTCGTGTGGGTTTTCTCCCGATCTTGCCGGGCCGGTTTCGCCGTACGCCAGTCCGATATTCAGCAAGTCCAGGTGATTGGCGATGCCGTTATGATCAGTATCCCCCGGCCAGACATAATCCCGACTGATGGTGACGCTTCCAGGCCTCACCTTCAAACCGGTCAGCTGGTCAAAAGGGACCACTACTTCCACCGGTACGGGCTTGCCATCAACCCAAAGACTGGACTGCTCTCCGTCCGAACCGACAGCCGTGAAGCAAAGAGCATAAAGAACAGTAGAATCGGGAAGAGTGATGCCGTTAATACCGTCTCCCGAAGTCCAGGAGACGGCCAGGAAGTCCTGGTCTAAGCCAGGTCCGAAATTACGCGCCGAAAGATTGGGAAGGTCGCCGATCAGGACGCCGTCCAGGCGAAGCACAGTGGAGTCCCAGTGATGGGTATACTGAAAACCTAAAATACTATCGAAAGCAAACGCATAAACCGGCACACAAATGACTTCCCCTTCCGCGACGGTCAGGTCGGGAATGTCAAGGGCAAGTTCTTTTTCCTGAACCGCTTCAGAGACTTCAATCCGGCCGTCAGAAAACATAGGATCGAGAAGGGCATCATCGCTTTCAAAAATGTAGCCGGAACCCCAGCTTAATGCGGTGGTCCCCACACTTTCGCCCATAAAGCAAATGCTCAACAGCTGCCTCGAGCGGAAGAAATAAACCGCGCTGTCCTGGTTCTCCCACTGAAGATTTAAAACGCCTTCTTCATCATGATTGACGATCCAGTTGTCTATACCGAACGCAGCATCCTTTCCTCCGCTGACGGTGCTGAGCCGGGCAACGCCGGCATCCCACTCCAAGTCCATCTCCATCTTCCGAACGCCCTGAAATTGCTCGCCTTTGAAGTCGACACACACGGATTCATTTGGCCTGACCGTTGAAAAAGGCAGGCTTAGGGCCGCAGCTGCCGGATCACAAGATTCTCTTTCGACTTCAAACCGGCTGATTCCGGTGCAATCCACCCCCAGATCGGTCACCGTCAGCTCGTAAAGGCTTGCGGCGAGTCCTGTTCTACTGGGATCAGTACTGCCGTCCGACCATTGATAGCCGTAGGAACCGCTGCCGCCGCTGACTAAAACTTTGATAGCTCCGGTGTTTTCATGACAAAGGTCAGGCTGCACTTCAGCGGCTATATTGAGTAGCTGCTTTCCGGCAGAAATACTCACCAGCAATACCTGTCCGTCAGCATCCGTAACCTTTAGGTGATACAGGTTGGCCCCGACAAGCCGGACGTTGGGAGACGTGGAGAACAAGGAATCTCCTAACCTCCACTCAAAAGCATAGGGCGGTTTCCCTCCACCAATTTGGGCGTTGTAATCGGTGATCGAATCGCAGGGCCCGCCGGAACTGCAGGAAGACAATAATTCCAGAGGCGTTGCATCCGGGAAATCGCCGATAAATACGCCCCCGCTGATGGTCACAAATTTTTTAAAGGTAGTGGGGCCAGGCCATCCGATCAATTCGGTGAAAGTGGGCTCCTGGGAAAAAGAAACAGGTGCAAAGGTTCCGGACTCGCCTGTCACCTCAAAGCAGACGGAAAAGATGGTTTCATCATCTTCAATACTGACACCCTCTTCTGCAAGGCTAACGAAAAGCCAGACTAAGGATAACTTTCCCTTGGCGATTAACTCAGGGGTTGTGCCAAAACTAAAAGGGGATAAGTCAGGCAGATTCAGGTTCTCTAATCCGGTAAAAGACAATTACTCCGGATTCCAGCTGAGCGACAGCTGAATGCCCAGCATTTCTTTAAAGTCGCGGACTTTCACGTCAACACAAACCTGATCACCGTTTTCTGCGGATAGGTGGTCGACATATACCTGCTTACAGCCGCCGCTATTTTGCCCGAAAAGGAGCATCCCATTAAGGGTTAGGAGAAAAAAAATGGAGTAAAAATGTTTCATGGGACGATTTGTTTTTCTGGTTACCATGCCAATAGTTTAATCACGCTACAAATCTAGATCAACTATCTAGTAAAAAAAACTACATTTTCCGTAAATTATAGCTTAAAAAAACTCACTAATCATACTTAAAAATATGTAAATCAATTTTTTATAAAAAATAAAACCTCCACGAACAACTCTAAGCTTGTCAAATTACTGATGCAGCTTTCCCCGAAAGAACAAAAACAATTGGAAGCTTACGTGCGGTCTCCGTTCGTGACGACCAACGAGAAGCTCGTCAAGCTGTGTGAATGGCTTTTTTCCCACTATCCCCATATCCAAAGGGCTGATTTGGACAAAACCCTGATCTACACTTCCATTTTCGAGGAGGAGACCTATGATGAAAAGGCCATGAACAACCTGATCTCTGATCTATTTAGCTTGCTGGAGGAATTTTTGATCCATCAGCAGTTTCAGAAAAAGGAACTATTTAAAAAGCGATTACTGATAGAAGCCTTACTGGAAAGGGACGCCCTTTACTTCATGCCCGGGGCCGTTCGAAAGTATCAACATCTTAAGAAAAAGCACCCGAAACAAAGCTATGAGTCTTGTTATGAGGCCATGGCTTTTCACTACCTGGCCGACCAATGGGCTGTGGTACAGGGTAAGCGGGCGTATGACCGGCATTTACAGGACAAAAACAATGCCCTGGACCACTACTACTGGCGCCATAAATTCAGCATTGCCTGCGACATGGCGAGTCGGAATATTGTAACCCAATCGGGCTATCAATGCCATTTTTGGGAGGACCTGATCCGTCATTTTCATCAAAACACCAACGGAATAGGCCGGCATCCGGTGCTGCAAATCTATTACAGGGTTTACCAAATGCTGACGGATTTTGCTCAACCGACCCACTACTTTGAGGCCAAACAGCTTTTAGAGGAACATCATTCTCTTTTTCCCGACTCCGAGATCAACAACGTCTACAAATACCTGCTCAACTATTGTGTTCGGAAGATCAATGTCGGTGAAGAACCTTTTTACCGGGAAGTTCATGCCCTTTACAAGCTTCTCCTAGATCAACAAATGCTTTTCCAAAACGGTTACCTCACGCAATGGACCTATCTGAATATCATCACTGCAGGCATCCGCCTAAGGGAATATGCCTGGACAGAGGGTTTCATCTACGAATATCGAAACGCGTTGCAGCCGGAGGAGCGTCAAAACGTGTTTCAGTATGGACTCTCGGCACTATATTTTGAAAAGAAAGATTATTTAAAGGCCCTCGAATATCTGAATAGTGTAGCGTTTACGGATGCTTCTTACCATCTTCGGGCAAAGATACTCCAACTGAAAAGTTATTTTGAACTGGAAGAAGAGGAGGCGCTGCTCTCTTTAATCGACGCCTTTCAGCAATACATCCGGCGTAGCCGCAGCATTCCGGACTACCAAAAAAAGGCGAATCATCATTTTCTGAAGCTGACTAAGCAACTGTACAAGTTGAGCGTCCAGAAAAAAACGGCCATCCGACCGGTTTTTGAAAGGAAGCACCAATCCATTGTAGAAATGCTGGAAAAGATGGAACCCGTGGCCAATAAGAAATGGCTGAAAGAAAAGTTAAATGAACTCAATTAATGGATCATTCGGTGAGGAGTGGTGTGAAAAATCAGCTACTTCTCCCGCATGGCGGCCGACAGGTTTGCCCGGCTTGAATAATTCTATTTTTTGGATTTTTTGCCGAAGAAAATCTGTGATTTTCTTCGGCAAAAAATCCAAAAATAATTTTATTAGCTGCGCAAACCGGCCGGCCGTCAGGCGGGAAGAGTACAATGACTTTTTACACAACCCCTTACTTGACGATTCTTTGTACGATTCTCTCCTGGCCGGACAGCAGTTCCAGGACGTAAACGCCCTTAGGCAAACGCTGGAGGTTCACCTCCGCCTGTTTGTCGTTGATCAGTACATCGATAGGCAACTCCTGACCGCGCAGGTTCAGCAAACGCAATTGATCGATGTTCTGTTCTCCGCCCCAGCGGACTTGCAGCTGATCCTGGACAGGATTCGGGAAGACCTGCATCTGTCCGGCTGCAGCTTCGCCGATCTGCACCGCCACCACATCCGAATAGTCGTAACGGCCGTCGAAGTCCACTTGCTTCAGGCGATAGTAAGCGATGCCCTCCAGTGGCGCTGTATCGATGAATTCATAGTTCAGCGGCTCGGAGGTTGTGCCGGCGCCGTCTATTTTAGCGCCGATGGCCTGGAAGTCTGAGCCTTTGCTGCTGCGTTCCACCTGGAAGTAGTCGTTGTTTAATTCATTGGCCGTAGCCCATTTCAGGGTAACCTGGTCTTCCTGGGGAATGGCTTTGAAAAAGACGAGCTCGACGGGGAGGGGGGTTTGGGCGGCGTTGATGGAACCCAAGGTAAAGGTATAACTACCGGCCCCTGCGTTATAGGCTTGAGGTATGTCTGCTTCTATAAAACCTCCGGAAGCAGCTCCTACTATATCTGTGAAAGTAGAACTTGAAGGAGCAGCAAAAGCCACACGAAGGTCGTTTTCGTCTCCGATCACACCACTTTGAGGACCATACGGCAAGGTAACTAAAGTATTACCTAACGATGTAACCAATACAGACATTTCCCAGCGTTCTGTCTGACTCAAAGTGCCACTAGGGGAATATGGATTACTACCCGATGGTTTAGAGTGAATGTATCGTACAGTTACTTCTGGGTTGCCACCTGCATTATCTGTTGAATAAGAAAATGGAGCATAAAAGTTCTCGTCTCCAACATGAAAAACAAAAGGATTAGGCGTGCTATTATTGGCCGTTTCTCCCAATTTCTGTAAAAAGCCTCCATTAATGAATGAAGTAGGGCCACCGCCACTGAAAGGGGTATTATCATTAAGAGTAATCGTTCCAGCCGATGTCATGTTGGCAATAGTATTGGTCAATGAAAAACTTGACCCTGAAATATAAAATGAAGGGCCAATATCAATATTACCCGAGTTGTTAGTAATAGAAAGGCTGGTCGCCTGCCACTCACCGGAGCCTGCAATTGTCGGGACATTAGTCAGGGAAATAGAGC
Organism: uncultured Saprospiraceae bacterium; assembly: GCA_964548175.1. Taxonomy (GTDB): domain Bacteria; phylum Bacteroidota; class Bacteroidia; order Chitinophagales; family Saprospiraceae; genus JANQPA01. The sequence continues at coordinate 5,898 of CAZJQS010000106.1, forward strand.
CCCCCGCATCTTTTCCGCCTGTAGGACCGTTAAGGGTAAGATTGGCATTAGAAAGAGAAAAGCCTTGCTCAGCAAAAGTAAAAAATCCGGTACCGTTATCATTTAAGGTGATATCTCCACTGTAAGCATTAGAACTAATGTCATCCAAACGCCAGTTTCGGTTGTTGGCAGCTGTTTTAGTAAAGGTAGCGCTACCCTGGAAGGTATTCCCCCCAGTCCAGGGACAATCTCCTCCCATACCATTTTCGAAGGTCACATCACCGGCAAAAAGGCAATTGCCAACCTGATTAATTTCTCCACCCGTGACGCTGTGAGGGCCGGCGCCGTTAAAATCAGAACCGGTAATTTCACATAAGCCGGAAACAGTGGCGTTGATATTGCCGCTGAAAATAACATCACTAATATCAAGCGTAGTGCCGCTTGTGATCGAGACAGAGCCTCCACTACCACTCTCCTCAATATTCCGGATGATCACCGGGCCGGCAGAACTGGAGAAAATAAAATCAACCACATTGATCGGGCCACCCGCAGCATTCCCTATCTCTACACCCCCGGTGCTGCCATTGTTGACCGTTAAATTTCCGCTGAAGGAACTAACACCGCTTTCAGAAATAGTGACCAAAGAGCTCCCCCCAGAAACATTGTTATTGAAGACAGTATTTCCCCCATAAGTATTCGGGCTACTATTACCAAAACGAATATTTCCTCCGGCGCCGGAAGTTTGATTGAAAGTGAAATCGCCTAAGAAGGTGTTATCATCAACTGCATTACCATCATTGCTGGTTCCTGTTTTAGTTATGGTAGTGGAACCACTAAAAATGGCGCCGGTCAGGTCAGTCCAAGTGCCGGAGGAAATATTAACACTGGTAAAAGAACCTCCAGTGACGTTAGAGCTGTTGCTGATGATGAAGTCTCCGTTGGAGATTGAACCGTTGGAAATGGTCAGTGAGCCTGCAGAGAGGGAAAAGCTGTTTAAGTTGAGGCCGTTGTTCGTAATTAATATACTTCCAATATTTTCATTCATAGTCAGTTGAGGAATTCCTATACCGCTAGGGATCTGCACGTCATCTCCTGTCCCCATTGGAAGGTCGGAAGCCAATACAGGATCCATATTGCCAAAACGCCAGTTATCGGGATTGCTCCAAAGGTCATCAGAACCGAGGCCGGTCCATACGTAGGTGCGAGCATCGAGCCCTGAAAGCAGCAGGATCGAGACGCAAAAAGTAAAAAAAGTTTTAACCAGAGTTTTCATAGAATTCGTTTTTGTTAGTTTAAAAGGTGTGGTCATCATGATTCTTTTTTTTTAAAAAAATAAGGGATCTGTCACCACAAAGGGGGTTTTATTGTGAAATGATCACCTGTTGTATTTTTCTTTCTTTTCCGGACAATAATTCCAGAAAATACATACCCGCAGGTAATCCATTCAGATTGATCTCCGCCTGTTTGTCATTGATTAAAGCATTGATGGATAGGAGCTGGCCACTCGCATCCAAAAACCTGAGTTTGTCAATAGGTTGATCTCCTTCCCAGCGGATTTGCAGAAGGTCTCGTGTCGGGTTCGGAAACACCAGCATCTCGCCTTTGGGGGCATTACCTATTTGTACTGCCTTTACGTCAGAATAGCTGTGCTGTCCGTCAAAGTCAACTTGTTTCAACCGGTAATAAGAAATACCGGATAGAGGCGCGGTATCAATGAATTCATAATTTAAAGGTTCATTAGTCGTTCCGGCGCCGTCTATTTTGTCGCCTACGGCCTGGAAATCTGAGCCGTTGCTGCTGCGTTCGACCTGGAAGTAGTCATTGTTCAATTCATTGGCAGTGGCCCATTCGAGTATGACGCAGTTGTCTTTCGGCTTGGCGGTGAAAGAAACCAGCTCGACAGGAAGTGGAGTGCGGGCCACATTTACAGAGGCAAGTGTTACGATGTAGGAACTGCCGGCAACAAAAGCATCAGCATTAGAAGCAGTAATGCTTCCTCCTGCAGCTGCCCCCCCAAGGTCATTCCAATTACTACCGCCATCGGAAGAAAAAGCTACTCTAAGGTCAGAGATGTCTCCAATCAAGCCGCTTTGCGGGCCGTAGGGCAGGGTGATGAGAGTATTGCCTATGGTTTGGCTGGCTACATCCAAGGTCCAGTGCTCCGTTTGGCTGACTGTTTCAATAGGAGAAGGTAATGTACCTGACGTAGGTGCTGTGTGAAAATATTGAACGGTTACATCCGGATTGCCTCCACTGTTATTAGTCGTATAAGAAAAAGGGGCGTAGAAACCGTCTGCTCCAACGTGAAAAGTAAAAGGAGGGCTACTGTTGGTTGCTGTATTCCCTTCTTTGAACAAGGCTCCGCCGCTTATGTATCCAGAGGCGCTTCCCGAGAAAGCAGCTCCGCCGCCCAGACTAACGGTCTCGGAAGCGGGCATTTCTAAGATTCCTGATAAATTCAAACTACTAGACACATTGAAAGAAAACGGAATATCCACTCCATCTGGATTAGAAACTGTGAAATTGGGAAATACCCATCCGTCATTGGAGCCGAAGATGGATTGCTGGCCCGCCGTACCCGCCATGATCACAGGCCCAAGAGAACTTTTCGGATTGCCGGTAACAGTTAAGCTCCCATAAAAGGTGGCCGTTTGTTCTGCAAATGAAAATTCGCCCGTACCGATGCCATTATCTATGACCACATCCACAGGATTCATAGGGGAGCCAAAAGTGTTTGGATTGTTGTCATCCAGGCGCCAGTTATTACTGCTGGAACCTGTTCTTATAAAGGAAGCATTCCCATTAAAAGTATTTCCTCCATCCCATGGTGTACTGCCGGCTACCGCATTGGTAAAGGTCGTAGGGCCTGCAAAAACAGAGTTATTGACCTCATTCAGACTGGAGCCCGCAGTAAAAGAATTGGTGCCTGTTCCCTTAAAAGTCGTATTTTCAATGCTTGAAATGCTACCGGTAACATTAACGTCGAAGTTTCCGCTAAAGATACAGTTATCTGCTTCAAAAGCACTCCCAGATATGTTTCCAAGTCCTCCGTTCAAAGGACCATTTTCAATAATATCGAACAACCCTACTCCACCAGCCGAGCTGGAGATCGTAAAGTTTCCAGGAATGGTAGCGCCACCGCTTCCGCCAGCATTTCCAATCTGTATGGCGCCGCTGTTGGTGCTAGAATTGTTGACAATTACATCACCGCTAAAGGTGGCTGTGTTCGATTCTCCGATTCCGAATATACCGCTTGGAGAATTGTTGGTGAATGTAGCCGTATGCGCGGTAGTTGTTCCGTAAGAATTGGCGCCATTTCTTCCAAAGCGCACATTACCACTGCCGTTATGGATAAACGTAAAATTCCCTTCATAAGTCATACCGTCTCCGGGGGATCCCATGCTGTTACCTCCTGTTTTCTCCAGGATGACATCATTAGTAAACGTAGCATTGGACAAAGTTGGAAAATTCCCTCCATCGATATCAATGCTTGTGAACGTCCCCCCTGAGATATTCACATTCCCACTGATGTCAAAAAAACCATTAGAAATGGTTCCGACGGATATGTTCAAAGCACTTGCATTCAAGGTAAATCCGCCAAGATCAATGCCTCCTGATGAACTAACCGCATCATTTATAGTCAGGCTGCTAATGGTCACATTATTGCTCAAGACCGGAATGGCATTCGCTCCGCCGGTACCGTTGATCAATATTACGTCTCCGGCGCCAGGAAGAGCGGTCGGGACATTCCCATTGCCTAACCTCCAATTGTTCAGAACATTCCAATCGGTATTGTCATTCCCTTTCCACTCGTAATTAGCTGCATTCATAGCAGGTGCGGCCAAAATGGTCAGGGAGAGCCATAAAAGGATACTCCTCAGTCTATTGAATGTAATTTTGCGTAAAGGTGTGAATGGTATTTTCCTCATTGTTTGTGTTTTTTGGGAAAATGATATGAATGTAGTTTACTCCAAAAATTTCGTGTATTGCTCCAAAAATAAGAAGTTTTCCACATAATCAATGAGTTAGATCAGATTTTGTCACATAATTAAAATTTCAAAGTGAGCTGAGGTGAAGGGAGTTGTTGGCGCAGGTTTAGCTGATCTTGGCAGCTGATGAACGCTGGCAGAGTTGGTTATCGCGGTTTTTTTACCCCGGAGGCACACAGATTCAGCGCCTGCCTGCGAGGCGGGAATCTTCGCGATGAATTAATTTGCAGTTATACTAAGGCTGCGCCAGAGGTAGCGGGTCAGGTAGGCTTTCCAGCCTTCGAAGGGGGTGAAGATCTCGTCGATCACTGCTTTGGAGGGGTAGCGCTCGGTGCCTTTGAGCTGGTGGAGGGCGGAGCTGAGGCCGGTGTCCCCATAAGGGATGCTGTTGGGCAGGTGGAGGGATTTCATCATGGCGTAGTTGGCCGACCAGAGGCCGATGCCGCGGATACTGGTGAGTGCTTTCAGGACCGCTTCGGCTTCGCCGAGAGCTTCCAGCTGTGACTTGGAGATCTGGCCTTCCGCAAATAAGCGGGCCAGACCGATGAGGTATTCCGCCTTTCGCTGGGAAATCTGGAACGGCCGGAGCTGCTCGACGTCTAATTCGGCGACCACCTCGGGCTCGGGGAACAGCCAGAAAGTTTGTCCGCCGGCTTCTACACCCTGACCGAAATTTTCCACCAGCCGCCTTTTTAATTTAGCAGCAAAAGCAACATTTATCTGCTGGCCCAGTATGCTCCAGCACATGGCTTCGAACAGACTGGGAATGCCCATCAAGCGTAAACCCTTAAACTCCCGGGCCATAAAGGCGAAGTCGGGATCGGCTTCCAGTTTTTCATAAAAAGGCGACAGGTCGCGCTCCAGGTCGAACCATTCTTTGACATATGCTGCAGCTGTGGTTAAGTGCTGTTCCTCACCTTTTAAAAGGTCAATGACTAAATAGTCGTCTTTTTCCTGGAGTTGAAAAAGGAAAGGGCCTTTCTCGGAAAGCAAGGCTTTGGTGATGACGTCGTCCTCCTTATGATGCAGACATTCAAAGTCGTTGTCGCCCAGCACCGCCAGGCATTTTGGGTAGTCGAAATGAGCGGGCTTAAGGAGTTCCATATGAAGCATTCAATGTTAGCTATTTGTCCCTTTCCATTTTATAGATAGGAAGGCTTGTGCAGATGAGTTTGGCACGCAGCTAATGTCAGGCAATAAGGTGGACCTACTTCCCATCCCCTTGCACCACCACCAGAACGGTATAGAACAGTATCTTAAAATCCAGGGCCAGCGACATATTCTCGATGTAGAGGATATCGAACTTCAGGCGCTGCACCATCTGATCCACGTTGGAAGCATAGCCGTACTTGACCTGCCCCCAGGAAGTAATGCCGGGACGAACTTTCAACAGGTGATGATAATGCGGCGCCCGGCTGATGATCTGATCGATATAATATTGTCTTTCCGGACGAGGTCCGACGAGCGACATATCGCCCTTGAGTACGTTCCAGAACTGCGGCAGTTCATCCAGGCGATATTTGCGCATGACGGCGCCCCAGGGCGTAACGCGATTATCGTTGTCTTTGCAAAGTTGTGGTCCATCTTTTTCCGCATCCACGTACATGGACCTGAATTTGTAAATGTCAAAAGGTTTTCCGTTGATTCCGATGCGTTGCTGTTTGAAGAAAATAGGGCCGGGTGAGGACAAGCGCACCCGGGCCGCGATATAGGCGTAAAGTGGAGACAGCAACAGCAGCATGAGCGTGGAGACTGTCAGGTCTATGCTGCGCTTCAATACCCGCTGCCAGTTGGCCATCAATACTTGTTTGATCTCAATAAGGACGGCGCCGTAAACTTCATTCATCTTAACAGTGCCGATCAGGATGTCATACATATCCGGGATAATGGTAATGCGGAGGCGATCGTTAAATTCAAAAAGAACGCTGAGGATCTTCTCGATCTTGTTGTGGTCAGAAGATTCTATGGCGATGATGACCTCTTCCACATGGCGGCCTTTGATGACCGCTCGCAGGTCTTCCAGGCGGCCCAGGCTGGGAATGTGGGCGGATAATCTTTTCACGCTGGCGCCGTTCGTATCGATAAAGCCGATGAAGCGATAGCCCAGTTCGTTTTTTCGGCCGTTAATATCTTTGTACAGGCCGTAGGCATTATCGTTACCGCCAATCATAATGGTATTGAAGGTCACCTGTCCGGCTTTCAGGCGGTTGTGCGCCCGCGACAACAAGATCATTCTGACGGTTGCGGTAATGGTAAAATGGAGAAACAACAAAGACAGGAAGGAAGTATAATACGTGGTGTAGTTGACAACAACATCATCTAATAAAAGCGTAAAAAACAGAAAAAGGACGCCGAAAAAGCTGAGGAACAGCGTTCGCGTGAGCGTCGCCAGTCGGGACAGGCGATAAATATCTTTGTTCTGGTCAAAAACGGCATAGAAGCAGAGCCAGCCGGTAGGGATCAGAGCTATGCCGTACCAGAAATTGGGGTCATTAAAAATACCGTCATCTAAATTCCTGGATTCCAGGTAAGTACGATAAGCGAAAAACAAAGACCAGGCGACCATGGCAGAAAGGAAATCCGCTATTTTGTAATACAGCGTATGCAAACGACGCTTTTGGATCATTTGCTTTTCGTCTTTGGTGGAGCCGAGGTTTAGAATTGAATGAGTTTGATGTTGTCTAACCATATGCGAACGTTTTCTGTTATATAGGTTCCGTTTTCCTGGGGAATCGCTGCCTGAAAAACGACTTGAAATTCAGAAAAATTTCTGTTGGCCATCACCCGGGTAAGATTGAAATAAATCTTATTCCATTCTTCGCTGGGCCGAAAGCCTGCAGATAATAGGATCTCGCCCCGATTGGGGTCGTCATTGGCGTATCCGATGATCCCGAAACCGGCCAGTCCTTCCGAGCGATAATTCATCTCCAGGTAAACGATGGGCACGAGTTGGTCAGGATAATCAAACCGTCTGCTCGTGGCGATCAACACTTCCGGCTGTTCGATGTTGATGTTGAGCAGGCCTGAAAAGTCCCCTTCAAATGCAGCTTCCCGCACTCTGTTGATGCGGGTTTCGGGCGCGCCCACTTGTACGTCTCTGAACAAATGATCAGAACGCTCGAATTCTTCGATGAATACAAAGGTTGCATTATCCCGGTACCGGGTCACGGGCTGAACCGTATCCACCTCCACGAGGTCCAGGTCCACGGTCGTTTCAAAAATTTCGTAGAAGGGATAAATTTCCGGCGTACCGCCGATGCCGTTGTCTCTGATGCCGGGTTCCAGCCGTATGGTATGCGTCCCTTGCGCCAGCAAAGGAATAGTAACCGGCAAGGAATAAGCGCCCAGGAATTCATTATCCAGGAAAAGCCAGGCTTCGGTAATCTTGGCGCTACTGCTGCCTTGCGTGGCAGGATTCGTCGTCAGGGAAAATGGTTTTATATGAATATACGCAGGTTGCTCCTCCTCCGGATTGATGAAGTCGCAGGAAAAAAAGAAGAAACAGCTTGTAAAAAACAGCACCCAATAAAAGATGGCGCGATGTATGTCTAATCGGTATGGCATATGCTTATGATAGCACTGTGCTATGGCTGCGGCTTAAAGTCTGCATTGCTCAGTTTTTCTTCTATTTGGCGGTCAATCTCGTGCGCCAGTTTTAATGCCCGGTAACCATCTTCGATGCTCACTCTGGGCAAGGTATTCGTCCGGATGCTTTCTGCAAAAGTTTCCAGCTCCATCTTGATGGCATTGACCGGTTCGATCTCCGGCATGCTGACGTGGATGAGCTTTTTGCCTTTTGCGGTAGGCAATTCCATAAAAGAACCACCTTCCGGCAGTTGATCGCTTCCCTTGTCGAAAAGCCGGACCACCTGCGCTTGTTTTTCGAGAAAATCAAGACTTAAGTAAGCGTTATGCTGAAACAGCCTGACTTTGCGCATTTGTTTTAAAGAGATCCTGCTGGCCGTCAGGTTGGCTACGCATCCGTTTTCAAATTCTATGCGAACGTTGGCGATGTCGGGCGTATTGCTCACAACAGCTACTCCATTGGCGCGTACTTCCGCCGGTTTGGAGCGCACCATGCTCAGCAGGATATCCAGGTCGTGGATCATCAGGTCCAAAACTACCGACACATCCGTGCCCCGAGGGTTAAAAACGGCCAGTCGATGACCTTCGACGAACATAGGGTCTACGACCATATCTTCCATGGCCAAAAGGGCCGGATTGAAACGCTCCACATGACCCACCTGTACCTTTACCCCATACTCACCGCTCAACTGCAAAAGTTCTTCGGCCTCCTGTGGGGTGCGTGTGATGGGTTTTTCGATAAAAACGTGCCTGGATTTCCGGATCACCCTGAAAGCCAGATCGAAGTGGGTGAAGGTAGGTGTAACAATGTCCACCACCTCAACGGCATCGATCAGTTCGTCCAGATCGGTGAAGCGACGGATGTTAAATTCTTTCTCCGCCTTTTCGGCAGCCGCATCATCCGGATCATAAAATCCGACCAGCTCATAATGCTGATCCGCTAATTTTATGCATTTGGCGTGAATTCTACCCAGATGTCCTACTCCCAAAAGCCCGATTTTAAGCATAGAAGAATGGTGTTTTAAGTTATGGTGACGGTCTCTGACCGGTATGTATTTTCAGCGTTTAAACAGAATCGTTCCGCCATTCAGGGCTAACAACATTAGGCTCCTCTGGAGCCCTTAATCCTTTTTTCAAATTCAAA
>CAZJQS010000107.1:0-13847 GCA_964548175.1 uncultured Saprospiraceae bacterium
CGTAATATTTTAACGTAAGTTCGGAGATTTCCCTTTTGGTAATCAGCCAACTAGCTCCGCTAGAGGCTGAATGTTGGTAGGAAAAAGGGGCAACAACAAAAACCCGTGCCGTAGGTACGGAATATATGACGTACCTACGGCACGCTATCCTTTAATTTCAATTTTTTCTACCAACATTTTGCCCCTCTGGGGCTTTGGGAATCTCCGAACTCACGTTATTTTAATTTTTTCAGGGTAATTCGTTAGCATCCTGCCCATCCCGTCGAAACAAGTCTAATAATCGAAGACTAAACTATGCTTCGGCAGCCTTCGGCAAATGCACATCCATCTGCGGAAACGGAATGTTAATATCATTTTTATCCAGCTCCTTTTTCACCGCTTGCCAGAAATGCTTATAAGCCGGCCAGAAATGCTCGTTTTTCGCCATAAAACGGACCGCAAAATTGACGGAGCTGTCCGCCAGCTCTTTGACAAAAACATCATACCCCTGATCCAGGGCCAGATTGGGCGTATTCTTAATAACCTCCTCGATGATCTCTTTCGTCTTGTCCAGATCGGCGCCGTAGCCCACCCCTACCGTAAGGTCGTGGCGGCGCATGCCTAGAGTGGTGAAATTCTGGATCGGACCACTGGTGATCGAGCCGTTCGGAATGATGATCAGACTGTTGTCGAGGCTTTGCAGCACCGTGTGGAAGATCTTGATCTCTTTGACCGTACCGGAATGACAGGCCGTCGAGATGAAGTCACCGATCTTGTAAAATTTGAAGATCAGGATGAGCACCCCGCTGGCAAAGTTGGCCAGGTTGCCCTGCAAGGCCAGGCCTACTGCAAAGGCCAGCGCACCAAAAATGGCGACAAAAGAAGTGACTTCAATGCCGAACATGCTGGCTACCGACAACAGCAGCAAGATCTTCAAACCGATGTTGACAATCGATTCCAGAAAGTCCCGCAGCGATTCATCGATTTTCTGTTTGGCCATGGTCCGGTTAAAAACACGGGTAATGCGCCCGATGATCCAAAAACCGATGAGCAGGGTTAAAATGGCGCCGACGACTTTTGGCGCGTAATTCACAATAATCGTAGTGATTTGGTCAATGATGTTCTCCATAAGTTGATTTTAGTTTTTCTTTTTACATCAACTTTTCAGGTAGGGAAGTTCGTTTTTTGGGAAAAAAAGTTGCGGAGAAAAACCGGAATAGTTTCTTCACCGCAAAGAAACGCCAGGCTTTTGAGCCCTTTGCGTCTTTGCGGTGAAAAATAAAGACAAGCCGTTTAATTTTGCTTCAAATGCACATCCATTTGCGGGAATGGAATACCTACGCCGGCCTTGTCAAATTCTTTCTTAATATTTTCATGCATGTAGAAGTGAACATCCCAGTAGTCTTCTGTTTTACACCAGGGGCGAACGGCGAAATTCACAGAGCTGTCTCCCAGTTCAGAGATCAGGATATCCACGGGTTTGTCGTGGTTGATGTAAGGACAAGCATCGGCTACCTGTTGGATAACAGTGCGGGCCTTGTCGATGTCATCTTTATAGCCGATGCCGAAGGTCATCGGCACCTTGCGCTCACCGGGAGCAGTCAGGTTTTCGATCGGACCGCTGGTGATGGCGCCGTTCGGCATGATGATGATGCGGTTGTCCAGGGTGGTTAAAATGGTGGTAAAGATCTGGATCTCTTTGACTGTACCGGAATAGCCTTGTGCTACGATGAAGTCGCCGACTCTAAACGGACGGAAGATCAGGATCAGAATGCCGGCTGCCATGTGGCTGAGGTTACCCTGCAGGGCTAGACCGATAGCAAAGGCCAGGGCGCCAAAGATGGCGACAAAGGAAGTCGTTTCAATGCCGAACATCTGAGCTACCGCCAATAGCAGCATGACCTTCAGGCCAACGCTGACCAGGGAGAGCAGAAACGGCTCAACGGTTTCGTCAAAGCTTTTTCTCTTAAAATACCTGGACAAAGCCTTGACGATCCGGCCGATGATCCAGAAACCGATAATGAGGGTTAAAATGGCGCCTACTACCTTAGGTGCGTATTCGGCGCTCAATTCAATGAGTCTGTTAATAAAGTTTTCCATGTTAAAATCTGTTGGTTAAGAAGATTAGATTGAGTAATGAATGAGGACTTTTAGTAAACTGTTATTTGACAAATTGCCATGCAATTCTTAACTAGGGACGGGTGAAATTAGAAAAAGACACTTTTCCAAACAAAAAATATACATTAACAAAATCTTATTTTGATGTCCAGAAGGCCCGAAGCTAAAAAGTGGATCAGTAAATACGATGCTCTGGCTAAACTCCAGCGGTATTGCGCCTACCAGGATCGCTGCCATCAGGAAGTACGCAGCAAACTATTGGATCTGGGCTTGTATGGGGATGAACTGGAAGAAGTCATCGCGAACCTCATCGAGGAAAAGTTCCTGGACGAGGAGCGCTTCGCCCGCTCTTACGTACGCGGCAAATTCCGGATCAACAAGTGGGGAAAGGTTCGAATCCGACAGGAGTTGAAAAAACGACAAATCTCAGATTATTGCATCCGAAAAGGCATGGAGGAAATACCGGAAGAGGATTACCTCCGCCAGGCCGAAGAAGCCATCCTCCAAAAGAATGAAAGACTGAAAGAACCGGATGACTTTAAAAGACGAAGTAAACTGGCAGCCTATGCCATACAGCGAGGGTATGAGTCTGAGTTGGTCTGGAATATAATAGACTTGTTGCGACGGGATCATCACGGGTGAAAATTGGCCCTTTTTCTCCCACACTGTGCCTTTTTTCGGTCGCGTAGCTCGGCTATGCTCCCTCTAAAAGCCTTCGTGTGGAAAAAAATAGCTCATTTTTCCCACCGCGCTGACCCGTCGCAACAAGTCTAATTAACAGATTTTAGAAGAAGCGTTTTGAGTCAGAGGTTGGGAAAAAAGAACAAAAGCCTGTCTACCAACAGAACTTTTTACACAACCCCTGACTCAATCCCCTAAAGTACCGACGATTGAATAAACTTTTGCCGTTCCGGAAAATCTGTATTAAAATGCAAGCCCCTGCTCTCCCGCCGCATCGAAGCCGAACGTGTGATCAGATAACCGATCGTGATTAAATTGCGCAACTCACAAAGCTGGGGTGAAATGGTGGTGGTGTTATACAATTCCTCCGTTTCGCGGTACAACAGCCAAAGTCGATCCATGGCCCTTTTCATGCGTACATTTGTGCGTACGATCCCCACATAACTGCTCATGATCTCTTTGAGTTCTTTCAGGCTTTGCGTGATCAGGACCATCTCATCAGGCTCGGTCGTGCCGTTGGCCTGCCAGTTGGGAATGTTGTCCTGCCAGTCGAGCTCGTCGAGCTTGGGGAGGATGTCTTCCGCAATGCGGTGGCCGAAGACCATCGCTTCAAGCAAGGAATTGGAAGCTAAACGGTTCGCGCCGTGCAATCCCGTGCAGCTGCATTCTCCGCAGGCATACAGCCGATTGATGGAGCTGTGGCCCCACTCGTCCACACGTATGCCCCCGCACATGTAATGACAAGCCGGCACCACTGGGATCATATGGATCATCGGATCGATGCCGATGCTGAGGCATTTTTCGTAAATGGTGGGAAAATGGCCGATGAAGGCTGCCTTGTCCAGATGGGTGCAATCCAAAAACATCGACTCTTCCCCGCGCAGCTTAATCTCATTGTCGATGGCGCGGGCGACGATGTCCCTGGGGGCCAGAGAGCCTCTTTTGTCGTATTTGTGCATGAATTCTTCCCCTTCCCCGGTCTTTAAAATACCGCCGAAACCTCTGACCGCTTCTGAGATCAAAAAAGATGGATTTTCGCCGGCCGGGTTAAAGAGCGCCGTAGGGTGGAACTGAACGAACTCCATGTTCTCGATCCAGCCTTTGGCGCGATAAACCATAGCAATGCCATCGCCGCTGGCAATGACCGGATTGGTGGTGTTCATGTAAACCTGCCCTGCCCCGCCCGTCGCCACAACGGTGACCTTGGATAAAAAGGTCTCTATTTCTTTGGTTTGCTTATTCAATGCATAGGCGCCGTAACATTCAATACCGGGTAATAGCCTGGTGACGTTGTAGCCCAGGTGGTGCTGCGTAAGTACGTCCACGGCAAAATAATGCTGGAGAATCTCGATGTTAGGCAGGGTTTTAGCTTTGGTGAGCAAAGCCCGCTGAATTTCCCAGCCCGTCAGGTCCTTATAATGTAAGATGCGGTTTTCGGAATGACCACCTTCGCGCCCCAAGTCGTACTCGTCCTCGCCGGGCGCTTTGTCGAAACGGGCGCCCCAGTCGATGATGTCTTGTACGCGCCGGGGACCTTCTTCCACGACGATGTCGACGATGGCTTCGTTGCATAGTCCGTCGCCGGCGTCCAATGTGTCGATTTTATGCTTCTGGTAATTGTCGACCTCTATATTCCAGACGGCGGCTACACCGCCCTGGGCGTAGGCTGTGTTGCTTTCTCCTTTTCTGGTTTTAGTAAGTACGGTGATGCGAACATCCGGTCTTTGCTCAGCCAGGCTGATGGCGGTAGTCAAACCACCGACGCCGGAGCCGATGATTAAGACATCTGTTTTTTTCATGGTATGGTTGATTATATACGAGCCATATCGAATTCTGATTCTTTCTCCCCAGGGGCATGGCTTACATTGCTATCTGAACATAGAGATTTGGCAGATCCAGCTTGTCCTTTTAGCACGCAGATTTCGCTGATGACGCAAATTTTATAGACCACTGTTTGAAAAATCGGCGTTATTAACGCAATCTGCATGGCCACCCAATCTGCCGCATAGCAATTTCCATCATCTGCGTTATTCGCGGCATCTGCGTGCCCAACAATTTCTTTTCAAAGCAAAACAACGCTTTTATAGACTCCCATTTATTTCAATTCAATAGTTTATCTAAAACAGGTTTCAACTTATTATACATAAAAAGTTCGTCTTCAATACTACCTCCAACCCGGGTATACACCAGCTGACCGTCTGCATTAAACACCAGGTGGTAAGGATAGCCGAAACGAACCTCGAACGCCAGGAAAACGCCGGGAGCACTGGTTTGCGGAATTTGCTGATATTTAAAATCGTGCTTTTCCAGATACTCCAGGATCTCCTCTTCGTCGTCCCGGCCAAAGGCCAGGAAGTTGACCGGCTCTTCTTGGTATTCTTCCACCAGCCGGTTCAGGCCGGGCAATTCTTTTTCGCAGGGCGGACAACCGATGAACCAGAAGTTGATGACCGTAATCTTTCCTTTTAAATTCTCCGGATTAATGGTGTCGCCCTCTAAGGTGCGAGCCTCAAAATCGGGCATATCACAGCCAACCAGTTCCCGAACGATACTCATTTTGGCTTCCCGCGCCTCCATGGGCGTTTCGAAGTCTTTAAACGCCCATTCCATCAATTTTTTATTGACTCCGTCAAAACAAGCATTTTCCTGGCCGTAAATGCTAAAGCTGACTGAGCAAATTAAAATCAGGGAAACCAGTACTTTAATTCTCATGTTGGGTGATTTTATTCATCTTTGCATTTGTAAAAAATTGCGTGCCTCCCAAATCAAAGGTATAACATTATTGAAATATGCGCATAGCCGTTAACACCAGATTCCTGCTGAAAGACAAACTCGAGGGCATTGGATGGTTTACTAATGAAGTCTGCCGGCAACTGGTTCAGGATCATCCGGAACATGAGTTCCTTTTTATTTTCGATCGGCCTTTTAATCAGGATTTTATCTTTGCCCCCAATGTGCAGGGCGTCCATCTGCCGCCCCCTGCCCGTCATCCGCTGCTGTGGTACTTTTGGTTTGAATGGTCGCTGCCTGTACTGTTCAATCGCTACCGGCCGGACGTTTTCTTCTCCACTGACGGATACCTCTCAATCCGCAGTAAAGTACCCACTGCTATGGTCATTCACGATATCGCGCATGTTCATTTTCCCGAGCAGGTGCCTCCCCTGGTCAGAAAGTATTACCAATACTTTGTGCCTCGCTATCTTAATAAGGCGCAAAGCATCATTACGGTTTCGGATTTTGTCAAAAATGACATTGTGTCAACCTATGGGGTGGCGGAAAAAAAGATCAGCGTAGCCTGTAACGGAGCTCGCAATACTTTCAGGCCTTTATCGGAAGAGGAAAAGAAGAGGGTCAGAGCGGAATACAGCGATGGCAACCCCTATTTTTTCTACCTGGGCGCCGTTCATCCCCGAAAAAATGTGCATCGGCTGATCCAGGCATTTGATCTTTTCAAACAAAAAAACGACCATCCCATCCAATTGCTCATCGGCGGCAGATTCGCCTGGCAGACTGGGGCCGTGAAGGCTGCTTATGAGCAGGCGCACCATAAGGAAAATATCCGGTTTTTGGGTTATCTGGATGAAGCTGCCTTGCCTCGTTTGATGGGCGCCGCCGAAGCGTTGACTTATCCATCGAATTTTGAGGGATTTGGCATTCCCATTCTGGAGGCTTTGCATTGCGATGTGCCTGTCCTCACCTCTAAGGTGTCTTCCATGCCGGAAGTGGCCGGAAAGGCCGGCATTTTGGTGGATCCTGAAAATATGGAGGAGCTAGCCTCGGCCATGCAAGCTGTTGTTTTCGATGAAAAAAAGCGGATGGATATGGTCCGGGCAGGTCGGGAACAGCGAAAAAAATTTAGTTGGAAAAAGGCGGCGGATGTCTGCTATCAGGGCTTGTTGGATGCCTTGGAAGGATAGTAATGCCTGATCTCTTCTTTTCTCCAAAACAGATAAGCCAGACCGGTTATTCCTACAATAAAAAGAACAACGGAAATGATCTCAGCCTGTGTGAGGTTAAAAAAATAAGGATAGCGTTCATTGACCCGAATGGCCTCGATACTGAACCGGGCAACAGCATTAAGGATAAGATAAACAAAGAACAACATTCCGGCAACAGGTAGCTTTTTTCGGATCACCAGCAAAACGATCAAAAGAACTGCTGCCATGGCTACTTCGTAGATCGGGGTCGGAAATACCGGAACTTCAAGCTGCCGGCAAAAATCGCCGTTGCAGGAAGGGATGGGCTCACCCATATCGAGTACATTACGGGGATAGTCATACGCCCACAGCCAGTCCGGAAGAAACCACCAATCCGGTGTCGGCGCCGGATTTTTGACGCCCCAGTCGCCGTCTCCCGAAAAGTGGCAGCCCAGTCGGCCGATGCCGTAACCTATGACCAGAGCAGGGGCGGACGCATCCATGACCGGCCTTATAGGAATGCGCTGACTTTTCAAGTAGAGGACGACAGCCAGAAAACCCAGGATGAGGCCGCCGTAAATGGCCAGTCCACCGCCGGAGAACAACGTTTTCCAGGGATTTTGGAAAAACGCTGGCAAATGCTCCAGCAGGTCGAACAGTTTGGCGCCCGCAATCCCGGCCAGGGCGGCGATGATGGTGATGTCTCCAATGCGATGATGAGGATAGACCCGGCGAATTTCCACTTTGGGCTCGGGTAGTTGTTGGCTTTTTCGCTCAAAATAGTTGAGTAGGGCCCAGAACAGCCCCAGTAAAATGCCCCAAAGCCAGCTGCCTTTCCAGGAGATCAGTACTTCAGCAGCATCCTTTTGAAAAGCTTCAAAATGAGTAAAGACAAATCCCAGTTTATAGCCGAATGCAAAACCCAGTACAAAGCTGCCCAATAAATTGAGCAGGGTGGCCGGCCGGCCAACGGTCACTTCCTCTTCCGTCGGTTCAAAAATGCCTTTTCGCCCCATTCGCTTAAGCTCCAGCTTTAGCACGTATGCCGCCAGGAGGAGGGCCAGGGCCAAAAAAAGGCCGAAGGTTTTGAAAATCGACAGCCAGTTGTCCAGGGGCGTCCCGAATAAGTCGTGAAACAGGTAGGATAGATCAGGATACATAACCGGCTCGTTGTTTTGTAGGCTAAAATAATCATTCTTGTATAATGGTGCTACCAACTCTTTTGATCCTGCTCCTCACAATATATTTACATGCCAATTTTCTAATTCAAATACTTACAAACCTATTAAAATAACAACTTATGAATACATGAAATTTTTATCATAGATTGGGTTTTGTGAAGTAAAAATTTATGAAAGCATGATCAACTTGTCATAATTTAAATAAATCTTAATTTTTATAAAAAAATTTGCATTTTTAGCTCATAAAGAATTATACTTGTATTCATATTAAGTAACGCACTTATTTTCCTGACCAAAATGACGACAATGCGAGTTCCTTTATTTTCTTTTTGTTGCTGTTGTTGTTGCATGTATACTCTTGGAGTAGGCACGGGCAGGGCTTTTACCGGATAGAATACCCAATTAACATAGATTTCTTCAAAGCCTTTCCAGTGTCAAGCCGGAAAGGCTTTTATCGTTTTATTTAAATTTCCCGAAATCCGATGCTCTGAAGGCGGTCTGAAAAGCCTGCAGGCTTGATAAGGCCGCTTACATCCTTTTGATCATCTTGATAAATCCTTGCTATGAACTTAAAAACCAAATTGGCGCACCTGAAGGAAGCCGATCGGAAAGACATCCTGGAACTGGAAACCCGCATCCAGGACTTTAAAAACGAGCGGGAGGACGAAGAGCGTTTCAAACACTACCGACTGACCCGCGGCGTCTATGGTCAACGGCAGGTTGGTGTGCAGATGTTTAGAATAAAGATCCCTTTCGGGAAGATCACCACTACGCAATTAGAGGCGATCGCAGCTATTTCCGAGCAGTACAGCACCGGGAATCTGCACCTGACTACCCGTCAGAACATTCAGTTGCACTATGTCAAGCTGGGCGACTCTCCCGCCATCTGGACAGCGCTGGCAGAGGCGGGCCTTACCGCTAGGGAAGCCTGCGGGAATACCGTCAGGAACATCACCGCCTCCGCCACTGCCGGCATTGATCCGAATGAGCCTTTTGACGTAGCGCCTTATGCCCAGGCGGCCTTCGAGTATTTTCTCCGCAATCCTATCTGCCAGGAAATGGGTCGTAAGATCAAGCCGGCTTTTTCTTCCAGCGATGAGGATTCTGCTTTTACGTATTTCCACGATTTCGGCTTTATTCCAAGGGTTAAGAACATCGAAGGCGTAGCGGTTCGCGGGTTTAAGGTATTGGTCGGCGGCGGACTAGGCGCCGTTTCTATGGTCGCCCACCCGGTCTATGAGTTTTTACCCCAGGACCAGATCATACCTTTTATGGAAGCCTGCCTTAGGGTATTTGATCGGTATGGTGAGCGGGAGAAGCGCATGAAAGCCCGGATGAAGTTTTTGGTGAAAAAACTGGGGCTGCCTGCCTTCCTGGAGCTGGTGGAAGAAGAATGGACGGCGCTGAAACACAAGCGTTATCCTATAGATCCCGTGGAGGAACAAGTAACCCTGCCTTCCTTTGATCCACGTGATCATCAGGTTAAGATCGACGACCCGTCCAGCTTTGGCCTTTGGCTGAAGACCAACGTTTTCGAGCAAAAGCAAAAGAGCTGGTACGGCGTCTGGATAAAAGTTCGACTCGGAAATATCGATGTGGCAACAGCCCGGAAACTGGCCCGCCTCATTCGCACCTGCGCCGCCGATGATATCCGGATCACGGTGAACCAGGGGTTGTTGCTTCGTTATGTGCCGGAAGAAGCTTTGCCTTATTTATATCAGGAATTACAAGCTTTGAGCCTGGGAGATGCCGGCTTTGATTCTACTGCTGATGTCACGGCATGCCCGGGTACAGATACCTGCGCACTGGGCGTAACGAACAGTACAGAGCTGGCCAATGTACTCGAGAACCTGGTGCTTTCGGAATATCCCGATTTGCTCAAAGAAACCAACCTGAAGATCAAGATCAGCGGCTGTATGAATTCCTGCGGCCAGCATATGGCGGCACAGATCGGCTTTCATGGTAGCTCCATAAAACGTGGAGTCGGCGTCGTCCCGGCTATGCAGGTGGTCATGGGAGGAGGGATCGACCCGAGAGGATATGGGTTCATCGCCGAAAAAGTGATCAAACTGCCTACCAAACGCATTCCCAACGCCGTGAGAACGGTCTTTGACGATTACCTCGCTCAAGCGGCCGATTACGATTACTTCAACGATTATTTCCAGGATAAGGGCAAGCGCTATTTTTACGACTTGCTGAAGCCCCTGGCCGACCTGGATGACCTCAGGGATGACGAATTCCAAGATTGGGGCCAGGAACAGCAATACGTCCAATCCATCGGGGTTGGAGAATGTGCCGGAGTAGTACTGGATGTGGTCGGGACCATCATCAACGACGCCAAGGTTAAAGTGGACTGGGCTCGCGAAGCTTTTCAGGAGGGTGTTTTTGCCGACGCCATTTACCATGCCTATGCCGGCTTCGTAATCGGCGCCAAAGCCTTGTTGCTGAGTAAAGATGTGAAATGCAATACCCACAAAGGTATCCTGAAAGATTTTCAAACGCATTATGTCGATGCAGCCGAATTTGAGTTGTCGGGCTCTTTTTCAGCGCTTGTACTGCAAATCAACCGGCAGGAACCTGACGAAGCTTTTGCGAAAGAGTACATCGCCAGAGCCGAAGCTTTTGTACAACAAGTCATCGACACCCGAAATGCCCAGCTCAAAGCTGCCGGCGGAGCAGATAAGTTAGTCGTGGACAACTATTATAAAGCCTAATCTCATGAAAACCATTCATCCCAAAGTCAGCATCGTGGGCGCCGGGCCGGGAGATGCCGATCTGATTACGCTCAAAGGACTTAAAGCCATTCAGTCGGCTGACGTTATCCTATATGACGCACTGGCTAATAACGACTTATTGGACTACGCACCTAAAGAAACCATCTGCGTCTTTGTGGGGAAAAGAGCAGCCCGTCACTACAAAACCCAGGACGAGATCAATTTGCTCATGGTGCAGTACGCCTTGTCTTACGGCCATGTCGTTCGACTGAAAGGCGGCGATCCTTTTGTTTTTGGAAGGGCACAGGAAGAAATCGCCTTTCTGGAAAGCTTCGACATTCCGGTGACGGTCGTTCCGGGTATTTCCAGCAGCATCGGCCTGGCTACTTTACAGGGCGTTCCCCTGACTACCCGGCACGTGAGTGAAAGCTTTTGGGTCATAACGGGAACGACGCAGTCAGGACAATTATCGAGCGATATTGAGCTGGCGGCGCAATCTACCGCTACTGTCGTAATCCTGATGGGCATACGGAAGCTCTCCCAAATCGCAAAATTGTTTGCTGAGTATGGCCGGGAAGATACTCCCGTCATGATCATCCAGAACGGCTCCAAACCTACCGAAAAAGTAGTATTGGGTACTATTTCCACCATTGTTGACCTGGCCGAGATGCATAAGGTGGGCACCCCGGGGATCATTGTAGTGGGCGAAACCGTTCAATTTCATCAAAAATGGGCGCAGGTGGCTGAGCAGTTGCTTCCTACACCTGCCAAAATCAATCGAGCATGACCGAGACGCAAAACCCATTGTACCCGATTTTTCTAAAACTGCACCAGCTGAATATGCTTATTGTGGGGGCTGGAGAAGTCGGACATGAGAAACTCGCCTTTATCCTGAAAAGCAGCCCGGACGCTCGCATCACCATGGTGGCGCCCGATATTTCCCAAAAGATTCGCGAAGAACTGGAGAAATACCCTAACCACAAAGTGACCATCCATCAAAAGCCTTTCAGCCGGGAGGATATTCCCGGGCATGATCTGATCATCGCGGCCACCAATATAAAGGAACTGAACCGGCAGGTTCGCCACGAAGCGAAAGAACAACTAAAGCTGGTCAATGTAGCGGACACGCCCGACTTGTGCGATTTCTACCTGGGCTCTATCGTGACCAGGGGAGACCTCAAGGTCGCCATTTCTACCAACGGGAAATCTCCTACGCTGGCCAAGCGCTTCCGGCAACTGCTGGAGTCTATTCTTCCGGACGAATCCCACGCTCTGCTGGAAAACCTCTGGAATATCCGCAATCAACTGGAGGTCGGCTTTACTCAAAAAGTGAAAAAACTGAATGTCCTGACTTCTTCCCTGGTAAGCGATAAAGAAAAAATACGGCAGCTCCCGCTTTGCGAAGACTGCCCCTATAAAAAGGAGTAAGGCCGTGGACAAAAGTAACTTAACCTAAAAAAATCCAGGTAAGTAAATCAACTGTAATAAAAACAAACAAACATGACCACAATTCCAAAGGTAACCAAAGACTGGAAAGCGCTGAGTATCGAACTGCTCAACGACCTGTTCATGTCTCTGCCGTTCGAAGAACGCATTCCGCTGCTATACAAATACTTTGCAGAGGAAGACGTAATGGTAACTTCTTCTTTCGGCACCAAGTCCGTCTTTTTGCTGCATCTGCTGCATCGCTTTCGTCCTACGCAAAAGGTCCATTTCATCAACACTACTTATCATTTTGAAGAGACGATTGCATACAAGAATGAAATACAAGAATTGCTGGAATTAGACATAATAGAGGTTTTACCGAAGAAAGAGGAAAATCAGCTTACGCGTGATGAGCAGTGGTGGATCGATCATCCAAAAATGTGCTGCTCGATCAACAAAGTCGTTCCCTTGGAGCCGATCAAAGCACAGCACAAAGTCTGGATCTCCGGACTCATGTCTCATCAAACGGCTTTTAGGGCCGGGCTGAGGATCTTCGAAAAGCAGGGAGATATCATCAAATTTCATCCGAACATCGACGTTAAGCCGGAGACATCTGAGGCTTACCTGGAAAAGTATGCCTTGCCTCGTCATTCGCTGGAGGCGAAAGGGTATGGCTCCATCGGATGCACTCATTGCACCGTTAAAGGCAAGGGAAGGAGCGGCCGCTGGAAGGGCAGCGACAAGATCGAATGCGGGCTGCATCCCAGATTTTTCATCAATAAATTAAAAGACAAGCAAGCTGTTTAACCATGATTCAGACAGACATTATCATCATCGGCGCCGGGCCTTGCGGTTTATTTACCGTTTTCGAGGCAGGCCTGCTGAAGTTGCGTTGCCACCTGGTGGATGCCCTGCCGCAGCCAGGCGGACAATTAACAGAAATCTATCCGAAGAAGCCCATTTATGACATCCCCGGCTATCCTTCCATCCTGGCCGGCGAGCTGGTCGACAAGCTGATGGAACAGATCGCTCCTTTCAAACCCGGCTTTACCTTGGGTGAAAGAGCTGAAGCCATCGATCGGGATGAAGAAGGCCTTTTTACGCTGACCACCAGCAAAGGGACACAAATCCAGGCGCCTGTGATCGTTATCGCCGGAGGATTGGGCTGCTTTGAGCCCCGCAAGCCGCCGATTGATCATATCGAGCGTTTTGAGGATAGGGGGGTGGACTACATCATTCGTAACCCGGAAAAGTATCAGGACAAAAGCATCATCATTGCCGGAGGAGGAGATTCGGCTTTGGATTGGACCTTGCATCTTTCTGAGATCGCAAAAGAGGTAGTGCTCATCCATCGAAGGAAACAATTCAGGGCAGCGCCGGATTCGGTGGAAAAAGCGATGCAACTGGCCGAAGCCGGTAAGATAAAACTGGTTACCGAAGCCCAAGCCGTAGGCCTCAACGGCAATGGCCGGCTGAATGAAGTAGTGATCAAACAAAAAGAAAAAGGGGAATATCCTCAGCCAACGGATTATTTCATTCCCCTCTTCGGCTTATCGCCTAAGCTGGGCCCGATGGCCAACTGGGGACTGAATATTGATAAAAACGCTATTGAGGTGGACACTCGTGATTACAGTACGAATATCCCAGGTATTTACGCCGTAGGGGACATCAATACCTATCCCGGCAAGCTGAAACTCATCTTATGCGGGTTTCACGAGGCGGCCATCATGGTGCAATCGGCCTTTAAGATCGTGCATCCGGAGAAAAAGCTGAGTTTTAAGTATACGACTGTGAATGGTGTGGAGGGGTTTTGATTTAAAATCAGTGCCCCC
>CAZJQS010000108.1:0-13281 GCA_964548175.1 uncultured Saprospiraceae bacterium
TAGTCGTATCAGAAAAAGAATTTCAAAGAAATAAGACGATTTTAACCTGGGTTAAAGTTTTTCCCTTCCAAATGCTTCAAATTTGTGTTGTATTTAATCACTAAAATGTTAAGCAATATGAAGCTGAATTACATTTTGACGGTTGTCATATTGTTTGCAGCTACTAGTACTTATTCATAACATATAAATCAGGAAAAAATGGATAAAAGCATTAATTCAAAAACAATCGTTTTTGTACACGGATTATTCCTAAATCATCAAAGTTGGGAAAATTGGAAAAATTTTTTTGAGGAAAAAGGTTATACTTGCTATGCCCCCTCATATCCTTTGGACAATGATACACCTGCTAATCTTTGGAAAAACACACCGCCTGAATTGGGTAAAGTTGACTTTAAAGCGGTCTTTAATCATTATGAAAAATTTATTGACGCTCTTCCCGAAAAACCGATAATTATCGGACATTCTATGGGTGGTCTGATTGCACAAAAATTGGTAGAATTTAATAAAGCCGAAGCGGCAATTTGCATCAGTACAGCACCTCCAAAAGGCGTAATGACTACAAAATGGAGCTTTTTGAAGTCAAATTTTGGTCTCCTTAATCCCTTAAAGGGCAATGCTGTATTCAAACCAACCGCCAAATGGTTTCACTATGCTTTTGCAAACACAATGAGCCGAACAGAATCAGATAAATATTTTGAGCAATTTGTGACGCCAGAAAGCCGAAATATACCAAGAGGAACGCTTAAGAAGTTTGCAAAAATAAATTTTAAACAAAGTCACGCGCCACTACTTTTTATTGCAGGAAGTGAAGACCATATCATACCAAGTTCATTAGTAAAGAAGAACTTTAAAAAGTACCAAAGAGCGACAGGAATAAAGGAGTTAAAAATATATGAAGGGCGAGGCCATCTAATTTGCTTGGATAAAAAATGGAAAGAAGTGGCTACCTTTGTTTTGGATTGGATAAACGACGAAAGTTAAACCACATACAATAAAGCATAAATGGCATGTGCCTTATGTAGGCACATGTCATTTATGCAAGCCGTTATAGTAAATTATCTTAAAGTATTTTTGTTTAAGCTACACTATTGCTTTATAACCTTCCCCTGCACATACTCCCCCCCAGCCTCGATCCTGACCACATACACCCCTGCCGGCCAATCTTTCACCTCGATCCACTCGCGCTGGAGGCTGCTCGATAGATTACTTACTTTTTCCTTTCTCCACACCAAATGCCCCAGTACATCAAACACTTCCACCCGGTGAACCAGTCCGGAAGAGATCGTGTAATCCAGCACCACCTCCTCCCAGGCCGGATTAGGAAAAACATTGACCAGGCCCAGCTCGGCATCCCGCTCCTCCGCGCAATAATTCTCCAGCAATGCCATGGCGCGAGCCACATTCAATCGCCCGCCCGTGGCCGTGTACTGCTCCAATCCGGGGATCAGATCGACACTCTCCAACAGTATTTCCTTAAACAACAAAGCCGTCCGGGCGGGATCGCGCTTGTACGCCTCGATCAGTTCCGGACAAGCGGCAGCATACAATAAAGCGATCGCTCCGGTTAGGTGGGGAGCCGCCGCCGAATTGTCCCCAAATAAACCGTAACGGTTGGAAGGCTTGGTCGTGTAAGCGTTTTCGCCCGGTGAAGCCATATCGATGTAGGTCGTGCTGTAGGAACTGTTTGATTCCTTCATGTCCAGTTCATTGGTGTTGAGCACCGTGATCAGATAGGAGCTCTCGCAGGTGCTGGGGGTGTCACCCGTCAGGTCAATATTTTCCCCCTGGTTGGAGGCACCCGATCCGGTCAGTATACCCAAACGGCCCAGTTCGTCATACATGCTGCCCCAAACGGGCTCTTCGCTGCAAAAGACATCATCCACCCCAAAAGAAGCGTTGGTGGCCACTACAAAAGCGCCTTCCCGGCCATTGCTCAGCTGATACAACTGCCGCTGCCGGATAATGTATTCATATGCGCTAATGATGTGCGATACATCAGAGATCTGAAAAAGCATCAGCTTGACATTCCAGTTGACGCCGGCCACGCCGATACCGTTATTGCCCTGAGCGCCGATGATGCCGGCTACGGAGGTGCCGTGCGCACTGGGGATGAAATCGGGGGAATCGCTGGAAAAGTTCCAGCCCCGCCAATCGTCAATAAGTCCATTATCGTCGTTGTCCACACCGTCAAAAGGCGTCTCCGCAAGATTGTACCAGATGTTGTTGCGCAGATCCTCATGATCGACGTCAAAGCCCTGGTCCAGAACAGCCACCACGATAGTGTCGCCCACAGCTGTCAGTCCTCCGATGCTGATGTCCCAGGCCTGGTCCAGGTCAATTTTTTCAACAGACCATTGCCGGCTGAGCAAAGGATCGTCCGGTAGCGTTCGAAACTGGATGGGATGGTTGGTTTGCGCTCTTAAGACCTGCGGTTGGCGCTTCAATAGAGGAAGTGGATTATCCTCCAAAGATCCTTCGTTGCGGTAGGAGATCAAATGGATGTTTAACCTTGTGCTGAGCACTTTTTCAAAAGACAAAAAACTTTTTTGATCTGACCGGTTCCATTGATCAATGAAGCTGTGGACGCTCGTATTTGGGGATAATTGCAGCAGGAGCTCCCGGCTTTCGGGAATCAAAAGCTTCTCTTCCTGCGGCAAAGCAAGAAAAGGGAATAGAAAAAGAAAGAGGATCAGGGAAAATGGTTTCAAAAGCTTCAATTTAAGATTAGCGTCTTTTTCAGCTCTATAAAATAAGCAGCTGACTGTAATAAACGACTGCCGTACCAGGAAAACAACTCGCCGTCTACGATCTTTATGACGGCCTGTTGACAGAAAGGTTTAAATTCTTCAACATGCTTTTCCTTAAACGGATAAGGTTCGGAGGATAAAAAAATGAAGTCTATGGTTTTTCCCTTGAGGTCTTCCAGCCTGATCTCCGGATATCTTCTCTGATCGGCGAAGGCATTTTCATAGCCCGCCTGATGTATCATGTCATTGATGAAGGTATTTGCTCCTACGACCATGTAAGGGCGGCGCCATATAAAATAGGCGACTTTAGGGCGATAGGCGGGTTGTGGAAGGGATGAAAATCGATGTTGAAGTTCGGCGAGCAATTGGGAGGCTTTTTCTTTGCGATCGACCAGGGCGCCTACCGCACTGATCATGGCGTAGGCCTCCTCGAGCGTATGGACATCGCTTAGCCAGACCGGGAAGTGGCCAGCCAGTATTTCGATCTGTTCTTTTTCGTTTTCTTCCTTATTTCCGAGCAAGAGGTCTGGTTGAAGTTTAAAGATGCGTTCCAGGTGAAGGTTCTTGGTGCCTCCGATTCTTGTTTTTTGGCGGAACCAACTCTGGGGATGGACGCAGAATTTCGTAATGCCGATCACTTCCTGCTCCAGCTCAAGGTAATGCAGCAATTCCGTTTGGGAAGGGACAAGCGAGATGATCCGGCGGGGCGGAAAATGGGGGAGGGAGACTGTTCTATGTAATTGATCGGTAAAAGTCATGGCGCAATATCTTCTTTTACCTGAAAACGTCGGGAAGGCCAAGGTAGTTTGTCATGATAATGGGGAATAAGGCGTCTCCGGAAAAACGAAGGAAGTTTTCAGAGACGCCTTCGTTCTCAGGTCGTTTAAGCTTCAACGGTCAGGTCAACGATTTCTGCCTGAGGGGCAGTATTCATGACGGATTTGATGCCGTTTTCACAGCCGTCTTTGGAGGCGTACATTTGGCTGTTGCCGATGACTTGTTTGTTGGCGGCATGAAGAACGAAATACATTTTTCCATCGGAAGATTCCTTGCGTTCAAAGTTAGCTTCGTCAGCAGCATTTTTCTTTACGGATTCGGCGCCGTTCTTGGCACTGGCTTTGGAGGCATACCCCTGACTGGAAAGGATGATCTGGCCGTTTTTGGCTTTAAGGCGGAAGTAGTACTTGTCCTTTCCTTCATTTTGGAATATCTCAAGTTTCATAGATAACCTGGTTTTGTGTTAAAAATTTCTTTGTGCTCAAATTACTTAAAATATACGAGCTGTCAAACCTTGAGTGGAGCGCTATTTGTATTTCTTGTCTTGCAAGGAGAAGAGAATGTTTTTATTTTTATTGTCAAATGTGCAGGTCTATGAAAAGGAACATACCCTATTGGATCAGTTCTCCATCTTTTTTCCGCTTTTGTTTGGTGTTTGGTTCTTTGCTTTTCTTTGTGAAGGTTCCTTTGTGGGGGGAAAGTGCCAGGGGGTATTTGGTTACGAAAAGCGGAGTTCAACTTACGGGGGTGATCAGCGAAGTTTTTGACAATGACAAGATCTTATTTATCAATGACTTTGGGACTCCCTATAAAGTTCATGCTGCTCTGATCCGTGGTTTTGTTGTGCCCAGGCAAGGAACGCCTGTTTTTTTCGCCAGCAAGTTTAACGGAGAGAGATGGCATTTCATGCAACTCCTGCATCAGGGGGAGGGTATGAATCTTTATGTGGCCCCTTCCGTTCAGGCAGCCGTTCCTTTACCTTCTTACACGGATCAATTTTATCTGCAAACGATCCGGATCAATGAGTATTACGTGGAGCTCAAAGGCCGTTTGCCGGTGAAAATCAGACGGGGCAATTTTAAAAAAAGTATGAGCAGGCTCCTGAAAAAAGAAGCACCGGAGTTGGCGGAAAAGGTCGGCTCCAAAGGCTACCGGTATAAGGATCTAGAATCGATCATTCAGCAATATAACGAACTGATCCGCAAAAACAGGATCAGCCTGTAATGATCAGCCTAAATTACGCGCCACCGCCTGGTTGATCCATACTAAAAAAGCCCACCTTCAAAAGAGAAAGTGGGCCCTTAGCGAAAACGTAAATCAAACTGTAATAGGTAGTTCTTTCAACCGGGGATAACAATGAAAACACAGCTTTTTAAACCCTTGCGTGCTTTGTGTAAAATTGGTCAAACAATTTTATTTCTGCATTTAGCTTTTTGGCAAATAGTAATACAATATTGCTTTTATTGGGAAAAAGCACCGTACATACAGCGTTTAAAACTTTTTTTTCGTTTTTAATTAAACCATTGATCTGTTTTGCTATAGTAACAACCTATGCTGCGGGATGTAAATGATGTGGTCGGCAGAAAAAGTTGTCGTTCTTTTTTGGCGATAGACCGTCAAAAAACGGCTGATGGTACTTTTTTGCATCAATTAATTGTAATAGCGCAATATTGTACTGATTTTTGCGAAAGAGTAGGTGAGGCTTTAAAAAAATTATTGTGCTTGTGTTTAGAATGCGAATTTTTTGAAAAAGATAACAGAGAAGATGAAGGCCATACTGTTCAAGGTTATAGAGAGAGATAATTGTTCTTTTCACGTACAAGACAATGAAAGGGAGCATCAGTACAATGATTTTCACTATCACCCGGAATATCAGATCAGCCTGATTGCAAGTGGCTCAGGAGTGGCGTCTATCGGCAATGCCATTGACCATTTCGAGCAGGGCGATATTTATCTGATCGGTCCTAATGTTCCTCATGTTTTTAAACATGATGCGGTCAATAACAGGAATGGCGATCAGGAAGAGGCGAGGATGATCTCTATTTTCTTTAAAGAAAACTCTTTCGGCAACCGCTTTTTCTTTCTCCCTGAAATGGCAAAGGTCAGAGAACTCCTTCAAGGCGCTTCCCGCGGTATCAAATTGTATGAGGGACTTGCCGAGAAGATCATTCCGGTCATTCATCAGCTCAACAAAGCAAGCGGCGCCACTCGCCTGGTTCACCTGCTCGACCTGCTCGACCAGATGGCGGTCAGCAGCCAACGGCGCTTTCTGGCCAGCGAATACTATGGAGAACCTCAAAAGGCGGATTACTACCATCCTATGAGCAAGATCTTTGATTACATCTCTGAAAATTTTGACAAACAGATCTCACTCGAGGAGGTGGCCGGTGTGGCTAACCTGAGCAAGTACGCTTTTTGCCGCTATTTTAAGCGAATCACCAATAAGTCCTTCATCACCTACTTAAACGAATTCCGCACGGGCATTGCCTGCAAATACTTGCTAACCGATTCTTACAGCATCGCTCAGGTAGGCTTTCTCGCAGGTTTCAATAATTTGTCCAACTTCAACCGCCAGTTTAAAAAGATCATGAAATGCACCCCTTCCAGGTACCGGGATCTTTACAAAAAGTATTTTGATCATAAATCTGCTTAAACAACAGCCTTGCTAAGGCTCCGCAATCTTGTTACTCCTTGTAGTCCATTGTTTTTACTGCACTAACAGCATAAATATAGCCATTTCCGTAAACCGACCTTTGAACGCCAAGTTCCTTTACCTCAGACAAACCACATGCCGGGGCCAGTTCCAAAAATCCTTTCCTGGAAATGGGGTAGGGCACCCACGTTGGAATAGCCGTCGCAATATCGTATTCGACCAAAATAAACGTTCCGCCGGTCTTTAAGTACTGAAGGATGTGGTGCAAAACCGGGATCGGATCCGGAACGTAATGCAATGCATTGGCCATTAAAATACCGTCAAGCAATGGAAGGTCCATTGCTTTGGTGAAATCCCCTTCTGCGATCTCAAAAAAAGGATGTTCTCGGTGAAGCTGGTACAAGGCATGCGGGCTTTTGTCCAGCGCAATGATCCTGGCCCTGGGGAGCAACTCCCTTAACGCCAGGGTAAACGTCCCCGTCCCTGCGCCAATATCCGCCCATGAGTGACTATCATCCGGCACGCCTTTTTCGATTAAAGTAACCGCTTGTTTAATATCCATTAGATGGCTTCTAAAGGTCATCAGGGAAAATTCACCCGAAAGGGTGATTTTTTATTGTTTGATTGTCAATAATTTACATCATGAACAATCATGAAATGGTACAAAAGAGTTCTGTTCAACTAAACTGAGAGTCGTTTAGAGCCTTGTATAAACCAATTCAAGTTAAGCAACTTATCTTTAAATATTTTTGTGTAAACACTTATTTAAAATAAAAATGAAAAAATTAATCCTGCTTTTCGCTTTTGTTTGTCTTTACATCGGCCTTCAGGCTCAGAAAGGGTTAACCGTGGGTTTTGAGATAGAAAGAACCAGTATCTACCGCGATTCCCTTTTTTGGGTGATCGATATTCGAATGCCGGATGTCGAAGGAAATACCCTCTATGCGTCTTTTAGAAGAAAAAGTGATAGCCCTATGTTTAAAAAAGGCGCCAGGGGGAAGGGTATTCTTAAAAAAAGCGCAAAACAAACCAATTTGCTGATCACTCAGGTGGGAAATAAAAAATTCACAAGGCCAGAGACTGTTCAATTGAAAATGAGGAAGAAGTGATGCAAAGAAGGGAGTGAGTTGTTGGTTATCGCTTTTTCGGATCACCCGGGTACCTTATAACCAACAACTCCAACTCAAAAACTACCTAGTTTGCTCCCAATTTTACCAATCGATACACCACTCTTTGCTGAGGGGTCTGCATGGTAAAAAAGTAAATCCCTTCTGCTACGGGCTGTCCATTGGAATCCTGGGCATCCCATTCCAGCCTGAGCTCGCTGGTCCTTCCTTGTGAAATATCGGTAAACCGATAAACTTCCTGCCCGAGGGTATTAAAAATAGCAAATTGGATATCGGACAGCTCCAGTTGATCTTTCGCTCTTAATTCTATTATTACCCTATCTGCGAATGGGTTGGGAAAGGCCTGAATACGGAAAATACTATCCTTTTTCATATCCTCAACATCTGTAGCGACATCCCTGCCGGTTTGATCCACGCATTCCGGGCAAGGTTCGCCGCCTAATCCGGGTTCCAGAGCGATAAAGGCAGTGTATAAAGATAGCACCCGCCCATCTATGCTTCGATTGATGATCTCAGAGATGATGCTGTTGGATTGCTCCCCCCGCTCGAGCGTCCTGATGTAATTACCGATCCAGGCTTCTTCGAGCAGGCTGTCGCTGTTTACTATATCCGCCGCTTCTACTGTCATGGACTCTCCAAATAATAGTCCGTCGTAAGCTCCTGCGGCTTCAATCGAAAAGGGGAAATTCCCCTGGTATCTGCCGATTTGTAGAATAGGTTTGTTCAGGTTGACCAGCTCAGGCTCACCGGTAAGGTTAAAACGGTTATAGCATAACCCTTCTGCCAGGCTAGTATGCAGGTCTAGTGTTCCGGTAAAAGAAGACAAGCCTTCCATGACGATGCCCATGTTTTCGCCGAAAGTTTTGGAACTGCTGAACTGTCTTATGAGATTGCCGGCGGTCAGACGGGTAAGGTTAGTATAGAAGTATTCATTGCCGCGATAGGAGCGGTTGTTGATCCAGAAATTAGTCAGACCGAAAGTTTGAAAGTCAAAAACATGGATGGGGATAGTCTTTTCGGCCATCAGTTCCATCAGGTCGTTAATCAGCTGATTAGCTACGCTGACCTCGCCCTCATTATTGGAATTGGCCATGAGCAGGAGGGTTCCTTCGGAGCCTCTCCGGGTGATGTATTGGATGCCGTTACCCAAAAGGGAGGGAACGCTGCTGTAGCTTGCAATGGGATCCGTTCCTAGTGTGTTGAATACAGAATCAATTATTTCTGGTTCGGCCGGGAGCCAATTTTCGCTGACAGGAGAAATGGTCAGGGCAGAAAGCATTAAATTGAAAGAGTCAGCAGGCAGCAGATTGCTTTTTAGATGATTTCTGGCAGTCATTAGGAGTTCTTGTTGATTTTGCGGACTTCTATTGTCTTGATAATCAAACAGCATCAGGATTTTCTTAGATTGTGTTTTGGGCAGGTCGAATACCTGCGATGGCAGCAAGGCCATTTGATAGTAGCCGCCTTGGCCGTTTTTTTCTTCAAGCTTGCTTAGGAATAAGCCCTGTTGGAAAGGCGCCTCCGTCACCAGCGTTAATTGCTGCCCGAAATCGATATTGGGAACGGTAAGTTCCTGGTATTGTCCTAGTAATGTATCTGTAATGGAAACAAAATCCCGCTCAGGCATTTTTGCCAGCCGGAGGTCTTCCCACCCTTCTTCAGGAAAATTCCTGATTGAGATGGAACTTAAAGGGGGCGAGGAGAGCTGAAGAAAATCCATTGGAAGGGACGTACGCACTTCAGAGCTACTCCATTGCGCCGGCAACAAAAAGGACAATTTGATCCTCCGGCTGCCGTTTCCAGGTAAAGGATAGATTCGTAGCTGATGCTGAGTGGCGGAATTTTTAAATAAGATCGAAGGATCCTGCCGGCGGTCGACGATTTCTTCGTAGATCCCGGAAGCAGTCCACCGGTCCAGAATTTTGGCTCTGATGATCACATCCTCCACCCACAGCCAGCTGTCGATCACCATAGCCTTGTCGGGTAATTGAAAGTCCATAATAATCTCTAGTTGGGATTGATCGGGGAAGCCTGCTTCCCGTCCGGAAATGGTCATGTACAGATCCGCCTGAGTATAAAACCCTTTGGGCTGAATAACATAAGCTGCTTCCTCAATGGTGGCGGGAGCCCAGTACCAAGGATTTTGAGGATCAATGATGTATAAGTTGGTCTGCTGTGCCTGCACATAGTTACTAAGCACAATGAATAAAAAAAGGAAAGGTAGACTTCGTTTCATAAGTCGATTGTTTTTTGTTTGTAATTGAATTTTTTGTGTTGAGCAGAGGATCAGGGGTGCTCAAGAATAAGATCGGGTAGGAAAACGATCATTTAATCTGATGGTAAGTTAAGACAATAATAATTGGCGTTCTACTTCAATAATGCAAGGAGGATTACAGAAGCAAAAAAAAACTTTATTTCACCAGCCAGCCGGTTCCCTTTTTATCGGTTCAAAAACAACCAAAGGCCTTTTAGGAGAAAATGGTCTTTATGGATCTCTTTTTTCTCCAATTGTTGCATTACAAAACCGAGTCTCTGCATAAGCTGGATGCTTAAGTCGTCAAAACCGTAGTTCTGCAAGCTTTGCAGGAGCAATACCTGGCGGGCGATGGCCAAGGGGAATTGTTCTGCTGCTCTGATCTTTAAGGCAAAGTCTTTTTTCAGTCTTTTTTCCAGCGAGGGATACATAAGCTCTGCATAGTCCTGAGTGGCTACTTCGCTGAACAGGCAGACGGCACTTTCCAATATGTCGATCGGTAGATGACCAGGCATGTTTTCATCGAAGGGGCAATACCGATGCCGTTCGGGGTTCCAAAGTTTTTGGTTGATGCTGTAAGTGCTGAGTTCGTACCATTCGATGATTTCCTGCACATCCTGCCCGAGTGCTGCTCCGATCTTGATCAGAGATTCGTTGCTCCAGCTTAGGAAAGCATGGAAAAAAGGATCCTGAATGCGAAAGGCTCCTTTTCGGATCTGTTCATCAACAGGGGAAGAATAGGAACGGTCCAGCAACTGGTAGGCCTGGAACAGAGAAGGCGAAAGGGCTCCCGGCGCCTCTGCCTCTAAGGAATAACCGCCGTTTTTCAACTGTTCTTCCACAATTTCTCTCCATCGCTCAGAGCCTCCCTGTCCGGTTTCCCATGGATGAATATTGGTGATGAGTCCATCTTCGTTTAAGTCGCGCCTTTGGTAAAGTGTGCGCTGAAAATTCAGTAAAGCAGGATAATACTGCTTGAGTAGCGCTTTGGCCGTTGCCTTTTCTTCGTGCTGGTCATAAATATTCCATAACACTCCCGATACGACGGGAACGCTGCACAGCCAGTTGGAGGCATTTTGGAGGTGGACAAATTCTTGAGGCCAGGAAATAGGGATTTCCTCTTCGTGCTCAGAGAAGTCTGTCCAATAGGAAGACAAGGATTGCAGGGCGCACAATTGTTCGAAAGCTGCGGCAGCCTCATCAAAAGACTCCTGAGCCGTTCCTATAATGGCCAGGCCATAGGCCCAGATGTGGTCGAAATTGTTGTGGAACGGCATCCCCCCGTCAAAGATAAAAGTGGCTATGGGCTCGGGCCCATTCTTTTTTTTGTTTTTCACCTTAGCATTATTTTAGCCTACAAAATGGTGGGGGGATGATTAGGTAAAAGTACTAAAAAGCTGTAAGAATTAAAAATGTGATTTGTCCGCTTTCCTATCTTATCATTTTACTTAAGGCTTTTTAGTATATTTCGCACTATGAAAAAATACAACTGGGGGATCATCGGCCTGGGGCGTATTGCCCATAAATTTGCTCACGATATAGAAAAGGGAAAAAGCATGCGTCTGCATGCCGTTGCTTCCCGCTCTTTGGAACGCTCCAAAGTTTTTGCTGACCAATATGGGGCCGTGCATGCCTACGGGTCTTATGAGGAGATCGTTCAATGCCCTGATCTGGATGTGGTTTATATTGCGACACCTCATGTGAGTCATTGCGCGAATACTCTTCTTTGTCTGGAAGCCGGTATTCCCGTTCTATGCGAAAAACCCTTTGCTATGAACAGTAAGGAAGTTAGGCAAATGGTTCAGGCGGCTCGCCTTAAAGGGGTTTTTCTTATGGAGGCTTTTTGGACGCGTTTTCTGCCTACTACCAGGAAAATACTGGACCTCATCGAACAAGACCATATCGGACAAATTCTTTCCATTAAGGCCGATTTTGGATTCAAGGCGCCTTATGATCCGGAAGGGCGCCTGTTTAATCGCGAACTGGGCGGAGGTTCTCTGCTCGATATCGGCATCTATCCGGTTTTTCTGGCGTTACTACTAATGGGTAAACCAGAACGAATAAAAGCGATGGCAAATCTTAATAACACGGGAATAGATGTCGATTGCGGTGTTCTTCTTCATTACCCGGACGGCCGGATGGCTCATCTTCACAGCACCATTTTGGCAAACACCAAAACGGAAGCTTTTATTTATGGGGAAAAAGGCACCATTCATCTCCATTCGCGATGGCACGAACCCAGCTGGTTTTCCCTGATCCGGAATGGAGACCGGCCGCAGAATTTTTATTTTGACTATTTTTCGAAGGGCTATCATTACGAAGCAGAAGAGGTCGTTCATTGTCTGGCGAAAGGAAAAAAAGAAAGCGACCTGCTGCCTCTGGATTTCAGCATTCAGTTAATGGAAATACTGGATGGGATCAGAACGGAAGCCGGGATATTCTATCCAGGTATCGATGAACACTCCTCAGAGGCTCCCTGATCATTTGTAAAGAAAAATTAACGTAGCATTCCCTTCTTACCGCAATCTAGCTTGTATTTTTCGGCAAAAAAAAATGAGCAGATTATTCCTTTTTTCTTTATTGCTGATACTGGCTTCCTGTCAGAAGAAGTATCAATACGAACCTTCCGTACTATTTGAAGGACAAAACATTGATTTTGATCAAGCCCTTATGACTATTGCATTGGGATCCTGCAATCGCCAGGATAAGCCGCAAGATATGTGGCCGGTTATCGACCGGCATGATCCACAGTTATGGATCTGGCTGGGAGATAATATTTATGGCGATAGTGAAAACATGAACGTGTTGCTGGAAAAATATCAGCAACAGAAAAATGGGGTGGAATATTCCGCCTTCAGAAAAAACAGGGCCGTCATCGGCATCTGGGACGACCACGATTACGGCGTCAATGATGGGGATAAAAACTACTCCAAAAAAGAGGAAAGCAAACAGCTTATGTTGGATTTTCTGGATGTTCCTAAAAATGATGCCGTCAGAAAACGCCCAGGAGCATATCAGAGTTATGTTTTTGGAGAAAAAGGGAAAAAAGTAAAGGTCATTCTTCTTGACGGACGCTATTTCAGAGATGAGCTGGAAAAGAATACAGCAGGTGACCGGCGCTATCTGCCGAATCCGGAGGGCGATATTCTGGGAGAAGCTCAATGGCAGTGGCTGGAAAAAGAGTTGACCCGCAGCGACGCCCAGATACACCTCATTGGTTGTGGTATTCAATTTATTCCCGAAGAGCATGGCTACGAGAAGTGGGCCAATTTTCCTGCTTCGCGCGATCGCTTGTTCCAACTGCTGGAAAAAGCTCAGCCAGCGCATACCCTTTTGGTGAGTGGGGACCGGCACATTTCCGAATTATCCAGAATGGATCTGGAAGGGTTGGGTTATCCGCTTTACGAGTTGACCGCCAGCGGGATGACCCATTCCTGGAGCGACGCAAAGGAAGACAACAAACACAGAGTTGGACAACTGGTGACAGACCTGAATTTCGGATTACTCAAGATAGACTGGAGCGGTGCCGAGCCTAAAATGGTAGTGGAAGTTAGGGGGAATGATGATGCTACTTTGTTGAGGGAAGAGCTGGCGTGGTGATTTTTTTTGGGCTCATTCTTAGACCTCTGAGGTCTTTAAGACCTCAGAGGTCTGGGGTAGTTTTCCACAGGACAAAAGCGGACAATCATTACGAGGTCTGTGATTTTTTTAACACTATGTAAG
>CAZJQS010000109.1:0-12408 GCA_964548175.1 uncultured Saprospiraceae bacterium
GAGTTTTGGGTTTTGAGTTTTGAGTTTTGGGTTTTGGGTTTTGGGTTTTGAGTTTGGGTTTTGAGTTTGGGTAGTACCTCTACCTTTTACCCTCTACCTTCTACCAGCCCCAGGACTTCTTCCGCAATATGTTCGGCTGCATCGGGGCGAGCCAGTAATTGGATATTTTGGGACAGCTGCTGTTGTTGATCTTTATTTTCAAGTAAGTTCAGGGCAGTTTTGATCAATTGTTCATTGACCTCGTGATCCCTGATGATCAAAGCGGCATTTTTTTCAGCCAGGGCCAAGGCGTTTTGGGTCTGGTGATCTTCCGCCACGTTAGGGGAAGGCGCCAGAATGGCCGGTTTGCCTACCATACACAGTTCTGCGATTGTCAGAGCGCCGGCCCGGCAGAGAACAACATCTGCGATGGCATAAGCCAGGTCCATGCGATCGATGAATGCGCGCAGTTGCACATTAGACAGTTGGGCGACAGTACTTTCCCGGTATTCTTCGACATACAGCTTTCCGACTTGCCAGAGCAGTTGCACTTCCTTGTGCGTTGCCAATAGCGGCTCATTTGCCGCCACCGCCCGGTTCAAAGAACGCGCCCCGAGGCTGCCGCCGAAAAGGAAGAAAGTTTTCTTGGAAGGATCCAGGTTAAAATATTCATACCCTTCTTTTTTTCCACCTTCCTTTTCAAACAAAGCCCTGCGCACTGGATTGCCGGTCAGGACGATCTTTTCTTTGGGAAAATACTTTTCCATGCCCTCATAGGCCACACATACCCTGTCTACTTTTTTGCCCAGTAAGCGATTTGTTACTCCGGCGTAGGAGTTCTGCTCCTGGATAAGGGTTGGAATTCCCATCCTTGAAGCCACCTCCAGTACAGGGCCGCTGGCAAATCCACCGACCCCGACGACCACCTGCGGCTTAAACCGTCGAAGTATGTTCCAGGCTTTGACCAAGCTGCTGATCAGCTTGATCGGGAACATCAGGTTGCGTAATGTCAATTTGCGGTGAAACCCACTAATCCACAATCCTTTGATGGGATAACCTGCTGCGGGCACCCGCTCCATTTCAATTTTGCCTTTGGCGCCGACAAACAAAATATCTGCAGAAGGCCGTTTTTCCTTGACGGCGTCAGCTATGGCGATAGCCGGAAACACGTGCCCCCCCGTTCCGCCTCCGCTAATGATGATCCTCAGCGACTTTGTATTCTGATGCCTGTTCGTTGTTGCCAAAAGTGTTCGTTTTTTATTCCTCATCGGCGAAAAACCCGCCGCTGCTGAGTTCTACGTATTTGCTCACGCTCAATATGATGCCAAAGGCGATACAGGAAAACAGTATCGAAGTTCCCCCCATGCTGATCATCGGCAAAGTCAGACCGGTTACCGGAATGAGATGAACCGATACGGCAATGTTGGCAAAAGCCTGAATGATCAGGCTCATTCCCAGCCCCAGGGCCACCATCGCTCCGAAGGCTTTGGCGCTCTTGGTTACCAAACGGGTAATGCGGAAAAACAAGAGCACGTAAATGCCGATCAATAACGTGCCTCCAAATAAGCCGTATTCCTCACAGATGATGGCGTAGATGAAGTCCGAAAAGGAATTAGGCAAGTAATTGCGCTGGATGCTGTTCCCTGGTCCCAGTCCGATCCATCCGCCGTTGGCAATGGCTATTTTGGATTGTTCAACCTGAAACCCTCCGTCCGGATTCGTCACAAATTCGTTCAGCCTCGACTGCCAGGTCTCCATCCGGATAACATCCGCCCCCGGAAAGGTCTCGTGTATGACGATCAGCATTGAAAACACCACGAAGCCAAGCATTAAGAGCAGAAAAATATACTGCAGCGCCACCCGCCCGATAAACATCATGAACATACAGATCACAAACAACACCACTGCGGTCGACAAATCCGCCGGCGCGATCAATCCGCAAATGATCAATATGGGGATGATAATGGGTAAAAAAGCACTTTTAAAATCCTTGATGTATTCCTTTTTTGAAGAGATCTCCCTGGCCACATACAGGATCAGGGACAACTCCGCCAGATCCGAAGTCTGGAACGTCAAGCCTACAAAAGGAACCGAGATCCAGCGGTGTGCATCGTTCACTTCTTCAGTGAAGGCCAGTGTATATACCAGCAAAGGTACTGAGATCAGCAGCAGAAAAGGCGCCAGTTTCTTGTAATTCATATAATCCATCAGGTGACAGATGTAGGTCAGCACCAATCCCCCCATCAGGATGATCCCATGTTTAAGCAAGGGCGCCTCCGTATTGCCTTCATGATAGCGATAAGCCAGCGTGCCTGTAGAACTGTACACCGCAAGAATGGAGAACAGGCCCAATAGCACAATGATGCCCCAAATGGCTCTGTCGCCCCTTAACTCTGCAAATATTCTGGCTGCTATGTTCATAATTTTTTATTCAGTATCCTTAAGTTAAATCTTGACAACGACCGGCGCCCCGGGCGTCGGCTATATTATTCGAGGGCATGGACCGCTGCTTTAAAGCGATCTCCCCGATCTTCATAATTGTTAAATAAGTCAAAACTGGCGCAGGCCGGTGACAATAACACCACATCACCGGGGGCAGCTTCCCTGGCCGCCCTTTGCACCGCTTCAACTGCGGAGCGGGTTTCGAAAACGGGAAGCCCTGTCTCCCGAAAAGCGGCTTTTATTTTACTGTTGTCTATGCCCAGGCAGATGATCGTTTTCACCTTATCCTTGACCAGGGGCAATAGCTGCCCGTATTCGTTACCCTTATCCTGTCCGCCTGCTATCCAGACAACGGGCTTGTCCATCGCCTGAAGTGCATAAAAGACCGAATCCACATTGGTGGCCTTACTGTCATTATAGTAAACCACCCCTTTCAGTTCCCTCACTACCTCCATCCGGTGAGGAACATTGACGAAAGTATCCAGTCCCTGCTGAATAGCTTCCGGCGATACGTCCACGAGCAGTGCCGTATGGATGGCGAAAAGAGCGTTCATCAGGTTGTGCGGACCTTTCAGAGAAGGATTCTTAACAGAATATGTCCTTCCCTTTGCTGTGACTTCATTTTTATCCGACATCGACTTTTCGATGGCGATGGTGTTCATTACCGGGTTCAGCTTTTTCATTCGATTGACGATGTACTCATTGTCGGCATTAAAAAGGAAAAAATCCTCGCTCTGCTGATTTTCCATGATCCTGAATTTGGCACTGACGTAATGGTCCATCTGATAATCGTACCGGTCGAGATGATCGGGGCTGATGTTAAGGATCATTGCGATATGCGCCCGAAAATCACGGATGCCGTCCAGCTGAAAACTACTCAACTCCATGACATAGAGGTCTTTTTCCTCTTCTTCGTACAGCGCTCTGGCAAAGCTTATTCCCACATTACCCACCATGCCGGCACTTTTCCCGGCATGGATCAGCAGGTGGCTGATCAATCGGGTGGTGGTCGTCTTTCCGTTGGTGCCTGTGATGCCGATCAGCTTGGCGGTGGTATACCGCCAGGCAAATTCGATCTCCGAGATCACCGGTATCCCGTCTTGGATCAATCCCTGAATAAGCGGAATGTGATCCGGGATACCCGGGCTTTTGACTACCTCTGCGGCAGCGCGTATCTTTTCAGGCGTATGGCCCTCCTCTTCGAAGGAGATGCCCGCCGCTTCCAGCTCTGCTTTATAGTGCGGCTGGATCTTTCCACGATCGGACAGAAAAACTTTCCATCCTTTCTGCTTAGCCAGAAGTGCGGCCCCTACCCCACTTTCTCCTCCGCCAAGCACCACAACAAGCTTTTTTTTGTCTTCCATGATGTGCTTTCGTTTAGCGCACCTTCAAGGTGATGATCGTAATGACGGCCAGTAGTATGGCGATCAGCCAGAAGCGCGTTACGATCTTAACCTCATGCATGCCTTTTTTCTGATAGTGGTGATGCAGCGGCGCCATGCGGAATATCCGCCGGCCTTCGCCGTATTTACGCTTGGTGTATTTGAAATAAGACACCTGAATGATCACCGAAAGGGTTTCTACCAGGAAAACTCCGCAAAGGATCGGTATGAGCAATTCTTTTCTGAGCAGCAAGGCCATCGAAGCAATAATGCCCCCAAGGGTCAAACTACCCGTATCGCCCATAAACACCTGAGCCGGATACGCATTGTACCACAAAAAACCCAGGCAGCCTCCTGCCAGACAAGCGGCAAAGACCACCATCTCCTCCGTTCCCGGAAGATAGAGGATGTTCAGGTACTCCGCCGTAATGGCATTCCCCGAGACATAGGCAAAAACCCCGAGCGTAACAGCGATGATGCCGGAAACACCAGTCGCCAAACCGTCTAATCCATCTGTCAAATTTGCTGCATTCGATACCGCCGTGACTATGAAAATAGCCAGCGGCACGAACAATATCCACACCCACTTTTGGGCGTCGCTTTTATCTATGGGTAAAATCCATGCATAATCCAGGCGATTGCCTTTAAAAAAAGGAACATTGGTCAAGTTGGTCTTATAATCGCCCCGGCAAATCGTGTCTCCCCTTAGATTGACCACCGGGATCAATTCGCCTACGCGAGTGTCTTCCGAAAGACCTATTTCCCTGGCAGCCGATTGGTCCATGCGGACTACAATGTCTTCATTCATTACAAAAGTCAAAGCAATGATCAGCCCCAGACCGATCTGGCCCATGACTTTAAACTTTCCCTTGAGCCCTTGTTTGTCCTTTTTAAAGACCTTGATGTAATCGTCTATAAAACCAATAAAAGCCATCCAGACCGTCGTCACGATCATCAGGACCACGTATATGTTGTCCAGCTTGGCCACCAGCAAACAAGGAATCAGTATGGCCATGATGATGATCAGCCCGCCCATAGTCGGTGTTCCCTGTTTTTGCACTTGCCCTTCCAGCCCCAACTCGCGAACCGTCTCCCCGATCTGGAGCTTACGCAAATGGTCAATGATCTGTTTGCCAAAGAACATGGAGATCAGCAGCGAAATGATCACTGCAAAACCTGCCCTAAAAGTGATGTAGTCAAATAATCCGGCGCCTGGTACATTCCCGAAAACTTTTTCCAGCCAATCAATAAGATATATGAGCATCTTTGTAGTGGGTTATTGAAAAAATATTTTTCATAAAAAAAACAAAAATTCCCGAGTTCCCTATCCTATTGACTGTAAACAAGACTTTAATCCTTCCGCAAAACGCAGCGATCAGGGGCCGAAGCCCCTGACAACTGCCATAATCCAAATTGCTTGCGGTAAAATAAATCTTAAGCCATCCTGTTTTTTCCGCCCTCTGACAAAAAGAACAGGTTATTGGAATGCTTCTTTCAGCACCGCTTTATCGTCAAAATCATGTCGTACGCCATTAATTTCCTGGTATTTTTCATGGCCTTTTCCAGCCACCAGGATAATGTCTCCTTTACGGGCCAGCCGGCAAGCCGTTCGAATCGCCTCCCTTCTGTTGGTAATAGTCAGCACCTTATTCTTTTGCTCCGCTTGGAGGCCCTTTTCCATATCCCGCAGGATGGCTTCCGGGTCCTCGGTCCGGGGGTTATCGGAAGTCAGTACGACCTGGTCGCTTCGGGAGGCGGCCATTTGAGCCATGACGGGTCGCTTTTCCTTGTCCCGGTCTCCTCCACAACCCACTACCGTGATCACCCTGGCGTCGGGCTTTTTGAGTTGATTGATCGTGTCGAGCACTTTTTCCAGCGCATCCGGTGTGTGTGCGTAATCGACGACCCCTGTCCGTTGGCCTTCTTCATCCATCACGTAATCAAATCGCCCCTCGGCAGCCTTGAGCCGGCTGATGGCCGTCAGGGTCTGCATCTTATCCTGCCCCAGTAATAG
The DNA here is from genome assembly GCA_964548175.1 of uncultured Saprospiraceae bacterium. Lineage (GTDB taxonomy): Bacteria > Bacteroidota > Bacteroidia > Chitinophagales > Saprospiraceae > JANQPA01. Next base: position 5,818 of record CAZJQS010000109.1, read on the forward strand.
GGCTGCTCCGTAAGCCGCCAAAAGATTGTATGCATTAAACTCTCCGATCAGCCGGGTGGACACTTCCACCCCGTCCATGGACAACATCAGTCCGGTGATGTTGTTCTCCTTCACCTTCCAGCGAAAATCGGCCAGTTGCCGAATGCTGTAGGTATGAATGGATGCACGGGTGTTCTGCACCATAATTCTGCCTCGCTTATCGTCAATATTGACCAGGGCGAAGCCATCTGCGGGCAGCATATCAAAAAAGCCTTTCTTTGCGTTGATGTAGTTCTTAAAGGTTTTGTGATAATCCAGGTGATCGTGAGAGATATTGGTGAATACCCCTCCTTCAAAGTGCAGGCCCGTAATGCGTTTCTGATGAACTGCATGCGAACTGACTTCCATAAAAGCATAATCGCAGGCAGCCTCCACCATTTCGCTCAGCAGCTGATTGGTTTGCAACGGATCCGGAGTCGTGTGGGTGGCGCTGACCACCTGATCGTTGATCCGGTTCTCTACCGTTGACAGCAGGCCGCATTTGTATCCCAGGGTGCGAAACAGATCGTACAGTAAAGTCACCGTGGTGGTTTTTCCATTGGTGCCGGTTACGCCGATCAGCTTTAGCCGGGTGGACGGCCGTCCGTAAAAACGATCAGCCATATGTCCGAGGCAATCCGCGCTGTCTTCTACCTTAATCACCGTTACATCAGCAGGAATATTTTCTTCCTCCCGTTGCAAAACAACTGCTTTTGCTCCTTTTTCTATCGCCTTTTCAATGAACATGTGGCCGTCTACCTGAGTACCGGGGATGGCCACGAAAAGATCCCCTCTTTCTATCTTTCTGGAATCAAATCGTATGTTCTGGATGACCTGATCCCTGTTTCCCTGAATGAGCCGAAAGGCATATCCCTCCAGCAGTTTCTGAATATTGATGTCATTCATATTATTTATCGCAAGCTTAGCTGTACTACCTGTCCTCTGACCGGAGTTCCCGGTTTTACGGACTGTTTGGCGACCTTTCCCATACCGGAGAAACGGACCTTCAACCCTCTGTTCTCCAGGACGTACAAAGCGTCTCTCAATCCCATTCCCACCACACTAGGCACATATTCCTCCGGCATCACCCGCTGATTCAGCAGCACGCTGTCCGACCTGGATTGCAGAACGCTAAAGTCAGAGGTCATTTTTCCATATTTAGGCAAATCAAAAAAGTCGACTACCTTTTCCATGTCTTCGCTGGCGCCCACGTCCAGGTCCGGAAGGTCATAACTAGCCTTCACGGTCTTAGGACCCCGGTTATACGGCTCGTGTAACTCCAGGCGAGTCGCATAGCACTTATCGGCAATTTCACGAAAGACAGGTCCGGCTACTTCACCACCGTAAAAACCGTTACGGCGGGGATTGTTGATCATGACAATACAGGAATAGACCGGGTTATCCGCCGGAAAATACCCCGCAAAGGAAGCCCGATAACCGCCCACTCGCGTTCTGGTTTCCGATACTCGTTCATAGTTGACCTGTGCCGTGCCCGTTTTTCCGGCAAACAAGTACTGGTCTGATTTCAACTCGTAAGCTGTGCCTCGTTCGACAACCCCCAGCAGCAAATTCTGGGCCTTTTGGATGGTCGAACGGGAGGCGATGCGTTGATTTATCACCGTAGGCAGAAAGCGCTTCTTCGTCTTGCCGTAGTGTGAGACCTCGGAAACCAGATAAGGCTTCATCATCACCCCATTGTTCGCTACTGCGTTGTAGAAGGTCAGCAACTGTAACGGAGTGATCTCCAATTCATATCCGATGGCCATCCAGGGAAGCGTGGTTCCGCTCCAATTGTCTTCCGCACTATAAGCTTCCTTGATGACCGGCGGGTCTTCACCTTCGATCTCAATACCGGTGGGGATATCCAGGTTAAAGGCTTTAAGCCGTTCGATGAACTTCACGGCATTGTTCTTTTCTTTCTGGGGGTTATTGTCTCCGTAGTAACGGTCTACCAGTTTGGCCATACCCACGTTAGAAGATATTTCAAAAATCCGCTGGACGGAGGTCGAGTCGATCGTATAGCTGAAATTTGTAGCGTCTACCATGGTCTGATCGTAAAAGGAGGCGCGCCCTTTGTCGATGTAGACCGTGTCGTTAAGTTTGATGTAGCCATCTTCCAGCAAGGCCATGATCGAAGCCAGTTTGAAAGTAGAACCCGGCTCTACGGCTCTGCCCACGGCATAGTTCAGCGTTTCCCACCAGCTGTCTTTCCAACGTCCAAGATTGGCAATACCTTTGATAGCGCCGGTTTTAACCTCCATGACGACTGCTGTGCCCCAGTCTGCATCATGGTAATTCATGGCGCGGAGCAAGGCTTCTTCAGTGATATCCTGAATGTTGATATCGATGGTAGTATGGATGTCGTTTCCGCTCTGAGGTTCGATCTGAGTCAGGTCATTCAGCGGCAGCCAGAGGTCTTTTTCATCGTCAACTTTGAACATCAGCTGAGTTCCTTCCTTACCCCCGAGGGTTTCATCAAAATACCCTTCCAGCCCTACAGCAGAGCCGTCATCCCGGGTAAAACCGATGGTCCTGTGGGCGAGCAGGCCGAAGGGGCGCCGCCTTTCGCTGCTTTTTATAGCGATAAAGCCGCCGCGCATCCTGCCCAGGTTAAAAAGGGGAAACTGTTCGATCATTCGCTTTTTAGAAAAGGACACTCCTTTTTTAATAGGTACGAAACGAGCGCTGTCCTGACGCTGCTGGATCAGAAAATCCCGGAACGCTCCCACCGTAAGGTCCTCATCCACGTAATTGGCGATACAATAAGCCAGGGAATCGATGTTATCGATAAAATCCTGCTCCCGCATACCAGTAGAATTGGGATCCATGTAGATATCGAAGTAAGGGATCGACGTGGCCAGCAGGCTGCCGTCGTGGGCATAGATATTCCCTCGTTCCGCTTCGATCGGACGCGGTTCTATGTAAAGCCTTTTGCCTCTTTCTCTCCACTCCTTGCCCTGGATAATACCGATCTCTACCGTGCGATACAGCAATACGACGGAAATCGGGATGAAGAGCCCGAACAAAATCGCATAAACCCGATACAGTACTTCGTTTTTAATATCCATCGTTAACTATTCTTCGACTACGATCTTTTTAATTTTTTCCGAAGAGGAACGCAATCCCTGGCTGCGCACTTTCTCATAAACTTCGGATCGCTTGCTGCGATACATATTATCAGCCTGCAGAGACATGAATTGCCAGCGCAGGTCTTTGATCTCCTTTTGTAAAACTTGAATTTGGCGCACATTGCGTTCGGCATAGTGAGCGTTGGCGATGTAGACGGTTCCCAGGAAGCCCAGGAAGAGGAAGAAGAACAGATTGTTGATGATCCAATCTGAAGAGATGAAGTTAAGGTCTGTCAGTTTCCTTTTAGCCATTGCTGTTTTTTTCCGCGATTCGCAATTTGGCGCTTCGGGCCCTTGGGTTGCGTTGAATCTCTTCTTCGCCGGGCGTCAAAGCTTTACGTGTAATCAACTTAAAAGGACGGTAGATATTGCCGTAAAAATCTTTATCTATACGTCCTTCTATATTGCCTGTTTTCATAAAGTTTTTCACCACCCGATCTTCTATCGAGTGGTAAGATAATACCACCAGCCGCCCACCGGGCTTCAGCAGCTCTAATGCTTGCTGCAGCATCTCGTCCAGCGCCGGCACCTCTTCGTTGACTTCCATCCGTATGGCCTGGAAAACCTGGGCCAGGTAGCGGTTGCGATGTCCCCGAATGATCGGATCTATGACGCTGAGCAGATCGCCGATGGTATTGATGGGGCGGTGCTGCCTTTGTTCGACTATGCGCTGGGCCAGCGTTCTGGCATTGCGCACTTCCCCATATTGGCTGAACATGTCCTGGAGATAGTCGGCCGGATAATCGTTGACCACTTTGGCGGCGGTGATGTCGTCATGGACGTTCATCCGCATATCCAGTTCGTTATCAAACCGATAAGAAAAACCCCGGCTGGCTTCGTCAAACTGGTGGGAAGAAACCCCCAGATCAGCCAGCAAGCCGTCTATCTCTTTAACACCGTATAATTTCAAAAAACGTTTGATGTATCTAAAATTGCCCGCCACAAAAGTAAAGCGGTCATCTTTCAGTGCATTTTTTTCTGCGTCCTGGTCCTGGTCGAAGCCGAACAACCGACCTTGCCCTCCAAGCCGCTCCAGGATACCTTTCGAATGTCCTCCCCCTCCAAATGTTGCATCCACGTACACGCCATCTTCCCGGATGGCTAGTCCTTCAATGCATTCCTCGGCCATGACGGGTAGATGATAGGTGCTCATATTTCCGGCGGCTTTGAAGACCTTCCTAATACATCCTCAGCCAGATCGGAAAAGTCATCAGGCTCTTCATCCAGTATCCGCTCGTATTCTTCCATAGACCAAATCTCGATCCGGTCGTTATAAGCAGACAGGATGACATCCTTATCGATCTCCGCATATTCCAGCAAACGCTTGGTCACCAGAATGCGGTCTGCACTGTCCATCGTCACCTTCTGTGCGCCTCGGTAAAAATATCGAACAAAATCCCGGTTCTTTTTCGTGTAAAGGTTCAAGCTGTTCACCTCCTCGGTGATCCGGTCCCAAACTTCTTCGGGATACAGCATCAGATGCTTTTCAAAGCCTCTGTTGATCACAAAATGATGACTTTCTCGCTCTCCAAGCTGGTTGATTAAGCCACTTGGCAGCCGCATACGCCCTTTGGCGTCTATCTTGCACTCGTATTCTCCCAATAGCTGCATCTGAGAAAGTATTACATATTATTCTATTCAAAAATACTACCTTTTGACACATTTTACCACTTTTACCCACCTTTTTTAAACTTTTTTCTGCTATTTCTGCAAAAAAGTTTTCCACATTGTCACTTATTCAACTACACTACGCTATTTTTTTAGCATAAAAATGACATTCTATAAAAAAAGGAATGGTTTAAAGGCTACCGGAAACCGGAAAACGGGAAAGGGATTGGCCTACCTGAAGACAAAGCGAACGCTGGCACGGTAAGATCCAGTGGGAAAAAGTGGGAGTAAAAGGACATTTTACTCAAAAGTGGGAAAAAGTGGAAAAAAATGAACTATCCTTCCATCAGCTTTGTGCGGTAAGAATTAAAAAAGCTGTGCCATTTCATCTGTATCACACCGAGGACGGCTTCTTTGATGATGCCTGAAGACATTTTAGAGACGCCTTCTTCTCTGTCTTTAAAGGTAATGGGTACTTCCTTAATCTTAAAACCCAGCGTGTGGGCCGCAAATTTCATTTCGATCTGAAAGGCATAGCCAATGAAGCGGATCTTGTCCAGGTCAATGGTCTCCAGTACTTTGCGGCGATAACAGATAAAGCCCGCAGTAGGATCTTTGACCGACATCCAGGTGATCATTCTGACATAAAGGGAGGCGCCATAAGAGAGTGCGATGCGGTCGAACGGCCAGTTTTCGACCTTACCGCCCCGGGTATATCGCGAACCGACGGCCACATCTGCGCCGTTCCCGCTGCAGGCCGCTCTGAGCCGGACGAGATCTTTTGGATTATGGGAAAAATCGGCATCCATTTCGAAGATGTACTCATATTGATGCTCCAATCCCCATTTGAAGCCGCGGATGTAGGCAGTGCCGAGACCGAGCTTGCCCGAGCGTTCGATCATAAAGAGCGCGTCGGGATATTGTTCCTGTTTCTTTTTTACCAACTCAGCCGTTCCATCAGGGGAACCGTCATCGACGATCAGGACGTGGAAGGGAACTTCTAAAGCCAATACTGCTTCGATGATGTGTTCAACGTTCTCTTTTTCGTTGTAGGTGGGAATAATGACTAAACTATCTGCCAAGGCCTCTGCGTTTTTGTAATGTTTATGCGATCGTTCGGGACAAAAGCATGATGTTTGGTGGTAAAATGGTCTTATGACGGCTTTTCAAAAAAGCGCCTTAAATATAGGGTATTTTTTAATCTTGCCTATAAATTATACCAAATCTTCATCCTTCCACTTCTTGTCTTCTTCTTTTTCCTTTCTAATTTCCCGCAGTTCCAGTTCGTCGTAATCGTCCTCCAGATCCACCGTCCGGTTGGATTGCTCCAGCCGCCTCATTTCTTCGCGAATCTGCCGCTCTTCCCATTCATTGGACATATTGGGAATCCCGGGAAAGCCGAACACTTCGAAATAATGGAACAACACGCCGATCCCCCAACCCATTATGGGCCAGTAAAACCACCAACTGCCGAAGGCGGTCAGGGCGTTCAGAAGGAAGAAGAACACACTCATGACCGCAAAAACGGTGAGGTGCTCATAAAATTCTTTTTTGGATTTGACTCTCTTTTTAGCCTCTTTGTAATGCTGCCGATTCATTTTCCAGCTGATTTTTCTAAATGCTTAATTTAAGCGATTTCTGATAAAGATGCAGCCCTTACGGGGTTTTGTTGTGTCACTGTTGTGGTATTTTTTTGGGGTTTTGGGTTTTGGGTTTTGAGTTTTGGGTTTTGGGTTTTGGGTTTTGAGTTTTGGGTTTTGAGTTTTGAGTTTTGAGTTTTGAGTTTTGAGTTTTGAGTTTTGGGTTTTGAGTTTTGAGTTTTGGGTTTTGAGTTTTG
>CAZJQS010000110.1:0-11870 GCA_964548175.1 uncultured Saprospiraceae bacterium
GTATAAGTGACCTCCATTTACAGATAGGACTAAGACAATTAGAACAGCAATAGGTCCGGTCGTCTTCGTATAAGTGACCTCCATTTACAGATAGGACAGTTCGGTTATGGGTTGTTGATTGTTAGCGAGTTTCTGGAAAAACCAGTACCACAGCCTTATTGAGTTAAAGAAGTTAACGGCAGAACTTCTCCCTTGCTCTCCCGCGCCCTGACCCTGAAGGGAAATCCGCCCGCACAGGCGTGCCCGTATTGGGCGGATGGCTTCCTTTAGGAAAAAAAGGCGCACGTTGGCAATTAATTTGAATCCTTTCTAATTCGGCGGATAAAAATTTAATGTCAATCAGCTTGCTGAAGAACATTTGTCGCTTTGAAAAAGTCCGACTACAAATTGCAGATTTTGAAAAGAATCTATATTTTAGAAAAACTAAAATACATTATTCACCAAGCCGCTGAATCCCAATGAAAGCCACGCTCCTATTTTTATTTTTTCTTTTTCCGATATTGCTATCGGGTCAGGATACTGTCGTGGGAGATACCACACAGAAAAGTCCGGAGGAAGCCCATTATGAATTTCTCAAAGAAGAGATCAAAACCTATCGGCAGTTTATTCAAGAAGAGCGGAAGCAGCATCAGCAATTTTTAACCTGGACGGTAGGTATTGTCGGATCCTTGGGATTATTATTACTCGGATTTTTTGGTATTAAAAACCGCGAGGATATCCGAAAAACCAGAGAGGCCCTCTTAAATGACGCTAAGCAGAAGCTCGAACTGGAAGTCAAGGAAGCCCGACTAGAATTCGAAAAAGAAGTGCAGGCCGCCTTTAAGTCCAATCCCTATCTCAAAGATGCCCGACAACAATACGAGAAATTGACCGAGATGGTTAGTCAGCAGCTAGCGGTGGAGGCCGGGAAATATCTGTTGTTGGCCGACACCAAGAAGGCTAAAGCGATGGAAACGGTAGAGATGCCCGCCTTTGAAAAAGCTATCAAAAGGCCTACCCTTTCTACTTCTCTTGAGCAAATTCACTTAGAAGATTTCGATGTCGTCATGTACCGGTCGAATGCCGATGACCAGGGAGAAGATGTATTTCTGAAAAATGAACTGCTTCCTCAACTTGCTCAATTAAAAGAGGCGAACGTTTTTATCCCCTTGGTTGTGTATTGCAAAGGCCGCGAAGAGTTCATTAAAGGTGCCACGATTGAGGCGGTAAATGCTTATGGATTAGCCACTATTGCCAATTTCACGACTACTCTGATTGACAATACGGCTTCGGCCTTTCGGGTGGGGAGGTTGATGGGGCGGGAAAAGTAAGTTCTTAGGGACTCTTTCAAATTCATATATGTTAATTCTTGTTGATTAAGAACATAATTATTATTTTTGAAAAAAAGACAAAATTATTCCTTTGACTCTTAAGCTCCAGTTATGACATTGCTCAAATTTCCGCTTTCACTCTCTCTAACATTTCATACTATTCGCCTTACAGGTAAGTTAAAAAGTCGATTAACCTGGATTCTTCTATATAATGTTTCAATTTAGAAAACCACTCCTATGCCCTATCTCTACGGATTCAACGTCAACAGCATCCAGTTCTACATTTTCAAGACCGGCAAGCTGAAAGAAATCATCGGCGGAAGCGAACTGGTGGAACAGATCTGCAAGGATCAATTCATTGAACTCCTGGGTGATTCTTTCCAGGAAAAAAACCTCATTCAAAGTGCAGCAGGCAGGGTGCGTTATTTATTTGAAGATCAAAATAGCTGCCAGGCATTCGTTAAAGACTTTCCGATGAAAGTCATGCAGTACCTTCCCGGGGCTTCCATTACCCAGGCGGTCGTCCAAGTGGATGGATACCTGGACTATTGCGACCTTTGGAACCTGGAAAAGAGACTGGAAGCCCAAAGAAATAAAGCATTCATTCCTCCCGATCCGGGATGGATGATCACCGCACGAACGCCCAGAACGGGGGGCTCTTTATTTCAGGAAACAAACGCAGCTGGTGGTGGCAAGGAACTGCTGGATCAGGAACAATGGGCTAAAATAAAGGCCAACAGAAAAATCCTGAAGAATCCGGATGAAAAGAGTCTCTTCTCCAAGTTTATTGGTAAAGGAAGCATTCCCAAATCAGCTTACGCCACTGAATTTGAAGACCTACTACCTCCCGGCAATCAGAAAAAAGGCTGGCTGGCGGTAGTTCATGCCGATGGCAATAGTCTGGGAAAACTCATTCAAGGCCTGGCCAAAGAATTTTCTTCAGATTCTTCTGATGAATTAGCTGATTTTTTGAAGAACTTTTCCGCCACCCTGGACAAGGCCACCATACAGGCAGTTAAAAATGCCTTCCAAAAAGTGGTACTACCGGTATATATTAAAGAATCCGAAGACCATAATAAAGCTTATCTTCCCTTACGGCCCATCATTTTAGGTGGCGATGACCTGACCCTAATTATTCGTGGAAATCTGGCCCTGGACTTCGTCGCCGAATACTTAAAAAGTTTTGAGAACCAGACCAAATTACTCTTCAGTCCGCTCGCCGATGAATTTGACCTGGAAGAACTTCGCAAAGGCATGACTGCCTGCGCAGGCATCTCTTTTGTCAAATTCAATTATCCTTTTCATTATGCCGTCGACTTGTCAGAGAGTTTGTGTAAATACGCTAAAGGCATTTCAAAAAAACTCGACGATCCTTCCATCCCTTCCTGCCTGGCTTTCCATAAAGTTCAGTCTTCTTTTGTCGGTGATTACCAGGAATTGATCGATGGTCCGCTGTCTATCCCTCAAGCTAATATTCAATTCAACAATGGTCCTTATTTTCTTAATGAAACGGTTGGATACCATACCATTGATCAACTCCAGAAATGGATAAAAGCCATCAATCGCAAGGATGCTCCAAAGAGCAGATTGAGGGAATGGCTGACGGAGCTAAAAGTCAATTCGGGCAGCGCAGATCAATTGATGAAACGCATTTACCAACTTTATACCCCTAAATATATAGAAAAGCTGGGGCTCTATCACCCTTTTCCTTTTAACAGGAAGATTAAAAACGCCAAAAACGAAGAGATCGACGCCTCTTTCACTCATATTTATGACCTAATTAGTATGTCCAGCATTTATAATTCTGCATCATGAAAACGATCCACTATACCATTCAATTCTTCAGTTACTGGCATTGCAGTTCAGGTCTGATCGGAGGACCCGACGCTAACGCCACCGTCATCAAAGATGATCGCACGCTTCCATTTATTCCTGGAAAAACACTCAAAGGACTGATAAGAGAAAGTGCAGAAAACTACCTGGAAACCCTACATGGCAAGAGCCTGGCTGAAAAATTCATCCTGGATGTTTTCGGCCCGAAAGAAGGTGTCTTTGATTACCATAACCAGAGCAGCTTCTTTGGCAATGCAACTCTTTCTACTGTTTTCGCCGATCAGATTGATGAGGAGACCTCACTACTGCTCTATGACCGTATCGCCTCCACCGCCATTGATGATGACGGGCAAGCCCTGGACGAAAGCCTTCGCCAGATAGAGGTGACCGTTCCACTTAGCCTGGAAGCCCAAATTCTGGATTTCCCGAATCAGCCGAAATATGAAGAAGCCCTGAAAAATTGCCTGAAAGGCATCAAAAGAATGGGCAGTTACCGAACCCGCGGATTAGGAAGATGCCAGTTCGTATTTCAAAACGCCAATTAATTATGAAACGATTAACCATAGAGTGCACCTTACTGAGCGACCTGATCATCAGCTCAAAAGCTGCTAATGAAGGCTTTTACAAATCGCTGGACTATATCCCGGGCTCAAAATTCCTGGGCATCGTGGCTCAGAAATTGTATGATGATCAGACGGAGCTACAGCGAACGCTTGATCTGTTCCACAATGGAACCGTTCGCTTTGGGGATGCACATCCCCTTATCAATGGGGAGATATCGTATCGGTCGCCTCTCAGTTGGCGGTACCCTAAAAAGAAAAAGTTAACAGACGGCATCTACCTGCATCATCAGCTCGATCAGGAGTGTCCTAAATCTAAAAATGGCACCTCCGCAGAGGTGCTCGTTCAGGCTAAAAACAAATTTTTCACCCTGCATAAAAAATTTATAGAAGTCGATCAGATCTTCTCCATCAAGTCGGCCTATGATCGGGAGTTATATCGATCAAAAGACGAACAGATGTACGGTTATTTCGCCCTTAAAAAAGACACCGTTTGGAGAAGCTTCATCGATCTCGACGACGACCAATATGTTGAAGTTGTAAAAAAAGACCTACTGGATAAAAGGCGCATCGGCAGGTCCCGAACTGCTCAATACGGTCTGGTCCATATTGACCTGGTTGAAGAACAAACGCTGGCGGAACAATCAGACTACGGCAAAAAAGATCAAGAAGTATACCTGTATGCCTATTCCAACCTCTGTTTGCTCGACCAAAATGGAAATTATACTCTCCGACCTGAAGCAAAAGATCTTGGCCTTCCCAAAGGATCAGAAATCCTATGGGAAAAATCTCAGGTCCGAAGCAGGAAATATCAAAGCTGGAACAAGAAAAGGCACAAGCCAAATCAAGACCGCTACCTCATCCAAAAAGGATCGGTTCTGGCTGCTAAATTGGAAGGGCCGGTAAATAGGCAGGCACTGCAACAAGGGATCGGCGTACATCGCAGCGAAGGCTTTGGCCAGGTAATGCTTGATCCGCCCTTTCTTTTATCCGATAATAAAGAGCTGGCTTGGCAATTACAAAAAGGCGAGCAGAATAAAAACGTCCCCAAAAGTGCATCTGCACCCCTTAACGGACAAGAACAGGCTCTGCTGAGTTTCCTGACAGAAAAGAAAAGCAAGGTTAAAGTAAGTCACCAAATTGATCAGACCATTAATCAATTCATTAAGGACCATGGCCACTTTTTTGACCATATTACCTCCAGCCAATGGGGACAGGTCAGGAATATTGCCAAAAATGCCGGTACGGCCGCCAGCCTTGATCAATTGCTTTTTGATGAAAAGTATGGCTTTCTATACACTGGCCAGTCCAAAAACCAATGGACGAAAAAGGATTGTGCTAAAAAACTACAAGCCGTCATGTTAAGACAAAAAAACAGTATTCAAACTGAGTTTACAGCGAAGCTTGCTTCCGTTATGGCCAAAGAAGCTCAGAAAAATCAAAATCTGCAAACCGCATGAAACATCCTATTCGACATATCGCAAGAATCACGGTGGAAGCTGTGTCTCCTCTGGCCGTCGGATCAGGCCTGTGGGGCCTCGAAAACGAACGACTGATCGCCAAAGATGCCAGTGGACTTCCCTTTCTCCCCGGAACCAGCCTGGCCGGCGTTATCCGACACGAGGTGAAAAAAAGACAAAACGGCATCAATGAGGGGTTGTTACAGTCCCTCTTCGGCTTCCAGGAATGGGATGAAGAAAAGAAAGAAGGAGTAGGTCAGGGAAGTCGGCTGATTTTCAGTTCTGGTATGCTCGTGGACAAAGATGGTAAAACGGTGCTGGAAGGCATACGCCAATTGTCAGATCACGATCCATTCTATGCTGTTTTTCAAAATCTTCCCGAAAGAGATCATGTACGAATCAATGACAAAGGAGTGGCGGAAGACCTGGCTAAGTTTCGCGAACAACTAGTACCCAGCGGAACTCGGTTCGTATTTGAAATTGAATTTTTGGACGATGGCAGCGAAGAAGAGTATTTCGATGAATTAATCACCGTCATCCGCCATCCTGCTTTCCGGATAGGAGCGGGCGTCCGGAATGGATTTGGGGAGCTAAAGATCGCTTCCTTAAAAACCTGTTCGCTGAACCTAAATGAGAAAGACGAACTCGAAGTTTATCTCAACAAAGTCAACTCCCTGGATGAGCATTTCCCAGGCACCGAATTGGAACTCACAGAAAAACCTTCTTTAGGAGAAGGATGGATGGAATACCAACTAACCATTCAGCCCGAAAGCTATTTTGTTTTCGGCTCCGGAGATATGGAATATTTGGAGATTTATGAAGAAAAAAAGGAAGGCGAGCCAGGCATACCTGAAGTCGAACAAATCGATTGGCTGGATCAGTCATCTAAAAGAGAATTGCATATAGATTGGAGTTCTGGAGAGGCGCAAATAAAAGAGCAAGAGCAAAGAGCTTTTATCCTTCCAGGGACTTCAATCAAAGGCGCCCTATCGCATCGGGTAGCTTTTCATTACAATCAATTGGCTAGTAAGAATAACCAAACTGGCCATACCATCGAAAGCGCAGGGGCTGTTTCAATCAATCAAAAAGATCTGGAATTCAATCTGGAATCAGCACTAGCAGAATACCAGTTGGACGTGGCCATTGATGACATGAATTACCCGCCTGGTTCTCCCGAATGGGACCGCTGGGAAAAGATAATTGATAAAATGGATATAGAGGACTCTTCCGTTTGGGAAGAATATGCAGATGAAATGGAAGATTACATTAACGGAAGAGAAGAGCATCTCACCACTCCTGTAGGAGAAAATAATCCTGCTGTAAGAGCCCTATTCGGCTTCGCCAAAAATACCGAAAAGGGAGAAGGGCGGAGAGGAAAGGTGATCATCCCTGATATAACGGTGCCCCCGGAAAAGGTAACGGAAAAGATATTTAATCATGTGGCCATCGACCGGTTCACCGGCGGCGCCATCGACGGCGCTTTATTTGAAGAACGAGTGGTGCAGTTTACGGAGCCACAAACCATTTCTATTTTGGTCGAGACAGCTGCTTTTGAAAATAATATGATAAAACAGGCTTTCAAATGTGCCCTGGATGACCTGGTCGAAGGTCGACTCGCTCTGGGAGGCAATACGACTAAAGGACATGGTATTTTTAAAGGAAGCTACCACCCAAAAATTGAAATCCATGATAACGAAGATCAGTAAAAAAGAGTTGAAGAAATTGGTCAAAGACCGATTCGAGGGCTATTACTGGTTGTCCAATGAAGATCAGCCTATCCTTCTAAAAGGCCATCTGGATGACTTCAAAAGTAGCCTGGATGCTCTCGTTCCTTTTATAGTCGAAGCTAACCTTTTTGACGATAAGGAAAAATTAAGTATCAGTCTGAAGCATGTGGAGGGGGATTACCACATAACAAAGGTCAACCTGAAAAAAATAGGTAAGGATTTTCAGCTGAGCCAAGAAGAGTCTTTTAAATCCATCGAAGGTTTCAAAGACATCAAAGTCGTCCACCTCTGGAAAGCTGAAGAAGACGAGTTGCTAGAAGGAATGAGTGTGATGATGCCCCTGATGACCGTTTTCACCGGCTTTAAGAACACATAAAATGCATAAACTATGGCTATTGTAAAAGCACCCTATAATTTTGTTCCTCTTAATTCCGATGTAGTCACCCCATATTGGGCAGATCACATCAGTCATGATCTACCTTTTGAAGACGGACAATCCGGCGAAATAGAAGTGACGCTCACCACCCACAGTCCTCTTTTTATTAGAGACGGCAAAAAAACAGAAGGCGAGGTGCAACAATTTTGTCAAACGGAAGAGGGTAAATATTTCATTCCCGGTTCTTCTTTGAAGGGAATGATTCGCTCGGTGATGGAGGTAATGACTTTTTCGAAAATGAAGTTGGTTAATAACCATCGCTTTGCTTATCGGGACTTTCACAATAACCAGTTATACCAGGTATCCGGCATCTCAAAAACAGCAGAATGTGGATGGATGAAGATAGATGAAAACGGAGATTACATTCTAGAAGAATGTGGTAAACCCGGAAGAGTACATATGCGAGAGTTAGAGAAATTGAAAGATTGGGAGCTAATCAAAGAAGAACACCAAAGTTTTGATTATTATTCCTTTTTCACCAAAGGAAAAAAGGGATTTGGATTTGATGGAAACAGTGATAAACACAAGTCTGCAAAGTTCAAATATGAAAAATTAAACAATCCACACCCGATATTAGAACTGGCCAAAGTCGATAGAAAAGGAAGCAAATATGACTACAGAGATAAATATACTTTAGAAGGACTCGCTAACCAGGACCCTTTACCGGAAACAACAGTCGGCACCTTAGTCCTGACCGGACAACCGGATGCCAGGAAACCAGGTAACCCGGAAAAAAAGAAAAAACCAAGTGGCAAGGTATTCGAATTCGTGTTTCTCCCTCCTTATAACACAAGAAATTTAACAAAAGAATCCCCAGATGAAAAGCCGAAAGTCATCGAAGATATGGAATGGGCTTATCTGGATCAAAAAAACACAGAAGAACAATCTATTGACTGGATATATTTCAAGAGAAGATTACAACAAGGAGAAAAAATCCCTGTCTTCTACCATAAAGAAGGCGACGAAATAGAGAGCATGGGATTATCTCTGCTGTATAAATTTGCTTACAACAATTCTGTAAAAGAACTAATTGAGAAAAGGCAGACTGAAAATGACCTGAGTATGGTAGAAAGTATCTTTGGTCATATTCAGGAAAATCGAGAATCTCAACCTGCTTTGAAAGGACGCGTTCACATTGAACACGCCTTCGGACAGGAAGGGACTGTGGAATTAGAAGATCAGATTTGGAAAGAAGTCTTGTCCAGCCCTAAAGCCTCTTACTATCCTATTTATGTAAGGCAATCCGTTAGAAAAAATCAGGTAAGTGTTTATAAAACCTACAATGACGGTTTTGCCACCATTTCAGGAAGGAAAAGGTATCCAATAAGAAACTTTGGAACCATCCATAATCCCCCAAGTAAAAAAGTAAAAAATCCAGATAAAGTAACAACCAAGTTCCAACCTTTAAAAAAAGGAACTTTCACCTTTTCCATCCGCTATCACAATCTAAAAAAGGTCGAACTGGGCGCCCTCATCAGCGCGATCACCTTTCATAATCATCCCCGTGCTTTTCATTCGCTGGGCATGGGTAAACCGCTCGGACTCGGTAAGGTGAAGCTATCGGTGAATAATATCGATGATTATTCTGATACCTTAAAATCCTTTGAAGCCTTCATGTGTGCTACGCTGGGTTATGATTGGTCAGAGTCCACTGAAGTCAGGGAGCTGATTACCATGGCTTGCGAGCATGAAAATACAGACCGCCACCTGAGATACATGAATCTGGACCGACAGGATTTTGCCAATGCCAAAAAGAAGAGAGAAGGACTCCCCTCCTATTCCAAATTGGAGGGGGTCACAGTGACGCGTATTAAATCTCTGGTTTCTAAGGAAGATGTTGAAAAAGCCAAAAAAATGATAGCTGCTGAAAAACAGCTCTACCAACAAAAGCAATCTACCAAGGACTTCATTCAACAAAAGTTGGATTTTTACAAGGAAGAGTTGAAAAGTAAGCTGAATGAACATAAAAACCGGCTGAAAAACAAACTCAAGGATCAAAGAGAAGAGATCCAAGAGAAAATCAGGAAATCGAAAAAGAAAGCTAAAAAAGAAAAAGCACAAAAAAAAGGCCCTGAATTTTCTAAAGTCGATCCGGAAAACCGAGATGCATTTGATGATCAATTAAAAAAAATCATGAGCACATACAGCTCCAAGCTGTATCCAAGTATCAAAGAAAAAAACCTCCCAAAAGAAAAACCAGAGGGCTGGCTCCCGGAAGATTTTCATCAAGAATTGGAAAAATTAGTCCTTAAGATCGTTCAAAATAGCAATAAGAATGAAAAGAAGAAATGGCGGAGGGATTTCAAGAAAAATGCAAAATTAAAGAAAGTCAGGGAATGGATCGGAGAGACCAAAGCCAAAGAATTGCTAGAACGAATAAAAAACAAAGAAATGAAAAAATAGCAAAATGACCATCCGTACCCTACACACCACATTCAACCTCCCCATCCATGCCCGCCAGGTACCTCAATGGCGAGGCGCCTTCATCGAGATGGCAGGGCGGCAGTACGACTTGTTTCACAATCACCTTACTTCAAACAAGTATTACTATCGTTATCCGCTTGTGCATTATCGCACTTATAAAAAGCAGGCCGCTATTCTCGTGTTCAATCAGGCCATTGAAGGCTTTCAGGATATCCTGTCCAGCACCGACTGGCAGCTCAGATGGAGAAACCATCCTCATCCCTTGACCATTACTGATCTTAAACTGGAAGAACACAGGCTTAAGATGACTGACAAGATGATGCCCTATCATCTCAAAAGCTGGCTGGCTCTTAAGCAAGACAATTACGTCCTCTGGCAAAAGTGTAAAAACATGAGCGAGCGCTCCGAACTGCTTGAGCGCGTGCTGGTTGGGCATCTGCTCGGCTTTTCCTCACAAATGGGCTGGCAATTGCCCGAAAGGCTGGAAGTCAACCTGCAGCTTTTGCACCGAATCCGACAAACTCAGTACCGCTCTGCTCAGGTGTTGATATTTGATGTCTCTTTTGAAGCCAATATCGACCTGCCCTACGGAATAGGATTGGGTAAAGGATTAACTCAAGGATACGGTATTCTAGGCTTTGGCCAGCTACCGATCGATTCCCTATTTAAAAAAACCATTCGATAACATTGATCAATTCAGAAGATGGAATTAGCGGAATTTAAAAGGCAAATAAGCAGCATGCTCAAAGAAGACGATGTAGATGCCGTCTTTGAGTTATTAGAGAAATATCTCGATCCCTCCACCAAAAAGCATGATGACTTCATCCTCTTAAGTGGAGAACTTAACCGAGCCAGGAGACACGATTATCTCGGCCTTGAAGAAGATCGGATAAAAAACATAACAGCAAGAAACAAGAGTATATTCAGGCTTCAACAGTTTGTCAATCATCTTAATCAGGAAGATCTGCTGGATCAGGAAAGAAGCGGTCGTCAACACCACTGGATCTACGACAAAGTACTGATCATCACCCATAGTCCAGATGAAGCTCATATTCAAGATACGGAACGCTTTTTTTACGAACTCAAATTCAGAAACGCTAAAGCCATTTTTTTAGAAGCAGCAGATAACAACGAGAAGCTGAACCTTGATACACACTTTCCACTCAGCAAAGTGAAGGAAAAAAGCGAAGAAACGAAATACAAAGAAAGCCCAATTGGTGTAGTCATATTCGATAACACTGATCTACCTGATTGTCCAACCATCAATGGAGCGAATGAGCTAATCAAAAAGCGAGTAAAATTAATGGAAGCTTTTATGGAAAAATCGCCTTACACTTTTGTCCATTATGGAGAAAGGATATACTGGTTAAATGACAAAAAAATACGGACTCGCTTTCAGGCTGCCAATTCACGATTTGCTCTTTATGCCCGCGTAAAAGAAGTGTTAGATTTTCTAACGACCATCAATCCGAGAGTGGCCGACTGACTTTAATAAATATGCCCCCTCCCTGGACCACAACCTTCAGGCTGTCTGGCCGGCAAGGTTCACCTTGCCATCTATCGGACAGCGAGCTTTAGCTTGCTGAATGTTCAATCATTTCCCAAAATTTCATTATCTTAAACTAAACGTTCTTTGACAATTGGGACAAGAAGCCCCTACCCTGCTAACGCATAATAAAAATCAAAATAAAACAGTCTGTTTAAATATTATGTTAAGTAAGAAAATCGATTTTATAATGCATCCCCTTATTAATCAGATTGAAAAACATCACAGTTTATGCTACTACTGAAAAAAGCTCATATATAAAAATAAAAATCTATTTTTTGTTTTAAAAATTGATATAAGTGCCTAAAAATCAGCTTTTAGCAATATTTTTTTAATATAACTTTTTTCATTACATTTGGAAAAAGCACTCAAAACAAATGTGTTAAAAAGTGTTAAAATCAAGGTTTTCGGGGTGATATTTTGTTGCAACAAGGATATGTAAAAAATTGTCTTTTAGCTTATTAAGTAACATATTAAAAGTCTTTGCGGTATAAGTGACCTCCATTTACAGATAGGACTCCATACTACTGGACAAAATGAAGAAAGGATAAGAAATGGGAGCAAATTTTTAAGT
>CAZJQS010000111.1:0-11591 GCA_964548175.1 uncultured Saprospiraceae bacterium
AATGGGCATAAAAGACGTTTTTGCAGCCCAGTGAGGAAACTTTAAACAACTTCATTATATACTTTTGGCTATGCAGATTGAAGTCGGCGCTTATATAGCAGAATTGCTTTTTACTCACCACGCCGTAACCATCCCGGGGCTGGGGGGCTTTACCTCACAATATAAGGAAGCACAGATCGATCAGATCCAGGGCATGATCAAACCACCTTCCAAAAAGATTTCCTTCAACAAAAACCTCGCCGTCAATGACGGATTACTAGTGCATTTTATCGAAGAAAAACACAAGATCAGCACGCAGGAAGCGCTGAAGGCGGTAGAGGATTACGTGCAGCAAGTCCTGCAGGCTTTCGACCGGAAGGAAATGGTGATCATTCCCAAAGTAGGACGGCTGTACCGGGACTATAAAGGCCAGTTTGAATTTTTGCCGGAAAACACCAACTTCAATACGGACGCCTATGGTTTACCTGACATTCAGTTTAAGCCCCTCGCCCGATCAAAGGAAGAGATTACCCGGCATACTCCCGCCGCCGCAGTAAAAAATCCTAAAGCAAAAAATAATGGAAAAGAAGCCGGCATCCCATTGGGCGGTTGGCTGCAGAAAAACTTTCCACTCCTCATCTCCGTGGCTGTCATCGTCATCGCCTTGATCATCTTCCTGCTTATTTATGATAAGCCCTCAAAAGAACCAGAACGCTCCATCAACGATATCCCCGAAAATCTTGTTAATAGGAGACCCTCATTGGATGATGCCGCCGCTACCAAGGAAGACACGACAACAGAAAACGAACTAACCGAAGAAGATGAGGAAGCTAATGCCGCCGTCGAACAACCTAGCCAACTACCCGGACAGCGTTCCTGCGTGATCGCCATCGGCTTATTTGGCGACCAAAATAACGTACAACGGCTGGTAGAGCGAATTTATGACGAAGGCTTTGAACCTTTTCTCGAACAAAGAGGTCAATACACCAGAGTAGGCATTCAATTTGCTTACGAGACACAACAAGAGATCAACGAAAAACTAACCATCATCAGAGACAAATTTGAAGAGGACGCTGTAATAATAAAAAAATAACCTTCATGCTCCATTACCAGACTTACATTCTTAATGAAAAAGCCGACTGGATCGTCTTCGTTCACGGCGCCGGAGGCAGCATCGTTACCTGGAAATACCAGAAAGAAGCTTTTCGCCCCTATTTTAACTTACTCTTGCTGGATATGCGCGATCACGGTATGTCAAAAAACATGCAGCCTGAATACCGCACCTATAATTTCGACATCGTTTGTGACGACATTCTGGAGGTGATCGACCACCTTGGCATCAAAAAAGCGCATTTCATGTCGCTCTCCCTGGGTAGCGTCGTTCTGCAAAAAATTGATGAAAAACGCCCCAGACTTATCGATAAAATGATCATGGCAGGTGGTGTTTTCAAAGCAGACCTGAAGATCAAACTGTTCGTTCACTCGGCAAAATTCCTGAATTATTTTCTCCCTTACCGGGTTATGTACAACTTGTTTTCCCTGATCGTTTTACCGAAAAAAAATCACGCCCAGTCCAGAAGAATATTCCGCCTGCAATCCCAAAAGCTGGCGCCCAAAGAATACCTGAAATGGGTGGCTCTTTATAAGGAGTTTTTCAAGTTATTAAAAAGCTTCTTCTACCGGGAAATGAATGCTCTAAGCCTTATCGTCATGGGTGAAGAGGATCACGTATTCTTTAAGGCCGCCAAGCATTTTGTAGAACACCATGCCAAAGCCAGCCTCGTGGTCTTTGAAAAATGTGGCCACGTCGTCAATATCGAACAATATGAACGCTTTAACCAAACAGTATTGAATTTTTTACTGGCTCAAACGCCCCAAACTGCTCTGGATAGATAGGGGTTCTGGGTTCGGAGTTCTGGGTTCGGAGTTCTGGGTTCAGAGTTCTGGGTTCTGGGTTTTGGGTTCGGAGTTCTGGGTTCTGGGTTTTGGGTTCGGAGTTCTGGGTTCTGGGTTCTGGGTAAAAACTCAAAACTCAAAACTCGAAACCCAAAACCCAAAACTCGAAACCCAAAACTCAAAACTCAAAACTCGAAACCCAAAACTCAAAACTCAAAACTCAAAACTCGAAACCCAAAACCCAAAACTCGAAACCCAAAACTCAAAACTCAAAACCCAAAACTCAAAACTCGAAACCCAAAACTCAAAACTCGAAACCCAAAACCCAAAACCCAAAACTCAAAACTCAAAACTCAAAACCCCTATCTTATCAATACCACATCCCCCTGAATAACTTCCCTGAAACCATCCAGGAACTCCACCTCAGCATAATAAACATAAACCCCCGCCGGAGCAAAATCCCCCTTAAACCGGCCGTTCCATCCGGAACTGTTATCCCCCGGCAAATTCCGGCCTTCGTAGACCATCGCCCCCCACCGATCATAAACCTGCAACAAACCGATCTGTCTCACATTATCGCCGATCAAAGGAGAGAAAAAGTCATTAATCCCATCATTATTCGGACTAAAGGCACTCGGAGTGTAAACATCCCTGCTGTTATCGATAGTAATGGTCAATCGGTCCGTCACTTCACATCCGGCTGTATCGGAAGCCGAAAAAACAACAGTGGTCGTCTCTGTCGGCCTAACCATAGGATTCAGAATGGCAGGATTAGAAACACTGTTGGCCGGCCGCCAGGAAAACTGAGCAGGAAGAAAATTTAATACCGGCTCTAACATCAAACTGTCGCCAAACCTGATGGTCAGATCAGGTCCAAGGTCCACACGCAACTCCTGAGGCGACGGAATGGTCACCACACTAATGGTAGTGCAGTCATTGACATCTTGCAGCGTAAAAGAATACGTACCTGAACCCAGATCCGTTATGATCGGGGAAGCCTGGTTCAGAGCCCTGAAATTCTGACCATCTGTGCTGTATTCATAAGGAGCTGTGCCTCCGGATATGCCCTGCAGTATGATGGCGCCGGTCTCTTCCCCGGCACAAACAGGCGGAACCACTTCCGCCTCCAAAGTAATGGGGTCAGGCGCCACTAATGAAACCTGTCCCTCATCTATACATCCATTGGCGTCGGTAACCGTAAACTGATAATCGCCGGCAGCCAATCCACTCAAAGTATCGCCGGCGGCGCCTGTACTCCAACTGACCCTATACTGCGGCACACCACCATCTATATCCACCGTCACTACCCCATCGTTACTATTTGGACAACTCAGGTTAAAATCGCCGAAATTACTTACAGGAACCCCCGTTGCTTCGATCGGCCTTACCTCAACCTGAACATTATTATTTTCAATAGCCGGCGGGCAACCCGTACCGATATCTTCTGCAGAAACGGATAGGATGGCATAGGTGGTGGTGACGGCAGGCGCCACACGATACGTATAACCATCCGTCACATTCGTCAGGTTTATGACGCCGCCCTGCCCATCAGAAAGCTCCAGGTCCACCGCATCCGTGTCCGTCACCCGGAATACCAGGTTGATGGAATCTCCGGGGCAAACTGATCCGCCCCCGCCAAGTCGTACTTTAATGGCCCTTCTGATGTTCAAAGTGATGTTGACAAAACTATCACACTGATCATTTAAAACCGGAAAGACCTCCCGACCAAAGCGATTGTTCCTGTCGTAAACTGTACCGTTGATCACCAATTGATCTCCTTCACAGATCGTAGTGTCAAAAAAGCTTTCCCTGATAAAATTAAAATCCACGTCGATAACAACCAGGCTATCGCAGCCTGAAGCGGCAATGTACCTTTCTATGCCGCCGGGATTGCTCTCGCTGTAGGTGACGCCGTTGAAGTCGATGCTGGCGCCCGGGCATAAATTGACGTTAAAGGTATCCCTGATCGTCGGAATGAAATTCAGGTTAACAAAAACAGTGCTGTCGCACCCCTGAGGTTTAGGAAAGATCTCTGTACCTCTTGGATTATTAATGTCGTAGGTAATCCCATTTATCCTGAGGCTTTCTCCCTCGCACAAAGTAGAGCTGATTACGGTCATATTGGCTTCATCAACTTCAATATCTACAAAGACCAGAGAATCACAACCATTAGCGGTGGCGTTGGGGATAACTTCAGTCCCGCTGCGCCGGTTAGCACCGTACAACGTTCCGTTGACCAAAATCGTCTCGTCAGCGCAAAGCAGCGTATCTATGGTAGTTTGAGCAACAGGGAAAAAGGAGATATTCACGTTAACCGTTGAGTCACAACCATTGACAGTCTGCTCGTCCAGTACTTCCAGGCCGGAAGTGTTGTTTCTGTCGTAAATCGTTCCGTTAAAGAACAGAAAATCTTCCTGACAAAGAACCGTATCCAGGAAACCCTGATCATTAGGCAAGACCTGAAGAATTCTTTGTTCATTGATGCTGATCGGGCAGGTCGTCTGATCAAAAAGAGCATCGAAATTGATGACGATATTGCCGTTTACCAGGCCGAACTCTTCAGGAATGACGACAAAGGTATCCCGGTTTTGATTCGTAGTAAAAGTAGTCGAAACCTCTCCCTTTCCGGCATCCAGCCGGATCGGCAATTCGAATGGGGCGCGGCCGGTAAAATTAAGCACGATCTCATAGGGTTCGTTCTGACAGGTTGTCCCTACCTCCGGGATCAGGACGGACGGACTGGTATTAAGCGCATTGATCGTAACGGTCACATTATTAGAACACCCCTGATTATCGGTCACCAGTGCGCTGTAGTTGCCCACCGGCAGATCTGTCAGGTTTTGTAGTCCATCGAAAGCATCTACATTCCAATCGATGGTATAGGGCGCCTGCCCACCGTTGAAGATAAGGTCGATCGTCCCGTTGGGGACATCGGGACAGCTGGCGTTCGTTTTATTGAAGGAAACGGTAAAATTACAGCTTGGGTCATTGATCGTAAAGATACAATCCAGGTTACAGCCATTGGCATCGGTAAGAATAACCGTATAAGTTCCGGCCACCAGGCCTGTTATTTGAGTATTCCCACTGTTAGCGGCCGTTTGTGTGCCGATAGCCGGGCCTGACCACTCGAGAGAATAAGGCGCCGTACCTCCTGTAATGTTGATGCCGGCCACCCCGTCTGAACCATTGACTGTGCTGACGGCCCGCACCTGCCCACAGGAAAGATCCAGCGATGCCGGTTGCGTCAGGGTTATACCGGCTATTTCTTCACAGCCGTCGACATCCGTCACGGTAACTTCATAAACCCCTGCGCTCAGGCCTACTCCAAATTCCTGTCCATCCAGATCATCATCGCTCCAGTTAAACTGATAAGGCGTTCCCTGGCCGGACGTTTGCAGGGCGATCGCCCCGTCGGCGTCGCCATTACAACTAATCGGATTGGTCACAACAATTACGGGATCAGACGTAGTGCCTATTTCCAGGCTGATGGCTACGGGCTCGGATTCACAATTGCCGTTAAAAGTCGTGGCAAAGACCGTCGTTGGGGTGCTGACAAAATTTTGTGGATTACTGATTGGACTGCTCAGATTCACATCCCTGTACCAGCGCACTGCAATACCGCTTTCTCCATTCCTAATCGTTTCATTCAAGCTGGTCAGATTGAAAGCCCCGCTTCCTCCAGCATTACAAACCCGAAGGGGGCCGGCAGGAGCAGCGATCGGCTGTTTGAAGACTTCCACTTCTACAGGTCCGCCCAGGTTGGAATAAATCGGACAGCCATTGGCGTCTGCTACGGATATGATGGAAAAGGTCGTGGTTTGCGTCAGTTGAGCATTGATGATATCTCCATTCACCACATTTTCAATGGGCAGGGTATCGATGCCATTGGAATATTCTACTGTAAAAGGCCCGCCGTTATCGGGAAGGGTCAGCACCAATTGTTCTTCGACAAAGCCGCAGCCCGAGCATGTTGTGCAGGCGAGCCCTACATTGGTTGGAGTGATGGCAAACTGAGCCATTGGCCGGCGGTAAGACTCACAATCGGCGAACGGCAGCCAGTTGAGAGGGTTGGCAATTCTGGATATCCACTCCAGCTGAGAGGCCGCGCCTGCCGGCCCCTGATAAGAAATGTAGCGGGTGCTGCCGCCGGTAGGTTCCATATGAAAACAGGGAGTGACATCAGGATGCAGACCAGACTCCCCTGGGCTGTCGCCAAAATCGACCCAGATGCTCTTGGTATTAAATCCGAAGAGGACATTACCGCCGATGTACGAGGCGTTGTGCTGTGAATTGCCGATGGAGGCGTCTCCATCATTCCAAATGCCCCCCTGAAGGATATACATTTGGTCGCCGTCATCCCGGAGGTTGAAATTATTCAAGCCGATATTGTCGAAAATCCAGTCGGCATCCGGCAGAACGGCGCGCACCGGGTTATCCATGCTGGGAATGGAAGGAAAGCGAACTACGATCAGGGTGCCGGCGGGAATAACGGCAGCCGAAGGAGAGCGACGAGCGATGAGAAAGCCCTCGTTGTTGCCCCACTGGTCAGGATTGAGCCGCTGCCAGCCATTGTCGGTAAAGTGGATTTCGGTTCCAGGAAGAATATCTTTAAACGCTATGAAGCTGATCTCGTCTTCTCCTCCCGTAGCGCCGCAACCTCCCAGGTTGGCGTTCACCCCCACGATCGCCAGGTCCCCCGGCCGCAGCACGGTTTGAGTCCAGGAAGAAGCAGGCTGTATGAGCAAGGTCAATAGCGTTACTACAGCCAGTGAAAAAAAGTTAAGGTTTTTGCACATGATACTTGTATTGTTTCAGGGATCAATGTAAAGATCGTTGCATTCGGAATTCAAACGAATTCGTTATTCTATTATTTGATGAATTGAAATTCAAATACTTATTTTCCTTCTCTTCCTATCAGTTGATTTTGAACGCTAAAATTACCAAATTGAAACGCAAACTTATATTCTTAAAGTATGAACTTTGAAGAATGCGCGCCACATTACCATCAGGAAAAAAAGCGCACTTTTTCTGGCATATTGAATGAATATTTGATACCTTTGCGAGCGTTTTTCAAAAAAGTTCTTTAATAAAATGGATGGTTTAATAGAATATGCCATTCCGGTAAAGGGTTTAGGTATCGGCATTCATCAATTTCGCTTTGAAATTGATGGAACATTTTTTGGTGCGTTTGAGGAATCTCCGGTCAAGGAAGGCCGTGTTGATCTTCACCTTGTTTTTGATAAGCGGATGGATCTGTACATTCTGGAGTTTTCTTTTGCCGGGACTGTAAAGACCTCCTGCGATCGATGCCTGGCGGATATTGACTTGCCCATATCCGGTGAAGACAGGCTGATCGTCAAATTCAGCTTTGAAGAAGAAGAGGAAGAAGCAGATGTCATTTACATTAACCCGGAAGCTCAGCAGCTTCACGTAGCCCGTTATATTTATGAATTCATTATTCTGGCCATTCCAATAATCAAAGTATACAATTGTGAGGATGAAGTAGATCCTGCTTGCAATCAGGAAATGCTGGAATACCTTGAACGTAAGAACGACTCTGAACCGGAGGCAACCAACAATCCCATTTGGGAAGAATTGAAAAAATTCAACCCGGGAAAGGAATAAAAAAATTTGTCAATTTTAAATAAAAAACAATGGCACATCCCAAGAGTAGAGTATCTAAGCAGAGAAAGCGTAAGCGCAGAACACACTACAAAGCAAGTGCACCTACAATTACCACTTGCAATTCAACCGGTGAAAGGCATCAAATGCACCGCGCCTACTACGATGTGGAAGGAAACCTTTACTACAGAGGTAAAATGCTCATCAAAGCAACGGAAGAAGAAGAGTCATAGATCGAGTTTGAGACAGCTTCAAACTTTGTTTTAACCGAAAAATAATCAGAGCGGTCAAACATGATTCATCTCTTTAATCGGATAAAAAAGGTTGAATTTTTTTCTCAATCAAAGGATCGTCAGCATCTTTCATCAGCCCGAGGCGAATGAAAAAGTGCCCTTCGTGGCCATAGCCGACATCTGCTTGTAAGACCTTTTTGTTAAAATCCGGGATGGTTTATGTTTGACCGCTTTAATTGTACAATAGTGCAGCCATTCTCCGCTCAGACCGTAAGTATTGCTTAAATTTGCGACTCACTCAACACCGCAAGCATGAAGAAAATCATTAAAACGGATAAAGCGCCTGCACCTGTAGGTCCTTACAACCAGGCAGTTATCCACAACGACACCCTGTACGCTTCCGGGCAGATCGCCCTCGATCCCGTCAGCGGTAAATTAGTCACCGGCGATATCGAGTCCGAAACCCGACAAGTTATGGAGAACATTAAAGCCATTCTCAAAGAGGCTGGCCTGACTTTCAAAGATGTCATTAAATGTTCTATCTTCGTGAGCGATATCAACAACTACAGCCGGATAAATGCCGTTTATGCCGAGTATTTCGACGAAAGTACCGCCCCGGCCCGCGAACTCGTTCAGGTAGCTAACCTGCCCAAACTCGTGAATGTCGAAATATCCGTCATCGCTGCATTTGATTAAATACCGTTAGTTCAATATGGAAAAGAAAAAGCAGGTGTTGTCCTGCATACAGCCCACCGGGCACATGCACTTCGGAAATTACTTTGGCGCCGTCAAAAACTGGGTCAACCTACAGGAAAAATACGATTGTATTTATGGAGTGGTGGACTATCACGCTATGACCATGCCCTACTCCCCCAAAAAACTAAGGGAAAATACCTGGGCGCTGGTCTTCAACCTCATCGCTACGGGCATCAAGCCTGAAGGTATCTTCATACAATCTCTCGTACCCGAACATGCCGAATTGTGCTGGATATTCAACTGCTTTGCCTCCTACGGCCAACTAACCCGTATGACCCAGTTTAAAGATAAAAGCGCACAAAGTAACGAACTGGGCGATGATGGCTTCATCTCCGCCGGCTTGCTCGACTATCCCGTGCTTCAGGCCGCCGATATCCTCATCTATCAGGCAGACTACGTCCCGGTAGGAAAAGATCAGGAACAACATCTCGAACTTTCCCGTAATATCGCTCAGCGTTTCAACAACCAGGTAGGCAAAGAGTATTTCGTATTGCCCGAACCTCTCTTTACCGAAGTGCCCAAAGTGAAATCCACCGCTGATCCGACCCGGAAAATGAGTAAAAGCGCCGGAGAAAAACATTACATCAATGTCTTTGCCGACGAAAACCTAATCCGTAAACAAATCCGCTCCGCCGTCACCGATACCGGAGATACCCCCGAAGGAACAATGAGTCCCGGCGTGGAAAACCTCTTCGAACTGCTCAAAGCCAGCGAACGCCTCGACGTTCACCAACAATTGATGAACGACTACGAAGCCGGCCACCTCAAATACGTCGACCTCAAAGATGCCGTAGCAGACGCATTGGTAGCCATCAGCGCCGAATTTACAGCCAGAAAAACTGAATTGGAAAGCAATAAAAAAGAAGTGAAAAATCAGATCAAAGCGTCCTCCGCTGAAATCCGTAAAAAAGCCCAACAAACGCTTAAGGATGTCAAAGATCTATCCGGTTTGATGAACGTAAAATTTTAGAATGAAGATCATTTGCATAGGTAGAAACTACGCCGAACACGCCAGGGAACTCAACAATCCCGTTCCCGATCGCCCGGTCGTTTTCATGAAACCTCCCTCGGCCCTGCTGGTCAACAATAAACCGCTTTTTTATCCGGAATTTACCAAAGACCTGCATTACGAAGTTGAAGTAGTATTGAAGGTCTGTAAAAACGGACGCCATGTGCAACCGGAATTCGCATCCACTTACTTCGATCAGGTCGCCCTTGGCATTGATTTCACGGCCCGCGATCTGCAGGATGAGTGCAAAAAGAAAGGCCAGCCCTGGGAAATCGCCAAAGGATTCGACGGTTCAGCCGTATTGAGCGATTTCCTCCCCATCGAACTGTTTAACCGCTCCGCTATCGAATTTTTCCTGGAAAAAAATGGAGAAAAAGTACAATCCGGAAATACCAAAGACATGATCTTCTCTTTTGAAGACATCATCGTCTACCTCTCCAAATTTTTTAAACTTCAGGTGGGCGACCTGATCTACACCGGCACTCCCGCCGGCGTCGGCCCGGTCCGGATCGGCGATCACCTCAAAGGCTACTTCCATACCCTCAAGGAAATCAGGGAAATGTTCAGTTGTGAAATAAAATAACCGATTAATTTCTATTTTTGCGATCAAAAAAAAACGAATCAATGCCATATCTATTTACGTCTGAGTCTGTATCTGAAGGGCATCCCGATAAAATTGCCGATCAAATTTCAGATGCTCTTGTCGATCATTTCCTGGCTTTCGACCCCTCCTCTAAAGTAGCCTGCGAAACATTAGTCACCACCGGCCAGGTAGTCCTGGCCGGCGAAGTAAAGTCGGAAGTCTATCTGGATGTACAAAACATCGCCAGAAGCGTCATCCAACGCATCGGGTACACCAAGTCAGAGTACATGTTCGAAGCCAATTCCTGCGGCATCCTGTCCGCCATCCACGAACAATCACCCGATATCAACCGGGGAGTGGAACGCGCCAATCCGGAAGATCAGGGCGCCGGCGATCAGGGTATGATGTTCGGATATGCTACCAACGAAACCGATAACTTCATGCCGCTGGCGCTCGACCTGTCCCACAAGATCCTCCAGGAACTGGCGGAGATCAGAAAAGCAGGCGGCATCATGACTTACCTGCGCCCTGATTCTAAAGCCCAGGTGACCATCGAGTATTCCGATGATAACGTCCCCCAGCGCATCGATACCATCGTCGTGTCCACCCAGCATGATGTCTTTGACGATGATGAAAAAATGCTGGAAAAGATCCGCCATGACGTCATCGAGATCGTTATCCCTAGAGTCATCAACAAGCTGAATAAAACCTTGCGCAGCTTATTTACCGGTAACATCACCTACCACATCAATCCAACAGGTAAGTTCGTTATCGGAGGCCCTCATGGCGATACCGGCCTTACCGGCCGCAAGATCATCGTCGATACCTACGGCGGTAAAGGGGCACACGGAGGCGGTGCTTTCTCCGGAAAGGATCCTTCTAAAGTGGACCGCTCAGGAGCCTACGCGACACGCCATATCGCCAAGAACCTAGTCGCCGCCGGCGTTTGCGATGAAGTCCTCGTCCAGGTGTCCTACGCCATCGGCGTTGCTCAGCCGACCAATATCTATATCCAGACTTACGGCACCGCCAAAGTCAACTATTCCGACAGCCAGATCGCCGAAAAAGTGAGAGCTCTCTTCGATATGCGGCCTTACGCTATCGAAAAGCGCCTGAAATTGCGTTCTCCCATCTACTCCGAATCCGCCGCTTACGGACATATGGGCCGACAGTCGCAGATCAAAACCGTCAGCTTTACCGACGGCTCGGGCAACACCATCAACATGGAGGTGGAAACCTTCACCTGGGAGAAACTGGATTATGTCGACAAGGTCAGAATGGCATTCGGATTATGAGACAGCCTCGATGCTACTCCCTGCGCCATAGGCGGACTCAGGATGCTGACGATTTATCTTGCAAAAATGAAAAAAGGATTCCAATTTTAGTTAAAATTCGGGACGGTTCATATTTCAATTTCAATACACAGACCCGGTTAGCCCGTCTTAATAGACAACAAAAGATTTAACAATAGACTGTCCTTTTGCTTCTATTTTCAGGAAGTAAGCTCCGGCCT
>CAZJQS010000112.1:0-11531 GCA_964548175.1 uncultured Saprospiraceae bacterium
GATTTTCTTCGGCAAAAAACTCAAAATAGAATTTTATTAGCTGCGCAAACGAGTACAATGACTTTTTACACAACCCCCTTTTTTAACCTTCTGCCTAATGAAATACTTACTCTCCTTTCTTTCCATTATACTTTTTTCAACAACGCTGATCACTGCCCAAATCGAAAACATCGACCGGCAGGAAGTCGTTGTGCCGGACATTCCCGGATACAAAACCTTGAAGTGTGACTTTCATATCCACACCATCTTTTCCGACGGCACGGTCTGGCCATCCGTTCGGGTGACGGAAGCCTGGGAATACGGCTACGACGCCATTGCTATCACCGACCATATCGAGGGCAAGCCTTACCGGAAATATGTGCCCATCGACTATAATGCGCCCAATGAAATTGCCCAAAAAGAAGGTGACATCATGGACATTATTGTTATCGGCGGAGTGGAGATCACCCGCAATATGCCTCCCGGCCATATGAATGCTATTTTTATAGATGACGCTAACGAAATCGTCACGGAAAGGATCAAAAACCGCTTTGAAAGGTTTAAGTCGGCCACTTCCGATTACCGCTTTGTCGATTCCATCGACCGCAAGCACAAGGATTATATACTGGCGTTGGAAGCCGTTAAAAAACAAAACGGGTTTGTCTTCTGGAACCATCCCGGCCCTCCCGGCAAGTACGACAGCCTGATCTTGTATGACGAACACAAAGAACTGATCGAAAAGGGACTGCTGCACGGCGTGGAAGTATCCGGCTGGGGCGCCTACTGGCCGGAAGCCTTTCAATGGTGCCTGGACTATAACCTGGCGATGGTAAGCAACTCTGACTATCACTATCCGCATTCCATCTCCAATAAGTTGTCCCGCTCTGAGCGAAGGAATATTACACTGGTTTTTGCCAAAGAACGTTCGGCGGAGGCTATTCAGGAAGCTTTAGAAGCAGGCCGTACAGCCGTATGGGTGAATGATCTGGTGGTAGGCCGAAAAGAATACCTTGAGCCCTTGTTTTATAATGCCATTGAATTATCGGCGCCGCATTACGTAGATGGACGCCGGCAGAAATATGTCAAGATCAAGAACACCTCCGACTTTCTCCTGGAAATCGAATTTAAATCAGGAAAGTCCGGCGGTTATTTTGACGATATCTACCTGAAGCCGCACAGCAGCCAGATCCTGGTATATCAAACCACAGCCGATAAGATCGAGGCGACAGTGAGAAATTTCCACATAACGCCGGAGGATCGATTGGCAGTAACTTTTGAACTTAACAACAAGCAGGAAAAATAAATAGACAGCTGTTATGTTATGGCCGCTGATAAACCTCAAGGTTCATCAGCGGCTCAACTCGCTCCATAATCAATAAGTAATGCGATCAATTTTAGCAATCATCTCTCTTCTGTTATTATCTACCTCCCTTAATGCCCAGTATGCCGGAAAGGTATTCCATGACCTTAATCAAAACGGCCTACTCGACTCGAATGAATCAGGCCTCCCCAATATCCTTGTTTCCGACGGTTTGAACGTCATTCCCACTTCCGCGGACGGCGCCTTTAGCCTGCCCGGCAAAAAAGACACCCGCTTCATTTTCATCACCACTCCTAATGGCTACCAGGCCAACCGATTTTTCCTGAAAACAGAAGCCCACCAGGGCCCCTACCACTTCCCGCTCATTAAAACCACCCCAAAACACACATTCAGCTTTATCCACATCACCGACACTGAAACGGCCACTAATAAAAGCGGCTGGGTGGAAATCCTCCAAAGCTATATTCAGCACGAAAAGCCCGCTTTCCTCATCCATACCGGCGACATCTGCTACGAGGACGGCATGAAATTCCACGCCCAAAACGTCAATACCGCCACCATGGGCGTTCCCACTTACTACTGCATTGGCAATCACGACCTGGTCGAAGGAAAATATGGGGAAGAACTTTATGAAGAACTGTTCGGCCCCGGCTGGTATTCTTTTGAAGTAAGCAACACCCACTTTATCGTTACTCCTATGCTGAGCGGCGACTTCAAGCCCAGTTACACCAAAAAGGAGGTGTATTCATGGCTGAAAAACCTGCTGACCCATCTGGATAAAAAACAACCCAAATTCGTTTTCAACCACGATCTGCTAACCGGCGAAGACGAATTCATCTACGGCATCAACGAGAAAGAATTCATCAACCTCAACGAGCATAACCTCAAAGCCTGGGTATACGGCCACTGGCACAACAGCTTTTATCGTCCGCACGGCAACTCTGGCATAGTGTCCATTTGTACGGGCGTAGCCCAACGCGGCGGTATCGACCACTCGCTCTCTCAATTCAGGGTCTTCGATGTACAGCCCCATGGTGACTTCACCACCGAACTGGTCCAAACCTACGTGGACCACCACCTGACCATCGTGTCGCCGGCGCCCACAACTTTGATCCAGGATAATCAGTTGCCTATCCTGGTCAATGCCTACAACAGCACCGCCAAAACCAAAGCAGTACAATACAACCTCAACGGGGCCCGGTGGAAGCCGCTGCAACAACAGACCAACTGGACCTGGACCGGACAGGAAAAACTGGATGATACAATCCTGACTGAAGAGACTTTCACCATTTCCGTTCAGGGAACTTTTAACGATGGGGAAACAAAGACCCGGGACCGCACCTTCGTTTTACGCCCAAAACCCCGACTTAACAAAGCCGACGACTACTGGCCCAACTTTTTAATGAATGCCCAACATCATCCCGGCAAAGTGAAAGGTCCGAAAGCCCCGCTTTTACTCGAATGGGTGACCAATGCCGGCGCCAACACTTACATGTGCGCGCCTGTCGTAGCCGAAGGCAAAATATTTCTTGCGACCTATGACAACGGCGACGCCCGAAACTGCTTCCTGCTGGCTTACGACTACGAAAATGGAGCCTTGTTATGGAAGTTTCGCACCGATAATTCCGTAAAAGGCGCCATTGCTTATGCAAACGGCCACTTATTTGCCACCGATATGGCAGGCCATGTCTATGCCGTAAATGCAAAGACCGGAGCTTTGGCATGGAAAACCTCCCTTGATATGCCCGTTTTACCCGGATATGTCAGCGGGACGGTGGCGCATGAAGGAAAAGTTTACGCCGGCGACGGCAAAAGCTTTTGTGCTTTGAATCAGCAAGACGGGACCAAAGTTTGGTGCAACGAAGAATGGAATTCCGGAGTCGGCGGACCTCCCTCCCCTACCATTGGCAAAAACATCATCGTCGCTTCTTCTAATTGGAATGCGATGTACGGTCATGATCTGAAAACAGGCCGGTTGCTGTGGAAAAAAAGTGAGTCGGGCCTTCGATTTCGGGATGCCGCTCCGGTATTTTTCCAGGACACTCTTTTTGTTGGGACTCAAAAGTCCTTACTTGCCATGGATATTTATACGGGAGACATCCTCCAGAAACAAGAAATGGAGATGGGGCTCAACACCAATTCCACCCCTCTGATCTTTGAAGACCTGATCGTACTGGGGACCGGAACAAACGGGGTAGCTGCTTTCCATCGTCACGACTTCAGGCTGGCCTGGACGTTTGAAACCGGCCCTGCGCTGTCGACCAGCACGCCTTATTCAGAACCGGTTCAGCGCACAGTAGAAGCCAGTCCGGTAATGATCAATAACGATCAGATTTTCTTGGGCGCCTCGGACGGCTTTTTCTATTGCCTGGATGCCCGCTCAGGTGAGTTGGTATGGAAAATGGAAGTCGGTGCTCCAATATTTGCAAGCGTTGCCGTGACACAGAACAGGATATTTCTGACAGACATAGCCGGAAACCTGTATTCTTTTATTGAAGAATAGACGAAAAAAAACGACAATGATACAATCTATTGAGCAAAAGGAGCATGACCTGGTGATTTTCTGGAAAAATGGGGAATCCTCCAGTTTTTATTTTCCTTGGTTACTAGACAATGCTCCTGAGCATCGACATGCCAATGGGCAGAAACTGACCGACACTTTAAGCCTTGATCTGAAAGCAAGGCCGATTGAAGTAAACTGGGACGACAAGCAGTTGATTATCCGATGGAAAGCAGGAGAATCGCCAATTGCCTATTCTATAGAGTGGCTTCGCCAGTTTTCCGGAAACGGAGAAAAGCTGCAGCTTTCTTCAAATAAAAAGAGCTAGCTATGAACCCAAAACAAATTGCAAAAGAGATCCTCGATTGGTATCGCCAAAAGGGCGACCATGAGTATGGCGAGCGCGTGACGATGAACCAGCACATGGTTCAGGCGGCCCGCCTGGCCGAAGCAGAAGGCTATGATGAAGAGACCATTCTGGCCGCTTTTTTACACGACATCGGTCATTTTTTTGACGATGAGCATGAGCAAATGGATGTCTACGGCACCGAGGATCACGATAAGCTAGGGGCTGATTATTTGCGGGAAAGAGGATTTTCGGAAAAGATAGCCGTATTGGTGGAAGGCCATGTGGCTGCTAAGCGCTATCTGACCTACGCCAGGCCTGAATATTACGAACAACTTTCTGACGCCAGTAAGGCGACGCTCGCGTACCAGGGCGGCCCGATGAGCGAGGAGGAAGCTCTGGTATTTAAGGCTTCCCCCTATTTTGAAGCCTGTATAAAAATGCGGTACTGGGATGATGAAGGAAAGATGCAGGAGAAAGTAAAAAAAGAAGTTTTAGATGAATTTGAAGAAAGGATAGAAAGGTATCTTCAAAAACGAGCCTGACCTTATCATGGAGGGCAGACTGAGGATAGTGTAACCGAAGGTAGTAAGCATGAGGCGCACCCTGCTGTTTTTTTATGAAGTTGTTTAAAAAAAAGCGAACTTACCATTCAAAAGCGACTTTTTCTAAACAATGAACAACAGTACTACTTTCTACATCGTCATTATCATTTTTGTATCCATCATTCTCTTGATCTCTCTGCAACTATACATCCGTTTCTGGATCCGCCGGCGGAAGGCATCCATTGACCGGTTGAAGGAAACGGAGCCCATACCTACTTCTACTCCTCTTGATCACCCTCTTACCTCTTTCAAAACCCGCGCCAAGCGAAGTGTGTTGATCCGCTTTTCCATTTTCCGAAGAGTAGCCATGATCGTTATTTTATCCCTGCTTGTTTTCGGCATTTCTTTTCCGTACATCGATCGGTTGCCGCAAGCCATCATTTCGATCCTGGTTGGTTCGGCGGCCATCATCACCGGCATGGCTGCGCGGCCGTTCATTGAAAACTTCCTTTCCGGCATCGCCATCACTTCTTCGCGGATGCTGAATATCGGAGACACCATACTTTTGAACGATCATTACGGCACTATTGAAGACATTTCCTCTACGCATACCGTAGTCAAACTTTGGGACTGGCGGCGCTTCGTCATTCCTAACAGCACGATGATCAACCATGAGTTCATCAACTACAACCTCCACGATAAGTGGCTCTGGTCGTATGTGGAGTTCTTTGTGTCCTATGACGCCGATATTCAAAAAGTAAAGGAGATAGCTATTGCGGAGGTAAAAAAGAGTCCTCACTACAATGCCATCGAGCCACCGTCTTTCTGGGTGATGGCCACCTCTAAAGACTCCATCAAATGTTGGCTGGCCGCCTGGTCAGGCTCCCCCAGCGAATCCTGGAAATTGAAGGCGGATATCCGGACCAGATTGGTGATCAGGCTAAGAGCGGAGGGCGTGAAGACGCATGTGAATTTTGTGGAGATGACGGAAAGACAACTTGGTTAAATATTTCAAAATAAGATCGCCATTTTCCTCCGACAGCCCATCAAGCTAGTGACCAACAAGAGTTTTCTCCACTAACTATTACCTAATATTAGGTATTGCGGCCCCAAGTCTGGGTATTGTATAAACCACGAGCACTTTCTATTTTTGCTGCTTTCCTATCTAAAATAAGTCTAAATAAAATGAAGCATCTCTTCCTGAAAAAGGCTAAAAATATAGTTGGCCGGCTACACCTTTGGCTGGGCCTGGCCAGCGGACTCATTGTATTTATAATATGCCTGACGGGCACGATCCTGGCTTTTGAAAAGCAGATGGAGGATTGGATCAATCGCAAAGCAGCTTATGTATCGCCTGGAGAAAAAAAGCTTTCGGTGGAAGCCATACTGGTGGCCTATGAAGCTGAATTTGACCAGCCGGTCAGCCGGATCAAGCTATTTGAGCATCCCGGGCGCGCCGTTTACATTATGGGCAGAGCTCCAGAGTCCGACGAGCGCGTGGAAGCTTTTTTCAATCCATACACCGGTAAATTTACCGGAACGACCAACAAGGCGGCGGCCACCTTTTTCTCCCAAACCATGCGACTGCACCGCTGGTTGCTGGCCAGGCCGGTTGGCAGGACCATTGTAGGGATCGCTACTACCATTTTCCTGTTCATGCTGATCAGCGGGCTGATCCTCTGGTGGCCGAGACGTTTATCTAAATTAAAGAATAGCCTGACCATCAACCGCAAGGCGCCCTGGAAGATCATCAATTACCAATTGCACAATGTACTGGGCTTTTATAGCCTGATTTTTTTATTTGTTATGGCTTTCACAGGGCTGTACATTGGTCAGGAATGGTTCAGGAACGGCGTTAACGGCTTCATCGAGTCGGGCAGTTCCCCACGGCAGGCTGAGGCTAGAAAGACGGCTGCCGTAAATGAAGCCGAGGCAGCCCCGATAGTCAGCCCAACTTTACAGACCTTATTGGCCGAAGCGGACCGCCGGTTGCCCTATCGCTCTGATACTCAAATATCCATTCCTTCCAAAAGCGACCAAAACATCAGCATCACCAAATACAAATACCAGATGGGAAGCCGGCTCTCAGAAAGCGTTTCATTTGACGCCCAAACCGGCAAGGTAGTCGAGGTATCTACCTTCGACAAGAGGGACGCCACCCAGCAATATCGCTACATTAACCGCTTTCTCCACACCGGAGAACTGATGGGCTGGCCGCTGCAGCTGCTGTTTTTCATCGCTTGCTTGTTTGGAACAAGCCTGCCTGTAACAGGTACGATCATTTGGATCAATAAAATGAGGAAGGGATCTTGAGTAATAAGGTCCACATCAAAGGTTTCTTAAGTAATTGGAAAAATCTTCATCATCGGACTGCTCCAATAATTGTCGCCGAACGCTGCCGTCTGTGTCGGCGGCTTTTAGCGCCTGGATGAGGCGATCCTGATAGGCTTTGTATTTTTTCTTTTCCGGATATTGGTCCTTGTATTCCCGGAGTATATTGTTCAACATTTCCTGCTGCATAGGATCATGGCTATCGCTGATCTGTTGTTCCAAAACAGCTATGGTATGATCATAGGCCTTTTGATCCGGAATGGCGTCAATAGCTTTGGTCAGCTTCACCAATAATTCCTTTTGCTTTTTCGCCTGTGTGCGTTTTCTAAACCAAAGCACCAGAAGCAAGACAGCCACCGCCAGTATGATCCCTGCGATGATGCCGCCGATTCTGGCCACTGTTTTATCAATTTTAAAAACTGAAGCATCAACTTTTTCAGTGGTGGTATCCACTACGGCGGTTACTTTCCTGATCAGGCTGTCCAGTTGCTCGCTTTCGATCAGGCTGCCGACGCTTTCGATCAGCGCCTGCCTCAACAAACCAGCAGTGGTGGGGCCCAGAAGAGAATCGCGCAGGCCATAGATGCGCTGCAGATTCCTGTCGTTCAATGCATTTGGGATCAGCCGGGCTACGGCGCCGTTGACTTCATCGCTCATCCGGAAAAGAATGCCCTGTATTTTGGCGTCCATGTTATCCAGTGCTGTGGTGTCCGCCAGTACAGCTTTTATGGAATCCCGTCCCTCGCCTAGAATATTGAGTAAGGCAGTTTTCAATTGACTCTCCAGGTTTTGAAGATGCACAGAATCGATTTGTTCGTTCAGCGTTTGGCCGGCTATTCGAACCACTCTCTGGACTAAGGAGTCCAGGTGAGTCGTATCCAGTCCATCAACAAGGCCGGCGCCGAGATTCTCGCCGATAGCACCAGATTCCGATTTGATCTTGTCGATATTATTGCCCAGTTTTAGAATATCACAACCTGAACCAAGCAATAGGACAATACAGGCCAATAAGGCCACGGCATGTACAGTGAATACAGGAGGCTTTATTTTTTTGATCATGGATTACTGAGTTTGACGCATTACTGAGGAAAACAAGGATTGCAAAATATACTATTCTTAAAAAACCGATTTTAAAAAAACTTTAAATTAATTTATTCCGTATTATCAAATTATAATTAATCTTTTTTTCTTTTTTACATTATTTTCATATTGACTCTTGATTGCAATTTGCTTATCTTACGGTAATAAGTGCTAGGACATATTTAAGTTAACATTTGATGCCGCCCTGCCGGGCGGCATCAAATGTTAACTTAACCTACCCCCGCGACGCGGGGATAGGTTAAGTTAATTTTGTCCTACCGCTTAAGTGGTTAGAAAAAAATATTTAAAGATAATGTGCCGCCCCCAGGGGGCGGCACATTATCTTTAAACATAGGTTTTGCTTACTTATTAATAAACATCTTTAACCTTAAAACAATTCCGCTATGAAAGGGATACATTTTGTACTCTTACTTGCCCTCATTTTGTCTTTGTTCTTCTCCACTCAGGCTTTTAGTCAGAATTTTCGAATGGCCGTTGTGAATTACATGTATGTGCCAGAAGGTATGAATGATGATTACCTGAAGATGGAAAAGGAAATCGCCAAACCTGTCCATGAAGAAATGATCAAGCAGGGTCATTATGATGAGCCGATATAGTAAATATGGAGGAATGGCACCTGGTCGATTTTGTAGTGAAACAACGATAACGTAGCGCGGGTTTTGTGCAAACATTAATCTTTATCCGATTTTAAGCGATGACTCCTGTTTGCACAAACCCTGCTGCCGTTACATCATTTTCTGCTCAGCTCTTTCCAAAAATTCCAAACAGGCCACATCGTCTTCATCCGTACTTGGGGAAGCCTTAAACCAGGCTTCCAGGATCTCCAGGGCGACAGCTTCGGAGACGGCTCGTATGCTCATGCACAGAATATTGGCGTCATTCCATTTTCGGGCGCCTTCTGCTGTTTGGGCATCCTGGCACAACGCAGCTCTGATGCCTTTCACTTTATTGGCGGCCAGGCTGATGCCGGTGCCTGTCCAGCAAAAAAGAACGGCCTGATCGAACTCCCCATCGGCCACTTCTTCGGCTACTTCCAGGGCTACTTTTGACCACATGGCCGTTTTCTCCACCAGCGCCCCGAACTCTTCGACTTCATGACCTCGATTGCGGAGTGCTTCAACGACGGCGTCAGTGAGGCGGGTTTTCATATCGGAACCAACTGCTATTTTCATTAGTATATGATTTTCATTCAAAAATTGCTTTTACCAGCCAGTTCACCATCAGGCCCAGCAATGTAATGCCCACAGCCAGCACATACAACCGCAAACCAACACACATTCCGACCCCGGAAGAGATCAGGATCGTGGCGGCTGTTGTCAGATACTTTATAGATTTATCTTCGGGGCTTTTGATGATCGTCCCCGCTCCGATAAAACTGATCCCTACAATGATCGCCTGAATGATGCGGATAGGATCCACACCAAAGCCTTCCCGGTTAAGGTAATTCTGCATATCCAATGCGATGTATCGACCAATGATCAGGAGCAGGGCCGAAATGCCGCTGATGAGCATATGGGTGCGGAAGCCCGCCGGCTTATCGTGTTTCTCCCGTTCCAAACCTAACAGTCCTCCCAGTACTATGGCTATAAAAACGTCCAGCAGAAACCTTAATTGTGTAGGATGATCCATATCTGATGATTTGAAAACTAACAATTTACAGTAAAAACCAGACAATTACCAAACCATGAATTCAAAAACTCCATTCCCCTTAACACTTTTTTAATCATCTCTTAAAATTGCCCCTGCCGCTACTTTTGATAAAAAAGCTACTTTTGGGTATTCAATATTTTTTTCATTCAACCTCAATATTTATGACGATTAGGCAACTATTCCTCTTCAGTTTTATGCTGGTTTCTTTCCAATGTCTCCAGGCACAGGAACGCCAGACGGCAAATGTTTTCATCATCACGCTGGACGGCTTGCGCTGGGAGGAAGTTTTCCAGGGAGCTGTAGACAGCCTGATGACCGATAAAGCATACGTTGGCAATCCGGAAGAACTCTCGCAACTGTTCGATGCGCCGACCGCCGAAGAGCGCCGGTCAAAACTGATGCCCTGGTTCTGGAGCACCCTGGCTACTTCCGGGCAATTGTATGGCAACCGGGCCTATAACAATAATGTGGACTGCGCTAATCCTTATTGGTTCTCCTATCCCGGCTACAGCGAGATCCTCTGTGGCTTTGTAGATGAGGACATCAACTCCAACAAAAAAGTGTGGAACCCCAATAAGACTATCCTGGAATGGTTCAACGATCATCCTCGGTACAACGGCAGAGTAGCCGCCTTCGGCTCCTGGGATGTCTTTCCCTATATCATCAACGAACAAAGAAGCGGCATCCCGGTAAATGCGGGTTTCGAAGCAGCAGAAGGCCCCGGCCTCAGTCAGAAAGAACTTTTTCTCAACCAACTGCAGCCTACGGTTCCCAGCCCATGGGCCACCGTGCGCCTGGATGCGTTCACCCACCATTATTGCCTGGAGTATGTCAAAAGAAAGCACCCCAAACTGGTTTACATCGCCTATGGAGAAACCGATGATTTTGCGCATGACGGAGCGTATGACCATTACCTGAAATCTGCTCACCATACGGATCAATGGATCAAAGAACTCTGGGAATACGTCCAGTCCGATCCCTTTTATGCCGGAAAAACAACTTTCCTGATCACCACAGATCATGGCCGGGGCAGCAGCCCGAAGTCCGCATGGAAAAGTCACGGCGCCGCTCACAAAGGCTCTGACGCCATTTGGTTCGGAATAATCGGGCCGGATACGCCGGCAAGAGGAGAGCTGACAACAGCCGGGCAGTGGTATCAAAATCAAGTGGCCAAAACGGCGGCAGCTTTTCTGGGGATGGATTATGCACCGGAAGGGAAAAAAGTAGGTGAAGTGATAAAAGAGATGTTCAACAAATAACAAATAAGAGGCATCCTTTTTCACTGAACAACCTCCAGAAAAAACCGGATCATTTATTACTACAACCAAACAGCTGTATGTGCTTACACAAAAATATTTGGAGATAATTTGCCGCCCAGGGCGCGGCAAATTATCTCTAAATATAGGTTTTGGGGTTGTGTAAAAGGTGAGCTACTCCTCCCACCTGACCGCTTCATTATTGAGGCCATGCTTACAGGCTACGGAGGAGCCTAATGTTGTTAGCACTTCGAAATCCTTCAGTTAGAGCTCCGGAGGAGCGAAATGACATCGTCTATTTTTCCATCCTGCCCAGGGCTCGTTTTTTCGATCCGCTGAAGCTCTATTTATTTTTTTCTGTCGCTAACAACATTAGGCTCCTCCGGTGCCCTTAATCCTTTTTTCAAATTCAAAGGGCTAACAACATTAGGCTCCTCCGGTGCCCTTAATCCCTTTTTCAAATTCAAAGGGCTAACAACATTAGGCTCCTCCGGTGCCCTTA
>CAZJQS010000113.1:0-9922 GCA_964548175.1 uncultured Saprospiraceae bacterium
CTGGACATAAAATCCTGTTTTTTCGCTTCCAGCAGGAAACTTTAAACAACTTCTAATTCAAAAATCCTTATTTTAACAATTTAGCACGGCATCCGACCATGAAAA
This sequence comes from uncultured Saprospiraceae bacterium, assembly GCA_964548175.1. Classification (GTDB taxonomy): domain Bacteria; phylum Bacteroidota; class Bacteroidia; order Chitinophagales; family Saprospiraceae; genus JANQPA01. The sequence goes on from CAZJQS010000113.1 coordinate 106, forward strand.
AAAGATTACTGCTATACATGCTATTGTTGATTCCCATAGCCGCTCAGCTTCAGGTGAGAGATCTGGAGATTGCCAAAGATGCAGATCAGGTGGAACTCCCTTTCGAATACGTAAATGACTTTATCATAGTGACGGTTTATTTTAATGAAGTCCTTCCGCTCAAATTCATTTTTGACACCGGCGCTGAATATACGCTGATCACCAAAAAAGAAATCACCGATCTTTTGCAGGTGGATTATGAAAAGAAGTTTACCATCATAGGAGCGGATCTTTCCACAGAGCTTTTTGCCTATTTGGCTACCGGCGTTCGGTTAAGGATACAGGATTTTGCCGCCATCAACCGGTCTATCCTGGTGCTGGAAGAAGACTACTTCCAGTTTGAAGAATACACAGGCATTAACATACAAGGCATTATTGGTTCTGATCTGTTCAGGCGGTTTGTGGTTAAGATTGACTATCGCAAACAGAAAATAACCCTGATAGACCCCAGCACTTTTGTGCCGCCCGGGAAAAAGTACAAAAAGATGGATATAGAAATCTATCGCCACAAACCTTATATTTTTGCTCAGACTCAAATGCAAAATGACACCTCCTTCAACGCCAAGCTGTTATTAGACACCGGGGCAAGCCTACCATTGCTGTTGTATACCAACACCAATGAAGCCATCACCATTCCTCCAAAAACCATTCGTTCGAATATTGCTATGGGTCTGGGAGGCTATATTGAAGGATACCTTGGACGAATTCAGGAAATTCAAATTGACGAATTTACTTTAAATGATGTGGTCACGAACTTCCAGGATATTCTCCTGGAGACAGACAGCCTCCACCAGATCAACGACCGCAACGGCATCATCGGCAACAGGATCCTCAATCGCTTTACCATCATCCTAGATTATGTAAGAGAAGATATCTACTTAAGCGGAAGGCGAAAATTTGACCGAAAGTTCAAATACGACCGAAGTGGTATGACCGTCATCACCACGGGAAAAACCCTGGACACCTACACGGTCACCAGGGTTATTCCCGAATCACCGGCCGGTGAAGCCGGCGTAGAAGCCGGAGATGAAATTCGGGTGGTCAATGGCTGGCCTGTGCTTTTTTTAAGCCTAGACAACATTAACAACCGCATGAGAAAAAGAGTCGGCAAGCAGACCAGGCTGATCCTGAGAAGAGATGGTGAAAAAATCAAACTAAGCTTTAAATTGCGCGATTTAATTTAAGAATATTTTTGTTTTATTCTTAAGGACTAGTATCTTTGCAGACCATTTTAGATCACTTATTTAACAGACGAAATTATGTTCGCAATAGTAACCATAGCTGGTCAACAGTTCAAAGTCGAGGAAGGGCAGGAGCTCTTCGTCCACCAGCTAGAGGCCAATGAGGGTGACAGCGTTTCTTTTGATCAGGTGCTGCTCATTGATAATGACGGCAAAGTTCAGCTGGGAAAACCTACGCTCGCTAATGCATCGGTGAATGCCACTGTCCTGGGGCACCAAAAAGGTGACAAAGTCATCGTTTTCAAGAAAAAAAGAAGAAAAGGATACAAGAAGAAAAACGGACATCGCCAAAGATTCACTAAAATTAAAATCGACGGTATTGCCATCTAAGATGAGCATATCATACATCGTTTTGTAAACTATAAAAAATCTCTAAACCATGGCACATAAAAAAGGTGTAGGTAGTACGGATAATGGCAGAGATAGTAAAAGTAAAAGGTTAGGAGTCAAACTCTTTGGCGGTCAGCTCGCTAAAGCAGGAAATATCCTTGTCAGACAACGAGGCACCAAATATCACCCGGGGGAAAATGTCTATATGGGTAAAGACTACACGCTCCACGCAGCGGTGGACGGGACAGTCACTTTCAAAAAAAGAAAGAAGAACCGCACTTATGTCGAAATTCTTCCCGATGGCGATATTATTGTCCAGCCCCGTCCTGATGAGATTCATGACGAGCCTGCTAAGCCTGTAGAATCTGCCCCCACTGTTGAAGATGCTACCGTAACGCCTCCTGCCGAGGAGCCTGCCCAACCGGAAAAACCTGCCGCAGAAGAACCTGCCGCAGAAGAGAAGCCCGGAAAAGTAAAAATCGGCGGCAAAAACTGGAATGTCGACGACCTCAAACTCATAGAGGGGATCGGCCCTAAAATTGCCGAGATCTTCGCAGATGCCGGTATCGATACCTGGCAAAAGCTCGCAGATGCTTCCGTTGACCAGCTTAATGAAATCCTGGAGAATGCCGGCAGCCGCTACAAAATGCATGATCCGACTACCTGGCCTCAGCAGGCGAAACTGGCCGCTCAAGGCAAATACGACGAGTTGTCTGAGCTACAGGACAACCTCAAAGGTGGGCGTATAGATGAAGACGCGGACGACAAATAGGCCTTCAACTACTGATTTGCAATAGTTTTAGTTTTCATAGCTTTATTGTTGAGGCCGTCTAAAAAGGTATTTTACTGCCGGCCGGCAGTAGAACACTTTTTTAGACGGCCTCTTTCCATTTCTACAAGAGCCTGACTTTTTCCTTTTCTATCCAACCTATCCGGCCGTCAGAAAGCCGGACTTTAAACCAGCTGCTTAATTCGTCTTTTACTTTAAGACTGGTTCCCTGATGAAGTTCATGAAGCAACTCGCTGTCTGCATCCGGCGCCACTCGCATTTCCGCAGCTCCGGCCATTATAACGGCCCCTCCGTTGTGATACTCATAGGTAAAACGACTATAGGCCAGGCTTGACAGCAACAGGCTCATGAAAAATAACGCAAGCCCTGTAAAGAATCCCCATTTCCGCAACGACCGGGTTTTTCCTATCCGCCAAAGGCTTAATCCTGCCATAGCCGGCCACATGAAAAGCAATGCCAGAATCGACCATGTCGAGGACGAAAAACGCTGATAAACATTTTCCCACCATCGCACCAAAAAAGATTTCGGAATGACATCCAGCTGATCTTCAAGGTATTGCGTTTTGATCAGTTTCAAATTGTGCTGAATATCCCGATCATTGGGTTTCAGCAACAGTGCCCTTTCCATATACAATACCGCTTTGCCTAACTGCCCTTGTTCCAGACAAGCCAGCCCTAAATTGTATAACAAAGCCGCCGAATGGTAGCCTTCCTTCATCAGTCCCTCATACAGCAGGATAGATTTGCCGTAATGCTCCTTTTGGAAAGCCTGATTGGCTTCCTGAAAACGGTCCTCAGGATTCGCCTGAACTACACTTATGCCAATTAATCCGCCCAATGCTATCAGAATAATTGCCTTTCTCATATTCATGATCATTGATTTATTACCGTCTGGTTATCTTTTGGAACAAACAGGTCGTCCACGCTCCGGGGCCTTGCCTCATATAACCACCTAAAGCCCTCAAGCCGGAGTGTGCTGTGATCTACTGCCCTCATAGGATCTGCGGTTCCCTGCGGCTGAACTAAGAACTTTATGCGATCCGCCTGGTTATTCTTAAAATAGATCAACATTTCGCTACAGGCTGTTTTATTGACCCCAACATAAGCCCCATCTTCGTCCAATCCATAATAGATGGACTCTGCATTACCTTCCACCAACATACGGTCGATAGAGTCCTGCTCAAAAAAAGCAGTAATTTGTTTGCCTTTTATCTGATTAAAATAACCATCGTCCCTCGCATTGATGATAATGGCCTTTTGCACCAAAAACACACGATCGATCGCCTTATTTCGCAATTGAATGCGAATGGTATCCGACTTCATCTGTGTGGTGTCAGACCACATCACCGGATTATTGAAGAAGGTAAATATGGAGTCCCTGGAGTGAAAAGTGAGCGAATCAGCAAGCGCCTGAATATTGCTTTTGAAAATCCGCACGTCATGGTATGCTATTAAAAACCGGCTGGTATCGACTTCCGGTTCTTCAGCCTTTAAGCTATCCTGTTGAATGCTGTCCAGGCCTATGCTATCCTGCATCAGACTACCTGCAGAAAGCATTAGGGTGTCCGCCAGAGCCTGAGTACTGCTATCTGCTTCCATTATCTTTTCTTCATGTTCCGGAGCAGCTGTTTTTTGTTCTGGTCTATTCAGCGCCTGCAAGCTGTCCTGCAGCCCCAAAGAATCATTCAGCATCAAGCTATCGGCTAAGGCCACGGTCGTATCGGCATACCACTCATCCAGGTAATCCGCACGGACCGCCAGCAGTGTGTCTGCTGACATAAACATAGTATCTCCATCCACTAAGGTCATCAATAATGGGCGCCCACGTTCTCCTCCCATGGCTTTCAAAAAGTCCTTCTTCTGATCATAGTTGACTCTTTCACACTTAATGGTCAACTCTGCAGAAGTGTCCTGCCAAATGACGTTACCAATAGCTACTCCTGCACCTTCAGCTTCGCTGAAATCCACTCTGTTGGCCTGAAGTATCTGAGGAGGGTCGCTTATAAAAGAGCGGCCTTCGGTTGAATAGGTCTCTTTTTTGGCATCATAATACACTTTGTCAGCCTCCACCAACCTGGGACCATCGTTAAAACGAGCCTTCCCTTTCAACGAAAAAACATCCTGATTTTGTAAATAGGTTATGGTGTCCGCCACAGCACGCTGATCAGGGGCTTCGATAAAAGCATTTCCGATCAAGGTAAATGAGGAATCCCGTTGATCGAACCGGATTATGTTAGCTTTTCCCAGCTGGTCTCCCCTTCTGAACTGAGCGTTTTTCGTAAACTCAGCCAGGCCTGCCTCCGTGTCGTAATATCCTCCCTCACAATAAATCCTGCTGGTGTCACTTACGATGAGCGTTGAATCTAAAAAAAATACCACCCGGGTTTCCGTATTAAATTCAAGCGTATCAGTGCGAAGATTAAACTGAGGATCAATAACAACTACGCTATCTTTAAAAAAAGCCTGCTTTGTTTCAACATAATAATAGCCAATCTTACTACTCAGTTGAGTCTCCTGGTTGTATAAAGTCGCTCCGGTGCGATATGTAGCTACTTTATTTTCCAGGTCGTAGTTCAGCCCGTTGGTAAATAATTGCTGGGCGCCATTGACTAAAATGACCGTATCTCCCATCAGGACGGCTTCTTTTTTTTCAACGTCATATTCCAGTGAGTCGGCAAAGACGTTAATGGTGTCTGTCTGCTGGATAATGATATTACCATATGCCCACACTTTTCTGTCTTCTTCAATGATAGCAGAATCGCAGTAAAAAAACACGCTATCGAGGCGTAACTGAACGTCGCCCGTCAGTTTTTGGACAAACACCCCACCCGTCTGTAAAATATTAGAAGAATCGGCATAGAGGATATCGACTTTTTGGGTGTCCTCCTTCTGATTTGCAGAACCGGCCTGGCTATATCCCAATACACCACAAAGCAAAACAAGCATTATGGTAAGTAAGCCCCAACGCCAGCATACTTTTCGGCCTCCGGGAGGATTTATTTTCCAACCGTTCTTTATCCCAAAAAAAATTAATCGCATATACTCTGTTAAGACATCTGTTGTAAAGCACAAAAGTATTGATTCTCTGCGGAAAGAAATGTGAAAATTGTATTAAATAGTCCTGAGAGCAACGGAATAGGAGCGAAGAGGCTTGTTGCAGCGGCTGGCCAGTCCCATGCAACTATGAAAACTAAGCACTCCGGGCCAGCCTTGCCGCCTCCTCTCCCACCAGGGTTCCGATGGCCACGCCCATGCCACCCAGGCGTACGGCCACAGTAACATTAGGGGCTAATAGTTTCACTATGGGAGACTTTTGGTCACCGACGCCAAGAATACCACTCCACCATTGATCGATGGCCACTTTTTGTCCGGGAAGGATCACGTTCGTCAGCATTTGCAGCAGGGCTTTCCTGATCACAGGAGTGGTCTCGAATTCGACGGTGGTTTCCCCATCTTCATCCAGATGCCTCCCTCCCCCGAGGAGAATTCTGTTCTGGACATTGCGAAAATAAAAATATCCCCGGTCGTAGTGGTAGCACGCCTTGAATTTCAGGTTAGGCACGGGTTTGGTGATCAGCACTTGATTTCTAGCTGGTTTCAGGCTCAGTTCCGGCAGCAGCTGTCGGGCGAAGCCGTTAGTTGCCACAATAAGATGGCGGGTATTGACCGGCCAGGCTTTTGTGTTGTCGAGTTCGACTATTTCTCCATTGGTGCGGATGTGGGTAATGTTCAAGCCATGGAATAGTTCCACGCCGGCATTTTGACAAAGCCGGTATAAGTTTTTCATCATCAGGCCTGGATGCAGCTGGCCTTCGGCTTTATTAAGGATAAGATGCTGGACGTGATCGAAGCCTTTTGCGGGAATATGTTGATTGACAATTTTGAAGGTTTGATCAAGCCCTGTGATGTGTTTAAGTTGGCGATTAAAGTGAGGCAACAGGTCGAGACACTGATGGAAGAGCGCTAGGTTTTCTTTTTTAAAGAGTTCGTAACCGCCGAGGTGTTGATATTGTATATGCTTTTCACCGAGTTTGGCTCTCAATTTTTGAAGGCCGTGGTGTCTTTTTTCCACCAATTGCCAGAGTTCGGATTCCGTCATATGCTGCAGGTCGTTGACCAGTTCTGTCATACTTCCGATGCATGCGAAGCCGGCGTTGCGGGTGCTGGCGCCCAGGGGGATGCTGCTTCTTTCGAATACAGCGACTTTAGCTTTAGGGGCGAGTAATTTCAGGTGCAGGGCGGCATTTAGGCCGACGATGCCTGCGCCGATGACGGCGAAGTCGAACAGGGGCAGGAAAGCATTTTTTTCCCAGTAGCTCAGGGGGTGGCTGGTATTTTGGTTCATTACGCAGGTAACTTAGCTGGAAGAAAAGTAGATAGTGATTATCTTTGTTTTTTCATCGACAAACTACTAAAACATCGATATGATACAGAGAATCCAGACCATTTTTTTATTTCTGGCATCGGCGGCCTCACTAAGTCTGCTGAAGGTTCCGATGGCAGTAGGGATACCCTCCACACAGATAGCTGTGCTGGCGGATGGGCGGTTTACCCTTTACGACCATGTAGGTTTACTTATTGCTTTTGCAGGAGGGGGTATTCTGGCGCTGCTGGCCATTTTTCTATTCCGCAACCGATCTTTACAGATGAAGCTTTCTTTATTGAGTCTATTTTTTATTTTGGCAGGTATTGGAGTTGCGGCTTACTTGCTTTTCAACCAGGCAAGAGGACTACTGGACAATTTTTTTCCCGTCACAGGCTCACTTTTACCTATAGCGGCGGTAATACTGACCTTGCTGGCTTATCGTTACATTAAGAAAGATGAGCAGCTGGTAAAATCGATGGATCGATTAAGATAGCGAAAGACACACAATAACGGACGGATAAAGCTGCCGTTGGGCAGATTTATCCGACCGTTAGAGGGCTCCAAAGCGCGCAATGATTAATTGGCTGCTTTAGGATCTTTTTTGGCTGAGTAGTTGACTTTTAGCTGTCCGGACTTCCTCAACTCCGTTTTTACATCCTGAACGATTCCCATGGTCACTTCGCCATCCACGCGGAGGGAGGAAGTAATTTTAGGACGCTTGGCTTCAGGAACTTTTACTTTGTGTTTTTCCAGGAAAAGCGGGATATCGGCCACATTAGCGAACTTATCACCAAGTTGGATACGAGGTTTGGTTCCGTAGAGCGCCTGATATTTTTTCAGCGGCTTTCCTATATAGAGGTAATTTACCAGCGATTTCTCTTCCAGCTTAGTCAGCTCTGTTGCAAACGGCGTGCTCACCTTTACTTTTAACTCGGCATCTCTCAATACGGTGACCACCATAAAGAAGAATAGGAGCATAAAGATGATATCGGGCAAGGAAGCCGTTGAGATGGCTGGATCTGCTTTACCTCTTTTTTTACTAAATTTAGACATAGCTCTATTTTTTTATGACAGCTATTCCACGGGAAAGCTGTTGGTAAAGAAATAGCGGTAGTTTTTTTAAACCAATAAGTACATCAACTTGGAGCCGATGTTGAGCCGTTACTCTTCACCAAAACTAGTTGGTTCTGCTTCAGAGAGCACAAACGGAATTTCCCCTTTGATCGCTTTACGATAAGCCAGCGGCAGATCGTCACTGTAGGGGACGCCGAATTTTCTACGGGACAATTCATCCCAGAGTTCGTTATAAGCGGCTTTGAGCTCGTTATAAACTCTGAGGTAGGTGTCGTAGTTAGTACCCCGGTCATTTTTCAGTGAGATGATTGCTTTGGTTGGTTTCTCGGCCAGGTCCGAACGCTTCTGTGGATTGGCGATAAACTCCTTTGCGTTATTTTTCAACTCACTAATGCGCATTGGCTCTCCACGGACAAGCAGCTGATTCTGGGCATTCACCAGTACTGAGTAAACATTGCGCTCTTTCAGTTTGGTAATGTCCGGTTCTTGTTCAGACCATGGCGGGAGTTTTACGGTTATCCCTTTATCCTCCACGATGGTTGTTGTTACGAGAAAGAAGATCAGCAACAAGAAGGCGATGTCGGCCATGGAGCCGGCATTGATCTCGTTGGTCATTCTATCTCTGGTCCTAGACTTAGCCATAGCATTCTTTATTTAAATAGGTTACGAATTTCTGATAGCAAAAAGGAAGCGGCGGCTGCTCCGATCAGTATCAGGGCGGTTGTGATCGAGCCGCTGATGAACTTAAGGTTGCCGGCCGTCAATCCGCCTGCTTTGTCTGCTGCTTCTGCTACGGCGCCGATGGCTTCGCCACTGGCTGCTGAATAGGTGACTAAGAAGACAACAGCAAGTACAACCAGACCGATAATGCCTTTGAGCGAGGACCTAAAGTTTGTTGCGACCTGGAACACACCGAAAGCCAACATGGCTAATGCGGTGATGATGATCAGGACGACGGTTGCTTTAAGGCCAAAATCAAAGATGGTCGTGGAATCCTGTTCTTCTTCGGACAGCATGTTGAACTCACCGATTCCAGAGAACACACTGATCAAGAAGATCACGGTGATGATCACACCCAGAAGAAAGGCAACCAGCTGACCGTTTCTTACTAGAAAGTTATACATAATTTATTGTTTCTTCTTAATTTTTAAATACATTATTTTCCGCCATAATGTCAACCAATGCGATGGAAGCATCTTCCATTTTGTTAACGATACCGTCGATTTTGTTAACGATATAGTTGTAGAAAATCTGAAGAATGATCGCAGTGATCAGACCGAATACCGTAGTCAGCAGGGCCACTTTAATACCACCGGCCACAACAGAGGGTGAAAGGTCACCTACTGCTTCGATGCGGTCGAAGGCCTGGATCATACCAATTACCGTACCCATGAAGCCAAGCATCGGTGCGATGGCGATAAACAAGGAGATCCACACCAGGCCGCGCTCCAAAAGTCCCATCTGGACGCTACCGTAAGAAACTACTGCTTTTTCAACGGCTTCAGGGCCGTCATCAGCGTTTTTCAATCCTTCATAAAGGATGCTGGCAGTAGGGCCAGGGGTAGATTTACATACTTCCATTGCGCCGTTGATGTCGTTGTTCTTCAGGTTCTCATCAATACGAGCCAATAACTTATCGGTGTTAGTGGTGGCGATGTTAAGCGTAAGAATACGCTCGATACAAAATGCCAGACCAAGGATCAGACACACCAGTACGAAGCTCATAAAAATCCAGGAACCGTCGATGAAATACTTTTTCAACAGTTGGTAGCCGGAAAGATCTGCAGTGGAAGAGGCGGGCTCTTCTTCCTGAGCAGGTGGTAATTCGGCTTCTTCCTCTACAGGAGCAAACTCCTCGGCAGCGGAAGTATCAGTTTGTTCAGTAGTTTGTTCGTCTGAATCCTGCGCATATACAGCGTTTACAGAAAATACTGCCAAACCCAAGACAAGCAGTAGTGCTATTAATTTTCGCATAGT
>CAZJQS010000114.1:0-9697 GCA_964548175.1 uncultured Saprospiraceae bacterium
GTCATTTTTTTTATTATCTTTGCACACCGAAATTTCTGGTATGGGTAAAAAAAATTTAATCAAACAAGACGGAATCATAGAGGAGGCGCTATCCAATGCGATGTTCAGGGTTCGCTTGGAGAATGATCACATCATAACGGCGACTATTTCCGGAAAGATGAGAATGAACTATATCCGGATTTTGCCAGGTGATAAAGTAGCAGTAGAGATGTCCCCCTATGATCTGTCCAGAGGAAGAATCATATATCGCTATAAATAACTGCGAAAAAAAAACGAAAATCATGAAAGTTAGAGCATCCGTAAAAAAGCGTTCTGCTGAATGTAAGATCGTAAGGAGAAAAGGGAAAATCTATATTATTAATAAAAAGAACCCTAAGTTTAAGCAACGTCAGGGATAATCCATGCATTAGCTTAGGTTTAATAAAATACTATTCAGATGGCTCGTATTGCAGGTAACGATTTACCCAGAAACAAACGCGGGGTTATTAGTTTGACCTACGTTTTCGGCATTGGAAAGTCGAGGGCAGGTGAAATTTTAGATGAAGCCGGTATCGATCACGATACCAAAGTAGCTGATTGGACGGATGAAAACATCCGCATGATCTCCAACATCATCAACAACCAGTATACTGTTGAGGGGGAGTTGCGCTCTCAGGTTCAGATGAATATTAAGCGGTTAATGGACATTGGCTGCTACAGAGGGTTGCGCCACCGAAAGGGGTTGCCCTTGCGTGGACAACGTACCCAGACCAATGCCCGTACGCGTAAAGGGAAGAGGAAAACAGTCGCAAATAAGAAGAAAGCGGTTAAATAACAGTTATATCCTTAGCAATAACTTGGCAAAAACACTAATTGGTTTAGCATGGCAAAGTCTAAAAAAGTTAAGAAGCGCAAGGTTAAAGTTGAACCGGAAGGAAAAGCCTTTATCCAAGCTTCATTCAACAATATCATTATCTCTCTGACCAACAAACAGGGACAAGTGATCTCCTGGGCTTCTGCAGGTAAAGCAGGTTTCCGTGGATCTAAGAAGAACACGCCTTACGCCGCTCAGGTAGCAGCCGCCGAAGCCGCACGGGTAGCTTATGAAGCCGGAATGAGAACAGCAGAGGTTTACGTCAAAGGCCCGGGCTCCGGTCGTGAAGCTGCTATACGCGCTATTGACGTTGCAGGTATCAAGATTTCTCGTATTAAGGACGTCACTCCTGTTCCACACAACGGATGCCGTCCGCCCAAACGCAGAAGAGTGTAATCGAAACACTCTCTATTATTCTTACACGAAAATCATTCTTTAAAAATGGCGAGATATAGAGGTCCAAAAACAAAAAAATCAAGATCGTTTGGAGAAAGTATCTACGGATTCGATAAGGCTTTCGATCGTAGAAAGTATCCTCCCGGACAACATGGCAACACCAGAAGAAGAAAGCAAAAGTCGGATTATGCCATCCAGCTGATGGAGAAACAAAAGGCCAAATATACCTATGGGTTGTTGGAGCGCCAGTTCCGTAACCTCTTCGACAAGGCTTCCTCAAGAAGTGGCGTAACAGGCGAAATCCTCTTACAATACCTGGAAGCACGCCTGGATAATACCGTATTCCGTCTGGGCCTGGCGCCTACCCGGAGAGCAGCCCGTCAACTGGTGACACACAAGCATATCGTCCTGAACGGGATCGTGACCAACATCCCTTCTTGTCAGTTGCGCCCCGGAGATATCATTTCCGTAAGAGGCAAGTCAAGAAAAATGTCCGCCATCACCGATTCCGTAGGTGGCCGTTCTGACGTCAGAAAGTTCCCCTGGCTGGAATTCAACCCGGATAAAATGGAAGGCGTTTTCCTGGAGCACCCCTCCAGAGACCAAATTCCGGAAAAGATCAACGAACAGCTGATCGTCGAACTTTACTCTAAGTAATCATACATCGTTCCTAAGGTTTCGTCCGCGAAGCCTTGGGCGCCTGTTTTATATATAATGCTTCTGTGCGACTCCTCTTGAGCCGCATATAATCCATAAAGTTGACTAAATAGCTTATGAGCATCCTCAACTTCCAGAAACCGGACAAAATCGTTATGCAAAAAGCAAATGATTTCGAAGGCTTCTTTGAATTTAAACCTCTAGAACCAGGATTCGGGCAAACCGTAGGTAACTCCCTGCGCAGAGTTTTGCTCTCTTCCCTGGAAGGATTCGCTATTTCTGCCGTTCGTATCGCAGGAGTAGACCACGAATTCGCCAGCATCCGCGGCGTAGTAGAAGACGTCGTGGAAATTATTCTGAACCTCAAACAGGTCAGACTCAAACAAATACTTAGCGAAGATGATATTTCCAATGAGAAGATCTACCTTACCGTCAACGGTAAAGAGACCTTCAAAGCGGGCGATATTGAAGAACATACCAACGTCTTCAAGGTCATGAACCCAGATCAGCTGATCTGCACCATGGAACCGTCCGTAAACCTGGAAATGGAACTTACCGTAACCAAAGGCCGCGGATATGTTCCTGCTGATGAAAATCTACCGAAAGACGCTCCTATAGGTGTAATCCCGGTAGACGCCATCTATACACCGATCAAAAACGTGGCCTACCACGTGGAGAATACGCGTGTCGGTCAACGTACCGATTACGAAAAACTTACCATCGAAGTCAAAACCGACGGCACCATCCATCCGGAAGAGGCCATCAAAGAGGCTTCCCGTATCCTGATCCAGCACCTGATGCTCATCACCGATGAAAACATCACCTTCGATGATGCATCCAGCCGTGAAGATAATATCGTAGATGAGCATATCCTGCATATGCGCAAACTGCTGAAAACATCACTGGAAGACCTCGACCTCTCCGTAAGAGCTTATAACTGCCTGAAGGCAGCTAAGATCAATACGCTCGCAGAAATGGTGAAATACGATACCCACGAACTTCTAAAGTTTAGAAACTTCGGTAAGAAATCCCTCGTGGAAATCGAAGAGCTGCTCCAGGATAAAGGCCTTACCTTCGGTATGGACCTTTCTAAGTATAAACTGGAGGAAGATTAGTTTTCAGATCGAAAAGGCCAGATCGCGCCGGTAAAGCCGATCTGACCTATTCATTATTTTTTGCATTTACTGCCCGCCTGCCCAGCTGGAGCGGTGATGCGAGGTTAAACAAATTTATCATGAGACACGGTAAGAAATTCAACCACCTTAAACGTAAAGCAGCTCATCGCAAAGCGCTGCTTCGTAACTTGTCGATCGCTTTGATCACCCATAAGCGGATCACAACTACACTGGCTAAGGCTAAGGCTCTGCGTCAACACATCGAACCTCTAGTGACTAAAGCAAAAGATAATACCACTCACTCCAGACGAGTGGTGTTCAGCTACCTGCAAAATAAAGAAGCCGTCAAAGAATTATTCGGTCCAGTCGCCGAAAAAGTGGGCGATCGCCCCGGTGGATATGTCAGAGTGATCAAACTCGGATTTCGCCGTGGAGATGGAGCCGAAATCGCCATGATCGAATTTGTTGACTTCAACGAAGTTTACCAACCTAATGAGGAGGGTGGAGAAGGCAGAGGAAGCCGCCGCCGCCGTCGTCGTCGCGGATTAGGAGGGGGAAGTAAATCCTCCGGCACTCAGACAACAACTTCCGCAACCGAAGAAGAGGAAATTGAAGAAGAAGAACTGGAAGAAGAAGATGATGAACAAGACGATGAGTTGATCGAAGATGCCGCCGAAGAAAATACTACCGATGAGGAAAGCTCCGAAACCGAAGGTGAGGAAGAGGACAAAAAAGACTAAGTTTAAATGATCCATTAGTGAAAAATATAAAAAGCCAGTGTCCTTTATAGGATACTGGCTTTTTTTTGGGACAGAATGATAAAGCCGCCGCCCTATTTTTTGTCCCGAACCCCAAGGCTTACTATATTTGCAAAAAATTTGACCTACCTAATATGAGCGAAAACCATAAAAAAGCCACGCTGCTGCTAGAGGACGGTTCCGTTTTCTATGGCAAGGCGATAGGCAAAATAGGGACTACAGTCGGGGAAATCTGTTTCAACACCGGCATGACAGGATACCAGGAGATATTTACCGATCCATCTTACTTCGGACAGATTCTCGTGGCCACTAATGCCCATATCGGGAATTACGGCACCAAAAATACCGATACGGAATCCAGCAACATCAAAATTGCAGGGCTAATCTGCAAAAATTTTACCAACGAATATTCCCGCAAACAAGCTGACGAAGCCATTCAGGCTTATTTTGAGTCCGAGGGCCTGGTAGGCATCTCAGAAGTGGATACGCGCGCCATTGTACGGCACATCCGCAGCAAGGGCGCCATGAACGCCATTATTTCCTCGGCCATCGAGGACCTGGACGAGCTGAAGTCAGAACTGGCCAAAGTGCCTTCCATGGATGGCCTCGAACTGGCCTCAAAAGTGAGTACCAAAGAACCTTACTTTTTCGGCGAAGAAGAATCCAGGTTTAAAGTAGCGGTGCTGGACTATGGAGTGAAAAACAACATCCTGGAATGCCTGAGTGACCGGGGATGCTACCTGAAGGTTTTTCCCGCCAAAACCCCCGTGGAAGAATTAAAAGCCTGGAATCCGGACGGCTACTTCCTGTCTAACGGACCAGGCGACCCCGCAGCTATGGATTATGCGGTAAAAACAGCGAAGGCTATTTTGGAAGAAAATAAACCGCTGTTCGGTATTTGCCTGGGCCATCAGCTACTTGCCCTCGCGGTGGATATCCCCACCTATAAAATGCACCATGGCCACCGAGGCATCAATCATCCAGTGAAAAACGTCATCACCGGCCATTGTGAGATCACCAGCCAGAACCATGGCTTTGGGGCCAATGCCGAGGCCATAAGAGATAACGCCGACAAGGTCGAGATCACCCACGTCAACCTGAATGACGATACCATCGAAGGGATCCGTGTAATAGGGAAAAAAGCGTTCTCGGTGCAATACCATCCGGAAGCTTCCCCCGGACCACACGATGCCCGCTACCTTTTTGACGATTTTATAAAATTAATGGAGAATTAATCTGCAGTAGCCGTTTTTCAGGGGCTGCTTGTTTATTTTAGCGGCTTGTTGATAACTCAAAAGGGATAATTTTCCCGACACCTATTGATCACTCAAAAAATACCAGACAAACAATGAGTACCATTATCGATGTTCATGCCAGACAAATCCTAGACTCCAGAGGTAATCCTACCGTTGAAGTGGAAGTCATTACTGAAAGCGGTTATTTCGGGCGTGCAGCTGTGCCATCAGGCGCTTCTACAGGAAAGTACGAAGCAGTAGAACTGAGAGACGGCGATAAAAATCGCTTTTTGGGAAAGGGCGTACAAAAAGCCTGCACGAACGTTATCGACATCATCCGCGAAGAATTGATCGGTCAGGATGTTTTGGAGCAGGTCTACATCGATAACCTTATGATCGAACTGGATAATACACCCAATAAATCGAAATTAGGCGCGAATGCCATCCTGGGCGTTTCCCTGGCTGTAGCCAAAGCAGCTGCCGAGGTGACCGGACAGTCCCTTTATCGCTATCTGGGTGGAGTCAATGCCCACGTACTGCCCGTTCCAATGATGAACATCCTCAACGGAGGGTCTCATGCCGATAACAGTATCGACTTTCAGGAATTTATGGTAATGCCTCTGGGAGCAGATACCTTCTCCGAATCATTGCGTATGGGGGTGGAGGTTTTCCACCACCTCAAAACCGTACTGAAGAAAAAAGGCTATTCTACAAACGTAGGCGACGAAGGAGGTTTTGCCCCTAATATAAAGTCCAACCAGGAAGCCATTGAAACAGTGCTGACGGCTATCGAAGCAGCAGGATACCGACCAGGAGAAGACATCATGATCGCCATGGACGCCGCCGCTTCTGAATTTTACCTCGCCGATGAAAAAGTGTATCACTTCCATAAATCTACCAACGAAAAACTGACAGCAGCCGATATGGTCAATTACTGGAAAGAATGGGTAGACAAGTATCCTATCCTTTCCATTGAAGATGGCCTCGATGAGGACGACTGGGACGGCTGGCAGGAATTGAACAAGTCCATAGGTGACCGGGTGCAGTTGGTGGGAGACGATCTGTTCGTGACCAATGTGGACCGGCTGCAAAAGGGCATTAACCAGGGCGCCGCTAACTCCATCCTGATCAAGGTGAATCAGATCGGCAGTTTAACGGAAACCATCAATGCGGTCAACCTGGCTACTCGTCATTCTTTTACCAGCGTGATCAGCCACCGCTCAGGTGAAACGGAAGATACCACCATTGCTGACCTGGCAGTGGCGTTGAATACCGGACAGATCAAAACGGGTTCCGCTTCTCGTTCTGACCGGATCGCTAAGTACAATCAGTTGCTAAGAATCGAAGAAGAGCTGGGCGAGACGGCTGTTTTCCCGGGTAAGGCTTTATTAAGATCATAAAAACCGCCGGCGTAGCCCGGCGTTTTCTATAATCTCATTCTTTTTGGGGTAAAAATTTTGATTACTGCCTGAATGTTAGGATTTTTGAAAAGATGGGGGCAGATACTGATATATAAGTAAGCTAACCATCTCAAATATAGGTTTTGTCGGCGCCTAAGGCGCCGACAAAACCTATATTTGAAGATAATTTGCCGCCCGGAGGGCGGCAAATTATCTTCAAATGTTTTTGTTCAGGCATTTATTAACCCTCTATTTTCACACCAAATTGAACGGCATGGCAATGCGAAACAATCCTTTTCAGTCCATTATACAGCTTATTCCAGCTCCTTTTCGGAATAAGTATTTTATCGCCTTATTACTGTTTTTTGCCTGGATGATCTTTCCGGATCGTCATGATGTCGTTACCCAGTGGCGTTTGCAGAGGACAGTTAATAAGCTGGAAAAGGAAAAAGAGTTTTACAAAGAAAAGATACAAGAGGAAGAGCTGCGCCGCAGTGAATTGGAAAGTAATCCCGAGAAGATCGCACGGGAAAAATATTTTATGAAGAAGGATAATGAGGATGTGTTTATAATCGAGAAGAAAAACGAGTGAGGCGGTTTCGAAACCGCCAATAAAATGTTTTCTGAGTTCTTCTTGAGAAAAATCTCATTTTCCCAAAAAATAACTCGGAAAAGAAATGGATTTGGCCGCGCCCGTCTGCGGAAGGTCAGCGAGCAGGTGGATGACTTTGAAACAACCAACTTTAACTAAGATAAACCAATACTTTATGTCTGTTCTCGTTAATAAAGATTCCAGAATCATTGTACAGGGATTTACTGGTAAGGAAGGCACTTTTCATGCCGGGCAGATGATCGAATACGGCACAAATGTTGTAGGCGGAGTAACGCCCAAGAAAGGCGGCATGACGCACCTTGATCGTCCTGTTTTCAATACCGTGGAAGAAGCGGTTAAGAAGGCCGGAGCGGATACTTCCGTGATTTTTGTGCCGCCACCTTTTGCTGCTGACGCCATCATGGAAGCTGCTGATGCAGGAATTAAAGTCATCATTTGCATCACGGAAGGCATTCCGGTGCAGGATATGGTGAAGGTGAAGGCTTATTTAGAAAATCGCGAATCTCGCCTGGTCGGCCCCAATTGTCCTGGCGTAATCACTCCCGGTGAAGCCAAATGCGGCATTATGCCTGGCTTTATTCACAAAAAAGGAACGATCGGCATCGTGTCCCGTTCCGGAACCCTGACCTATGAGGCCGTGGATCAGGTGACGAAGGCTGGCATGGGGCAATCCACCTGTATAGGAATCGGCGGTGATCCTATCGTCGGAACAACCACCAAAGAAGCAGTAGAATTGTTGATGAACGATCCTGAAACAGAAGGTATCATCATGATCGGCGAGATCGGCGGCAGCATGGAAGCAGATGCTTCACGCTATATCCAGGAGCATGGCACCAAGCCTGTAGTTGGCTTTATTGCAGGACAAACGGCGCCCAAAGGCCGCACCATGGGCCACGCCGGCGCCATCATAGGCGGAGCGGAAGATACGGCGGCGGCCAAGATGAAGATCATGGAAGAATGCGGATTGCACGTGGTGAAATCGCCTGCCCATATTGGTGAAACAATGAAGAAAGCATTGGGGAAATAATAATAGTGGCGCCGGATTCATCGGCCGCCATAAAAAGATGCTAGTCAGAAAAAAGCCTCTCTCGCTGGGAGGCTTTTTTTGTTGGATGATGTTGTGATGCGGCTTCCGACCAAGTCGGGAGGATGCTGGAGGGACGTAAAAATCCGGGATGACTTCTGTTTCTTTTGAGTGGCAAAGGCATTGCCGGCAAGGCCCATCCGGACTTCCATACCCTCCAGAACCTCATCAAACCGGGGGCCCTGTGAGCTTATAACTTTTTTGCATAACTTTGAAGGGTTTAAAGATTAGAAATAATCAACAAAAGCTGGACTTGCGCTGTGCATTGCAGGGCTGCGACGATAGGAGTTTTGTTCAACATAGTATATGCATAATGCCTGCCTTTGTCGGCAGACAGGCTGCGCTACGCTTATACTTGACCGGTAGGCACAACCAAGAATAAGAGAAACAGCAACTGAACAAGAGTGACGATACCACTATAGCATTTATAAAATAAAATCAATGTCTACATCAATTATAGAGAAACTAAATCCAACAAAGATTCCACCAGTACACAAAAAAATGCAATAATGAGAATCTCCCTTTTCGCCCTCCTTGTTTTTTTGAATTTAACCTATCTTTTGGGGCAAGAAGAGGTGCGCACTTCAGGTGACAACAGCCCCGCCCTAATTGCCCGAAACTTCTCAGCAACCTATGGTGTGCGCGCCGATGCTGTTGAAGCCATACTTCGGATTTACGAGGCAGAAGGCTATGATATAGAACGAAGAAAAAATGCTACCGAGCAGATACTCCGTGAGTACGCCCAATCTCCTGAAAAGCAGCAAAAAGCCGACGAACTTTCAACGGAGACTCGCCGCAAAATGGGCATAGCCGATGCCCCCAAAGTAGCCAATGCTCTGGAATGGGACTTGTTTGCCCGTAGCCGTTACCTGTCCACCACTGGAAACAGCCCGGCTGTTTTGACTAAGGGCGATGTGAACATCTGGTATGGCATTGCCCCCAAAGCCCTTCATGCCTTAGCGGCGCAATTGGAAAAAAACAAAACCGATCTTACCAATAATTTTGAAACACAATTGGCAGAGCAGGTAAAGAAATACGAAGAACTGAAGACCGAACTGGAAACCTACGGCAGCCAGGAGGAAATCTACCGACAAGCCGAAGCACTGCTTGAAGAAGGCAAACTGGAAGACGCCGAGCAGCTCATTGAATCCGATTTCGAGGCTTTCATGGAACGGCAGGCATACAAGGGGCATATTTACGGAAAAATAAAGGAACTTTTGTTGAAATACAACGAAGCCGCTAAAGGCTATAAAAATGCGGTTAACAATGATGAGGGCAATTCTAGCTACCACCTGTATTATGCCGATAACGAATATACCCTCGCCCATCATGACGAAGCCATAAAGCATTACGAAATCGCCCTCAATATTGACATCCTTTCAGGTGGGAATGAGGAAAGGATAGCCACTTTACTCAGCAACCTCGGCAGGGCATGGGAAGCAAAAGGGGATTACGACAAAGCCATTGACTACTATGAAAAAGCGCTGCAAATAGACTTGAACGCTTTCGGCGGCCAGCATCTAAACGTTGCGATCAGATACAAAAGCCTCGGTACGGCATGGCATTCAAAAGGGGAATACGACAAA
>CAZJQS010000115.1:0-9146 GCA_964548175.1 uncultured Saprospiraceae bacterium
CATTATGCTCCTTTGGAGCTTTGATAATACTTTTTCTATGGCTGCTACCGACATTATGCTCCTCCGGAGCTTTGATAATACTTTTTCTATGGCTGCTACCGACATTTCGCTCCTTTGGAGCTTTGATAATACTTTTTCTATGGCTGCTACCGACATTTCGCTCCTCTGGAGCTTTGATAATACTTTTTCTATGGCTGCTACCGACATTATGCTCCTTTGGAGCTTTGATAATACTTTTTCTATGGCTGCTTTCCCCCGCCCGCCGAGGAAAGTTATATTTGGAACCGAGCTTTTTCGCAAGCTTACAGCAAAAATCCTTGCCTCCCGATAGTCAGGTGCTCAAACAGAGAGTTCCTCGGCGGTCAAAACAACCAAGTTCATCACTTAATAATAAGCCGTTCACTTCCAAAAAAATCTTCGGAGGCGTATACCAGTTGGTAAGTTCCTCTTGGCAAGCTATGATCGATTGGTATACTATTTTCACCAGCCATTCCCTCGTAATTTAACCGCTCCATCACTTTTTTCCCTTCCATATCATATAGCCAAACATGCAAATAGCCGGCTTCCCTGAGTTGAAAAGATAAGTTGAAAAAATCCCCCGCAGGATTGGGGAAAATGGACAGGTTTAGAAAATTCAGTTTTTCCTCCTCCGTGTTGGTAAGGGTGGATTGTAGTAAGACAGGCGGAGCGCCTTCAATAATTTTATAATAAAAACCGCCTTGTAAGGACTCGAGTTCCTGTCTTTGTCCACTCGGCCAGATGATTCTTCCAGACTGTACGTTTTCAGCCTGGCCAAGCCCGAAATGCAGTACCAGGGAATTCATAGATGCATAGCCGCTTCCGGCATTGACTTCATCCACATGCAGCATTCCTTCGTCATCTATGATTTCCACGCGGGCGCCGATGGCCGCACGATTGCTTTTGACGCCTTCCAGTTTGAAGCCGATCCAGTTGCCCTGCCGGTTTTGATTAGCGAAGAGCTGGAGATAATCGTTTCGGCCGGCATTGGCCACTGCGAGGTCTACAAAACCATCCCTATTCACATCGGCTACGGCGCTACCATAACCGGCCATTTTGCTAGCCGCTTCATATTCGGCGGGCATAGCCCTGAAGCTGGCGTTCCCTATATTTTTGTACAGGACATTGGCATAGTCTGAGAAATAGGAATCGTTCGTGACGTAAATATCTGGCAGGCCGTCGTTGTTAAAGTCCAGGAAATTAGTGCCCCAGCCCATGCCATAATCCTGAACCTGGGCTGTAGCCGATCTGTCTTCGAAAGTACCGTCCCCTTTATTGATAAACAAAACATTTTCATAAAGATTGGTGATGTACATATCGAGGAAGCCATCCTGGTTAACGTCGGCTACATCGACGCCCATTCCGAAGCCGTCGTAATGGACGCCCACTTCTTCACTGACCTCCCGAAAAACGCCACCTCCTATATTCTTATAGAGCAGGTAAGGCTGACCGTCATGAGTGAGGTACAGGTCACTGTCGTTGTCGTTATCATAGTCAAAAAAAACGGCGCCCATGGCGTTGAAAGTAGACTTGGCGCCGGCGGCTTCGATCTGATTGGAAAAAATATTGTTGCCCTGGTTGATGAACAGTTTGTTCTCTTCCCGGAAATTGGCCACGTAGATGTCAATTAATCCGTCCTGGTTGACGTCGGCGGCATTGACGGAAAAGGTGCGGCCGGGATTGTAGATGCGGGCCCAGCGGGTGAGGTCTTCAAAAGTACCGTCGCCCTTGTTCAGGTAGAGGCGGTCGAGTTCATCAAAGTTTCCGACATAGAGGTCGAGCAGGCCGTCGTTGTTAATATCCAGCCAGATGCTTGTGCGGGAGTTACCGTCGTAATCTACGCCGGCGGCTTTTGCGACGTTGACGAAAGTATGACCGTCCAGGTTCTGAAAGAGCTTGTTCGGGCTGTTTCGCACTGAAACGTAAAGGTCTTCGTCGCCGTCGTTGTCATAATCTCCGAAGGCGACCCCTATATTCTCGCCTCCTGACCGGATGCCCGACTGTAGTGAAATGTCTTTATAGATCAGTTGGGCGTTCAGTCCGGAAGTCCCTGAAAGTAAACCCATGATTAATATTAGGGAGAGTCCGTCTTTTTTCATGCTCGAAAACTTCTGTTTTTGATAAAAAAAACTAACTTCTGCGCGACAATAAAGATAGGGGATAATTTGATGCTATTGCTCAACTTAAATAATTCTATTTTTTGAGTTGAGCAAACCTGCCGGCGATAGGCAGGCGGGTATTACGACTTTTATACAACTCCGGGCTATCCAATATCTAACAACCATCAACCAATGAAGGACATAGGAGAACTTATAGACTTGCTTGACCTCGAAAAGATCGAGGAAAATATATTCCGTGGTCAGAGCACCAGCATCGGCAGCAAGCGGGTCTTTGGCGGCCAGGTGCTGGCGCAGGCTTTGAATGCTGCTATTCGAACGGCGCCGGGCGACAGGTACGTGCATTCGCTTCACGCCTATTTTATTTTGCCTGGGGATATAGGGCAGCCGATCATTTTTCAGGTGGATCGTATTCGGGACGGAGGCAGTTTTACGACAAGAAGGGTACTGGCCATACAAAAGGGGCAGCCTATTTTTCTCATGGCCGCTTCTTTTCAATTGATTCAAGAAGGTTTTGATCATCACGTGAACATGCCTAATGTGTCAGGCCCGGAAAAGCTGGTCAGTTGGGACGACATTGCCGAGAAATACAGCGAGAATCTGCCGGAGAATATTCGTAAATTTTTAAATGTCGACCGGCCGATTGATTTTAAACCGGTGGAATTGATCAATCCATCGCTTCCGGGTAAGAGCCAGCCTTTCCGTCATGTGTGGATGCGCCCAAAAGGGGAAATACCGGATGACAGGGGAATGCATCAAATTGCTTTGGCTTATGCCTCGGATTATAATTTGCTGACTACGGCCCTGCTGCCCCATGGTAACGAAGCTTCTTTTGGTCATGTGCAGCTGGCCAGCCTCGATCATGCCATGTGGATCCACCGGGATTTTCGATGGAATGACTGGGTATTGTACGCCATTGACAGTCCAAGTTCGTCCAATGCCAGAGGATTTACCCGTGGAAATATGTTCACAAAGGACGGAAAACTAATCGCTTCAGTGGTGCAGGAGGGGATGATGAGGCTTAAGAAAGACCGGTAAAGAAATTTTACGCCATCCATTGGTGAGGTCGTAAATTTTCTTTTTAGCCCCTCTCAAGTGTATAAATTTATTTTGTTTACGAAGTAATAAGCTTATTTTAGTGTAGCTTTTACAATAAGTCGGATTTTTTTATTTGCCAACAAAAAATACAAAATATGGATATTCAAGCACCCGTCTCCTCTATCATGTCAACAGATTTGAAGTACGTGGGTCCTTCAGACGATCTGATGACGGTAAAAAATATTTTTGATGAGAACGACTTTCATCACATTCCTGTTGTGGAAGACGGTCAGATCATTGGGATCATCAGCAAGTCAGACTATCTGTTTTTTCTTCGGGGGTACACTACAAGTGACATTGATCGTTTCATTGAGGCAGCCAAGTTGAGGGCCTTTAAGGTAAAAGAGGTGATGAAAGAAGAGGTGGTTATGCTTTCTCCTGAAGATTCCGTTAAAAAAGCGTTGGATCTTTTTGAGGAAAATCGTTTTCACTGTATCCCTATTGTAGAAAAGGGGGAGTTGAAGGGTATTGTCACTCCTCTGGATGTTATTAAGGCTTTGAACAAATAAGGAGAAGGATTTAGTGGATGTTTTTCTTCATGGAAAGGCGAATAGAAGCTGTCTAAAAAGAATTTTATTAAGTCGTGCCGATTCCGGCAAGACTGTGAAATGTCTTTTTAGACGGCCTCAAAACTGAATACGTTTCAATTTATTGATCGAGCTTTCTCAGCTTAAATGGTGATAAAGCAAAAGCAAGCCCGATTAAGACAAATAAATTGATGACAATGTCTATGGTTTGCGGCAAAACACTCATAATATCCCTCTTTTTTAATGAATTAAAGTTTTCTAGCCAATAGGAAGGTGTTCGTTCCTATACTGTTTCTTTAATTTTTGGGATGATAAAAGAGGGTACAGCAGTGCCTGTAAAGATATTGCAATAAATTTAAATTATCAAAAAATGTAACGTTTCTTTTTTACAAGGCTCAAATCTGAGTATGTATCCTTTTTATAAAGTTGCATTTTGACCTATATGATTGACTGAGCGGTAATAATTTATAAGCCCTCGATAATGGTTTAGGGTTTTTTTATGCTGAGGGCTGTTTCTTCTTCAATGAACATGGCGGGGGTTCCTCCCAGGTTGACCACTTTCCCTTTTATTTCCAGCGCTTTATTTTTCAAAAAGGCTTCCGGATCATAGCTGAAGTTAGGAATGTGTTCTTTACGGATAAAAATAGTAAAGATCTGGTTGGGAAATTGCTTATCCAGGTTGATCAGTATGTTTCCGTTCCTGCTGGTTCGGGTGCTGACTGCTGTGCCGCAGACGATGATTTCGTCGTTTTTATTCATGTAGCGTGCCGCCTGAATGGTATTAAAATGATTAGGCGCCAGAGTAGTGGGGTCTAAAGGTTCAGTATCTCCGGCAGCTAGTGCGGGAATCCAGTCTGTTTTGTTTAACTGCTGTTCCAGTCTGTTTTCTAATTCATCGGGCAGCAGATGGAAAAAGTCAAGCCTCGTCTTTTGTTCTACTTCATTGATCGTAACGGCGAAGGTGCTTAGCGGATATTCCTGCCCTGCATGGGGAATAATGAATCCGATGCCCCGTTCATTTTTTAGATCGACAGCGACTTTCCAAAAAGCGGAAGGAATGCTCAGGCCGTTGACGCTGCGTTCGATCTTTGGCAGATCCTTTTCCAGAAGCGGCCCGGTAACGACCATCAGCTCCACATCCGGATGGGCATACATATATGCCCGCAGGGTATTTTCCAGGTCTGCCCAGATCTCGCGGTTGAACTCAGGAAGCTGAGGCGACATGTTGGAATAGAAATAAGATTCTGATAAAGCTTGCCCGGACCATCGGAAATCGGCTGATGGAGCCAAATGGCCCCGGTCATAGCCGAAGCCGTCGTAAACGTATTCTCCATCGGGCTTTAGGCTTTTGAGGAAATAGTCCTGTTCCACTGCTGTCCCGGTGGCCACTTTAGAGTCTATCCGGAAGTCATTGGTTCTACTGACCGTTCCTTTGGTCACTTCCGGGCTGATGATGTGAGCCACCCATTTGGCCTGCTCATGTTCTTCACTGTATACCAGCGCCATAGCGGAATGTGTGATGATCTCTTCCCCCGGTTCTGTGAACGGCACTGCGGTGTCGATTATTTTTTTCTGTAAGCGGGATAGTTTAACGCTTTCTATTTGTTGTTCGACGGCTGCTTGCCTTTCCTGAAGAAGCGCCAGTTCCTGATGAAGCTTTTCAAGCTGTTTTTCAAAATCCTGGCTAAATAAAGCGGAAGCGGTGCTCACCAGAAAAGCGAGCAGGAAAAGGGTTCTTTGCATTTCTTTTGGATCTAATTTAATTGGAAACGCACGAAACCCAAAAATATTACGGTAAGAGGTTGTGTAAAAAGTCAGCTACTTCTCTCGCCTGACGGCCGGCAGGCGGGAAGAGTACGAAGACTTTTTACACAACCCCTTACTCCAGGACCTTGCCGTCCATATGTAAAACATCTCTCACCATGCCCCAAATGCTAAAGTCCATTTCCGGCTCTACTTCTACGGCGCCCATTTCAGTATTAGCGAAATATAAGGAGAGCCCCCATTCGGCTATACCCAGACGGCAGAAAACAAATTCGCCTTCCAGGTAGACAATAGCCATTCCGTTATTTCGCGGATCCATAAGCCTGTCGACAATAAGGACGTCGCCAGGGAAGTACCCCTCGTCAACCATAGCCGTGGACGTTATTTGAATAAAAAAGGTGGTCGTCGGATTTTTGATGATCGCTCTGCTCAGATCAAGGCGAACGAAATTGAATTCTTCGCCTGGGATGGGGAAGGCTTTTTCCTGTTCCAGGATCTGCATGTAGGGGTCCAGATCTCTTAAGGCTACCATCGGAACGGTTTGGAATGATTCAAATGCCACCATAGCTTTAATAATTTGTTTTATTAAGGTCAAATATAAAACAATTTGTTTTTAAATAAAATGTTTTTTGTTTTTTTATTAGCATTTCTTTCCGGCTAAGACGGCCCGTCCTTCAGTCGTGGGCAGCCATCCGGATAAAAAGTAGCTTTTGAAAATCAATTTTAACGATGAAGTGTTAATGAAAAGATGAAAAAATGGCACTTTTGCCTTCAGTAAACTAATTACCAAATAACAGAATAGACAAATGAGCTTAATGGATCGCCTGTTCGGCACTTTTGAAGAGACCATACCTGATTTTTGGCAAAATCTATCGGATGAAGAACAATTAAAGACAATCATTCAAGAGTCTTACCAAAAACCGGTCGTGATTTTTAAACACAGCACTCGCTGCGGTACCAGCGCTATGGCCAAATATACTCTTGAAACGGGCTGGGATTTCCAGAGTGAAGAACTGGATTTTTATTACCTCGACTTAATTCAGCATCGGCCTGTTTCTAATCTCGTTGCTGAAACTTTTAAAGTGGTCCATCATTCCCCTCAAATAATCGTGGTGAAAAACGGAGAGGCTGTGTACAATACCTCCCATCATAATATAAGTATCGGTACTTTAAAGAAGGCCTTGGAAATTTGAACGGGTTGTGGGTAAACCCCGAATCGTGGCAAGCTAAAGCTTGCTGACCTAACAGCTTAAAAGCTGTGTTCCTGATAACCCAAAACTCAAAACCAAAAATGCAAACTACCATTATCTCCGCCAAATCCACCAACAACGTCATAGGCAAGGAAGGCGATCTACCATGGAAACTTCCTGCTGATGAAGCCTTTTTAGAACGTCAGCTCCAAACGGGCTGGCTGCTGACCGGCCGTAAGTCTTTTGAGGCGCCTCAGGGAAAGTGGTTGTTTGAAGGAAGGTCAGATGTTATTGTCGTTACACGCCAGGAAGATTACCATGCCGGAAGCGCCCTGGTGGCCCACTCTTTAACTGAAGCCGTTGAACTGGCCCGCCGGCGTTCCGCAGAGCGACTGGTCATTCTGGGAGGGGCCTCTATCTACCAAGACAGTATGGACCTTGCCGATGAGCTTATCATTACAGAAGTACATGCCACAGTAGAAGGAGACTCCTTTTTTCCTGAAATCGACCTTACCAAATGGAAAGAAGTGCGCAGGGAGGATCATTATAAGGATGCAGAAAATCCTTACGATTATTCTTTTGTGTTTTATGAACGCAAGTAGCAGAACATCCTTTTCTCATTTCCATAGAATGACCTACGTCATTTGCGCTTGCCGAATAGAATGGTATCTTTAAGATATTCGAACAGGAGAAGAGTAGAACGTTTTCTCCTGTATTTCCTCACATAAAAAAATACCCTATGATCAAAAAAATATTGTTTCCAGCCGAATTTGCTGATTTTGATACCAACACGTATCGATATGCATTAGAATTGGCAAAAGTTTTTGGAGCAGATCTGTTTGTTATGCATGCATTCGGTAAAACGGAAACGGCGCTGGGTAGAGGAGAAGGAAAAGAAAAAGAAGATATGGTGCAGCAAAACCTGGAACGCTTCGTATCCGAACAGACTCCTGACGAATTCAAGACGCTGAATATTGAGCGCATTGCTGCTCTGGATTATCCTATTGAAGGTATCTTGCATGTGGCAGAAGATATCAAAGCCGACCTCATCATTATGAGCACCGTCAGTTATACCCAGCCCGGCATTACCCACCTCAGTGATCAAACTTTAAACGTTATCCGCAGAGCGGACGCTATGGTGCTTTCTGTACCGCCGGATATCCCATTCGAAGGGTTCGAGACTATCGTCTTTTCTTCCGACTTCGAATTTGACGACCTCATTACCATTAATGAGTTGAGAAAATGGGCGAAGTTGCTGGAGTCTAAATTACATATCCTGCACGTCGGTCAGGATGAGATCGAGCGTATGAGAGCACTCGAAGAAGCCTATGCCGGACAAAATAATATGGTGTTTGATTATATCGAAGGGGATAAAGTCAAAAAGACCATCGAAGTGTTCACCGAAGCCATCAAACCCGATATGGTCGTTTTTACCACCCAAAAACGCAGTTTCCTCAGCCGATTACTGGAGGGGAGCATCACCCTGGGAGTAGCCAAGGATATTGGCGCACCCATGCTGACAATCAAGCACAAGAAGTATTAAGGTAATTGTCTCCCTCGCTGCCGCTATTTGAACAGTCTTGTATCTGTGGGCTTTAAGTAAGCGTAGGACAAAATTAACCTGGCTTATCTCCCAACTAGGGAGATAAGCCAGGTTAATTTTGTCCTTTAATTACTAAAATATAACATTATTTTTCATATGATTATAAAAGTAAATGCAACTCCTCCCTTACCTTAAGCTGTTTGTTAAATAGCAAATAAAAATTAAAGAATCTTTATAATTTATAAAAAAAATAATATTTTTACGGTTATATCACACCACCGTAAGACGAGCTAATTGTAAATCATAATCTTATGAAACATGTTGACTGATTTCTATGTGAATAGAAACAAGGTGGCGTACGTATTTATACTTCCCGTTCTGCTGTTCGGTATTTATTTGATTTCCCCCCTTGAAGAAATACCGGACCTTCCCTCCCATATGAAGAAAAATACGACCTTCTTTTCCATGAGTGAAGAATCCTCATCTGATATGGCAGCCTTCAACCTGCCTTTTCCTTCGGATAAAAAAGGTGCAGGAGTAATAACTACCGGTGCATTCGATTGTACAGCGAGCTGGATTTTCGGTCCTCCTGTTGTCAAATCCTGTGATGGCGGCGCCGGAATGGACTATTCGGTTAAATTGTTCTCCATTTTGCCTAAATCAGACCCCTTTGGGTTACCTGTTGAAGTAGAAGGACAATTGGTATACGATACCTTACTTGCTGATCTTCCCTTAACAAGAGTGTCTGAGGGCTGGTTCGTCTCCGGAATGCCCATCGGAAAATACAAAGTCGTATACGATGTGTGGACCCGGTGCCAACAGGGTTCCGCCGAGGCATACTTCGAAGTAAAAGATTTGACACAGCCTGTACCGGTATGTGATGACGAGC
>CAZJQS010000116.1:0-3157 GCA_964548175.1 uncultured Saprospiraceae bacterium
TAAGTATACGACTGTGAATGGTGTGGAGGGGTTTTGATTTAAAATCAGTGCCCCCAAAAAATTACGCCTTCACTGTACTGTTGATTTCAATTTCCATCAACCCTTGCTGGTTAACCTGTTTTAAATAGACTTCCTGAACGGTATTGATCAGTTCGGCAGAAAAAGGCGCCTCGATTCTGATGTAGTTATCGGTGAAGCCGGAGATCAGGGACTCGTCTTTATGGACTTCGAACAAGACCGGGCGGGCCTGTCCGGCGTGTGAAGTGTAAAAATGACGTTTTTTCTTATCGCTTAAGATGGTGAGCATCTTATTACGGCTTCGTCTTTCTCCGACTTCCACTACGCCATCCATTTCGGCTGCGGGGGTATTCGGGCGTTCTGAATAGGTGAAAACGTGGAGGTAAGAAATATCCATCTCGTTGAGGAAGCGATAGGTTTCGAGAAAATCTTCCTCTGTTTCACCCGGAAAGCCGACGATGACGTCTACGCCAATGCAGGCATGCGGTATGAGGGTTTTGATCTTTTCCACCCGTTCGGCATACAATTCTCTTTTATAGCGGCGGCGCATCTGGCGAAGTTGTTTGTTGTTGCCGGACTGTAGCGGCATATGGAAGTGCGGTACAAAGCGCTGAGACTGGGCCACGAATTCGATGACCTCATCGGTGCACAGATTCGGTTCGATAGAAGAAATGCGGAAGCGCTCGATGGCTTGCACCTTGTCCAGTTCCTTGATCAAGTCAATGAAAAGGGCTTCTTTTTTGGGCTTTACGCCTTCGATGACCTCGGTGCCGTTCCCGAAATCACCGATGTTTACGCCCGTAAGCACGATTTCCCTGACGCCCATGTCAGCGATTTTCTGAGCATTGGCGACAACTTGTTCTACTGTATCGCTTCTGCTTTTTCCACGGGCGAGAGGTATGGTGCAGAAAGAGCACTTATAGTCACAACCATCCTGGACTTTTAGAAAAGAACGGGTACGGTCGCCAAAAGAAAAGGCGTGGATGAAGTCTTTAGCTTCTTTTACTTCCCCCGCCTGCACCAATCCTTTGCCGGGAGATTTTGACAAATCATCGATAAAATCCAGGATGCGGAATTTTTCAGCAGCTCCCAGCACCAGATCCACGCCGGGAATTTCAGCGATTTCCTTGGGTTTGAGTTGAGCATAACAGCCCACGACCACTACGAATGCATGGGGTGTCTTCTTCAAGGCCCTCCTCACGATCTGCCGGCATTTGCGATCGGCAAAATCGGTTACAGAACAGGTGTTGACTACATAAATGTCCGCACCGTCGTTAAACGGTACTTCCAGATAGCCCGCATCCTCGAAAAGCCGGCCGATAGCCGAGGTTTCGGAATAGTTAAGCTTGCATCCCAAGGTGTAAAACGCTACCGTTTTTGGTGTTGCCATTGCGCCTCTGTACTTTTTTCGACAAAAACACAAAGATAAGGGTTTTAGTTTAAAAAACTACCAGCCGTCACCATCCAGCAGATCACCCAGTCCTCCTAAAATACTACCTTCTCCTTTACCGCCGCCGTAGTTTTTCGCATTGCGCAATACGCGGTCGGCAAGCCGGCTGAAGGGTAGTGACTGTAGCCAGACTTTCCCGGGGCCTTCCAGGCGTGCATAGAAAAGGCCTTCCCCTCCGAAGAACATGTTGCGTACGCCGCGGATCATTTCGATATCGTAATCTACATCCCTCGTAAATCCGACCAGGCAGCCGGTATCCACGCGCAAGACTTCTCCGCGGAAGAGCTCTTTTTCGATGACCGTGCCGCCGGCATGGAGGAAAGCCAAACCGTCACCTTCGAGCTTTTGCATGATAAAGCCCTCGCCTCCGAAGAATCCCCGACCCAGTTTGCGGGAGAATTCAATGCCGACCGATACGCCTTTGGCCGCGCATAGGAAAGCATCTTTCTGGCAAACGACTTTTCCTCCGAGAAGGTCCAGGTCCAGGTCGATGATCTTGCCGGGATAAGGAGAAGCAAAGGAAACTTTCCTTTTTCCTTCTCCGATATGCGTGAAGGCCGTCATAAAAAGACTCTCTCCGGTGATCAATCGCTTACCGGCAGAGAGGACCTTTCCCCAAAGGCCTTTGCCTTCATCGCGATGGCTGCCGTCGCCAAAAATGGTGGTCAGTTCAATATCCTGATCCATCATCATAAAAGCGCCGGCCTCGGCAATGACCGTTTCATAAGGATCCAGTTCAATTTCGACAAATTGCATTTCTTCGCCGTAGATCTGATAATCTATTTCGTGTGCGTTCATGTTGGTTGTTAGTTATTGGTTGTTAGGATTTAATTTGTTTTTGGGCCATTAGGAAATAGCCGCCTATGAAAAAAATTGTGGCGTAGGCCAGGCTGATCCATACTTCGCGGTTCAGGAAAGTATGGCTGTCACTCATATAATCAATAAAGTGTTTCAGAGAATGGGCATACGGTATCCAGTAAGCATGCTCCCATCGATAAACGACCATTCCGAAAACAACAAGAAAACAGGCCGATCCCACCGATATGATAAAGTTATCCCAATATAGGCTTAATACATAATGAATCGATAAAATACACAAGGTGGCAATGAATAATTTAAAAATAAAAGGAAGAAAAACTTCCCAGGGAATTGCCATCGCATAGCCCGTTTCCGGATACAGCAGACCGAATAACTGACCACTGCCGACGAGGAGCGCCAGGCCGAACAACATGGAAGCCGCCATCCAGAAAATCAGGATCAGGATCTTGGAAATATAAAAATAGGCTTTGGGCGCCGGCAAAGTGAATAATTGCTTAAAACCCCCGTTTTTATGCTCAATGTTGGTCAGCAGGAAACCGATCAGAGCGGCATATAAAGGATATAAAAAGAAAAAGAAATTAAAAATAAACCGGGCATGCGTCTTCCAGCGATGGGGATCGGGGCCGGTAATTTCGTGCATCCTCGACCAGTAATAAACAGCCATGCCTGCTACAACAAATAAAGGCCCGGCCAATGATAAGGTCAAACCATATATGTTCTTGGTCTTTTTGACTTCACTTTTCAATATGGTGGTAAAGGATAGTGACATGGTTATTGGTTGTCGGTTATTGGTTGTCAGGTTGAAGGTTTTAGCCATGAAACGAAAGGCTACATTATTCTAAATATCGAACGTTGAATTTTGCAATTATA
>CAZJQS010000116.1:3257-8858 GCA_964548175.1 uncultured Saprospiraceae bacterium
ATGAAACGAAAGGCTACATTATTCTAAATATCGAACGTTGAATTTTGCAATTATATAGGCTCCGAAGGAGCCGAATGTTGTTAGGTATTTTTAAAAACCTCCATTCCAAGCTGCGTAAAGAGTACGGCATTTAATCTGTTTTTAATATTAGGAAATAGATGAATAAGGCTTTCCATTGATTTCGCTGGTTAAGTCGATAAACAATTCTTCGAGGCTGGCTGATCGTCTTTCCACGTCATAGAGGGCGATGCCTTGATTTACCAGGGAGGCAATGATAACGTTGAATCCGTCATCAGAAGGAACGGATAGCTCCAGCCAGTCTTCATTGACTATTGTTTCGATGTTTTTTTCCCGACAAATACTCAGGGCCCGGTCAGGTTGATCAACTTTTAGCCTGATGATTCGGGTGGTGGAAGTAGTTAATTGTTCAATAGGCCCCTGATAACGCAATTTCCCTTTTTGGATGATGCCGATATGGGTGCACGTTTTTTCGATCTCGGAAAGCAAGTGACTTGATAGGAGTAATGTTTTGCCCATTTGCCGGAGGTTTAAGAACAACGTTCTCATCTCCTGTATTCCGGAGGGGTCGAGGCCGTTGACCGGCTCGTCGAGGATTAATAGATCGGGATCATGAAAGACGGCCATGCCGATGCCCAGGCGCTGTTTCATCCCCATGGAAAAATGTTTGACCTTTTTGTTGCGGGCATGGGCCAGGCCGACCATATCCAGTATTTCGTCGATCCTGTTTTTTCCCATTTTAAAAAGGAGGTTCATGTACTGGAGGTTATCATAGGCGGTCAGGTGTTGATATAAAGAAGGGTTTTCGATCAGGTTGCCGACTCGGGCCAGGATGGCCAGATTGTCGGTTTGTAAGTTTTTTCCAAAAATACTGATGCTCCCTGTTTTCGGGCGCAGCAGGCCCAGCAATAGCTTGATGGAAGTAGACTTGCCGGCGCCGTTAGGGCCGAGAAACCCATAGACGGCATTTTCCGGGACCTGTAAGTTCAAGTCCTGGATAATGGGCTGTTTATTAAATCGGAAGTTCAGGTGCTGCGTTTCGACAATATTCATAATTTCAGGTGATTTTGGTCGCTGACTAAGGCTCCTCTCCTGCCGGCGCGGCCGGGTTTTCTGTGATTATAGCTTTTGCTGCTTTCAGCGCTTCATAGTAAAAAGGAACGTTCCATTTACTTTTTCTAAAGCTAGCCTTTAAATCTAAACCGGCTAAAAAATATCTACCTGTGGATTCTTTCATTAGATAAATGGAGGCGTATCTTGAGAAGGCGTAAGTGGTAAAATGTTACTCTGGCGTCCCTTTTTCGTCCCAAAAAAGAATCAAATTTACGACCATCAACATGAAAAACATACTGGCCATTTTCATCCTCAGCCTTTTTCTTCTGAATTTAGAGGCACAGGAAAGATACCTGCTGATACTTGGCGGTGATACGCTGAGCATTACTACTGACAAGCAATATCTTTTTTTGACCTCCGACGGCAGGGAGTTGCCCATTCAGCTGATCAAACAAAAAATACAGACCTTCGAAAGCCGGCTGATCAGGTTCCAGTACCCAAGCGAATATGAACTAAGCATTACCGACCTGGGTGACGGCATTGAGCAGGTGAATGTACTCACTGGCGATGGCGCCGGCTATTTTATCCAGCAGTATTTTGATACCAAACCAGATGACGTCATCAACCTGATGATGGCCGAACTGACCAAGGAAGCCATTCAAAGAGGAGCCGAAGCACGGGAGGAAACCTTTGAAAAAATATTGAGGGATGGAAAACTACTTTTGGGTCGCAGGCGTACTCTTACTTATAGAGGAACAATAGAAACCTATACTGTAGCCAGCTTCGGCGCCCAAAACAGAGGCATCCTGGTGGTGATGGTCACGAATAATAACGGGGGCCTCAAGGAAAGCCAGGATCTGATCCAGTTGCTGCTGGAGACGCTGGAGATAAAATAACGATCATTTATGATACAGCAGTTCTTGTTTAAAGTCCTTATGGCGCCTTTTTCTTTATTGTACGGAATGGGCGTTAGCCTTCGCAACACTTTTTACAAGACAGGGCTGTTGAAATCCATTTCCTTTAGTGTACCGATCATCTCGGTTGGGAATTTATCGGTCGGTGGGGCGGGAAAAACCCCTCATATCGAGTATTTAATCCGTTTGTTGCGCGAATACCTTAACGTGGCCACCATCAGCAGAGGGTACAAACGAAAGAGCAAGGGCTTTCTGGTTGTCCAGCCAAATATGAATGCCGAAAAAGTAGGGGACGAGCCCATGCAATTCAAGCGCAAATTTAATGATGTGGTGGTGACGGTAAGCGAAAGCCGGGCTTTTGCGGTGCCGGAGATCATGGGGCGGCACCCGGAGACGCAGGTGGTCTTGCTGGACGATGCCTTTCAACATCGCGCTGTCAATCCGGGGTTGAACATTTTACTCACCGAATACAGCCATCCTTTCCATAAAGATTTTCTGTTGCCTGCCGGCCGTCTTCGCGAATGGCGCTCTGCCTATAAACGAGCCGATGTGATCGTGGTGTCGAAATGCCCGCCGGAGGTTTCGCCTGAAGCCAGGGCAGCCACGATTAAAAGCATCAATCCCTTGCCGGAGCAAAAGGTGTTTTTTTCCTATTACGATTACGACCATCCCTATTTTATTTTCAATCCGAGGTATCGCCTTAAGCTGGAGCCCGACATGTCGGTCCTGCTGGTTTGCGCCATCGCCCGAACCGATTACCTCGTGGATTACCTGAATGAAAAAGTTGAGAATGTGCGCGTCCTTGAGTATGAAGATCACCATTACTACAGCAAGTATGAAGTGGCCAATTTACAGCGGACCTTCGAAAAATGGGATGTACCCAAGAAAGTCATTCTGACCACGGAGAAGGACGCCATGCGACTGGAACTGCACTATCCTTTTATGAAAGAGAACGAGATGCCTGTCTTTGCACTGCCGGTGCAGGTGAAGTTTCATTTTGATGGAGGGGAGGCTTTTGATAAGGAGGTGAAGCAGTTTTTACTGGATTTTAAGGGGTGAGAACTGGCAAAGGCCTGCTTTGTTGACAACCGTCAGGCTTCAGCTAAAAGCAATTTTTGACAATAAACTGTCCAATAAATTTATCAAATCAATGTGAACCATGCCCAACTGTATCTTTTGCCAAATCGTCAAAGGGGAGGCGCCTTCCTGGAAGGTGTACGAAAATGAAGAAGTCTATGCCTTTCTGGACATTAACCCCATCAATCGCTATCACACCCTGATCATTCCTAAAAAGCATTATACGGATATTTTCAACATTCCGGAGCATGAGCTCAAGGAAGTAATGGCTGTGGTCCGGAAGATCGCCAGGTTGTACGAAGAAAAGCTGGGGATTAAAAACGTTCAGATCATTAACAGCTCGGGCGCCGAGGCGCAGCAGGACGTTTTTCATATCCATTTTCACCTTGTACCCCGTAAGAGGGGCGACGGGCAAAGTATCCGCTGGACAACTCACGCTGAATGGAGAGGAGAATTTGACGATATGCTGGAAAAACTGAAATAACACTTTTTTGCCTTAAAACCAGCAAGTTAGAAAAAAAAGCCCTATATTAAATAGCGAATAAAAGGATCGAAGCCGTCGATCCTTTTATTCGCTATTTAATATTTAAACATCCACACCATGAAGAATTACCAGCAAAAAGAAGTCCCCACCGTCGACAACAAACCAAAGTTCGACCCTCCTCTAGTTACCGAATACATGACGGAAGCCGATCAACTGATCACTTTCCATCCCGAAACCGATATATTCGAAGTGGTGAATACCTTATTGTCTAACAGGATTACCGGTGCTCCGGTACTTAATGAAAAGAAAGAGATCGTCGGCCTCATCGATGACAAGGATTGTCTGAAAATTTTATTTGATGTAACGTATCATAACCAACCTATTGGAGAAACGACCGTTGCGCACTACATGAGTAATGTAATGAGGACGGTTTCTGCAAAGACTAATATTTTAGAGATCGCTGAGACTTTTCTGAGCACTCCCTACAAAAGATTGTTAGTCCTGGATGAAAATGACAAGCTGGTGGGGCAGATCAGCCGGCGTGATGTTTTGAGGGCCATCCGGGATTTTAATGCCGAGCGCTGAGCCCTAAAACCTACACCGCCGGCGGCGGTGTAGGTTTTATAAGTAAATTTGCTCATTTACTTAACTGTTTTTCCATGCTGCTCCAATTGATCTGGGCGTTCTTCTTGTTTTCTACTATCCTCCAGCTCGCCTACTGGCTCCTCCTTTTCTCTCGCCTTATTTTTTACGATGATGAAAAAAATAAGGATCACAACAGCTCTCCCCCCGTCTCTGTCATCATTTGTGCGCATAATGAAGCGGAAAATTTAGAGCGATTTTTATCCTATTTTACTGAACAAGAATACCCTACATATGAAATTATTATTGTAAACGACCATTCTTTTGATAATAGTTCAAAAATTCTTTTGGATTTTCAAAATAAATATACGAACTTGCGTGTCATAAATCTGCAGGGTCAAAAAAAGTATTCTGGGAAAAAAGCTGCCCTAGAGGCAGGAATTGACGCTGCGATTTTTGACATATTACTACTTTCAGACGCTGATTGCTATCCGATAAGTCCATATTGGATAGAGCGAATGCAAAGCAAAATACGTGGGATTATAACGCTGGGTCTGGGTTTTTCACCCTATGAAAAAAGATCCGGTTTTTTAAATGCTTTCATTCGCTTTGAAACTATTCAAGCAGCCATTCAATATCTGTCATTGGCTGTAGTTGGGTTTCCATATATGGGCGTAGGCAGGAATCTGATTTACAGGAAGTCACTTTTCCTTCAATCAGGAGGCTTCAAGGATCATTATGATATTGCCTCAGGAGATGATGACCTTTTTGTAAACGCGGTTGCGTCAAAGGACAACACAAGGATCATTCTTGATCCTCTGTCATTTGTCTATTCTATTCCAAAGAGCTCCATTAGAGAATTCTACTACCAAAAATCAAGACATCTTAAGACGGGAACGCGGTATCGTCCGATCCATCAATTGTTGCTTGGAGGGTATTCGCTCAGTCATTTTCTGCATTACCTTCTGGGTGGTGTTCTGCTGTTCTTCCCCGTCTGCCGGATCTGGGCTTTAGCTTTGTTATTGCTTCGGATGGTGACTCTGCTTCTTTGCATACGTCCTATTTTACGAAGACTGCAACAAGGCGACCTGCTGACCAGGATTCCGCTATTAGATGTTTCCTTCGTCCTTTATTATATTTTATTGGCACCGGCAATGATTTTTGGTAACATGAATAAATGGAATTAAGCAATGACACCCCTTGCACAACGTAATCCCGATGACTATCAACTGGTTCAACTCGCCAAGGGCGGTAACCAGAGAGCGTACGCTCTACTCATGAATCGTTACAAAGGTAACATTCACCAGACCATCTACAAGATGGTACACAACAGAGACGATGCGGAAGACTTGACACTTGAAGCTTTCGGAAAAGCTTTCCGAAAACTGTCGAGCTATTCGCCGACTTATGCCTTCAGCACATGGCTTTTCCGGATTGCCATCAATAACTGTATTGATCATATCCGAAAAAAGA
>CAZJQS010000117.1:0-8468 GCA_964548175.1 uncultured Saprospiraceae bacterium
AGCAACACTCGACGCAACGACAAAAAATTCGTTGAAAGGTAAAGGTTTCTTTTCATGAGAACTTAGATGATTATGTTAATGAAATTAAGTGCGCTATACACTAGGTCATTCCAGTACTTACTTACTCCTTTTCGGGAGACCAGTAATTATTGAAATATCAAAGGAAAAAAATCTTAATAGAAAAAAGGGAAGCATTAGATGCGCCGGGATAGGTCGTAAGAATGGCGGCATTCATTGATAGCATCGTCTCTTTTCCACAAGATTATTTCATATTTCGCTCTTTGACAATGTTTTACACTTTCAATAAACCGTCAGGGCGAAAATTTAATAAGCAATTTGAAAGCCGGCATCTGTTTTTTTGGTCGTCTGAAGAGGATCGATTCCGGCTATCTCAAATTATCTTTAGCAGCTTCTATGCTTATTCATCAAAGGTATTTAAGGTAAAGTTACATATAAATTTCTCTTTTGCGAAATATAGTGTAAGTAAAATTTTATTTTTAATGCTGAGCGGAATCCGGGGCCGGGGCGCTGGCGTGAAAATGCTCGTGAATCACGCCTGCGTAATCGTCCAGCAGGGAAAGTATTCTATTCCGGTCTTCCGACTGAAAGATCATCCCGACATGGTGTTTTTTGTAAAGCCGCCAAACGATTTCCGGCGCTTCGAAGCGGTTATAATCAGGATGTTCGTATTTGGATAAAGAGTTGATGATCCCGGCATAATTCTTTTGTACGGCAGGGAGCTTGTACTGCTCTCCCCGGAGAAAGGCCGTTTCGATCTTTGCCCATTCTCCCCAAAGGTTGATGCCGGATGCGAATTCCACCATCTCCGCCAGGTGAGCGCCGCCTACGCGAGAAGAGGTTTCAAGGAAATACAACTCACCATCAGCCGCACTTTTAATGTATTCGGTATGAGAAGCGCCGTTTTTCAAACCAAAAGCCTTGAGCACTTTTTTATTCAATGCCTGAATGGCCTTATCGTCTTTACCGCCGTATTCTACTGTAGCCGAACGGAAAATGCCCCCGCCGTGGGCAACCTCGAAGGGCGTATTCAGGTATTTCGACACCTGGCAAAAAAGCATTTCATCATCGAATTTTAAGGCATCAGCGTGATAGACATCGCCCGGCCGGAATTGCTCGATCAAAAACTGGTGCCGGTTTTCTCCTAACCGGTCCATCACCGCCCAGGCTTCATCCGCCGAATGTACTTTTTTGATGCCGGCCGCTGCCGCTTCGGAGCGCGGCTTGATCAGCCAGGGACCCTCATTTGCTTTTAGGTAGTTATCAATAGCCTCGTTATTAAATAAAGAATGAAAGGCCGGCACGCGAATTCCGGCTGTCTTAGCGCGCATGCGCATGGCTAATTTGTCGCGAAAATGGTAGGAGGTCGATTGCCCCATGCCCGGAATACGGAAATGCTCCCTCAGGTAGGCTGCTTTTTCTACATCATAATCATCGAGTGCTACGATCACATCGATGGATTTGGTGCTCATCAAATAAGCCACTCCTTTCAAAACATCCCACAGGTTTTCAGGCGTATTCTCACTTTTTTCCATATAAAACATCTCATCGATCGCTTCCTTAGGCCAGGGTTCGTCCTTGATGGCGGTTTTGGTAAGCAAATAGACCGTATTCCCCAGGGCTTTGCAGGAGGTAATGAAATCGACACCTTTGTAGAAAAAGGCAATACAGAGAAAGGTTAGCGGTCGCTCGTTCATAGCGGATTATTATTTAAGGATCTCATAAATTCGATCAATAGCCTGACGCCAAAAGCAGTGGCGCTTTTGTGTTTGGAAAACTCCATGTCGGCAAACGCCACTCCTGCAATATCCATATGGGCCCAAAGAGGGTGTTCGTCCGTGAAAAACTCCAGAAACTTAGCGGCGGTAATGGCGCCGGCCATGGGTTTGGTGGCCAGGTTTTTGATGTCTGCAACGTCCGATTGCATTTCCTCCAGGTATTCATCCCATAGAGGAAGCGGCCAAAGCCGCTCTCCGGTCATTTCCCCTGCCTGGATGAGGGCATTTTTCAGGCCTTCGTGTTTGGAAAAAAGAGCGGCGGCATGAAAGCCGAGGGTTCGAACGGAACTACCGGTAAGGGTGGCCAGGTCCAGTAAAACGTCAGGATTGTAGGTCCGCACCATATAGGATAATCCGTCGGCCAGGATGAGCCTGCCTTCGGCATCCGTATCGATCACCTCTATGGTTTTTCCACTGTAAGAGCCAATGACGTCGCTGGGTTTGAAAGCATTGGAGCCGACACTGTTGTCGGTGGAAGGAACGATGCCGATGACGCGGTAAGGAAGTTTTAATCTGGCCGCCATTTCTACGGCGCCGAGCACAGCAGCGGCCCCTCCCATATCGCTTTTCATCAATGGCATGCCTGCTGAAGGCTTAATGGAGAGCCCTCCGGTATCAAAGGTAACGCCCTTTCCTACCAGGCCGACGGTCTTCTGTGCTTCTCCATTCGCCGGCTGATAATCCATGATGATGAAAACAGGCGGATGGAAGCTTCCCTGGTTCACTGCCAGCAGAGCCTCCATGCCCTGCTCCGTGATCTTTTGTTTGTCCCAGACCTCCACATCAAAACCCCATTTTTTCCCGGAAGCCAGCGCCCATTCTCCTAAATTTTGTGGCAATTTCTTATTACTGGGCGCATTGACCAGATCCATGATCTGCATTTGTGTCTCGGCAAAGGCCAGCCCTTGCTCTGCAGCATTTTGCAGGACGGGCTTGTCTTCGGCCAGAAGGTGCAGATAAGCCCCTTCCTGACGCAGAGGGTGCACCTCTGAAGCTTCCGTTTTAAACCGGCCGATCTGATAGAGGCCAAGAACTAGTCCATTAACGGCAGCTTCCAAAAATTGAGGGGATTCCGTGGAAAGGCTGCCGTGCACTAAGCTCAGCCCAAGCTGAGAGGTCAGATTTTTGCTGTGTTTTTTTGATAAGGTGCGAAAAGCCTTTAGCGTTTTGGGGGAAACCAGATCTTTTCCCAATCCTAATAGGACAACTTTTTTCCGGTCTCCATAAAGAACTTGCACCTCGCCCAACTCAGCTTTAAAATCCTGATCGAAAGGTATGTCTCCCAATCCAAAATCAGACTTGAGCCTCGCCAGATCAGCGCCGGCCAGGCCCTTACTTGTCAGAGGAATAATAACGGTATGAACAGACTGAGGAAAGGAATTTGAGATGTCTATTTTCATTTTTACTACTGGTTTAGATCAATTTCCCTGCTACTGAAAATTGATTTTTTGGTATAATCGTTTTTTGGGTAAAAAATCTGCAACGGTGATGTTCCGCACTGCTGTAAAAAGTCACAGACTATTAAGTGAAGGCCGTCAATTGAGGACGAAAGTACAACAAAATAAATTAATTTTTGAAAAACAACCACTCCACTGCTCTGGGAAATTCTTCCCCCCAGCGGGCTTCATTGTGCTGACCATATGGATCGACATTTAATTCAAATTCCAGCCTGGCGCCGGTGCCCTGATCTTCCAATGCGGACCTGAACCTCTTCAGGTTAGGGATCATGTTGACGCTTTCGGCTTCTCCTCCATAGAGGTATATTTTAGTTTCCAGGGTGTTGTTCAGATTAATGGAGTGAAAATGGATGTTGGGCGCCACCCAGAGGGAGGGCGAAAAGACCATCAATTTGGAATATACTTCGGGATACATGAGCCCGGCATAGATGGAGATCAATCCTCCCATTGAACTGCCGCCAATACCCGTATGCTGACGATCATGGAGGGTTCTGAAATGATTGTCAATATGAGGTTTGAGGATCTCGGTAAGAAACCGGACATACATTTTGCCGTCCCCGCTTCCAAGCCGGGTATTCGAGCTGGGCGTGAATTCTTTGATCCGGTCTTCTTCCGCATGATCAATAGCTACGATAATGATGTCCCCATATCCCCTCTCCGCCATATGGGCCAGCTTTTTATCCACCCCCCAGTTGCCGAATGGTGCGTATTCGTCAAAAAGATTCTGACCATCCTGAAGATACAGGACAGGGTAATGCCGATCTGTACGATCGTAATCATGAGGCAGTAAAGCAGCCACTCGCCTCGTTTTAATGGGATGAGGCATCTCAAAAGCTTCGGAAAGTATTCTAATCTGAGGCAGAAAAGAGGCTTTATACGTCCATCCTTCTCCCATCCACCTGGTCACGCGATCCTGCACCATCCTTCGGTCATTGTGAACCACGCGATTGGGCACGCCGTTACCTCGGTCGTTCAATTCCACCTTGTCCCAATTCCCGCGGGTATATTTGTACTCTATATTGGAAGGCAAAAGAGAACGGTCTTTAAAAACATATCGATAGTGCCCATCATTTTCTTTCTGCATGCGGAATTGTTCATCCTGCGCATTCCAGTCATTGAAATTTCCTGCGATATAAACGGGCGCCTTGCCGCTATTAGGGGCCTCGAGTATAAAAGCCAGCGAGTTGTCTGTAGTTGTAGATCTCAACAGCTTATTCTTTTTTTGATCAAAAAGGGACCGTAAATATAATCAAGTAACTCGTAAGATTCATCCATAAGAGGACAGCTTCCGCAACCGACTACCGGTTTTCGCCTTCAAATAAAATAGCCGGGGTTGGGTAAACAAAAGAGATTCCATTATTTTCGCCGCTGTAATATATGAGACGAAAAAACTGCTTTATGTCACCAAAAGACCTCCTCTGGGGTATCGATCTTGGCGGCACCAAGATTGAAGGCGTCGTACTTCACAGCCAACCGCCATTTGAAGTATGCTGCCGCATACGGGTGCCTACTGAAAAACAAAAGGGATACGATCATATAATTGCCCGCATAGCTGAATTGATCGATCAAATGAAAAAAGAAACGGGCGCCTCACCTGCCAGGATCGGCATAGGCACGCCCGGCGCCAGTGACCCGATCTCCGGCCTGCACAAAAACAGCAATACCACCGTCATCAATGGACGTCCTTTCAAAGCTGAGCTTGAGAAAAAGATCGGCATATCGGTGCAAATGGCTAATGACGCCAATTGTTTTGCTGTTGCCGAAGCTAAAATGGGTATTGTTCCGGACCACCTGCCGGATGCGGAGGTCGTCTTCGGCGTCATCATGGGCACCGGCGTGGGTGGAGGTCTTGTCGTCAATGGAAAGGTCATCAACGGCAGGCAGGGCATAGCCGGTGAATGGGGCCACAACTATCTTTGCCAATCCGGAGGAAAATGTTATTGCGGGAAAATCGGCTGCACCGAAACGGTTATTTCCGGGCCGGCCCTGGAGCATTACTACAGAAGCCTTACCACACACGATAAAAAACTAAAAGACATTTATCAACTTCATCTTCAGGGCAATGACCCGGCAGCCTCACAGACAATCCGGCGACTGATCGATTACTTCGGCAAAGGGATCGCTACCCTCATCAACATTCTGGACCCGGATGCTATTGTTCTTGGAGGAGGAGTCGGCAATATTGACTTATTGCGCACGGAAGGCGTGGAAGCCGTTAAACAGCACGTTTTTAACACACGCCTGGACACGCTCTTTCTGAAACCCAAACTAGGCGATAGCGCAGGGGTCTTCGGCGCAGCATTTTTATAGTTTAAAACAAACTTCCCTGCCTTGCAAAGCTCATGGGGTTTTCCAATTCCAGCAGGCGGCGCTTCATGTCCAACCCATAAAAGTATCCCTGTAGCTGACCATTTTTGGCGATCACCCGATGGCAGGGAACGATAATGGCGATAGGGTTATTGCGATTAGCCAGGCCAACGGCCCTGACGGCAGCAGGGTTGTCTATCTTTTCCGCTAAGGCAGAGTATGAAGTGGTATGTCCATAGGGAACTTTCAATAATTCCCTCCAGACCGATTTATTGAATTCCGTATGCCCGCTCCAGTCCAACTGCAGGCTGAAATGCTTGCGCTCCTGATTAAAATACTCGATCAGCTGCTGATAACAATCCTGCAAAACATCAGGCACATCGACTTGCAGACAAGGAGACTTCTCGACGAGTTTTACCGACCGAATGCCCTGATCACTTCCCGTAATTTCAA
The DNA here is from genome assembly GCA_964548175.1 of uncultured Saprospiraceae bacterium. Lineage (GTDB taxonomy): Bacteria > Bacteroidota > Bacteroidia > Chitinophagales > Saprospiraceae > JANQPA01. Next base: position 6,014 of record CAZJQS010000117.1, read on the forward strand.
AACATCCGAAAGGAGTAGGACAATAAGCTTTGGCAAGCATATCAGTATCGTTTAATTCCCTTAAAGATACGCCCTTTACCCAGTTGAAGCAAGCCGCTTAGCGATGTCTTTTTTCCAATATTTCAATAACATCCTCCAGCTGGTAACCTTTTGCGGCCAGCAACACGAGATAGTGATACATCAAGTCGGCGGCTTCGTTGAGAAACAACTCTTTATTGTCATCCTTTGCTTCGATAACCAGTTCTACCGCTTCTTCTCCGACTTTCTGGGCCACCTTATTGATGCCGCGTTGAAATAATCTGGAGGTGTACGACTCTTCTGACGGATTTTCTTTCCGGTGTTGAATAACCGACTGAAGGTGGAATAAAAAGCGATCGTCTACATTTTTTTCATCAAAACAGGTATCGCTGCCCGTATGACATACCGGACCCACGGGCTCCACCGTGAGGAGCAGGGTATCCTGGTCGCAATCGGCTTTGATGGATTTGAGGTGGAGAAAATTGCCGGAGGTTTCGCCCTTGGTCCAGAGCCGTTGTTTGGAGCGACTAAAAAAGGTGACGATTTTTTCTTCCAGGGTTTTTTCCAGCGCCTCCCGATTCATATAGCCCAACATCAGGACCTTAGAAGTTTTGTGATCCTGAACGATTACGGGGATCAGGCCGTCGCCTTTGGAAAAATCGAGTTGGTCTGTCATTTTTTATTTTTTTTGACAAATAAGTCATTTGAATTGAGTAGGCAAATGATCTTTAATGCTTTTGTGAAAGCACTTAAGCTCAATTTCATAATCTTACACTAATCCCCTTATCATGCAGGTAATGCTTCAAATCCATGATCTCAATCTCGCGAAAATGAAAAATACTGGCTGCCAGTCCGGCATCTGCTTTGCCTTTGGTAAAAACGTCCACGAAATGCTCCATGTTGCCGGCTCCGCCGGAGGCGATGACAGGAATAGAGACCAGGTCCGAGACTTCGGCGGTGATCTCGTTAGCGAAACCTGCTTTAGTGCCGTCGTGGTTCATGGAGGTAAAGAGAATTTCACCGGCGCCCCGGTTTTCGCTTTCCTTCACCCAATCCAGCAATCTGACTTCCGTTTTTTTCCGGCCGCCGCTTAGAAAGACGATCCATTCTCCGTCGATGTATTTGGCATCCACGGCGACGACGACAAACTGGCTGCCGAAGTTTTTAGCCAGCTCTTCAATGAGTTCCGGATGCTTAACCGCTGCTGAATTGATCGAAATTTTATCAGCGCCGGACTCCAGCAGCACCTCCACATCTGCTCTCGAGCGTATTCCTCCGCCTATGGTAAAAGGAATATTGAGGTTCTGAGCGATCTTTTTGGCCAATGCCGCCAGTGTTTTGCGCTTTTCGTGGGTAGCCGTAATATCGAGGAAGACCAATTCGTCCGCCCCTTTTTCGCTGTACAAGGCGCCCAGCTCCACAGGGTCGCCTGCATCGATCAGGTTGACGAAATTAACGCCTTTGACAGTACGGCCGTCTTTAATATCCAAGCAAGGAATAATTCTTTTTGCCAGCATAATGGAACGAATACGAATAAGCGCGCCCTGCATGCGTGCTTATTCATTGATTAAAATTGACTTAATGCTTTCAAGCTAATCTTACCTTCATAGATCGCCTTACCGACGATGGCGCCGAAGCAGCCGATCTCTCTAAGCTTTTCCAATTCATCTAAAGTCGTAACACCTCCACTGGCGATGAGTTTTAGCTCAGGCAGCTCTTCCCGCAGGTGCTGATAGGTTTCCACAGCACTTCCTTGCAGCAGGCCGTCCTTTGAAACGTCGGTGGAGATGGTGTATCGAACGCCTTTTTTGAAATAGTCCTTCAAAAAATCAAACAATTCGAGTTCGCTGCTTTCCTGCCATCCGCTGACGGCAATTTTCCGGTCTTTAAAATCGGCGCCGAGGATGATCTTTTCGGCTCCGTAATTTTCCAGCCAGGAGAGGAACAAGTCAGGCTCTTTGACCGCCACGGTGCCGCCGGTAACTTGCTGAGCGCCGCTTTCGAAAGCGATGTACAGGTCCTCATTCGACTTTAAGCCGCCGCCGAAATCGATGTGCAGTCGGGTCTGAGCGGCTATTTTTTCCAAAACCTTATAGTTAACGATCTGTTTGGCGCGGGCGCCGTCCAGGTCCACCAGGTGCAGGCGGGTCAGGCCGGCGTCCTCAAAAGCCTTAGCCACTTCGAGGGGATCTTCGTTGTAGATCTTCTTCTGCTCGTAATCGCCCTGGGTGAGGCGGACGCATTTTCCGTCGATGATGTCGATGGCCGGGATGATGTACATGATTGCTTTTTTTGAAGAGGCAAAAGTAGGACAATCACGAGAGATGTCATATACAGACACGCCATTTTATCAGAAAATAATGGCTATGCGTTCTTCCCAAAATTTTTTCACATCCTGTTTTGGCTCCTGGCACAGATACACCCGGTCGCCATGCTG
>CAZJQS010000118.1:0-8421 GCA_964548175.1 uncultured Saprospiraceae bacterium
AATGGGCATAAAAGACGTTTTTGCAGCCCAGTGAGGAAACTTTAAACAACTTCTACATAAAAAAATAGGCATGGCTGTATTGAAACTTCAGGAAGTCGTCAAATCCTATGAAAAACATCTGGCCGTGGACAGGGTCAGCTTTGAAGTTCCCGAAGGTAGGATCTTTGGGCTCCTGGGGCCCAACGGAGCGGGTAAAACAACTTTGATCCGGATCATAACCACAATCATCAGGGCGGATAGCGGCCGCGTTTTTTTTCAGGGCGAACCTATCAATAATCGCCATCCTGAACGGATCGGCTATATGCCGGAAGAACGGGGACTTTACCGTAAAATGAAAGTAGGAGATCATCTTATGTACCTGGCTCGCCTCAAAGGCCTGAGCCGTAATAAGGCCCGGCAAGCTATCGATTACTGGTTCGAAAAATTCCAGATCACAGATTGGTGGTCGAAAAAAGTGGATGAACTGTCCAAAGGAATGCAACAAAAAATACAGTTCATCTCCACCGTCGTGCATGAACCTGAATTGCTCATCCTGGACGAACCGTTTTCCGGCCTGGATCCCATTAATACCCAATTGATCAAGGATGAGATCCGCTTACTGAAAGAAAAAGGGACGAGCATCATTTTTTCGACCCACCGAATGGAGCAGGTAGAAGAAATTTGTGAGTTCATCGTCCTGATCAATAAAGGCCAAAATGTGCTGGAGGGGAAAGTCAAAGACATCAAAAATAAATACAAACAAAACCTTTTTCGCATAGAAGTCGCCGGAGCATTACCCGCTCATCTGCTGCACGATCTTCCGGTGGTGAAGAAAAACGATCAGGCCGTAACCGTTCAATTGGATAATGCCCAGGACTCCAACCAGCTGTTGCATAACTTTCTGAGCGAGGGCGTTAAAGTGGTGTCCTTTAATGAGATTTTTCCTTCTTTGAATGAAATCTTTATTCAACAAGTAGCGTCTTGAATCGGCTTAAGGAAGCAAAAAAGCAACTGACCATCCACACAATTCTCAGCCAATTTTAATAAATAGGATATGGACAAATTATTTTTAATCATACGCAGAGAATACCTCACCAGAGTAACCCGCCGCTCTTTTATCCTGGCGACCTTACTGACGCCTCTGGCGTTTGCTGTTTTTTTCGTCGTCGTCGGTTTTATTTTTAGTTACGAGAGTGATGAAGAAATGGTCATAGCTGTAATTGACGAGGGCGGTATGCTGGCGGAAAAACGTCAGATAAAGGATGAGAACAGGCTGTTTTTTAAGCAATATCATTATTCCCTGGATAGCGCGAGAGTTGCCGTCCGGAATGGCGAATTCGTCGGCATCCTTCAAATCCCCACTTTGTCTGACCTGATGGAGCGCAATCTGACCATTTACTATTACTCAGACGAACAGCTGCCGCTGGATATCCAGTTTAAGATCCAGGACAAGATCAGCAGCTTGATACGCGATTATAAGATCGATCGGCTGGAACTTGACCAGGAACAACTGGAAGCGCTGCAGACAAAGGTCGTGCTGGAGCCCGAACCCCTGGAGGAAGATGGGGAAGACGCCAGCAGACTGACAGGGGCCATATCGGCCGTCATAGGGGGCATCATGGGATTCGTGATGTACCTCACCATTTTTATCTACGGGATGATGATCATGCGCTCTGTCATGGAAGAAAAAACCAACCGGATTGTAGAAGTGATGATCTCTTCGGTCAAACCCTTTCAGCTCATGCTGGGAAAGATCATCGGGGTAGGCGGGGTAGGGCTGACCCAGGTGGCGGTCTGGGCCATTCTTATACCGACCATCAGTTTTTTCGTCAATCTTTTTTTTGGGTTTAACAGCACCATCCCTGAAATGAATCCCGGCGCCGAGATCGACCCGGAAGATGCCGAAGCCCTGGTGGCCATCGCTTATCAGGAAATCGCCAGCCTGAATTGGTGGATGATCCTGCCGCTCTTTATTTTTTACTTTCTGGGCGGCTATTTCTTGTATTCTTCCTTGTTCGCCGCAGTGGGATCCGCTATGGGTGATGACCTGGGGGAGGGACAAAGCCTGACCATACCGATCACCATTCCCGTGGTGTTAGCTATTTATATTATGTTCAAGGCCATCGAGGCGCCAAATTCCAGCCTGGCGGTCTTTTCGTCTATTTTTCCGCTTTTTGCACCGATTGTCATGCCGGCCAGACTGGCGTTTAATCCGCCCTTGTGGGAGATATTGCTGTCCGTAGCAATAGTGGGCGTTACCGCTGTCTTTTTCGTTTGGTTGTCCGGGCGCATTTACCGGGTGGGTATTCTGATGTATGGAAAAAAAGTTTCCTTCAGGGAATTGTGGAAGTGGATGATGTCCAGGGGGTAAAAAAAATGGCCGCAGGGTACTGCGGCCAAATAGACTATTTCAAATAGTCGTTTTCTCAGGGCATGCTTTTACATAATGAAATGAAAAGCCTCAAGTTTTGCCTCTCAAAGCTAAAATATTCTTTACCGGGGAACTGACAATTGGAAAAATTATATTTGTTTTTTGTCAGACGCTATAATAACGATAAAAGTATAAAAAATATTTCAGATTTGCCGGAAAAAAATCAATTCGCCGCTAGTCCCCGTATAACTCCAGTAAACTTCTGAGGTCATCCAGGGTATTGGCTTCCTGAATAGGCTTATCTTTCCGCCATCGGTTGATGCGGGGAAAACGCAACGCCACTCCTGACTTGTGCCGGCTGGAAGAACGTATCCCTTCAAAGGCGATTTCAAAAACATAGGTGGGCGTTACGCTCCGGACTGGCCCGAATCGCTCCACCGTGTTTTTGCGCACCCAGGAAGTGATCTCGTTGAACTCACTGTCCGTAAGGCCTGAATAAGCTTTGGTAAAAGGCACCAACTGCTCATCGTCCCAGACGGCAAAAGTGAAATCCGTGAACAAATTGGCCCGGCGCCCGTGCCCGCGCTGTGCATAGATCATGACAGCGTCAATGACCAGCGGCTCCACTTTCCATTTCCACCAATCACCCTTTCTGCGACCGGATCGATATACCGAATCCTTCTTTTTCAACATCAATCCCTCGCTGAAATACTTGCGGGAGTCCTCGCGTTCTTTGGCCAGTTCTTCCCAATTATTGGCGTCCAACAAGTCCGACAGTATTAAAATGCCGCCGGTATCATGTTGATCAGCCAGTTCTTCCAGCAGCTTCCTTCTTTTTTCCAAAGGCTCCTGCCGAAGGTCTTTACCTTCCCATTCCAGCAGGTCATATGCCATTAGCACGACCGGCGCTTTCCTGAGGATGCTTTTGGTGACGTTTTTGCGGCCTATCCGGGTTTGTAATACATTAAATCCCAGCGGTTGCCCATTGTTGAAGGTCAGTATCTCCCCGTCGATGACCGTGCCGTCAGGTAGCGCTCCGGCCAGCTCGTGGTATTCCGGAAACTTGTCGGTGACCAGTTCTTCTCCGCGGGACCAGACGAAGACTTTGCCTTCCCGTATGATGACCTGTCCCCGGATGCCATCCCATTTTCGCTCCACCAGCCAGTCGCTGACCGGACCTAGCTCTTCGGGCTTGCCTTCCAGCGCATAAGCAAGATAAAAAGGATAAGGCTTGGATATATCGTCAAGCGGATTTTCGGAAAGGATAAGTTCTTCGAAGGTGTCGTTATCCGGCGACCAGTTGCCCATGATGCGATGCGCCAGCAGGTTTTCTTCGATACCGGTATATTTGGATAAAGAGCGGACCATCAGCTTTTGAGAAACGCCGACCCGGAAATTGCCGGTAATCAGCTTGTTGAATATATATCTTTCCGGCCTGGTTAGGCCGTTCCAGGCCGCCATTACCTTTTCTTTTTTCTCTTCTTCTTCCAGCTTATCCAGGTTGCGGATGTAATGGATCCAGTAAGTAAGGGACTCTTCCGTTTTTTCTGTTCGATCGGGAAGGACCAGAGTGATGGTTTCCGCCAGGTCGCCGACTACGTGATAGCTTTCTTCAAAAAGCCAGAGCGGAATGTCGCTGTATTCGGAAGCCCAGTGTCTTAAAAGTGTCGTATTGACCGTTCGCTTCGGTCGGCGGTGGGAAAGGATGGCAATGGTCCAGAGCTTATCCTGATCATCGGCATCGGCAAAGTATTCCGCCATGGCTTCGACCTTGGCGTTGATCTTGGTCGTTTGATCGAGCTGGGTGAACAATCGGGCAAATCGCTTCATAGTTTACTCTTCGCTTTCATCGTATTCATTGTCCTGATTGCTGGACTCATTGACTTCAGACAGTTCTCCTTCGAATTCTGTTTTTTCGGTGGCTACTTCCAGGCCTTGTTCGATCAGCCATCGTTTGAAAATATCGGTATAGCCGTGTGTGGCGATGATCTTTTCCGCCCCCGTGGCCTTTATGGCTTCATTTAGCCCAATCCAATCGGCATGATCGGAAAGGACAAAGCCTCTGTCGGCGGAGCGCCGTCTCCTGGCCCCGCGCAGCGTCATCCATCCGGAAGCGATGCCTATGGAAAGGGGTTTGAATTTTTTCGACCAGGCTGAGCCAGCGGCGGAGGGAGGCGCGATTACGATATTTCCATTGAATTCCTTGTTCTTGACGTGGCGAGTCACTCGAATGGTCGGTTTAATAAAAATACCTTGCTTACGGAATACAGTGTTGGTGTTCTCGATGGCGCCGTGGGTGTAGATCTTGCCAATGGAATCATCCAGCCCCTGTATCAGGCGTTGGGCTTTCCCCAGGGAATAGCCGGTCAGGAGGGAAACTTTACCTTCTTCTTTGTTTTGCCTCCACCAGTTGTTGATCTCTGCAAAAACTTCTTCCTGCGGCTTCCATTTGTAAACGGGCAGCCCGAAGGTGGATTCCGTAATGAACGTATGGCATCGGATGGGTTGAAAGGGCACAGCCAGGCCGTCGTCTTCTATTTTATAATCTCCCGAAGCTACCCATACCTCTCCTCGATATTCCAGCCTTATCTGTGCAGAACCTATGATATGCCCGGCGGGATGGAAGGAAACCCTGACGCCGTTGATGCTCATTTCTTCTCCATACTCCAGTCCGTGGATATTGACCGGCCCCAGGCGATGGCGGATCACTGGTTTGGAACTGCTTACGGTAATGTACTGACGATTCCCCCACCGGGAATGATCGGCATGCCCATGGGTAATCAACGCTTTATTGACCGGCTTCCACGGGTCGATAAAAAAATCTCCCTGCTCACAGTAAATACCCTTATCGGTGAAGGTCAGTAAGGCCATGGTTTATTGTTGCATATTTTTGACGTTTGTCTAACAGTCGATTAATAAATATTGTTGTTTATGCATCAAGAGTTAAACAGCCTTTGAGTATTACCTAAATGTGGTGACAACATCCAATAACCAAAATCTAATCCCGCTTCCAGCGGGACAGGCTAACCAACAACTAACAACCAAAATCTAACAACCAACAACCACCATGACTTCCATCAACATCGTCTGGTTTAAAAGAGATCTTCGCCTCCGCGATCACGCGCCCCTGGATGCTGCAGCAGAGACCGGCCTGCCGACTTTGTTGGTTTATTTTTTCGAGCCTTCTGTCATTGCAGTCCCGGAGTCAGACCTGCGGCACTGGCGTTTTGCTTATGAATCGGTGGTGGATGTGCAGCAACGATTAAAAGAAAAAGGATTGATATTGTATGCTTTTTATGGAGAGGTGCTGCCTGTTTTTGAAAAGATCAGTCGTTTTTTTCACATCCAACATCTTTTTTCTCATCAGGAAACCGGTCTGAAAATAACATTTGATCGCGATCTGAAAGTGCAGGCCTTTTGTGAAAATAAAGGGATCTGCTGGAAAGAGTATCGGCAGGATGGAGTTATTCGGGGGCTTAGCCAGCGGAACAGCTGGCAGGAACGTTGGGAAAAAGACATGAATGTGCCGCCGGTACAGGTCGAACTGGAAAAATTGAAGGGACAGCGTTTAGAAGAGGGTCAGATAAAAGAACTGAATTTGCCGCCTATACCGGATGCATTCACCCGGTATCACGCTTCTTTTCAAAAGGGAGGGGAACACTACGCTTGGAGGTATCTGGAATCATTTATAAAGAATCGGGCTTTTTACTTCAACAGGCATTTATCCAAACCCGAATTAAGTAAAAAAAGCTGCAGTCGATTATCGCCCTATATTGCCCATGGGAACATCAGCGTCCGGGAAATTTTTCAGCTCACGCAAAAGGCAAAAGCCGATCGCCGGTTAGAGCAGCCGATCGAGAACTTCCACTCCCGGATGTGGTGGCGAAGTCACTACATCCAAAAGCTGGAGTCAGAATGGCAGATCGAGTTTGAGCCGATCAATAAAGCCTTGAAAAAATTGGACCGTTCCGTTGATCCGTTGCTTTTTCAGGCCTGGGAGGAGGGGCGAACGGGCTATCCTTTGATAGACGCCAGTATGCGGTGTTTAAAAGCTAAGGGCTGGATCAATTTCCGCATGCGGGCTATGCTGGCCACTTTCGTTACATTTGCTTTATGGCAGGACTGGAAGGCTGCCGCTGAGGTGCTGGCCAGGCTGTTTCTCGATTTTGAGCCTGGTATTCACTACGCCCAGTTCCAGATGCAGGCAGGATTGACCGGCTATCACCCGCTCCGAATTTTCAACCCCGTCATTAATTCTCAAAAACACGATCCGGACGGACTGTTCATTCGAAAATGGGCGCCCGAACTCCAGAACGTTCCCGGGCCATTTGTCCATGAACCCTGGAAAATGACCCGCATGGAGCAAAAGATGTATCAATTCGAATTGGGGGCCGATTATCCAAAGCCCATCATCAATTACGAAGAGGCTGTCCGAAAGAATAAAGAGCGCTACTGGGCCATCCGCCAAAGCCCGGAAGCTAAACAGGAATTACCAGGTATCTGGAAAAGGCATTGCTTACCTAAAAATATTCAGGAATACAAGTCTATGAATTAACCTGGATCCGTCTCCTCGCCCCGCTCTGCCGCCGAACCAAGGTGCTTATCCGAACAATAACATCCGAAAACGCCACGATCCGTCTCAGTCCCGTGGCCACAACCCAAAAAACGCTTAAAGGAGTGTTAATTTCTTGAGAACGAACTTTCTATTCTAAGAAATTTTTTCATATTAAAAGCTTATCTTTTTAGGAAAAAATCACTCAACTTCCTTAACCGTACTTAATCGACAAGTCATGAAAAAACCTCTACCATCCATTTTTGTTTTTATGTTTATTTTTTTAAGTGCCAACGTTACCGTTCTTTTTGCACAGAGAACAGGAGGAAGCCCCATAAGCTTGCATGTGAATTGTGCAAGTGGCTGCGATGAGAATTACATCCGCCAGGAGATCAATTACCTGAACCATGTTCGGGACCTGGGGCTTGCAGATGTACAGTTATTCATCAATCAGATCAGAAGTGGTAGCGGAGGAAGGGTTTATGAGTTATCCTATACCGGGAAAAATGATTTTGAGGGGATCAGCCAGGAGCTTACTTATGAGACCAACCCGAATCAGACCTGGGACGAAATAAGGGCGGGCCTGCTTAAAAGGATAGAGGTAGGGTTGTTGCCTTATTTGTTAAGGGCAGGCTTGGAAGGGGAAATTGATATAGATATAGATTATGTGGTTACCGGAGAAGAAACCACCACTTCCGTTGAGGTCGTGGACCCCTGGGATTTCTGGATCTTTGAAGTGCGTGGTTCGGGCAACCTGCAAAAGGAATCGCAACGCAATGAATTTAATCTGGAAATTGGAGGTGAAGCCGATCGCGTAACGGAAGAGTGGAAATACGGTGGCGACATTGAGTTCAACTTTTCTCAAAGCCGTTTCAATAGTGATGAAGAACAATTCGTGAGCATTAGAAACAGGCATTTTCTGCGGGTCTTCGCCATTAACAGCCTTGGGAGACATTGGTCAGTAGGCTTATTTAGTGATGTAAGCCATAATACCTTCCGCAATATGGACTTGTCGGTCAACGTCAGCCCTGCTTTGGAATACAGCATTTATCCCTATGTGGAAGCCATCAGGAGGGAAATTACCTTAGTTTACCGGTTCAATTATGAGCGCAATGATTACATAGAAGAAACCATCTACGGCCGCATGCAAGAATCGCTATTCCGCCAGTCGCTGACCTTTCAATCTCGTTTCCGACAACCCTGGGGCAATTTATTTGCTTCGCTGGAGGCATCCAATTATCTGCATGATTTTTCTAAAAACAGGGTTCAACTTGACGGCTTTATCGATGTGCGCTTGTTTCAGGGCTTCTCTTTAAGAGTATCCACTGAAATAGAACTCATCAGAGATTTGATCACCCTGCCGGCAGGAGAATCCTCCCTGGAAGATATTCTATTGCGCCAGCGACAGATCGCCACAGATTTCACAATGGAGCTTGGGGTGGGGATCTCCTATATTTTTGGCTCTGCATTCAATAGCATCGTGAATCCAAGATTGTAATCAGTTTTAAATGTTTTGTAC
>CAZJQS010000119.1:0-8278 GCA_964548175.1 uncultured Saprospiraceae bacterium
TCAATGGGTTAACGAGAACTATGATAAAATGGGCCAAATATTGGGGAATTTTATTGTGGACATTTACAAAGCGAATAAGATCATAAAAGAATAAATCGCAGAACTTAGCTCGTATCGGTCATGCCGCCAAAGCGGCGGCACGCCTTATGTGCAGACTGTTGCAGGCAATCTCCAAACAATTGCAATTTAAGGCGATTTTTTTACTCTTCTTCCACTCTTAAAGTTGAAAAATCGGTAAATACACGCTCATACCTGTCTTTGGCCCTGACTTCTATGATATGCCTTCCTGCCGGAAAATCACTGCCGATATTGGCCTCCCAGAGATGGGTGGATATTCTAGGCGCCGGCATGGGTGTTCCCGGAGGTGTCTCTTCAGCACCAAATGTCTCCTGCCATTGTTCCCTTAGTTTAATTTCCTTGAATCGTTTCCAGCGCTGATCAATTTGTAAATAGTAAGGATCGTATTTATCCACTTTCTCCATTTCCTTCCATTCTGAAATACCTTTTATTCGATATTCCAGCTTTGATTGTTCACTGCCATTGAAAAAATTAACGGTTAAAAGCACCGTATCCAATTCATTGGCTACTATTTCCCTAGGAAGATGGATGTTCATCTGATGGTCTGCAGGGCTTCCGGCAACCTTCCAGTCAATAACATAATCTGTACCATTGAACGTGATGAAGGAATATCCGTTAGGCGTACCATCACGCATCATGGTATGGGGGACATCCACCTCATTGCGCATTCCGTTCCACCAGCTTCCTGATGTCGTGCCGACATTAAAGTGGTGATGCGGTTTAGCTTGCTGCCAGTCCGTTGAATCCTGATGAAAAAATGCATTGTTGTGAACATGCGTATGCGCAGAAATGGATAAGGTATGGGGAAAGTCCTTTAGCAGATCGAACAGCCTTTTTTGATCGCTTTGTCTGAATGATTCGCCATGCTGAACCAAAGGGATGTGCATGGTCAGCACAATTAAATGGTTCTTAGGTACGATCTCGAGATAATTGGAAACAAATTCGAGTTGGTCAGGTCTTAAGCCTCCCACATATTTTCTGGAACCGGCAACACTCTCGTGGATTACATCATCCACAACAATGAAATGGACATCACCATAAACAAAAGCATACGTTGCAGGCCCATAAACACTTTCATAAGTTTCATCTGACAGTTCGTCTGTAGGAGCCATGTAGTTGATGTCGTGATTGCCCAAAACATTATACCATGGGATTCCAAGCTTGGCCACAGCCTGATTGAGAGGACTGAAAAGGTCAAGGTTGTCTCCCACAATATCACCCATGGTCAAACCAAATTCAAGCTCGTGTTTTCCGATAAGTTCGCTTATGATATCATCTGAAAGAAAATCGATCATTTCTATATTGTAGGGCTGGGGATCACCAAAGACCACCATTTTGTAACTTTGAGCACTTTTTTCCGGATACAATGGAAAATTAATTTCATCAGGCAGGTCTCCTGTTGGTTCCACGCCCTTATAGACAAAATTTTCAGGATATCCGTTTGGTTTATGAAGGTAGTAGAATTGAGGCAAGTTGTCCTCATTCACGGGGGTCATCCAATCTCTTGGTTTAATAACAAAGATGACCGCATCATCAGATACCGGAATTTCATACGCCCCATTTTCATCCGTCAAAACAATATCAACACCGTTGGAAACGGCCACTTCGGGAATCCCCTTTTCAGCATCCTCCTTGAGGCGATTCTGATTAGCATCATGAAATACAAATCCTTTGGCTACATTCTGAACCTGATTTTGCGCATAGGCGCCAACAGAAAGAGATATTATAAATATAGAAACGATAAAAGCTCTCATGTTAATTTTTTAGATGAGCCGTGAAAGTATCTAAATCTTATCAACTTTGTATGACTCCAAGATTAAGGTATTATTAACCTTTTGATGGTTATGGGTTGCCGGGCGGGGAAAAGATGATTTTTTTGTCCTGGTACTTCTCTTTTTACCAATAAGAAAACTTCATACCATTTTTAAAAAATGGCATTTGTGCGTCACCCCATTTTATTGCGCTCTTTCATCGATTCTTCATACTGAAAAACCTCCTCGATAGACAATTTAAAGAGCCGCGCAATTTTAAAAGCCAGGGGCAAACTCGGATCGAATTTCCCCTTTTCAATAGCATTGATCGTCTGGCGGGATACCTCCACGGCCGCTGCCAGCTGAGCCTGTGTCATATCTCGCTCGGCTCTGAGTACTTTGATGCGATTTTTCATTGGTATCGGGAATGGGTGATGACGATGCCAATTAAATAAGTGATGCCAATAAGCAGCACCATGAATGATATTTCAGCATCAAAAGCTATTAAATTGGTAATATCCAGCAATGAAAAACTCAGGCCGCCCACTACGCCTACTCCCAGCGCAATAGCCATGGCATCAAAATTCATTTTACGCTGCAATTCGTCCAATCCATCCAGGTATTTTTTGTTGGCCAGGATCATGCCTATGCCAATAGCCGTGTTGGTCACTATAAATAAAGCAGAAATAACAGAGTTGAAATTCCAGAGAAATTTAGCGCCGAAAACTACCAGTGCCATCGTCAGTAGCCATAATATAGTCCAGAAAGCCAGGTTAAGCACGTTCTTCTGCGTTCTTTTGGTCCAATGTTCGTTCTTTGCAATCATAAGAATAGTTTATTTGACTAAATGTAAAGCCTATTTTACACAAAGATAAGGCATTTTTTCTTTGTGTCAAGTTTTATTTACATTTTAATTGCTTTTATTTCTCTGTATGTTTACGATTCCTTCAAGTCCTCCGGCAAGCTCTTTGACGTCTTCGCCCCTAATTCCCGGATCTTCTCCGCCTTTCCGATCAAGGTGTCGCCCGGCCGTTTGGCGTCGACCAGCTTGTTCATAGCGTCGTGATAGGAGGCTTTGGTTTGCTCGATGCGCTGGCCGATCTGGCGAAGATCGTCGACAAAGGCGACAAACTTGTCGTACAGCATGCCGCTCTGCCGGGCAATCTCCAGAACAGAGTGCTTTTGCTTTTCCTGCTTCCAGATGTAAGAAACCGTTCGCATGGTCGCCAGCAGGGTAGAGGTGGTGACGATGACCACATTTTTATCCAAAGCATCCAGAAACAAACGCTGATCTTCCTGTACGGCGGCGGCAAAAGCCGGTTCGATGGGAATGAACAGCAGCAGGTAATCAGGGGAATGGATCTGGTAGAGGGTCTGATAGCTTTTGCTGCTCAGCTCTTTCAAATGCTGGCGAATGCTGTTGATGTGTGCTTTTAAGAACTGGCGTTTTTGCACTTCATCTTCAGCATTAAAATATTTTTCGTAAGCGGTTAAGGACACTTTCGAGTCGATGATGAGGTGTTTGTTTTCGGGCAGGTTGATGATGAAGTCCGGTCTTTTTTGCTGTCCGTTTTGATCTTTGAAGGAGGATTGTACCTGATAGTGGATGCCTTTTTGCAGACCGGCTTTTTCCAGTAGCATTTCGAGCTGTATTTCTCCCCAATCGCCCTGAGTTTTATTGTCGCCTTTTAGGGCGCTGGCCAGGTTGTTGGCGTCCTGGCTGAGCTGTTCGTTGAGCAGGCGGAGGTGCTCGATCTCTTTTTTCAGGGAAATGCGATCGCGGGTTTCTTCAAAAAATCGTTTTTCGACATTGTCCTCAAACAACTTGATCTTTTCGCGCAAGGGGGAGAGGATGTCCTGAATTTGCTGATGATTTTGCTGGGTAAATTTGCGGCTTTTTTCCTCCAGCAACCGGTTGGCGATGTTCTCGAATTCGACGCGTGATTGTTCCTGAAGGCGGATCATTTCTTCTTTTTGGTCGATCAGTTTTTCCTCAAGATGACGCGATGATTGGTAGCTGGCTGAGAGCCGGACCGCCAGGTTCTGGATCTCGTCTTCCCGCTGCGTCAGTTCCGCCTGAAAGCGGTTCAGTTCATTTTCGGCCCTTTGATAGAGGCTTTTCAGGACGTAGCTTTCTTCCACGTCTTCTTTATAAAGCATCAGGTTTTGAAGTCTGATCTTGGTGATGAGCCAGCCGAAAAGCCCACCGATGAGTAGTCCAAGTAGTAAAAATAGAAAAGAGAAGGTTAATGGGTCGTTCATTGTAAATATCATCTATTTGATGATGAATTTACAACTTTTTGTGATGGCTGCGTAAACAAATGGAGAAAAAGGTGATGTGGGTGGCTCACCCAAATCACCGTTATTGAATTATTTTTCTTTTGGCATCATTCTTCAGCCACTCTGCAATAGGGTTTTCGTAAAAATTTTCTTCAATGCCCATTTCTTTTGCTTTTTGGGCCAGCTGGCGGAGGCCCTCGAAGTCTTTTTTCTTATAAAGCCTGATCAGCAGCTCACTCCAGTACTCTTTTTTTTGAGGATCTTTCTGGATGAGCCGACGAAGTTCTACCTCGGAAAGGTCGGGTTCTTTGGCTTTTTTAGGAAGGTCTGCTTCCGGGCTTTTTGGCCTGATCTTAGCATCATCCGGACGCGGTCTTATTGCTTCCTTTGCTCGAATTTCAGTATTGATGCTATCCACCAATCGGTGAACGCTGGTGTCCTTAACAGCGATCCGGTCCAGTTTTTCTTTGGCTTCCTCAAGATTACCTGCTTTGAGCAGCGACAAGGCTTCTCCTCTTACCGCTTCGACCCGGCTGGTGTCGCCGGTGGATTCCTGTATGGTAAAATCCTGGGCGGCCTTCAAAAATTCCCGGTCTTTAAAATTCAACGCTGCTCGATTGGTGCGGGCCAGCCAGTAGTCGGGTTTTTTTTCCAGCACCTCGGTATATTTTTGTTTAGCTGCTTGAGTATCGCCTTTTTGTAGGAGTGCATCAGCGAGAAACATATCTTTGTTGGCGTCCATAATGGCGTCAGATAGCCTGACTCCACTTAAAGCAGCAATGGCGGCATCCTGGTTGCCGGTCTCATGGGCAATGATGCCGAAGATGTACTTCATGACCTCCTCGATTCCTTCGGTCAACAAACCCGTAGCGACGATGCTGGTTTGAGAAGTCAAGGTATCGATGCTGGAATTGGCCGCCAACACCAATTGTTTCATCTTAAACTCTTCAATGTTAATGAACTTATAGCGGGTAGTGACGATATCCTGCTCCCGGGCGCCCCATATGATGAGGTTGGCGGCGCAGCTGCGAGCTACCTGATCGGCCTCGGTAGTAGTATTCGGATATTCTTCAATAATGTCCTTAACGCCAAGCCCAAGGTTGACTTTATAGTCGATCTTGAACTTATCCAGTCTTTCTTCAATATCTTCCGCAATGCTGCGGTCCACCTGAATGGAGTCGCCTATAGTCCGGATGCGGAAGGGCAGAATGAGCACTTTGAAAGCGTTAGCATCCATGCTGTTGTAGTCCGGACAAAAGATGCCTGAAATGGGGCCATTTCCGTTAGTGCCCGGCTGAAGCCGGACTTTCCAGATGATGTACCCGGCGCCGGACATCAACATCAGCAGCACCAGTCCGGCAATCAGGTTCCTGCGCATTTTGGAAGTTTTGCCCTGGCCCGCCTGCTCTTCCTTGTCCAGATCGTTGATTATCTGGATGATCTGTTTGACGACCTGGTTGTAGCTGATCTTGGCGTCTTCTTTGGAAATGACGCCCTGGTTTTCGTCCCGTTCGGTCTTGTTGAATAAGGATTTGGCCTGGAGCGTTTGGTTATACAAATTCAGATAGGCCGACTGCCGGCCCAGGAAACTCAGCATCAAATCCAACGCTTTTTCCGTCTCGGCTTCCCCAACAAATTCCCGAACCTGCTTTTTAAATGTCGTTTTATCCATTCAATTTGTACTTTTCTTCAAAATAAAGTCTCAATTTACTAATATGCACTTAAAGAATTGATAAGTAAAATTTAAATATCAGAAATATTGTCAAAAGTATTAACGGTTTTCCTTAGTGCTATTGTTCATGGTTTAGTGGAGGCAGAAGACCAAAGGTCAGTTAATAAATTCATAAATGATGTGTTTTAGTCGGCCTGTGGTCGCCTAAAACACATCATTACTACTTTTTCCCTAATTCTACGGCTCTTTCCAGGGCCGCCATTGCTCCTTCCTTTACGTTATCGAACAGGCGATTTTGGCCAAAAGCAGCCATGGCGGCTTCAGTGGTGCCGCCTTTGGAAGCTACGCGTTTTATCCATTCCTCGCAAGTCAGGTCGGAAGCAGCATAGAGTTCCATGGCGCCGAGAATAGTTTGACCCACAAGCAACTCGGCTTCAGAATAGCTGAAGCCCATTTCCTGAGCCCCTTGCATCAGAGCATGCATAAAAAACCAGACGTAGGCCGGTCCGCTGCCCGAAATGGCCGTAGCGGCATCTATGGCAGATTCTTTTTCGGCATAAATGGCCTTGCCGGTCGTGTTGAGCAGGTTTTGGACCATAACCAGCTCGATGCGGGTGACCTCGTCCGAGGAGGTGTAAACCGTCATGCCCTGGCCGATCTGGGCCGGGAGATTAGGCATGGCTCTTACGATCTTGGATACACCCAGGCTGTCGGCTATGCTCGCTATTTTGACGCCCGCCATGATGGATAGAAAAACCTGCTGAGGATCTACCATCGGACGAAGCGTTTTGAAAAGTTCCGGCGCATCCTGGGGTTTGACGGCCAGAATGATCAGATCGGCGCCGTTCAGGCATTCCTCAGGTCGGCCGAAAACCGTGCCGATGTTTTTTTGGGCCAACTGCCGGGCTTTTTCCTCAGATTTTTCGAGGATCATCATGTTTTCGGTAGTGCAAATGTGGGAGCGCAGGAAACTCTGCGCATATGTTAAGCCCATATTGCCTCCGCCGATGATCAGGATTTTCATAGTAATTTTCCTTTAAATGACAATAACTTTTTACATAACTCCTTTCGCGCGCTATCGGATTAATATTTCTTCAAAAATGCCATTTTTCAGCTGGCCACAGGCATCTTTTGGAGGAATTGTGTTGAAAAAGGGCAATAATTTTTTTCCCCGACACCAAAAACCTTTATCAAATTTATGTGTTTGTCCGATGTCTAAACATTAAATGTAGGTACACCTAATTTTGCAATGAAAATCGAAGAAGCCATACAGCAGAGCACTTTCAAAAGTGAGTTTCAAAAAGCACAGATCAACCTGCTGTTCACCGCTTCCTGGATGCAGCAGTTGTCGAGCCATGTGCTGAAACCTCAGGACATTTCCTGGCAGCAGTTTAATATCTTAAGGATACTCAAAGGACAGCATCCGGAACCGGCAACCATTACTTTGCTCAGAGACCGTATGATCGACAAAATGTCGAACGCTTCCAGATTGGTGGAAAAGTTAAAACAAAAAGGACTCGTAGATCGCCAGATCTGCGAAAATGACCCGAGAAGGGCTAACGTGGTCCTTACCCAAAAGGTATTGTCTTGTTAACGGAGGCTTCCAGGATTATGGACAAAGAACTGAGCAGAACCTTACAGACCCTTTCTATTGACGAAGCAAAGGTGCTTAATCAACTGCTGGACAAGATCCGTTCCAATGGTTAAAATTGCACTCGTAAAGATTTTTGATGTTTAAACTTTAATTTGCGATCATTGTTACACCATAAATTTAAATCATTAAAAAGCATTCAACCATGAAGAGTACTATTTTCCTGAGTTTTCTGACTGTTTTGGCCTTCGCAGGCATGTCTTTTACCACTCCTGAAAACGGAGAAGTAGAAACTTATTCTGTTAACATCGAAGAAAGCAAAATCGAATGGAGAGCTCGTAAGGTGACCGGGAAGCACAACGGTACCATCATGATCAAAAACGGTAACCTGAATATGGAAGAGGGCGTTTTGACAGGTGGTTCTTTCGATATTGACATGACAACGATCACCGTGCTTGACCTGCAGCCTGGAAAGGGCAAGGAGAAACTGGAAGGCCACCTGAAGTCTGCCGATTTCTTTGACGTAGAAAACCACCAAACCGCTAATTTCGTGATTACCAAGGTATATCCTATCGACACTAAGGGCACTTACAGAGTCATCGGAGACCTGACCATCAAGGGTAATACCAACGAGGTGAAGTTCAATGCTGTCGTGAAAGAAGAAAGCGGAAAGATCATGGGTACTGCTCAGGAGATCGAGATAGATCGCGTTGAGTATGACATTCGTTACGGCTCTGGTTCTTTCTTTGACAATTTGGGGGACAAGACCATCTACGATGAGTTCCAGCTGGATGTTACCCTGGTAGCTGCTAAGTAATTTGTCGGTTATTGGTTAACCAATAAGTGCTTACTCAAAAATACTTAACATGAGTCATCCCGAATTTTGGTAGAGTAAGCTACCGAGAC
>CAZJQS010000120.1:0-8170 GCA_964548175.1 uncultured Saprospiraceae bacterium
CGGAGATCAATAATACTTTTCCTTTGGCTGCTATCCTTAGCAGAATCTTACAGGCTCCAGAGGAGCCTAGATGTTGTTAGTACGTCAACATCTCTCCACCCAGAGCTCCGGAGGAGCGAAATCGTATCGTAAATTCAAATATAACATGGCTCCTCTTTTTTTCATTCTGCTCTGGGTTTATTGAAGTTGTTTAAAGTTTCCTCACTGAGGTGGAAAATCCTCTTTTATATCTATTTTGTTTTTTCTCGCTCCATAGTGCTGCTGTGAAGCTAAAAAAAACCAACTGGATTTATTAAAATCCTGTTTTTTCGCTTCCGGCAGGAAACTTTAACAAAACTCATTATTTCGCTCCTACGGAGCTCTAATACTACATTTCCTTCGGCTGCTAACAACATGAGGCTCCTACGGAGCTTTTACATTTTTTCAAATATGGCTTCACATATATTTAGCCTCTGTTGCTTTAAAGAACATAACACCCTATCGGAGCGATCTTGTATAGGCGCTAAACACATATGCGCCTAAGGCGCCAACAAAATGTATATTTGAAATGGTTTGCTTACTTACTTTTATAGTGTTCTTTTTGGGGAAAAATTATTTTTCCCCAAAAAGAACACTATAAAGAATTAATTAGACGGCGCCAGGGAGTATAACGTACTTTTGAGACTGCCGCTGTCCCTAACGAGTAAGGATCTGATTATCTTTTCCCAACTTTTTATTCATCTTAGGAATCGCTTCCAGCAATGCCTCTTTTCTTGGAGCCAATCGTTCCAGCATTTCCTGGAAATAGGCCATTTGCGCCTTCTGATCAGCTGAAGGATTTCCTATCCAGCCGGATACTTCGCTGTAGAGGCTTCTGGTCCTGTTTAATAACTCCCCATACATTCGATCCAGCTCTTTTATTTCCGTGAGGATCTCATCATCCAGCTTCTCCTTTTCATCTGCCGATAGTCTTTCTATATGCCAGTGAATAGGGCGGGCAATTTTTAGTTCTTGCAGCACCAGCTTGTACAGGTCAGCTATTTCAAATACGGTTCTCGTCCATTCCCTGCGATCTTCTATCCGGATATCCAGGCGAGGATCGTCTGACACGCTGAAGTTTTTTTCATACACCTTCCCCTTCACTTCCAGTCTGGCCGTATACATTCCCGGTACGACGATTGGCCCGGATGGACCGACTGACCGGCGGCTACCGTTTTCCTTGGAGGTATCTCTCGGCGGTCCTGGCAAGCGAGGGTACTCAAAATCCCAGTGTTTTCGATGTATGCCTGCCGTAGTATCCGGGTTCAACTTTCGGATCAGTTCCCCTTTCAAGTCGTAAATGCCGAGGGTTATATCTGCTTTGGCTACTGCCTCTTTAAGATAATAGTCAATGACCGCGCCAAATTCCGGGTTTTCTCCTTTGAAGATCATATCTCCCTTATGTCCTCCCTCACGGGTAAAGTTGATGATCTCAGCAGCAGGAACAGAGAATAGAGCTGCCTGCTGACCTAATACTTCCGGAGTGAGCTCCTGCAAGGCATTCAGGTTATCCAGTATCCAGATGCCTCTACCGTGGGTGCCCAGCACCAGGTCATTATCACGAGGGTGAACAACAAGGTCATTAAAAGGAAGGGTAGGCATGTTATTTTTCAGTTCCACCCAATTTTTCCCACCATTAATGGAAATAAACAATCCCAGTTCTGTGCCCAGATAGTACAGATCCGGATTACGGGTATCTTCACGCATGGTGCGTACTACTCTGTCGGGCGGCAGGTCACCTGTGATAGTAGTCCAGTTTTGGCCATAATCCGTTGTTTTATACAGATAATTGGTGAAATCATCATTCCGGTAATTGTTAATGGCTACAAAAGCTGTTCCCGGCTCAAAACGGGACACTTCAATAGTATTGACCCAGGCAGATCCAGGGAGGCCGGGCAACCTATCGGTGACGTTCATCCAGGTTTTCCCATCATCCAGCGAAACCTGTATTTGACCATCGTCCGTACCTGCATACAAAACCCCGGCTTGCAACGGAGATTCAGCGACAGCTGTCAGGGTAGGATAATAAGGAATGCCATCATCCAGCGAGGCAGTAGAGGTATCCGCCCGTTCGCCCATGATCGTCAATTCTCTTCGATCTACGCCGGTGGTCAGTTCTCCAAGATTTTCCCAACTATCGCCACCGTCAGTACTTTTCCACAACATATTGGTGCCGGCATAGATCTTATTGGGGTCGTGATGTGACAGGAAAAAGGGGCCGTCCCAATTAGCCGGGGCCATAGCGTTGCCCAATTCGGGTTCCGGTAAGCCGGGTCCCCAGGCATCCCAGTTGCGCCTGGCGCTAATGTGGCCTTTCGGATCACCCGGACGGATGGAACGTCTTTGCCGGGTTTCGAGATCCAGGCGAGTAAGGCCGAGGTATTGGGATTCGTTATACAAGGTATTCTCATCTTCGCCATGAATGAGGTTAAGGAAACCGTCTCCACCGCCCGTTTTGATCCAGTCTTCGTTTAGAATGCCTTCGGAGCGATACGTTTCACTAGGTCCCATCCAGCTGCCGTTGTCCTGTAATCCTCCGTATACCCAGTAAGGTTTGCGCATGTCCACGCTGATGCGATAAAACTGGCTGACCGGCAGGTGGGTCATGAACAACCAGGTCTTGGCGCGATCATAGGAAATGCCAAGTCCGCCATCGTCTCCCTTGATCACGTGGCGGGAATCGTCCGGATTAACCCATAAGATCCGATCATCGCCATGCAGGCTTTGGCGGGCATCTTCAAATTCTTTTCCGCCGTCATCGGAATAACTGAAGCTGTTCATCATGTATATCCGTTGGTCGTCGCTTGGGTCCACCAGGATTTGGCTGGCGTACATCGGCCGCGGGTTCCAGTCGCTCATAAAAGTCCAGCTCTCGCCCTTGTCTTCCGAGCGATAAACTCCGGCCTTTCGCCTATTGTAGGCCGTGGAGGCATTGTATTGATATCCTTGTTCAACGCAAACATAGACGATATTCGGATCTTTGCGATAAATGGAAATACCGATCCGGCCTTTGTCCCCTTCAGGCAGGTCTCTGGTCAGTTCCCTCCAGTTCTTGCCACCATCAGTGGATTTATATAAGCCGCTGCCCGGGCCTCCACCGTTAAAGCCGAATGGAGTGCGTCGCCTTTGGTAGGTAGCCGCATATAAAATATTGGGATCACTGGGATCCATGGCGATATCTACTACGCCGGTATTTTCATCGATATAAAGGATCTTCTCCCAGGAATCACCACCATCGGTAGTTTTGAATAATCCCCGTTCTTCATTAGGTCCCCAAAGGTGTCCCATAGCCGCTACGTAGACGGTATTGGTATCCTCGGGATGCAGTATAATGCGTCCGATGTGATGGGAATCTTCCAGGCCCATATTTTTCCAGGTTTTTCCCGAGTCAATGGAGCGATAGACGCCGTCGCCCCAGGAAGAGCTCTGGCGGTTAGCTCTTTCGCCCGTGCCTACCCAAACGAATTTGGGGTATTTTTGATGCAGTGCTATATCGCCTACAGAATGGGTATTTTCTTTTTCAAAAACCGGCTTGAAGGTCACCCCATTGTTGGTGGTTTTCCAAACACCGCCCGTTGCGGAGGCCACATACATTGTATAAGGATCACTTTCCAAAACGGCCAGATCGACAATACGCCCGCTCATAGCGGCAGGCCCGATGTTGCGAAGTTTTAATCCGGTTAAGGTTTCGGAAGTCAGTTGCTGACCTGATCCTCCGATGGAATAGCAAATAAAAAGTATAAATAGTGGTAAGCTGATTCTCTGATTCATTTCGATGGTTCGTTATTCGTGATTGGTTAAGTGTTAAGAATAGGTTTGAAGTTGTAAAGAAAACCGGTTGGGCTTTTCGCCGTCCGACCGACAATTTTGTGCAGCTTAAATATAGTAATGGTTTCATTAAAAAGGAAAGAAGTTACGCTCAGGAGTATAGGCAGAAGCGAGAATTCGATTATATTGTTCAACCAAACAAAAAATAAAACCCGATGAAAACACACCTATCGTTCAAGTGGCTGAAAGTTATTGGTCCGGCGCCCTTATTATTTTTTCTATTTATGCAGTCCGGCCTTGTTGAATTACGAGCCCAGGGAGAACAGGATAGAGGAGCAGAGCAGGAAACGGGGCTTGTCCTGGCCGGCGGGGGTGCCTTGGGCCTGGCGCATGTAGGAGTGCTGGAATACCTGGAAGAGCTCAATATATCTATCGACAGGATAGGAGGCACCAGCATGGGGGGCATTATAAGCGGTTTGTATGCCCTTGGATACGATGCCGCAGCTTTAAAGGAGATCGCTCTTAGCACCGACTGGGATTATTTGCTCAGCAACGAATTTGACCGGACCAAGGCGCCATTACTCACCAAAAATTACCCGGAAAGGTATTTATTGTCCTTAGCCAGGTCAAAGAACCAGATAGGATTTACCAGTGCATTTATCGACGGCATCAACATTTACCAGTTTTTGCAGTGGCTCACTTTTCCCAATACCGTCGACAAAAATTTTGAAGAACTCCCTATTCCGTTTTATTGTATAGCAGTTGACTTAAAAAAAGGCAAAGAAGTGATCCAGGACAACGGCCATCTGCCCGATGCTTTATTATCGACGATGACCATTCCTGCTGTTTTTAATCCGGTAGAACAGGACAGTTTTTTGCTGGTGGACGGTGGGGTGCTAAACAATTTTCCAGTTAAGGAGATTCGCCGTCGTGGTGCTGATCTGGTTATTGGTGTTCGGCTGATAACGGCCAATGAGGAACAATACTTCGGGGGGCCTTTTGAAGTATTGGGCCGCACCTTTGACATTGTTACGGAAGAAGCCCGCAAACAATACGAAGGAGACTGTGACATTTGCATTGATGTTCCGCTCCAGGGCTATTCCGTAGCCGACTTTAACAAGGCGGACTCTTTGGTCGCCATAGGAAAAAGAGCTGCTCAAAAATACCGGTCGGAGTTGATGGCATTAAGCAAACGCCGAAAGAGCGAAGCTCGTCCCAAACCCATCCAACAAACGGCTTTGCGCCAAATGGAACTTACACTCGAGCAGGTCAGCATTCAGGGTAATGAGTATGTGCCAGAGCGATACATTCGCAATACCCTCAAGCTGAAGGAAGGAAAGGCCTATCAATTTTCGGAAATCCAGGAAGGCATTGAACGGCTGCAGGCGGTGCAGCAGTTTAAGGGTATCCGGTACAATTTCCTCCAGGAAGGTAAGGAAGGAACCACTATGCAAGTTGAGGTAACTGAAAAAGAACAAGCCACCTTTAATTTGGGTGCCAACTACAACTCGGATTTCGGATTGAGTTTACTGCTCCATCCGCAATTGCGCAACTGGGGGGGCTTTGGGAACACCATTAACATGGAACTAAGGATCAGCAGGAACCCTTTTCTGCGTTTGCACTACATTGGGAACAGCAACGGGCTCTTTTCTCCATTTGGGTCTTTACAATTATTGGGAGAGGATTATTTCGATTACACCACCGATACGGATTTCAGTGATGAGCAAAACAATCTGGTCGAAGCGAAGGCAGGAATACAGTGGAATCCGGCCATCAGTTTTGCTATGGGCGCGGGTGTAGAATGGCAGTGGTACGGATTTACGGAAAAAGCACAGCAACTGATCTTTGACGATTTGAGCGATCATTTATTGAATTATTTGATATACGTCCAGGCAGACTATTTAGACAAAAGGCATTTTCCGGGAAAAGGTTTTGAAATAGATATTATCGGCAAGCGCATTACCGATGATTTTTCCAATTATGAAGGAGGGGCGCCGCAAAATTGGCTTTTTGCCAATTACAGCCACTATTTCCCATTTTCTTCCGACCTGACATTTTCCATAGGGGGGCAATTAGGATACGGCAGCGGACAGGTCGATCGGCAATATCTTTTTTATCAGGGCGGTTTGTTCAATCACCTCAGGCAGAACGCGGTGATCCAGGCCGGCATGCCGTTCATGCGAAATAGCGGTCGCAATGTGATTGCTTTTCAAGGTGGATTGAGATGGGATCTGACTGATTTTCATCATTTCTCTTTTGGATATACGCAATCCAGGTTGAGTCAGGAAATGAAAAACATATTCGATGGTTCTTTTGAGCAAGGCATTTTTCTGGCCTATGGTTACGGATCTATATTTGGTCCGCTGGAGCTCCAGGCAGGAACTCCAATAGACAGTTTTGATTTCCAGTTTTATCTGAGTGCAGGGTTCCGGTTTTAGTCAAGTACTTACTCCAGTTTTTTTCCTAAGATCGCCTTTGCCCCGACTCTGGCTGTGATCACACACCCGCCCAGGAAGGTACCTTCAAGAGAGCGATGTCCGTGCATACCGCCTCCGCCGAAGCCAGCTGCTTCGCCGATGGCATAAAGCCCGGGGATAGGGATTTGATGCCCCTGTGCATCCGGCTGAGTTAACACCTGGCTATCGAGGTCTGTTTGTATGCCGCCCAGGCTTTTCCGGGAGAGGATGAATTCGCGTATGGCGATGAAAGGTCCGGCTTTGGGGTCTGCGATCTTTTGTAAATTGCAGGTACGCACTTTATCTCCACGCCATTTCCGGGCATGGATGATGCGCTGTATTTGTTCGTCCCTATAGGGAGGGCCCTGATCAATAGCGGCATCATAGGTATGCACGGCTTCTTTTACGGCATCAAGAGAAACGTCTTGATTTCCTTGCAGGGCGTTCATTTTCGCCACTAGTTCTTCCAGGGTATCGGCGGCGATCATATCCTCGCACTGGGATAAGATCAAGTCCACCAGCTTTTTATTGCCGAGTAATACATTTTTTATGAACTGGAAAAACTTCTTATCGCGTATGGCTTCGTTGTGTTCCGAGCCCGAGATGGCAAATTCTTTGAGGGCGATTTTTCGGTTGAGTAGTTGCCAGGAATATTTTTTAGGTTCCTGGCAGATGCGCTCAACCAGGTAGCGGGTATCGTAGGCTGTGATGAGGGGATGCGGTCCCATTCGTTCTCCACGGTAATTCAGCCAGAGTGCCGATTTGGGAGGCACCAGGCTCAGGCCATGATCGGGTTTGCGGGGATTATAGTGGCCGATCCCTGCGGCGTAATTCCATTGTTTATCCAGGTTAACGACATGGCCGCATATTTTTTCAGCCGCCTCGTGCAGGTCACCGAGAGCGTATTGATGGGCGCCGTTGAGGATGGTTTCGGGGGGTTCGCCCCAAGGTTTGTACCAATGCTTTTTAATCTTCTCGATACTTCCGTTGATGCCACCGGTAGCGATGACCACTATATCGGAATGTGCTTCGAAATGGTAGCCGTTTAGCTCATTAATACCGCGAACCCCCTGTACGCCCATGCTATTTCCCAACAAATCGGTAACGCGATGTTGAAATAGCAGCTGGAGGTTTTGTTGTCTTTTAGGATGATGGAGAAGCTGTTCTTTTAGGACACGGACGAGTTCCCAGCCGGTTCCCCATACCATGTGGAAGCGAGGGACGGAGTTGCCGTTATTTTGGAGGCCACGTTCCACCCAATTGAGTACGCGAAAAAAGTCGAGTCCCTGACGACGTAACCAGTGATAGCCATGGTCAGTACAAAGGTGAATGTATTGTTCGGCCCATTTTTTACCCCAGTATTCTTGTTCGGGAAAATCAGCGAAAGAGAACCAGTCATTGAGGGCCAGGTCGATACTGTCTTTGATGCCGTTTCGTCTTTGATGTTTGGTATTGACGAAGAACATTCCTCCGAAGGCCCATTTGGCCAGTCCGCCCAGAGTATTTTCGGTATCCCGATCGATGAGCAGGACTTTTTGATTAGCGTCCAGTAGTTCCAGCGCTGTGATGATGCCGGACAGGCCCGCCCCTACGATGATGACATCTGATTTCATGCCTGAAAATTGAGTTTAAGCCAGTAGAAGTTGATCTGAATTTTTTAACTGCCGATAGAATTGATGAAAATTAAGAAATTCTTCCAAGCCGCCAAACTCCTGAAGCGTTCGGGCGGTATCGGCGATTAATTTTTCAGAGGTCATAAAATCATTAAAAGAGCTGTATGACCAGTCATTAAATGATTTACAAAGTTTCGCTTTAACCGGATTATAATGGATATAAGCTACTGTTGTTCTGTACTGATGATGGCTGCTGATCGGTTTAAACTGACATCTGGTTTTAAATAAGCTTCCTAAGCGGTCATATGCTTTATT
>CAZJQS010000121.1:0-7932 GCA_964548175.1 uncultured Saprospiraceae bacterium
ACAACTTCTGGGAAATGGGCGACACCGGCCCCTGCGGCCCCTGCTCAGAAATCCACGTCGATCTGCGCTCAGCAGAAGACCGCGCTGCAAAAGACGGCGCCGCACTAGTCAATCAGGACCATCCCCTTGTCATTGAGATCTGGAACCTGGTATTCATCCAGTTTAACCGCAAGGCTGACGGCTCTCTGGAAGAATTACCCGAAAAACACGTCGACACCGGTATGGGCTTCGAACGACTGACGATGGCGCTGCAAGGAAAGACCTCCAATTACGATACCGACATTTTTTCGCCTTTTATCCGGCAGATCGAAAAAGCTTCCGGCAAAAAATATACGTCCAGCTACGCCCCCGACGCCAAGGTCGATATCGCCATGCGCGTTGTTTCAGATCACATCAGAGCGGTAAGCTTCGCCATCGCCGACGGGCAACTGCCCAGCAATACCGGCGCCGGTTATGTCATCAGACGGATACTGCGCAGAGCCGTCCGTTACTATTACACCTTCTTAGAGATCGATCGGCCTTTCCTGCATACCCTGATTCCCCTGCTGGCCGACACCTTCAAAGCCGTTTTTCCCGAACTCAAAGCCCAGCAGGAACAGGTGGCTAAAGTCATCGAAGGAGAAGAAACGACTTTTTTACACACCCTGGAAAACGGCCTCAAGCGGTTTGAAGACGTCAAAGTCGTCAATGGCGTCATTCCCGGCGAGGAAGTCTTTGAATTATATGATACCTACGGCTTCCCTCCCGATCTGACCCGGCTGCTGGCCGAAGAAAAGGGCCTTAAGATCGACGAAAAAGGCTTCGAAAAAGCCTTGCAGGCTCAAAAAGATCGCTCTAAGGCGGATGCACAAAAAGAAGTGGGCGACTGGACCCAACTGGTCGAGGGAGAAGAAGTTGAATTCGTCGGCTATGACGATCTGGTCGTAGGAGACGCCCACGTTCTGAAGTATCGTACCGTTAAGGTCAAAAAAAAGGATCAGTATCAAATCGTACTCAACAAGACTCCTTTCTATGCAGAAAGCGGAGGGCAAAGAGGCGACAAAGGCTGGCTCTGGTTCGGTAACGAGCAGATTCCCGTGACCGACACTCAAAAAGACAATGACCTGATCATACATATCGTAAAAAAATTCCCGGCGGACCTCAGGGCAGTAGTCCGCGCCGAAGTAAATGCCGACCTTCGACAGTCGACCTCCTCTAATCACAGTGCCGTTCACCTCATGCACGCGGCTTTACATCGCATCCTTGGTCCACACGCCTTGCAAAAAGGACAAGATGTGGATAGCGAAAGGCTTCGCTTTGACTTCAGCCACTTCCAGCAGGTCAGCCCGGAAGAATTAAAAAAGGTCGAACATATGGTGAATGAAAAGATTCGGGCAAATATCCAACTGACTGAGGATCGCCATGTTCCGCTGGAAGAAGCCAAAGCATCGGGCGCCCTGATGCTGTTCGGTGAAAAATATGGAGATAAAGTCCGGGTCATCACCTTTGACGAATCTTACAGCCGGGAATTATGCGGAGGGACTCACGTGCCCGCCACCGGAGAGATCGGCCTGTTTAAAATACTCAGCGAGAGTTCAGTAGCTGCCGGCATCCGTAGAATTGAAGCCGTCACCGCTGAAAAAGCAGAGTCTTTCATCCGCTCCGAACTGGAGGAGCTTGACGAGATACGCCGTTTGTTGAAAAACCCGCTGAACGCGGCCAAAAACGTCGAATCCCTTCAGGAGGAAAATAAAAAACTCAAAAAAGAGATCGAAAAACTACTGGCTGCCCAGGCTAATGCACTAAAAGATCAGATCAAGGAAAAGGCTATACAGATAGGCGACCTCAACCTGATCGCTGCCAAACTTCCACTGAATGACGCGGGCGCCATCAAAAACCTGGCTTATCAGCTGGAAAAAGAACTGGACAAAGCGATCATCGTTTTTGGAGCTGAGGTCAATGGCAAACCTCAACTGACCATTGTGATCAATAAGGAACTGACCGAATCCAAGGGACTTAATGCCGGTAATATGATACGCGAACTGGCTAAAGAAATTCAAGGCGGCGGCGGCGGCCAGCCGTTTTTCGCCACCGCAGGAGGTAAAGACGCCGGCGGTTTGGATCGCGCTATCGAAAAAGCAAAAGAACTGATACCTTCTTAAAAGGGGCCCGGAAGCGGGCTCAAAAAACTTAGAGCATATCCTGCCGGGGCAGGCCGGCAGGATGTGCTCGATACAACCCTCCAGCCTCCCTCCTGCTCCCTCCTTTTTTCCCTCCATCGAATTCTTAAATTAAATAGTCGAGCTATATTGAGTATAAGCGGTTAAAAAAGTATCTTTTCTTTCGTATTTGTTTATGAATCCTCTTTTTAATGGCAAAAGGTAAAAAAGGCCGGCGATTGCTGCTGTATTCCATCGTCAATGCCTTCATCATGTTGTTTTTAGCCTATTTCTGGCTAAGCCTGCCCCGAACCTTCGGCGATGAAGCCTTTTTGATCAAATGGTCTTCATTGGTGAAAAAATCCCTTTTTGCCTTTGATAAAAAACCTGACCCCAATCAGGTGTTGTTCATCGATGTCTCCGGTAGTAAAACCATTATCCGGGATCCCAATCCTGAAATTCCCAGTATATTCCCCGATTCGTTCTTTCATCGCAAGGTCATTACCGACAGAGCTGAACTGGTCAAGCTGTTTCAGATCATGGAAAGAAGCCGAACGGATATTGACCTTATCGTTTGTGACGTCTTGTTCGAAGATTCGACCCCGTACGACAAACAACTGCAAGGGGTCATTCAAAAATTTGGAGATAAAATACTGACTGTCAATCATATCGAATCTGAAAATCAAGTCATTACGAGCGTGATCCAGGCCCCCAACGCTACAGCTACATACCGAAGCACACAGGACTTGTTTATGAAATATCCGTTGATCATTCTGGACAGCCTGAAGACAGTACCCTTACGCATGTATGAACTTACCGACAAAAAGCTACTGCATAAATGGGGACCCTGGTACTTTTTCAATAACCAGCTGAGCCTTCCCGCTCCCATCGTGGATTTTAAAGTTCGACAATCCGATTTCTTTATAGGAGGCACCATGGAGGATCGAAACTTTACCATTTTCCCAATGGGCACCTTGCTCGAGTCTAATGAGTTTATGGCTGCTGAACATCTGGACAGCTATTTCAAAAATAAAATCATCCTGATCGGAGATTTTAAAAATGATCTTCACAATACCCCTTTTGGCACATTACCCGGTCTTCTGTTGATTTACAATGCCTATCTGACCCTAAAGGGCAATCAACATTTGATCGACCCGATGTGGATCTTATTTTTATTTTTTTCTTTTTATACTTTGTCTTATCGCATTTTTGCAGACATTAAGGTCAACAAGCCTAAGGCATTGGTAAGGATCTTCAAAACCAAATTCGGGCAGTACATGCTCAATGCCCTGGACGAAATGGGATTACTGATTATTGTGACCTTGTTGTCTTATTTGTTGTTTAATGTTCACATAAATATCCTTATCTTATTCGTTTATTTGAAAGCCGTGGAATGGGGCGCCAAAAACCTCAAGTGGAAACCCACCGGCCAGGCTGCTCTTAGATAACCCTATTTAAGCAACCAAAAACCCAACACTATGAGAAAGTTATGGTTCTTTTTGATGTTGTTGTTCTATTCACCTTTCGGCGCTGCCCAATACTATGCCGTATTGGTCAATGAACAGGTATATGCCGATGGAAAACTGATCGAAAAGGGGAATGCAATCGCCCCTGAAACCAAGTTGAAGTTCAGTTCTCCCGAGGCATTTGTACACGTTATTTCGCCTACCTCCGGTCAGTTTATCCTTTCGGGTAAAAAAGTCAAACAAAACAAAAAGGGAGAATTTCTGGCGGCTTTAAAGGAAGCCATTATTCCGGAAGGCCAATTCCGTGGGACCCTCACGCGTAGCGAGCTTACCCTGACCAGCACGAATTTTGAAGACCATTACGACTTAAAAGCATTCTTCAAGGATAAGCTGGTTTTTACCGACACCCTTGCTTTTGCCTTTACATCCGATCGATTTCCTCTGGATGAAGATCACATGTTCTTGATCCGCCATACTTTACCCGACTCCTCGGTTGATCATAGACTCCTCAGCTTTGAAAACACGACCTACCTTCCACCGGAGGTGATGCAGCTGCCCGAAGGCCATGACATCAGTTCGCTAGTGCTGAGCTCGGAATTGGTCCATGTAGACTTAAAAGACGAAAAAGAGACCACCTTCGGTCCTTTTACCCTAAGGTTTCTATCCGAACAAGAAGTAGCGGAACTGCGCGATGAATTGAAAATTCTCTACCTGCACCTTAGCCCAAAATCTATGAATGAGTTTTTAGCCACCCATGCAGCGCCTTTTCTAGATTTGTACTACGGAAATTTCATTAAGGAAGACCTGCTGGCCATTGTTAAAGACATTCCGTGAAGTAAAACGTGAGTTGCCTTATCCTACGAACTTGTAGCCTACCCCTCTGACGGATAGAAAATACGATGGATTTTTCGGGTCTTTCTCAAAATATTTCCGGAAAGAAAGGATGAAATTATCGATGGTGCGCGTGGACGGATAAACATCATAACCCCAGACTGACTGCAGGATCTGCTGCCTGGAGACCACCTCATTTTTACGGTCGATCAACAACTTTAAGAGCATGGCCTCTTTTTTCGTCAGGCTGAAACTACCCGGATTACCTTCCGCCTCATAGGTGACGAAGTTCACTTTATTATCTCCAAAAACATAGACTTCCGGAGTATTATTCGGCGATTTACTGGTTCGTTTAATTAAATTGTTGACCCTCAGGAGCAGTTCCTCCAGTACGAAAGGTTTGGTCAGGTAATCGTCTGCGCCTTTTTTCAAACCGGCGATGCGGTCGATGGAAGCGTCTTTAGCCGTTAGGAAAATGATCGGCACCTCCATGTTAGTCAGCCTTACCTGCTCACAGATCTGGTATCCATCAATTTCAGGCAGCATCACATCCAGGATGAGCAAGTCGAAGTGTTGTTCTTGAAAAAATTTCAAGGCATCTTTACCATTATCAGTTGCCACGACCTCAAAGTCATCCATCTCGAGATTCAGTTTGACCACGTCCCGGATATTTTCTTCATCTTCTACCAAAAGTATACGCATGATATTTATTTAAAGTTAATCTGGCTTTTGCAGGCCGACGGCCGCGTAAAATAACTTGTTACGGAACCCAAACAGCAAGCTGGTTTTCAGGCAGCTTATGCGCCGATATATTTGTAACAGTAACAAAAAAAAAGGGTTTGGGTTTACAAGGCTTTCAGATTTCAGATGCTGCGGATAAAGGCTTGCGCACCAGCCTGTTGGGTTCTTCTGCGGGATTGTAAGGCAAAGTAATTATAAAGACGGCACCCTGGGGGTGGTTATCCACCACCTCGATCGATCCCTTATGCGCTTTGATGATCTGATTGACGATGTAAAGCCCAAGGCCGGTTCCCTTGGTTTTGCGGGTGTCTTCATTCCCGACGCGGTAGAATTTTTCAAAAATCAACTTTTTTTCTTTATCGTCAATTCCCATGCCGTTATCGGCTACTGTAAACCAGACCTTCTCCTCATCGCTGTCCAGTTTAACGGATATGGTGGCTTTTTTACCGGAGTATTTAACGGCATTCTCCAGCAGGTTAATGGCAACGGAAGTAAGGCCGGTTTTGTCTCCATTGATCTCCACAGCACCTTCGGTCTGCTCAAAAGAAAAATCGACCTCGGAATACTTTGTTTTCAACTCCTCGATGATCTCGTTCAGCAATTGTCCGAGGTGAAGCGGTTCCAGGTTAAGTTGGTAGGCCGATTCTAATCTGGCGGAGAGCAACAAGTCGTTGACCAGCCCGTTGAGCCGCTCCAGTTCTTTAAGGGCGTTGCTGTTGAGTTTATCGGATTGTTCCTTAGTGAGTTCCCTTTTTATAATGGTTTCCAGCACCAGCCGGATGGAGGCGATCGGCGATTTCAACTCATGAGTGATGGAGAGCAAAAAGTTACGCTGTTGCCGAGCGGCATTCATAGCTTTATTGTATCCACGGTTGATCAGCCAGATGCCGATAACGAGGCTGATGACGAACACAATAGATTCTCCCAGGATCATATATTCCTGGCGTTTGTACTCGCGGGTCAGTTGCCGATAGCGTTCCGTCTGATAATATTCAGCATCGCTCCTGACCACTCCCTGTGCTATCATGACCAGGCGTTCTTTATCCCTTTTGGCCTGGTAGGCGTCCCTGTTTTTTACAAATAACAGGATCGACCACCAGGCGAAAGCCAGGAGCATATAGGCGATGACAATATTAGACAACAAACGCAAATTGATGTTTTTTTTCATAACGATCATGCTTTAAACCGGGAGCGCCGAGGGGCCCTTCCGGCTCAATTAACAGTCAAACACCACATCCAGTGCTTCTTTCATTTTCTGTGCGGCCTCTTTCAGGTCGTCCTCCTGATGAGCGGCGGAAACAAAGCCCACTTCATAACCGGAAGGACCAAGGTAGACTCCCCGCTGGAGCAGTTCGTGATGCAGGACTTTGAATTTTTCCATGCTTCCGGCATCGATCTGATCTGATCTGAGGATCCTTTCCCGGCTGAAGGCCACCCAGAAAATGGAGCCGATGTGTGGGATGCTCACCTCATAGCCTTTTTCATCGCAATAATCTTGTATTTGCCTGACAAACCACGAAGTTTTGGAAGCCATTTCTTCGTAAAAGTCAGGTTTGATCAATTCCTGCAAAGCGGCAAAACCAGCTGCCATAGCCACAGGGTTAGCCGAAAGCGTTCCTGCCTGATAAACAGGACCATCCGGTGCGATGTGCGCCATGATATCCGCACGGGCCGCATAAGCACCTACCGGCATGCCTCCTCCGATGATCTTTCCATAAGTGATGATGTCCGGCTGTACATCATAATAACCGGCGGCGCCTTCGAAGCCCACCCGGAAACCGGAGATGACTTCATCAAAGATCAACAGTACTCCATACTTATAGCATTTCAGACGCAGACACTTGAGGAAAGACTCGTCCTGTAACAGCAGTCCATTGTTGGCGGGGATCGGTTCGACGATGATGCAGGCGATGTCATCGGCCTGCTGTTGCAGCGTTTGATCCAGTAATTCGCGTTCATCGAGCGGCAGCACAATAGTCTCCCTGGCAAAAGCTTCCGGGATGCCGGCCGAAGTGCTCACCCCAAAAGTTGCCAGGCCTGATCCGGCTTTTACGAGAAGGGAATCGACATGACCGTGATAACAACCCTCAAATTTGATGACCTTGCTCTTTCCGGTAATGCCTCTGGCCAGCCGTAAAGCAGACATCACCGCCTCCGTTCCTGAACTCACAAAACGGATCTTATCGATGTACCGGTTGTTTTCGATGATCAGCCTCCCAAGTTGATTCCCCAGGCGATTAGGCGTCCCGAAAGAAAGCCCGTTGGCGGCAGTCCTCATGACCAACTCCCGGATACCGGCATGATTATGTCCCAGAATCAATGGGCCCCATGAACAGCAAAAATCGATAAAGGTATTGTCATCTTCATCGGTTATTCGACAGCCTTCCCCCTTTTTAATGAACAACGGAGGGCCCGAAACCGATTTGAAAGCCCGAACCGGCGAATTGACGCCGCCGGGAAAATATTGCTTAGCCTCTTCGAAAAGTCCGGCAGATTTTGACCGCTTGATCTTAGTGTCTAAAAATTCCATAATATGATGTTAAGCATTTTTTATAACCAAAGCTCCCTTTTTTCGTAACAATCAAAAGTACGGATTAGCACAAACTATTTAGTCTTTTCTCTGTAATGAAGCATTAAAGTGGATTTCGTGGAAAAAAATTAATTTTGCGTGAAAAAAAATTGTTATTTGCAACGTTCATCATTGAAGTTGTTTAAAGTTTCCTGCTGGAAGCGAAAAAACAGGATTTTATGTCCAG
>CAZJQS010000122.1:0-7643 GCA_964548175.1 uncultured Saprospiraceae bacterium
AAGGGTTGATAAAATGCGCGGGGCCAGATTATTCTGCTCTTTCAGGGCGGAGGAATGGTTGATAAAATGTGCGGGGTTAGGTTGTTCTGCTCTTTCAGGGCGGAGGAATGGTTGATAAAATGTGTGGGGCTGATGATAGGGCCGCGATTGAAAATCAATATTGAGCTTGCCCTGAAAGGGCAAAACATCATAGCCCATGGCAACGCCATGGGCTATGATGTAAAATGCCTTGCTTGCCCTGAAGGGGCAAAACAAAATCACCCGTTTTGTTTAGCCCCTTCAGGGCATTATCTTTTAAAATACCGAAACCCACCATACCCCAACAAAAAAACAAAAAATCCTCCACTCAACACCCAATACCACTTCCAACCTTTTCCTTCAAGATCGACCTGGCCATCTTTTCCCATCAACACCATTCCGCCCCAATAAAAAGGATGCCGGGTTTCCGCCTGGCTGGAGGTCAGGTAATCCAGCTTGGAGCGACGCAACGCCTCGCTTTTAGACAGGCCTTTATCCAGGTAATCCAGAAAGCTTTCCGTGATCTGGGTGCTGATCTTCTCATCTACTTTCCAGAGGGACATCACGGTACTCGGACAGCCCGCGTAATGGATGCTGTAGGCCAGCGAGATCATCCCTTCTCCTTTCTGCAGGTTGCCCAGCCCACTTTCGCAGGCGTTCAGCACGGCCAGTTCGGCCTGAAGCGGCAGACCGTACAATTCATAGGCATGCAGGTAGCCGTCTTCTTTTTGCTCCCCCACTTCCTTGGCCAGCACCAGCTTCGAACGCAAGGGATCGGAAGAGTTGGCAATAGCATGGGTGCCGAAATACAACACTTTCCCCTTGTGAATATTGGCTTTAATATTGGCTTCCGTAGCTTTCAAACCAGTAAACACCTGATGCACAAAGCGCTGTTCCAGATTTTTGACCAGTTTCATCGACCAAGGCTGCCGGACCGTTCGCAGGTATTCTTCGTCTAAAGCTTCCAGAGAGTCCAGATGATCTTTGTAGGGTCGTTTGATCTCTTCTTCAAACCCAGGAGCTACCGCCATCACCGGGCCCTGAGCCTTCGCGTTGTCCTCTGAAAAAAGGACCGTGAAGGATAAACCGTAGGAGATATTGTAGGACTCGATCAGGTAACCAGCGGAGGAGGCATCAGGTAAGGTTTCAAAATTGAGATAAAACAAAGGGCCTACCGGGATGACCGTTACCCGCTGTCCTTCCAGGTGGCTTGCCAGGGGAAACCATAGCTGTTCAAACAGCAGTTGGCTTGCGGCCTGTAATGGTTGTTCTTTTAATTGAACAATGCTTTCTTTCCACTGCGTAATTGCCCGGTTAATGCGTTCGCGGTTTCCGAGATAAATGAGGGCCGTTTTCTGAGGATTGACCACCAGCCCGTAGTAGGCCGTGTCATCCTGCATGTATTCGATCAGGTTCTCGCCCTTTTTCAGTTGCGACTGAATGGCTTCCAGGTCGGGTACGGAAGAATTGAATTTTAGGTCGTGATAACGAGGATAGGCTTCCTCCATTTCAGCTATGTGTCTGTTCAGGGCTTCTTTCGTCTGAAAAAGCGCTTTCCCTGCTTTTTCAGAGCCGGACTCGTCGAGCAATTGTTGGTTGAGTTCTGCTATTCGTTTTTTCAGTCTTTGTTCTTTTTCAAGGAGAGAATCGGGCAGTCCGGCGTAAGAACGCACCTTTTCATCCTGAAGGTCCCGAAGCAGACAAGCACGGCCGTATTCCGAAAAGCGGTAAGCTGCTTTAAGATAATCTTCTTTGCGGGTTTGTCGATACAGGTGATGGTAAATGCCGATGGTGCGTTCGTATACTTCCGCATTGTCCTTGATGAGGATACTTTTGGTGTAGGGGTCGATGAATTGTTTGCGGAACTTATCCGACAGGTCCAGGTAGATGTCGGTATATTCTTCGAAAAGTTGTAAGGCTGCTTCGTTTTTGGTGCTCCGATATTTTCTGTATTGATAGTCCATGTATTCGTTGAGCACCCAAAGCGCGTTAGGAGACATTTTAAAGGCAGGCCCGTCTTCCTGCTTGGGTAGCCGGATGGCGTTCAGCGCGAGTTCCATTTGGCGATCCGCCAGGGTCCAGTTCTTCTTTTCTGCCTGGATGAGCGCCTGAAGGGCTAAATTTTGCGCATATTCCGTAGATGTGTCCAGGCCGATGGCTTCCATGATGCGACTGGATTGCAGCAGTTTTACGGAGGCTTCTTCCAGTTCGTTCATCTGGTAGAGCAAGTTGGCGTAGCTGAAGTAGTGTACCGCCAGCGAATAGTCATTTTCAGGTAGTTGTCGGGGTAAAATGGCATTGGAAAGCTGAATATAATGCAGCGCCGAATCCAGTTGACCGGTCTGCATGTAACAGATGGCAGTATTTTCATAGTTGAAGCCTTCTACTATGCTTCCTGTTCCGTAATTGGCCAGGATGATTGTCCTTACTTTTTCCAGGTAGAAAAGGGTCTTTTGATAATCTCCGGCTTCTTCTAGAGCGATGCCCAGCACCTCATAAGGGCCGATCAGAGAAAAATGATCCGGAGCAAAAAGCTGTTCTCTTATGGCGATGCAAGCCTCCATGTAGTCTTTGGTCCGGCCGTAATCGCCCAAATAATAGTGATAAACGCCCAGACTGTAATAGGCGCTCGAAATACCCTGCTCATCTTTGCGGGCCCGGTAAATTTTCAGGGCTTTCTCCGTGTAGTCGATCGCCTGGAGATAGTTTTCTTCAGCGCGGGCAATGCTGGAAAGGTTACTTAGACAAAACGCCAGGTTGGAGGAAACCGGGCCGAGTTGTTTCTCGGCGATGGCTTTCGATTTCAGATAAAACTGCCTGGCTTCCTCCAATCGGTTTGCCCGGTAATAACAAGCGCCTATACCGTTATAAATAGTGCTGAACCTGAGGTCGGTGGTGTCCATGTGTTGTTGGAAAATCGAATGAGCGCGTTCTGCATAGATCAAACTGGAGTCATATTTCGTCATCCGCTCGAAAGTAAGGGCGGTATAATAGAGGGCATAAGCATGGATGAGAGGTTTTTCCTCTATGGATCCGCTGAGTCGGACGACCTCCTGCTGGAGAGCCAGCGCCTGATCGAACTGTGAGTTTTTTCGGTAAAACTCTCCTTTGGTAGATTTATACCGGCAAATCGCTTCCAGGTCGACTCCCTGCTCCTCCATCAATCGATCGCCGATATGCAGCAAGGAATCAGCCACAGCCATAGCAGTTTCAGCAACCGATATTCTAATTAATCCGGAGATGGCCTGGAGTTGAATATCGGAACCGTCCTTTTGGTAGGCCTGATCATATAAAAACCTGGCCGAATCCAACTGGTCCCGCTCGAAGTAATCGTCTCCTTCTTTTATTAAGTCATATCCGGATTGAGCGTTTCCTG
Source organism: uncultured Saprospiraceae bacterium (assembly GCA_964548175.1). GTDB lineage: Bacteria > Bacteroidota > Bacteroidia > Chitinophagales > Saprospiraceae > JANQPA01. The sequence continues at coordinate 3,395 of CAZJQS010000122.1, forward strand.
TACTCGAAACGGATAATAAAAGAAAGATAACGATAAGATAAGGTGAAGTAGATCTCAGCTTCTCCATTTTTTATTCTTTAACTGCCTGTTGACTAAGTAAGTGAGCGGATATAGTTAAGTTAATATTTGAGACCGCCCGCCGGGTCACCTCAAATGTTAACTTAAATAGTTCGAATCCCTTTCTTAGCTTATTATTTGACGTCTTTTTGCAATTGTTTCGCTTCTTCGATAAAGGCATGATCCGGTTGCTCCAGTATGCGCTGCAGAGCTGACCGGGCTTTCTCCTCGTCCTTTTCCTTCAGCGCCGTCAAAACGAGCAACCATTCTGCTTTTTCCCGAAAACGGGAATCTTCCATTTCAGTGACCGGCTGAAGGGCTGTGCGTGCTTCTTCCGTTTGCCCCTGATAAAGCAGGCTGGCGCCGAGATAGTAGGAAAGCGTATCGCTGCCGGCGTATTGATCTTGTATTTGTATCAGTTTTTCGGCGGCCACTTCATAGTTGCCTTCGCCGAAATAGGTCATGGCATCATAGAGCATATGGTCTTTCGACTGGCTCATCAAAACGGGCAGACCAGGATCTACGTATTCGTATTTGGCATAGAGGCCCGGTTCGTTATCTCTTACGAAGCCGAAATATGCCACTACGATGATGAGCACAGAAGCGGCGGCGGCGAGGATGGTCCGGATAGGCCTCAGCCTGCGCACTTGGGTTTCTTTCTGTGCTACTTTGGGAAGGGCCTCCTGAAGTTGAGCGCGGAGACCGGCAGCCTCAATGGCTGTCTGACTATCCTCAAACCAGCGGATAGCTTCGTCGAGGTCCTTGACGCCTTCGGCTTTAGCCAGTTCCCGGAGCGTTTCTTTGCTGATCGCACCCTCCAGATAGGCTTCTATTTGTTCAAAAAATTCCGCGTTCATTGTAATAGATTTTCTTGTTCATAAATATCTCTGAGGCTTTTCATGCAACGATATTTCGTGTTCTTGGCCGTTTTTTCGGTAATGTCCATTTCCTGGGCGATCTCTTTGAGAGAAGCTTTCTGATAATAAAAGAGGGTTAACAGCTTCTTACAGGATTCTCCCAGTTTTCCAAATTGCCGTTCCAATTCCTGGATGCGATCGTGTTGCTCTTCCATGCTGTCCACTTCATCGGCGACGTCCAGTTGTGGATTTTCGTCGATGGAGTGGATTACTTTCTTTTTTCTCAGCCGGCTGATCCAGATGTTTCGACAAAGCGCGTATAAATAAGTGGAAATTCTGGCTTTGTCCTTTACCTGGAATTTGCCTTTCTGTATATTGGTCCACAAGGCGATCAGGCCTTCCTGAAAAATGTCCAGCGCTTCATCGGCATTACCGCTGTTTTTCTGAACCATCCTCAGGATCTGATCCTGATACTTGTTGTAGAGGTATAAGAACGTCTTATTGTCTTTCCGGGCGATGCCCTCGTAAATTTCCTGGTCAGTCACGGATTTGGGCTTGAATGGAAGTGAAAAAATTAACTCCCTCAATATAATTCCGCAAACTGGTTTATCCAAAAGTTTTCAATAAGCTCCTTTGTCGCTACCAGGATGTTTTTTGAGGCTGATAAACCTCGTCGGTATAATAGTAATGCGAGCTGTCGGGTAAATACTGCTGGTAGTCCGGACACCGCAGTGGCGTTCCCTCCGCACCTCCGATGATCGCGATCAACTCTTGGTGATGTTTTCTGGTTTCGCCTTCTGCTTTCCAGCTTCTTTCCCAGAGGTCCTTGTTCTCCGCCAGGGTGGTGCGATCACAATGGTAGTGTTCCATTTGGATTTTTCTTTCTTTTTCCAGGCTTTGCTGGTAGGCGGCCCAGGCTTCATAAGCGGCTTGATGATCACACTTTTCTGCCTTTTGCGGAGCTGCGTTTGCTGTTTTGACTTCTTCATTTTGCAGTCCTTTATTACAGGAATGGCTTAGGAAGAACACCAGGAAGAAAAGAATAACACAAAATAGTCTCATGATAAATGGTTTTTAAGAATATTGGCGGCGGTTGATGTTCGGAGTAATAACCGCCGCCTTTGGTATTTTGAGGTTAATGATCAATATCTGTTCTGTGGTTGCTGCATTTTTCTCCACTCCATGTGATTCATATTCGGGTCGGTGGCCGGATTGTAATTGGGGTCGTTGGTGCCGAAGTACTGACCGTACTGATTCATGTAGTAGTACTTGTAATTTTGACTGACGTTGGTCTGTCCGCCGCCGTAAGGGTTGGTTCTGGGTTCTTCTTCTCGTATACTGTTGATAACCTTTTCCTGACCGGCATCCCTCATAGCGCTTCTTTCCTTGTAGCCTTCGTAGTAAATATCATTGATAGAACTTAGGTCCTGCTGAGTTTTTTGCCAGTTGTCAAAGTTTTGCTGGTTGGAGCGCATTTTTTGATTGTGCGCCGCCCAGCTGTTTCTGGATTTTTGCTGTTCTCTTTGGTTGTGCATGGCCACTGCCTGAGGGTCTTGCTTCATATTGGCCAGCGCATAAATCAAGGTCCTTTTAGCTCGCTCAAAATTGCCTCCCGTTTCCGTGCCAAGCAGAGTCAGGTAATAAAAAGCAAAGCTGCCGTACTGCGACTGAGAGAGGGTGTAGTGAACAACTGCATATCCGCGATTGCCTTTATCGTCTTTGACCTCTATGCCCTTCGCTTCATGGTGATTCTGAACGGGCATGGCGCTCCAGTAATTAGCATACATGCGACGGTCATTTTCCGCTACCTGGGGTAAGTCTTCGACGCCTACATACTGGCAATTATTCTGCCGAATGAGGTTCATAACGTCCGTTTGAATGACCTGATCGATGGAGGTGATCTGCCGGCCGGTTAATTTCTGACCGGGATAATCGAAAAACTCATATCCATCAGGGCTTTTAATCTTGGGACCTGCTATTTGCCAGTTGGAAGGCAGAGGAATATAGGCGGTAACCATTCCGTTTTGGTCCTTTACCGGCTTCATGGTCACATTGCCGCCTGGGGCGTTATTTTGTGTGTTGTACGAATTGTAGGATTGTCCAAATACCGTATTCATTATAAAAAAGATTGCGATGGTGAAAAAAGTAGTGGATTTCATGATCTATAGTTTTTAAAGTGCTTTTAATTAGTTCGTTTATTACTGTCTCGCAAAAGGGAGAAAAAGGTCATCAGGGTTTTGAAAAAAAAATTGTTTTTTTTTGAAAAAATTATCGGCTGTAAAAAAGAGCCACCTTCAACCGTTGAAGATGACTCCATCCAAAATTCGCTAGTTCTTGTGTTTATTTTTAAAAAGTCGGCGGCAGCAGTTGCTGCCGCCCCGGAATTGATCAATAGCCGTTAGGCCTCTGCATTTTTCTCCATTCCATATGGTTCATATTCGGATCGGTAGCTGGATTGTAGTTGGCATCGTTAGTGCCGAAGTATTGACCGTATTGGTTCATGTAGTAATAAGTGTAATTTTGACTGACGTTGGTCTGTCCGCCGCCGTAAGGATTGGTTCTGGGTTCTTCTTCCCAGATGCCGTTGATGGATTTGCTGTGGCCGGCGTCGTTCATAGCGTTTCTTTTCTTGTAGCCTTCGTAGTAAATGTCATTGACAGCACTTAGGTCCTGCTGAGCTTTTTGCCAGTTGTCAAAGTTTTGCTGGTTGGAGCGCATTTTTTGGTTGTGCGCAGCCCAGGAATTATTTGATTTCATTTGTTCTTTTTGGTTATGCCTGGCTACCGCCTGAGGATCCTGTTTCATGTTAGCCAGTGCATAGATCAGGATTTGCTTAGCCTTTTCGAAGTTTCCTCCACCTCGTTCCGTACCCAGGATGGTCAGGTAATAATTGGCAAAGCTTCCGTATTGAGATTGAGAATTGGTATAGTGAACGACGGCATATCCGGGGCGGCCGTTTTTATCTTTCACCTCAATTCCTTTAGCTTCATGGTGGTTTTGAACCGGAAAAGGACTCCAGTAATTTGCGTACATGCGGCGGTCGTTTGCTGCTACCTCCGGAAGATCCTCTGTACGAACATATTGTGCACCGCTCTGGCGAATGATGTTCATCAGGTCAGTCTGGATGATCTGGTCAACAGAGCGAATCTGGTTGCCCATTTGTTGCTGCCCTTTATGGTCGGAAAAACGATACCCATCAGGACCCTCAATGAAATTTCCTTTGATATGCCAGTTGGCGGGAAGGGGGATATAAGAAGAAACCATCCCGTTCTGGTCCTTAACCGGCTTCATCACGACCTGATCGCCGCCGCCGTTCGAAGCATAACGGCCTGATG
>CAZJQS010000123.1:0-7298 GCA_964548175.1 uncultured Saprospiraceae bacterium
GCGCAGGAAGACGGCCCCTGGACATTCTTCCAGTCGCTCGAAGGGGATTTCAGCGTTGATTTTCCCGAAGGCAGGCGGATCGAGCGGGCCGATACGGTGGAGACGGCTTTGGGAGAATTGGTGTATCACATCTTTCTGGTCCAAAAGGACCAAAAGGCCGACAATGTCATGTACATGATCAGTTATTGCGATTATCCGGAAGGAACGGTTCATTCGGACTCTACGGAATTCCTGCAAGAATTTTTCGAGGCCACGATGGATCAGGCTGCCAAGGCTGTTAACGGTGATCTGATCTATCATGATTTTGCCTGGTACAAAAATTATCCCGGGTATCTCTGGCGAATCGACTATCTCGATGGTAAGGCGCTCATCAAGACTAAAGCATTCCTGGTGCGCAACCGCTATTATGCCATCCAGACGGTCACCATCCGGCCGAAGAGTTTGAATTTGAGTACTGATCGGTTTATGGATTCGTTTCGGGTGATAGAGTAGACAGTTAGGCACATTAAACCGGCAGCTTTTTAAACCACCCCATACATCGGTGGAAGATGTCGGGTTTAACGTACATCATGGGGCACCCGCCCGGAATGACTTCCATGCCTAATTTTTTGGCCGTTTCAAAAGTTTTAGGATCATAACTGCCCGGTCCCATTCCAGTGTGCATCCAAATTTGGTGGATATGGTGTTCGGCGCAATCCTTTACAGCCTGTTCCGCTGCACTGGCCGGGGTGCAGAGCACGGCCCCCTGGACAGGCTCCGGAATAGACTTCACGTCCGGATAGCAGGGGACGTCTTTGATCTGATCAGCTTTCGGGTTGACGGCAAAAACCTGGTACCCGTTATCTTTGAGTTTCTTGTAAATGGCATTGGCGGGCTGATTGCCCTGGCTTGAATAGCCCAGTACTGCAATGTTTTTTAATTGCAGGAAGGCCTCGATCTTAGGTTTATACACCGCATTCATAATGGATAGGTTTGCTATTGGCTCAATTTAATCCTTTCGGGAGTGTAGATAAATGACAGGGCTCATTATGGGAAAGAGATTTTTGTTTTTTTCACCTGGCCGACCTCCTTTGCGGTTTTTTTGTAATTTCAAAGCGTTAAATCTTTTTAACCCAAATCATGCCACGCCTCTGGGGGATTCCGATCAGGGCGGATCATTCAAGCCATTTGCATTTTATGAAGAGACTACTTTTAATTACCATCCTTTTTCTATTGGCCATTGGCAAGCCCATGGCCCAGGACCTGTACGAGTTAAAATTTACCGATTCCGGCGGTACTTCCTACCAGGGGTTATTGGTGTTGTTCAGCGACACTAAAATGTACATGCGCGTAGCATATACCTGGGAAAATGACTACCAGGTAGTGAATGTGGATTACACCTCTGAGCACGGCACTCATGAGGGCGAAGAATACCTGGTGCTGGTGGGGTCCAATCCGGTCTTCATCACAGAACAGGGCAGCTCCAGTTACAATCCGGACCACCTGATCTTTACCGACGTTGCGGAGCTTCCCGTGATTACGGATGATCCCGACGATCCCGACCGGACCATCCTGGCTGATTCCTTCCGGGCGCTTGGTGACGCAGACATCACGGAGAACTACCTGCGTCAGTTTTACGGTAGTGAAGAAAATGATTTTAAGGCGTTGAAACAGATGTTTGGAATTGATGGCGCCACAACTCCCCCCATATATGAAGACCGAAAGAACAATAAACCTGCTACGCTGCACCTCGTTGTCATTGCCAATACGGACATCGGAGACATTGGTCCTGGCTGTGCTATTGATCAGAGGAATCTGGTAAATGAATTTAGCGGAATTTCGAATGCCTTGGGTATCGGATACCAAAAACACCTGGTCAATGGGCAGCAATTTACCAAGACCGGCGTATTTAACATGCTCAACAACCTGAAAGTAGGGACCAACGACATCGTTATTTGTATATATCGAGGCCACGGCTTTCGATGGTCCAATCAGGAAGAAGTCTGGCCGATGATGGATATGCGGGTTTCCTCTTACACTCGCCTGGATGAAAATACCACTATCGGATTATCGGAAGTTTACCAGCAAATCGTCGCTAAAGGCGCTCGTTTGAATATTGTCCTGGGCGATTGTTGTAATAATGACATTGGACTGTCCCAGATAACCGGCAACAATTTCCTCGTTATGCAAAACAACAATCACTACGATCCGAACAAACTGAAACGGTTGTTCCTGGATGCCAAGGGCAACCTCCTTTCCTGCGCCGCCAGTCCGGGAGAATATTCCTGGGTCAGCAACGCTAACGGTGGGTTTTACACCACCAGTTTCCTGCAATCACTGCGGGAAGAGATCAGTTATCTGAAAAACGACCAGGCTAACTGGAAGGACCTGATCAACAACACTTTGCTGGGGGCTAGTCAGAAGATCAAATCCTGCTCTAATTGTACGCCTCAGAATGGTAAGTACTATTTCGGCATCACCGAAAAATAAATCCCCGGATGAAGAATATTTTGCTAATGTCTGTGCTATTGCTGACGGCTATGGCAGGGTGCAATGAAAAACATACCCAACTCCAAGCCTTTATAGACGAAGCCGATCAATTTGCGCTTTTTGAAATAGATCAATTTGCGACTCCTGTCAATGAGCAGGCTGCCAATAAGGAGTATCTTTCGGATTATGAGATCCTTGAGCCGATCGAGTTGTCAAAATCAACGATGGAGGAGCTGAAAAAGGTCATGGGGGATAGTTTGACGTATAGGCAGGATAATGTCAAAACCTGTCCTTTCATTGGGAAATACGGCATTGCCGTTACCAATAAAAAATCAGAATACCTCCATTTCATTATAAGCACGGAGAACTGCCCTAAGTGCAGGGTTTTTGCTTCCAACCAGGAACTGGAAGGTAGTTTCGATATGGTGAATCTGGACTTGTTTGGAATTTTGGAAAAAGATTAATTACCCATTTTCTTTTCTTTATACTATCGGGGAATACGTTAAAAAGTAGGAAAAATTATTATTTTTCCGCACAGCTAATCTCACAACTAAACTATATTCATGTCAAAAATTGCAGTGTTTCCCGGCTCCTTTGATCCCATAACGGTAGGGCATGTCGATCTTGTGAAAAGAGCTCTGCCCTTATTTGATCAGATTGTTGTGGCTGTAGGGATCAACTCGCAGAAGAAATACCTGTTCGAACTGAACCTGCGTCTGGAGTGGCTGGAGTTGGTCTTTGAAAACGAGCCCAAAGTAGCAGTGGGCTCTTTTGAAGGTCTGACAGCGGATTATGCGGAGAAGATCGGCGCCCAGTATCTGCTGCGGGGCCTGAGGAACGCCTCCGATTTCGATTACGAAAAGACCATTTCCCAATTAAACAACATTATCGGGCACGGATTGGAAACTATCTTCCTTATCGCTCAACCAGGATACTCTCATATCAGTTCTACGATAGTAAGAGAGATCATCAAAGGAGGAGGAGACGCCGGTCCGTTTCTTCCTGAAGAAGTATCCAAACGCATCAAACAATAAAACCAAAATAACATCATGTCAAACGCTTTTTATCAAGTACCTGCACCATCAAACGAACCGGTTCATTCTTATGCGCCGGGAAGCCGGGAGCGCGAATCCCTACAGGCTTACATCACCGAAATGAAATCCAACAAAGTAGAGATCCCTATGACCATAGGTGGGAAGAAGATCTTTGAAGGCGATAAGGTCAGTATTCATCCGCCGCACGAATTGAAACACACACTCGGCCATTTTTATAAAGGCGGAAAAGAACATGTTCACCTGGCCATCGAGGCCGCTCTGGCTGCTAAAAAAGACTGGGAATTTATGCCCTGGCAAGAGCGTGCCGCTATTTTTCTAAAGGCAGCCGACCTCATCTCCGGTCCTTACCGCAACAAGATCAATGCCGCCACCATGCTGGGCCAGTCGAAGAACGTATACCAGTCGGAGATCGACGCCGTAGCCGAATTAGCGGATTTCCTGCGCTTTAACGTGCAGTACCTCACGGAGATCTACGCTCAGCAACCCAATAATGCTCCGGGCATCTGGAACCGCATGGAGTACAGGCCCCTGGAGGGCTTCGTTTTTGCCATTACGCCCTTTAACTTTACTGCCATTGCCGGCAACCTGCCTTCCGCTCCGGCCATGTGCGGCAATACGGTGATCTGGAAACCCGCCGAAAGCCAGGTCTATTCTGCTAATGTGATCATGGAAATCTTTGAAGAGGCCGGCCTGCCTCCGGGAGTGATCAACCTGCTCCTCGTAGACGGCCCCCTGGCAGGCGACATCATCTTTGAACATGCCGATTTTGCGGGCCTACACTTCACAGGCAGCACCCAGGTATTTCAAAATCTGTGGACCATCATCGGCCGCAACATCTCTAAATACAGATCCTATCCTCGTATAGTCGGAGAAACCGGTGGTAAGGATTTCGTCATCGCGCATCCTTCCGCTAACCCCAAACAGGTGAGCACCGCCTTGTCACGGGGCGCTTTTGAATACCAGGGACAAAAATGCTCCGCCGCCTCAAGGGCTTACCTGCCGAAAAGCCTCTGGCCGGAGATCAAAGAAGGCCTGATCGAAGACATCGATTCCTTCAAAATAGGCTCCGTTGATAATTTCTATAACTTCATCAATGCTGTGATCGACGAACGTGCTTTCGATAAGATCTCCAATTACATCGCTAAAGCAAAAGAGGATGAGGACGTGGAAGTGCTCATCGGCGGTAAATCCGATAAATCAAACGGCTATTTCATCGAGCCTACAGTGCTGTTGACTAAAAATCCAAAGTCGCTGACCATGGTCGAGGAGATCTTCGGTCCGGTACTGACCATTTACGTGTATGATGATGACCGCTACGAAGAGACTTTAACCTTGCTGGATGAAACGTCTCCTTATGGACTGACCGGCGCCGTTTTTGCTAAAGGCCGTGATATCATCAACATGACGACTGACCGACTGCGCCACGCAGCCGGCAATTTTTACATCAACGATAAACCTACCGGTTCCATCGTCGGGCAGCAGCCTTTCGGCGGTGCTCGCGGCTCCGGCACCAACGATAAGGCAGGCTCTATGCTGAACCTCTATCGCTGGATCTCCGCCCGCTCGATCAAAGAAAGTTTTGTCGCACCGACGGATTATCGGTATCCGTTTTTGGGGTGAGGGTTGTGAGTTTTGGGTTTTGGGTTTTGGGTTGTGGGTTGTGAACCGACAACCAACCCTAATACCCTTTTGCATCATCATCGGGATTGCGGGAATCGCCGACGCCATGCAACTTTCCATTCTCCAGGACGTGAATCGCTTTGACGACCGCCATCCTTTCCACTTCTCTTATGTCATGTCCGAGGGCTCTGAGTTGATCCAGCAGGGCCTGATCCAGCGCGCCTTTTTCCACTCTGATCTGATCGGGCAGCCACTGGTGGTGGAAGCGACCCGCATTGACAGCCTCCTCCAGGTCCATACCGAATTCCGCTACATTCAGGAAGACCTGAAAAACGGAGGTCATGATGGTGGAGCCGCCCGGCGTTCCGATCACCATGAATAGGTCGCCGTTTTTCTCTATGATCGTCGGAGTCATGGAGCTGAGCATTCGCTTGCCGGGCTGGATGGCATTGGCCTCGGCGCCGACCAGTCCGAACTGATTGGGGACGCCGGGTTTGGCGCTGAAGTCATCCATTTCATTGTTGAGGAAAAAACCGGCCTGGCCGACCATGACCTTGCTGCCGAAATTAGAATTCAGGGTGGTGGTTACAGAAACGGCATTGCCGTCGGGGTCGATGATGGAAGTATGAGTGGTTTCGAAACTTTCTTTTAGCAGTTTAAAATCGCCGGCCAGTATGTTCTCGCTGACGGTGGCGGAATCCAGGCTGAAGTCCAACATACGATCATCCAGGTAGGCGGAATCCAGTAATTGCAGGAGGGGGACGTCGTAGTAGTCGCTGTCACCCATGTACTCGGCCCTGTCGGCATAGGCCCGGCGTTCCGCTTCGGCCATGAGGTGTACGGTTCGTACATCGCGAAAGCCCCAGTCGGCGATGGGGTAGGGTTCGATCATTTCCAGCATCTGGAGCAGGGCTACTCCGCCGCTGGAAGAGGGAGGCATGGCAATGATGCGGTAGTTTTTGTATTGCCCGCTCAGGGGTGTTCGCCACTGGGCTTCGTATTGTTGAAGATCTTCGTGGGTGATCAAGCCGTTACCTCTTTTCATTTCCGAGACGATCTTGTCGGCTGTTTCGCCGGCGTAAAATCCTTCCCTGCCGTTTATCTGTATCCTTCGGAGGGTATTGGCCAGATCTTTCTGCACGAGTCGCTCTCCTTCATAGAGGGTATCTCGTATAAAAACGTTTTTAACGGTATTGGCTTCTTTGAATTCTTCCTGATAAGTCAGGATTCTGTTGACTTCGGAGATGGTGAGTTGATAGCCATTTTCTGCCAGTTGAACTGCCGGTTCGATCAGGGAGGCGAGATCAAGCCGGCCGTATTTACGGTGGGCTTTGATCAAACCGTCGACTGTTCCGGGGACACCCACGGCCAGGTGGCCCAGTCTGCTTAGTCCGTCAATGACGTTGCCCGCACTGTCGAGATACATGTCCCGGTCGGCAGCCAGCGGTGCTTTTTCCCGGTAGTCGATGGCGTCGACGGCGCCGTCCTGCCGGCGGATCACCATAAAGCCTCCGCCCCCGATATTGCCTGCCCGCGGAAAAACAACGGCCAGCGCAAACTGGACAGCTACGGCGGCGTCTACGGCATTGCCGCCTCGTTGGAGTACGGCCACGCCTACTTCGGTGGCCAGGGGATGTGGAGAGACCACCATGGCGCTGTCGGCAACGCTGCTTTTTTGAATGGTGTATTCCGGAGGGACGGGCTTTTGTTTGCAAGCCCATGTGAAAAAAATGGTCAGAAAAAGAAAAAATAATGTTCTAGACTTCATTTTTGGAACGGTAATTGTAATAAAGGTAATCGTAAGTGCAAAAACACAGCGCTATAAAGAAAGAAAATTTTTGGGATTCCAGGTATTAAAAAACCAATACAGCGGGGTGGTGGCCGGAAGAAAGGCACTGCCGTAAGGGACCGTTGTGGTTACCAACTTCAAAGGGAAAATTCAAACATGCTTTTTTGGGTAAAGGGTAGAAGGATGATCCGGGCTAAGACCAACTTCAAAAGTTAAGCCTTTTACTGATTATTAATTAGACGACCAATTCTGCAGGCTCGCCCCGTTAGGGCGAGCCGGATTGGTGTTTATCATCGGGCTTGCGCTGCGGTGCAGCTTTTGTTGTGATCGAGCTTGCGCCCGATGGTATTGTGTGTCGCTGCGGT
>CAZJQS010000124.1:0-6787 GCA_964548175.1 uncultured Saprospiraceae bacterium
AGAAAAAGTTGATCGGTGCTTTTGGTACGGTAGATTTGAACTATAGAGATTATTTATTCCTGAATTTAACCGGCCGCAACGACTGGTCCTCTGCTCTTCCTGAGGATGATAATACTTTCCAGTCTTATTCTGCAAGTTTGGGTTTTGCCTTTACCGAGCTGCTGCAAATGCAGACCAACCCGATTTTCTCTTATGGTAAATTGAGGTTTTCCTATGGTATAGTAGGTAACGATGCTCCTATTTATGCTACCTTGAACTATTTCGGTCAGTCAACTGCAGGCGGTGACGGTTTCATCACCGGCGTTGAGTTCCCAGGTTTTGGAACCAATGCCTTTGAAAGGAATGCAGTCCTGGGTAACAACTTGCTGGTGCCTGAAGAGACTTCCACCCTGGAAATCGGAGCCGAATTTAAGTTTTTGCGAGGCCGTTTAGGATTTGACTTTACTTACTTCGATCAGGAATCCAGAGATCAGATCATTGCGGTTGACGTATCCGCCGCTACCGGTTTTACTTCAGTTGTACAGAACGCCGGAACCATTACCAGTGAAGGGGTAGAGATCCTTTTTACGGCTACACCAGTGCAGGGTCCGAACTTTAGCTGGGAAATTGATGCCAACTTTACGGCCATTGAAAACGAGGTGAAAGAATTGGCAGAAGGAATCGAAAATATTACTCTGGCAGGCTTTACCTCTACTTCTTCCCGCGTAGTAGTAGGGGAGCCTTATGGTGCGATTTTTGGAAATGCTTTCCAACGTAATGAAGACGGTCTGTTGGTAATCGGTGCAAATGGATTCCCGCTTCAGGCTCCTTCCGATCAGGTAGTAGGTGACCCTAACCCGGATTTCACCATGGGTATTCGCAACACCTTTACCGTACTAAAGAACATCAGATTGTCTGCTTTATTAGATATTCGCGAAGGCGGTGATATGTGGTGCGGTACTTGCGGTATTATAGATTATTTCGGTACTTCTCAGTTATCCGGTGATACGCGTGATCAAACCATAACATTTGAAGGAGTATCCGCTGCAGATGGAACTCCAATCACTTCTACGGTGCCTTATTTTGATCCGGCTGCCGGCCTGGGTGCTGCCTATTTTGTCAGATACGGATTTGGTGGTTTGAGTGAACCAAATATTTTTGATACCTCATGGTTCCGTTTAAGAGAGGTGAGTGCTTCTTACACCTTCCCACAATCAATTACTCAGAAACTGCCATTCAAAAACCTGGTTTTGACCTTTACCGGCCGTAACCTTTGGCTGGATACTGATTTTCCAGGTATAGATCCTGAGACTAACCTGACAGGTGCGAGTAATGGTTTTGGGTTGGAATACTTCAACAACCCGAATACGAAGAGCTACAACTTCTCTTTGAAAGCAATATTTTAATCAAAAAAATTGAGTAAATAACATGAAAAAACTATCATATATATTTCTGAGCGTTGCCATTTGGGCATTTTCCTCTTGCGAGCTTGCGGAGACCAATGTGGATCCAACCCAGCTACAGGATGTCTCTCTCAGACTTGTACTTCCTTCTTTGATGGCTCACACAGCCTTCAATCAATCCGCTAATCCGGCACGCGTTACCGGTATAATCATGCAGCAATTTGAAGGCTTTGATGCCCAGCAGGTACAATACACACAGTATCAAATTGACGAAACGACATTTAATAACTTCTGGAATTTTGGCGCCTATGCCGGTGCTTTGAAAGACGGGAGTGTAATTTTGCAAAAGGCGGAAGAAGAGGGAGAACCCTATTATTCCGGTATTGCCAAGATTTTAATGGCGGAATCCTACGGTTTGTTGACTACTTTCTTCGGTGATATCCCTTTCTCCGATGCATTGAAAGGAACAGAATCACTAAAACCGGTATACGACACACAGGAGCAGGTGATTAACGGTATTCAAAGTATGCTGGATCAGGCTATTGCAGATTTGAGCCAGGCTCCGACTGCAGGCGCCCCCGGTAGTGACGATTTGATCTACGGTGGTGATGCAGATGCATGGATTAGAGTTGCGCACGCTTTGAAGGCCCGTTACTTCATCCAGTCTTCCAGAAAAAACGGAGGTGCAGCTGCCAGTGCATTGGCCGAGGTGAATCAGGCGTTTACTTCTGTTGCGGATGCACCTTACTTCCAGTTTGAGGAGTCGCAAGTGACCAATAACCCGCTTGCCAAATTCGGCGTTGAAAGGCCTAATACTTTGATCATTGCTCAAAGTTTTGTGGATGCACTTAATGCCAGGCAAGATCCTCGCAAGCCATTCTATGTGGATGAATCGGGTACTTCACCTCTGTATTTTAACAGTGCGAATCCAAATCTGGTATGGGCACAGAACAATTCTGCGATCCCTATTATATCATACGCCGAATTGATGTTCATCAGAGCAGAAGCATTGGTGCGAACCAATGCCAGCGATGCTGATGTAGAAGCTGCCTTGAGAGAAGCCGTAATTGCTTCTATGGAGCAGGTAGGTTTAAACGATCCAGCTGATTATCAGGCTTATGTGGATGCCAATGCCAACTTAGGCGGGGCTACTACCCCTGATGGAAAAATAGCCAGGATCATTGAAGAAGCTTATTATGCGTATTATGGCTATGCTTTCCAGCAGATATGGAATAACTTCCGTCGTACCGGCGTGCCTGCTTTAACGCCGAATCCAAACGGATTGAACGGTTTGAATCCGTCTGGTGGCGTTCCTGTGCGTTATTTGTATCCAATGGATGAAACCAACACGAACAGTGCCAACCTGAACGCAGCAATTGACCGTCAGGGCGGAGCATTGCTAGATGATCCGATCTGGCTGTTCCAGTAGAGTTTAATTAAGGGGCCTTGATCTGCTTTAACATATGAAAGCCTGAAATCATAACCTGATTTCAGGCTTCTTTTTTATTTTTATTCCAAATTGTCTGTGTAGTTAAATCATTATCCGCTACATCCCTCCACCACCGCCTGACCCTTCCGCCAGAAGGCTATTTTTTATCCTAAACAAAGATAGGTATGAATAATCCGCAGCATTTTGACCAAATATTGCATGCCTCCGGAAAACTTAAATACCTCAATGCAAGAGGATGAGATAGACCTGGTCGTAATGCCGAGATCAACAAATATTCATTGTCCCAAAAAAACACATTTTTAAATCCTATCGACAATTTGTATTTTCCATCCATTACATAATCAACAGGAATGAACTATGAAAAATACTCGCTTAATTGGTCTTTACTTTTTGCTGGGAACATTATTTTCTCCCCTTTTAACCGCCCAGACACCTCATCAACCTGATAAGCTATCAGCAGAAGACTACGAATTCGCCGAATACGCCCTTTTCCAACACACTAACTCCCTCGTCTATCACGCAGATGTGAGTCCTAACTGGATCGGCGACCACCGCTTTTGGTACCGCAACACCATCGAGCAAGGCCACGAATTCATCCTAGTGGACGCCCAAAAACAAACCAGAGAAAGGGCTTTTGACCATGAAAAACTAGCCGGGGCCCTCTCCGCCGTCACCGGAACCCAATTATCTGCCTTCGAGCTTCCTTTCAGGACTTTCGAGCTGGGGGAAGACAACCAGACCCTTACCTTCGACTTCCGCTCCAAACGCTATACTTATAATCTCAAAACCAACGCGATTAAATATGAGGATGGCCCGGAAACACTCGGCCGCGCCTATTTCCTCTCTCCGGACGGCAAAAAGGCCGCCTTTATTCGCGACCATAACCTTTGGGTCAGATACCTCGATTCGGGCAAAGAGGTCCGGCTCACCACCGATGGCGTGGAAGACTTCGGCTACGCCACCAACAATGCCGGCTGGACGAGGAGCGACCGACCGGTTCTTTTATGGGGTCCGAATTCCGAGAAACTGACCACCTTCAAGCACGACGGTCGCGGGGTGGGGGAAATGCACCTGACCACCACCAACGTAGGCCATCCCAAGATCGATTCCTGGAAATATCCACTGCCGGAAGACAGCGTCATCTTCAGAATTCACCGGGTAGTTATCCACCTGGACGGCCCAAAAATTGTCCGCCTTAAAATGGAGCCCGATCAGCACCGCTCTTCTATTACCGACCATATCGCCTCAAGGGACGGCGCCCTGGCCGATGCGGAATGGAGCTCCGATGGCAGCATGCTGGCCTTTTTGTCCAATTCCAGAGATCACAAAGAAGCTACCCTCCGAATTGCCGACCCCAATACCGGCGAGGTTCGAACCGTGATGGACGAAAAGGTGGCAACCTTCTTCGAATCCGGCTACCGGATGGTCAACTGGCACATCCTGCCCGAAACCGACGAAGTCATCTGGTTCTCTCAACGCACCGACTGGGGGCATCTTTACCTGTACGATCTCCAAACCGGCAAGTTGAAAAATCCCATTACCCAGGGCAGTTGGAACGTACTGCAAGTCAGACACATCGACCGGGACAACGGAACGATCTATTTCACCGGCGCTGGAAAGGAAGCCGGCGATCCCTATTTCCAATACTTCTACAAAGTGAACAAAGACGGCTCGGGTTTAAGGTTACTTACACCGGACAGCGCAGACCATACCATAACCTTGTCTCCTGACGGCAGTTACTTCGTCGACAGCTATTCTACACCTGCCACACCCCCCATTACGGTATTGCGGGATAACAACGGCAAGGTCCTGTTGACCCTTGAAGAGGCAGATATTTCCAAACTAGTGGAGGCCGGCTGGCAGGCGCCCGTTCCCATAACCGTAAAAGCCAGAGATGAGGAAACCGACCTTTACGGGCTGATGTTCAAGCCGCGCAAATTCGACCCCAATAAAAAGTATCCCATTATTAACTACATTTACCCCGGACCACAAACTGGAAGCGTAGGTAGTCGCAGCTTCTCCCCATCACGTCGAGACAATCAGGCCATAGCCGATCTGGGCTTTATTGTTGTCGCTATTGACGCCATGGGCACACCTATGCGCTCCAAGTCCTTCCACGCCGCCTACTACGGCAATATGGGCGACAATGGACTGCCCGATCAAATTGCCGGAATGAAGCAGCTGGCTGAGCGCTATCCCTGGATCGACCTTGACCGGGCGGGTATCTACGGCCATTCAGGCGGAGGCTTTGCCTCTACAGCCGGGATATTGCGCTACCCGGATTTCTTTAAGGTAGCTGTCAGTGGCGCCGGCAATCACGACAACCGCAATTATGAAGACGATTGGGGCGAAAAATGGCAGGGGTTGCTGACGGTTAATCCCGATGGCAGCACCAGCTATGATAACCAGGCCAACCAGCTGCAGGCGCAAAACCTGAAGGGAAAATTGCTGCTGGGCCACGGAACCATGGACGCCAACGTGCCGTATTACAATACGCTGCTGGTAGCAGATGCCCTGATCGCGGCCAACAAGGACTTTGACCTGATCATGATGCCGAACCGCGGGCATGGTTTCGGGAACGAACCTTACTGGTTGCGCAAGCGCTGGGATTATTTTGTGAAAAACCTGCTGGGCGCCGAACCGCCGAAGGAGTACGAGTTTAAATTTACGAGAGTGAGGCCTTAGGAGGAACTCGGTTTTTTACAAATAACCGTTAATTTTATATTTTAAAGAGCAGGTATGACATCATCACAGGAAACGGTCAATCAGGCCTTTCAGGAACGATTCGGAAGTTTGCCCGAACTGATCGTAAGAGCGCCCGGCCGCATGAACCTGATTGGAGAGCACACGGATTACAACCTCGGATTTGTATTACCCGCCGCCATCAACAAAGGCATCTGGATGGCTTTGTCGAAAAACGACAAAGCCTATTGGGAAGTACACGCTATAGATCTTGAGGAAAAGGTCGAAGTGGCCACCAACGAGGAACTGCAGCCTTTCGACAAGGGCTGGGCCAACTATGTGTTTGGCGTAGTAGATCAACTTCAAAAATCTGGACAGGCTGTTGGTCCCTTCCGGGCCGTTTTCGGAGGAAACATTCCTATAGGATCCGGCCTGTCCAGTTCTGCTGCTTTGGAAAATGCTACCTGTTATGGCTTGAACGAGCTATTCGGTTTAGGTATGAACAAGATGGAAATGATCCGGTTGTCCCAAAAAGCAGAGCATGAATTTGTTGGCGTCAAATGCGGCATCATGGACCAGTTCACCAGCATGATGGGCCAGGCGGACCGGGTGATCCGGCTGGACTGCCGGTCGCTGGAGTACGAAACCTTCCCCTTTGAGCTGGAGGAATACGAACTGGTTTTGTTTAATTCGAATGTGGAACACAATCTGGCTAGTTCGGAATACAACATCCGCAGGGCCCAGTGTGAGGAAGGAGTGCGGATCCTGCAAAGCAGGAATCCGGGTATAGGCTCTTTGCGGGACGCTAATATGGAACTGCTCCGGCAGTGCCGTGGGCAAATGCCTGAAGTCGTCTATCTTCGGTGCAAATACGTCATCGAAGAAAATATTAGAGTGCTGGACTTTTGCCAGGCGCTGGTAGACAAGGACTTTAACGGGATGGGGCGTTTGCTGAAAACGGCCCAGTCAGGGATGAAGAACGAATATGAGATTACCTGTCCTGAAATCGACTTTCTGGTCGATTTTGCCTACGACTACCCGGGGGTCATCGGCGCCCGCATGATGGGCGGTGGATTTGGAGGTTGCACGCTAAATATTGTGGACCATAGGAAAGAAGCGGATTTTGTGGAAAAAATGATGGCCGCGTATAAAAGGCGATTTGGTTTCGGGACCAGTCCGATAAAGGTGAGGATCAGTGACGGAGTGGGCATAAGCTGAGCTTTGGATCGTAAAACAGCAGATATGTGGGCATAAAATCAGGGCCAGGCAGGAA
>CAZJQS010000125.1:0-6268 GCA_964548175.1 uncultured Saprospiraceae bacterium
TATCTCTGGTCCTAGACTTAGCCATAGCATTCTTTATTTAAATAGGTTACGAATCTCAGAAAGCAAAAAGGAAGCTGCTGCCACGGCAATCAGGATCAGGGCGGTTGTGATGGCGCCACTGATGAACTTGAGATTGCCGGCTGTCAGTCCGCCTGCTTTATCGGCTGCTTCTGCCACGGCGCCGGTTGCTTCGTCACTTGCTGCTGAATAAGTAACAAAGAATACCACAACAAGCACCACCAGACCGATGATACCTTTGAGAGAAGACTTAAAGTTGGTTGCTACCTGAAAGATACCGAATGCCAACATGGCAAAGGCGGTCACAATGATCAGGACGATAGTTGCTTTAAGGCCAAAATCAAAGATAGTCGTCGAGTTTTGCTCTTCTTCGGGAAGCATATTAAACTGACCGATTCCTGTAAAAACACTGACCAGGAAGATCACCGTAATAATTACTCCCAGCAGAAAGGCAACCAGCTGACCGTTTCTTACTAGAAAATTATACATAATTTATGAATTCTTCTTAATTTTTAAATACGTTATTTTCTGCCATAATATCAACCAATGCGATAGAAGCATCTTCCATCTTATTAACGATACCGTCAATTTTGTTGACGATATAGTTGTAGAAGATCTGCAAGATAATCGCGGTGATCAAACCGAATACGGTTGTCAGCAGGGCCACTTTAATACCACCGGCCACAACGGATGGAGACAAGTCTCCCACTGCTTCAATACGGTCGAAGGCCTGAATCATACCAATTACTGTACCCATGAAACCAAGCATCGGTGCAATGGCGATGAAAAGAGAGATCCATACAAGGCCGCGCTCCAGAAGTCCCATCTGAACGCTACCATAAGAAACAACTGCTTTCTCAACAGCTTCAGGGCCGTCATCAGCGTTTTTCAATCCTTCGTAGAGGATGCTGGCGGTTGGTCCAGGCGTGGATTTACAAACTTCCATTGCGCCGTCGATGTCGTTGTTTTTCAAATTCTCATCGATACGAGCCAACAGTTTGTCTGTGTTGGTGGTGGCGATGTTAAGGGTAAGGATACGCTCGATACAGAATGCCAGACCAAGGATCAAACATACCAGTACGAAGCTCATAAAGATCCAGGAACCGTCAATGAAGTACTTCTTCAGCAGTTGGTAACCAGAAAGGTCCGCAGTAGAAGATGTTGGTTCTTCTTCCTGAACCGGTGGCAGTTCAGCTTCTTCTTCTACAGGCGCAGCCTGCTCGGCAGCTGATGTATCTGTTTGTTCAGTTTGTTCTTCTGAATCCTGCGCATAGACTGCGTTTCCAGAAAATACTGCCAAACCCAAGACAAGCAGTAGTGCTATTAATTTTCGCATAGTCAATAAGGTTTTACGATCAATTTGTTGTAAATAAAAAATTACGATGAATAAAAATTACATAATTACAGCGGAGAGAGAGGGATTCGAACCCTCGATACCCTTTTAGGGTATACACGCTTTCCAGGCGTGCCTCTTCAGCCACTCGAGCACCTCTCCTAATAGTAAATCAGGTTGATTGTCGACTTTCTCTGAAAGTTAAGAAAAAAACCTTTCTTTAAGGCTTCTTTAACAATAAACAGCAGCCACAAAAATTGTAAAAAGATATTACAAATCAAAATTTTTTGCAACAGGAGAACTTAAACAAAAAGATTCAATGCGTTCTCTGTTGTTATTTGTGCAATCTTTTCTATGGCTTCGCCTTTTATGGAAGCTAATTTTTCTCCCACTTTTACCACATAGCCGCTTTCGTTGCGCTTCCCCCTGTAGGGAACCGGCGCCAGATAAGGGGCGTCAGTTTCTAATACTACTTTGTCAAGGGAAATATCTTCCATCACTCTATCCAACCCTGAGTTTTTAAATGTCAAAACCCCACCTATACCGAGCAAAAAGCCCATTTCCGTTATGGCCTCTGCTTGCTCCAGCGTTCCGGTAAAACAGTGAAAAATCCCTCTCAATTTCTCGCCCCTGACCGTATCCAAAAGCTCTATAATCACATCGGTGGCATCCCGCGAATGTATAACGATCGGGCGATCCAATTCCTTCGCCCAGGAAATCTGCCGCAAAAAGGCTTCCTTCTGCTGCTCAAAGAAGGTTTTATCCCAGTACAGATCAATGCCTATTTCTCCGACAGCTGCAAACGGCCTCTTGTCAAGCCAATTGCGAACCTTTGCTAATTCCTCCTCATAGTCAGCCTTCACCGAACAGGGATGAAGCCCCATCATAGCAAAACAATGCTCCGGATAGGCTTCTTCAAGAGCAAGCATAGCCTCTACGGAGCTGCTGTCAATATTCGGCAAATAAACCCGGTCTACCCCTAGCGCAATCGCCCTGTCCATCACTTCCTTTCGATCTTTATCGAATTGTTCAACGTATAAATGTGCGTGCGTATCAATCCACTTCATCTTAGAATTTCATGCTTTCCCCAAATGTATAGATTATAAACCAGATTCTTTTGGCGTGTATCCTTAAGTTTTTAATAATTTTACCTCCTAAAGGTATGAATCCGGTTTTTAGATCTGCCAGTAAAATAACAAAATATTTTTATGGCCAAAAAGAAAAAATATTACGTAGTCTGGGTAGGCAACAATCCTGGAATTTACACTTCCTGGTCGGACTGTCAGCTACAGATCAAAGGCTACCCGAACGCCCGATACAAATCTTACCATACGCTCGAGGAGGCAGAGGAGGCTTTCGCAAGCCCTGCGCCTGCCGCCACCAAAAACAAAAAAGGCAAGTCTATCCAATCAAATACAGCGTTTCCTAATGATGAAGTTAACTGGAATAGCTTATCGGTTGACGCCGCCTGCAGCGGCAACCCGGGAAAAATGGAGTACCGGGGCGTGGATACGGCTACAGGAGAACAGCTTTTTCACCAGCAGTTTGAGTTAGGCACCAATAACATCGGTGAATTCCTGGCCATCGTCCACGGCCTGGCTTACCTCAATCAGCTGGTTGACGATCGCCCGGTCTATACCGACTCCAGGATCGCACTGTTGTGGGTGAAAAATAAAAAATGCAAAACAAAACTGCCACATACCCCCCGAACAGAGCGCCTCTTTGAGCTGATCCATCGTGCAGAGGCCTGGCTGGAAAAAAATACCTATCCTAATAAAATCCTCAAATGGGATACGGAAAGATGGGGAGAAATCCCCGCAGATTTCGGCAGAAAATAAGCATTGTTGCAGCTGCAGGAAAAAGCATTCACTTTTTTACCTGACATTAGCAAATCTCATCTTATAATCAACCTCAATATTTCCCTTGCGAACATTCTCAAGCCGCCTTTTGATTAATCGCTTTTTAATGGGCTTCAAATGCTCTATGAAAAGTACACCGTCTATATGGTCGTACTCATGTTGGATCACTCTGGCATTCATACCGGTGAAAGTTTCGGTATGTTCCTCAAAATTTTCATCCAGGTATCGCAAAGTCACCTGCTCTGGCCGCTCTACATCTCCTCTGACTTCTGGTATGCTCAGACATCCTTCTTCGTAAGCCCATTCATCTCCTATTTCTTCTATGATCTGAGCATTAATAAAGACCCTTTTGATGCCCTTTTTTTCTTCTCCTTCTTTTTCCTTGTTCAGAATATTGGTGTCGATGATAAAAAGACGGATCGATTCGCCGATCTGAGGCGCAGCCAGCCCAATACCTTCTGCGTGGTACATGGTCTCCCACATATCAGCAATCAATTGCTCAAGGCCGGGATGATCCTGGTCGATATTTTCAGCCTTTCTCTTCAAAACAGGCTGTCCATAAGCGTATATTGGTAAGATCATATTTTTTTTATTCTTAAAAAACCTGCCAAAGCTAATAATTGTTCAAAAGCTATGCAAGTCGGAAAAGTGTCTTTTTACCTCCCCTCAGTCAGCCTTTACTCATCAGGAGCAGAGCGCTCGTCCATAAAAGCTCTGAGGATAAGAACGGCACTTACCTTATCGACCAGGTTTTTATCCCTTCTCTTTTTCTTTTTCGCCCCGCTTTTCAGGATAATCTCCTTTGCATCCTGAGAAGTATACCGCTCGTCTACAGTGGCTATTTCTATTGCAGGAAATTTCTTCTTTAAAGCTCGCACAAAGCCTACGACCAGGTGTGCTATTTGTGCCGGCTTTCCGTCCTGATGCATCGGCTCCCCCACTACAATACATTCCACCTCTTCTTGGGCTATATAATTTTCCAAATACTCAAGAACCTGATCAGTGGGGACAGTATCCAACCCGCTGGCAATGATCTGTAAAGGATCACTGACAGCCAGTCCGGTTCTCTTGGTGCCGTAGTCAATTCCGATTATCCGAGCCACGTTAGAAAAGTATTATAAAAATTAAAGGATGCGAAACTGAAAAAACTAAAACGGTGTGATCGTTTAATTGGTAATAAAACCCGTTGTTCTGATTGAACTCAGCGGCAGAAACACTTGAACATAACTATCTGTGATGACGGCTTTTTACACAAGCCCTATAAACTACAAAATATACACCGCCGCTGACGATGTATATTTTGTAGACAAGTTTACATACTTAATTGATGGAGGACGAACAAAAGGATAAAAAAGTTGCCAGGTACTCGGAGCTTCCGGGCTTACTCCTGGCAACCGTTCCCCCTTACTATTAAAATAGAACGCTTTCCAAATTTATTGCGATCAGCCAACAAGACAATTACACTATAGCTAAAAAAATTACTTGCTAACTAAATCGATTGCTAAATTAGAAAGAATTCCTAAAAAAGACAAAGGTAGAGTGAAAAATATCTTGTTTTCATCAATTATTTTTTTTTAATATATCAGGACCGACCGAAAAAGCTCGTTTTATACAAATTCAATTTGCGCATTATTAAGTGAAGGCCCACTAAAATACTGAAGTTACGGTCGATAACTCATACCCGAAGAGAGGCCTTTTAACCTAACCCCTTTTAGGTCATAAGCCCGGCCGTTCCGGTAAAAACGCAGATCAATAGCTTCTCCGGGCCGGTATCGCGCCACCTGTTCTTGCAATTCAGGTACAGACACCACTTTTTTGTTGTTGATTCCAATAATAATATCTCCCCGGCGAAGGCCGGCATTGGCGGCGCTGCCATTAGGATTCACCTCACTAATGTAGACTCCTCCAACGAAAGGCAACTCCAACTGTCTGGCCATATCTGCGTCCACCTCACTGATCGATACCCCCAGAAGCGCTCTGCGAACTTCCCCAAAATCTTTGAAGTCTTCCACGACCTTTCTCACTAAATTGACTGGTATGGCAAAAGAATAACCTTCATAACCTCCTGTTTCACTCAAAATAGCAGTATTGATGCCTATTAATCCCCCCTGGGTATTCACCAGCGCTCCTCCGCTATTACCCGGATTAACTACCGCATCCGTCTGAATAAATGACTCAATAGAATAGGTGTCTTCGATGATATTCAGGTTTCTTCCTTTTGCACTTACTATTCCCGCCGTTACCGTAGAGGTTAAACTAAAAGGATTACCGACCGCCAGCACCCATTCGCCTACCTGTACCATGTCTGAGTCTCCTAATTCAATAGGGGAAAGATCAACGGCCTGAACTTTCAGCAGAGCCAAATCAGTAGTTTGATCTGTTCCAACAATCTGAGCCCTCAGTTTTCGCTTATCTGGTAAGGTAACTTCTAACCAGTCACTTCCTTCTACAACGTGGTTATTGGTGATGATATATCCGTCAGCGGTATAAACTACTCCGGATCCATTGGCCCTTGGATAGCCTGAGTTAGTGTATGTCGTAATATTCACAACTGAGTTAGTCACTTTTCTCGAGGTTTGAATAAAATCCTCCGGAAAGGCAAGCATAGAAGGTGCGTCATGACTGTTATTCTTAACCAGCCTGATGGAAGCAGCCCCCTGGTCTGGGGTAACATCTGATCCTGTGTCAACCATAACATGGAACATCAGCGAAAAGGTAGCCATAGAACTAATGATGGCGACCAGCAGATTTTGGGTGATTTGTCTCATAATTCAGTTTTTTTTTATTAAAAGAGGTGTAAACAGTTGAGCAAACAATTGCATTTTCCAGATCCCTTAAAAAGGCATTTCATTTAAACAAAACTTCCAATTTTATTGGGCGCGTACTAAATAATAACGAAATTTATTTCTCCTTGGATCCTCCCGCCTACTTTCTTTAACAGAAAATAACACTTTTGCCAAATAAAAAAGACCGTCTTAAAGACGGCCTGCTGAACACACATGAGAAAACCACTTAGTAAAAGGCAAGTTATTTTTTGGGTTTTGGGTTTTGGGTTTTG
>CAZJQS010000126.1:0-5782 GCA_964548175.1 uncultured Saprospiraceae bacterium
GATCACGCTGAATAGAGCAACCACTTCCTCCTCACTAAAAACATTCGGCAGCAGCTGACTTTTCCTCGGCCGCAAATCATAAAAAGTCCGTTCCTGCCCCAATACCTTTTCATAGTAAAACTTGATAGCATTCACTGCCTGGTTCTGCGTCGAATCCGACCAACTCCTTTCCTCCGAACAGTCCAGTAAAAACCGCATGATATCGGCTTTCTTCAATTCCTTTGGGTCACTATCGGGATAAAAAGCCAGCAACGGAATGAAAAAGTTTTTATAGGCTGTCCGATCGCTAACCCTATCTGGTCGGCATGTATTTTACGCTCAGAACCGATCCCGCCAAAAATTGTATATTTATCATGAAATACATTAAAATCAGAATGATACGTCTCGGGCCAGGTACAAAAATTGAAACCAATAAAACAGTAGGATCTCACCGCCAAGACGCAAAGGAACGCTAAGGTTTAATGGTGTTAGCGGTGAAAATGTTAATACAATATTGGATTTCAATACTTTCACCCACAGTGGGACGTATCATTTTCTATAATCAACTAATCACTAAAAACATCCATTCCGTATGAAAAAACACACACTCCAACAGCCCATCGGGCTACTCCTGATGTGCTGCTTGTTATTCTCAAGCCTGACCGCTCAAACGAGCGCCGGCCAAACCCTCAACGAACTGGTCGATCGCATCGCCGCAGTCAGCATTCCACATCAAAGTGAGGCCGAATACCGCGCCGCCTCCAAAAGCTATTCCGACATTTTAAGCGAATTGCAGACTCTAGATCCTCAGCAGCTCAATTTCGATGAGCAGATCGACCTCGAACTGGCCGTCGCCCACGTCAAACGACAGCTGTTTGAGATCGATACCCTCCAATTGTACAAAGTCCGCCCCATCGGCTACCTGTCGCTGGGCGCTACCAATCGACTGTTCGTCCGCCCCGGCGCCATCGGCGAGCCGGGCATTAAGGCGGCCGTCCGCGAACTGGAGCGATTCCCCGACGTGCTCGCAAACGGCAAGAAGAACTTGACCAACCCGGCGCGCACCTGGACCGAAAATACGCTCTCCCAGGTCAAATACGCGAGATTGCTGCTCCGTGATTCCGTACCCAATGCCATTACCTACGATCCGGAGTCGAAAAAACAATTGATGTCGGCTTCAAAAAAAGCCCTGGCCGCACTGGATGAATTCGAACAGTGGCTGGAAAATGATCTGCTCCCACGTTCCACCCGCTCGCCGGCCTGGAAACCGGAAGAAGTGGAGTTTTACCAGTTTCAGCATGAGATGCTTTACGACTACAGCGTAGACGAAATGATCCGCGTGGCCGAGGAAGAACGTAAAAAGGCCATGGCCGAAATGAAAGCCCTGGCCAAACGTATCCATCCCAGCGGCGATCTGAAAACAGTATGGGAACTGATGCTCGAAGAGGCGCCCCCCTGGGAGGAAGTCATGCCCATGGCCGAGCGCTTCGTTAAGCTGACGGCCGACTGGCTGGCCAATGAGGGGAGCCACTTGGTCACCATCCCGGATTTTGACTATGGGGTGATGATCACCTCGCCTATGTCCCGAAGGACCTTGTCTTTCGGCGGCGCTACTTACGGGCCAACGGTGGCCGGCCGCTTGTCGGGCTATTACGTGCTCACACCTCTGGAAGATTGGCTCACAGAAGAAGAAAAGGCTAGTCGCATTCGTTCTTACAATCCTTACTGGACGCATGTGATCTCTTACCACGAATGGCTGGGCCACACCGTTCAGCGTGCCGCCGCCGGTACGCGTCCGCAACGGCCGATGCGCATGATCTTCAATTCTATCTACCACAGCCAGGCCTGGTCGTTCTATCTGGAGCGCTTGCTGGAAGAAGAAGGCTATTTCGAGGATGTGTTCGATCATATGGTGGCGCTCAAGTCGCGCATGGGACGCCTGCAGATGCGCATGTGGCGCATCCAGCGCATCCTGACCAAACTGAAAATGGCGAAGGGGGAAATGACTTTTGACGAGGCGGTCCAGGCTTACATCGATGAGATCGGCATGGAGCCGACGAATTCTTTCATAGAGGTGCAGCGCGATTCGCAGTCGCCTTCTCCTCCCGGTCGCGAGATCATCGGCGAGATGATGATCATTAAGCTTAGAGAGGAATACAAGCAGCGAATGGGCGAGCATTATTCGATGAGGGAATTCCACGATCGCTTTCTGAGTTACGGTGATCTGCCGTTTAAGATCGTGAGGAAGTTGATGTTGAGAGAGTAGGTTTGTTTAGTTGAGCAGTTCGTTTACCATTAACAGATGCTAACCCGCCTTTCGGCGGGATGATGCTGGATGCTTGTTCCGATAAATCGGAACGATGCTGTGATTGGATGAACTCCAGATCGTTAGCATCGTGCCGACTTGTCGGCACCAGCATCCAGCATCATCCCGATGGAATCGGGATCAGCATCTGTTAAAAGATTTCGGATGACAAATACCGATCCCCCCGGTCACAAATAATACACACCACCACGCCCTGCTCCAACTCCTCCACCAGCTTCGCCGCTGCCGCCGTGGCGCCGCCGCTGCTCATCCCTGCAAAGATGGCCTCCTCTTTGGCCAGGCGCTGCATGGTATGCTTCGCTTCATCCTGAGACACGTCGATGATGCGATCCACGCGTTCGGCTTCGTAAATAGCAGGAAGGTATTCTTTGGACCAGCGCCGGATGCCGGGAATGCTGGAACCGTCAGTAGGCTGTACGCCCACAATCTGGATGTTGGGGTTTTGTTCTTTCAGGTAGCGGGACACCCCCATGATGGTGCCGGTGGTGCCCATGGAAGAGACGAAATGTGTGACCATGCCCTTGGTGTCTCTCCATATCTCCGGACCGGTCGTTTTGTAGTGCATCTTCCAGTTGTCAGTATTAGCGAATTGGTTCAGCATGAAATAACCGCCTTGATCGACCAGTTCCTGTGCGTACTCCCGGGAATATTCTATGGTTCTATCTTTTGGTGTAAGCACCACTTCAGCACCGTAGGCCTGCATGGTCTGTATGCGCTCTTTGGTGGCGTTTTCCGGCATGATGAGGGTAATGTCGAGGTCAAAAAGCCGGGCGATCATGGCCAGAGCAATGCCGGTATTGCCGCTGGTGGCTTCCACGAGCTTGATGCCGGGCTTGATGTCGCCGCGGTCAAGGGCGCTTTTGATCATGTTGTAAGCGGCCCGGTCTTTGACGCTGCCGCCGGGATTCTGACCTTCCAGCTTACCGTAAACGGTGACATTGGATTTGTTGATGATGTTTTTGATCTCTACTAAAGGGGTATTGCCGATGATATGGGCGATAGAACTCATGTGTAGTTGGTGTTTTGACATGAAAAATATACAGGGGCGGCTTTACCCTTCCAGGGGTGATGGGGCCGCCCTCATCAGGATACTTTAGCATCCTCATGCTTTTGACGAATATAACCGGTATAATAGATTCGGCAGTTGGGCTGTACGCTTTTGGTGATCCAAACATTACCGCCGATGACGGTATCATGGCCGATGATCGTTTCTCCGCCCAGGATGGTGGCGCCGGAATAGATGACCACGCGGTCTTCAATGGTCGGATGCCGCTTGGTTTTGGCCAGTTCTTTTCTGACGCTCAGCGCGCCTAGCGTGACGCCCTGGTAAACTTTGACATCGTTTCCAATAATTACGGTTTCGCCGATCACTACTCCCGTGCCGTGGTCGATGCAGAAGTTTTTGCCGATGGTGGCGCCGGGATGAATGTCGATGCCGGTTTTGCCGTGTGCATATTCTGTCAAAATACGGGGAATCAGGGGAACACCCAGTTGATGGAATTCATGCGCCAGGCGGAATACTGCAATGGCATAAAAACCCGGATAAGTACGGATGACTTCTGTAAGGCTCACGGCCGCAGGATCTCCCTTTAAGATGGCTTGGGCGTCCTGGTGGATGGTCTCGCGCAACTCGGGCAATTTTTCCCAAAATAAATGCTCCACTTCATGAGCAGAAGTCGTCAGACGGTCTTCTATGGCGCCGAGTACCTTGAAGAGTTTCAGGCGGATAGACTGGAAGTGCTGGTCGAATTCCCGGTACGACTGGTAGCGGTGGTCGGAGAATTCGGGAAAAAGAATGCCGATGAGCTCATTGAGCCAGTCGCATACCAAAGAAGGGGAGGGGACATCCTGTCCTTCCGTATGAGCAACGTACAGCGAGTGAATGAATTTATCTTGCATAAGAAGTGAGTTTCACAAGAGATAAAAGCGCCTTTAAGAGAACATTGAAGTTAAAATTGTTCACCGTGAAGGCGCGAAGCCTGAGCTGCCTTCGCCCTTTTGCGGTGAGTTCATTTTCTATTCTTTTTCAATGTACGGACCTATTACCGCTCTTTTCTTGTATATTTAATAGGTATAAAGATATTACTTCCACAAAAGTTGGTTAGCAACCTATTAATTTTTTACGAAAAAAAAGGCCCTCGGTTGCTAATAACTGGTTTCATCCAATTCTACCTTCCCTCTGAATGTCCAGAATACAAAAATGGTATAGCTTAACACCAACGGCGCTCCAATAACCGCAATAAGCAGCATAATGCCTAGCGATTTCTGGGAAGAGGCTGCATTGTAGACCGTAATATTGTAAACCGGATCAATAGTCGATAAGATCAATACCGGGTACAACTCTATCGCCACCAGGACCAGCAGCATGGCCACCGTAAGAGAAGAAAAAATAAAAGCATACTGGAATTTTCGCTTGGTCACTAGCCTCGGTATGTTGGCAATGCTCAAAAAAGCCAGAACCGGAACGATAAACAGCAACGGCAGCTCCTTGAACCGGTCAGTCAAATGAGGAATGTAGATGAGCGTGTACAGGGTAATCAAACTAAAGCTGACAATGAAGAAAACAATGGCCCTTTTAACCAGAATATTCAACCTGGCATACAAACGGCCTTCCGTTTTCATCAGCAAATAAATCGCCCCGTGCATCATGAACAAGGCCAAGGTCGTTACGCCGACCATAATGGCATAAGGATTCAAAAATTGCAACCAACTGCCCTGTAACTCAAAGTTGGGCCCCATAGACATGCCTTGCAGCACATTGCCCAATACCACACCCAATAATACGGCCAGCATAATACTGGACACACTGTAGGAAATATCCCACATCCTCCGCCACCATTTCATCGGTTCCTTCGATCGAAACTCGATCGACACCGCCCGAAAGATCAAAAAGGCCAGAAACAGCATAAAGGGAATATACATGGCCGAAAAAACCGAGGCGTATACGATCGGAAAGCCCGCAAATAAAGCCCCGCCACCGATCACCAGCCAGACTTCGTTCCCGTCCCATACCGGCCCGATGGCATTTAAGGCAATGCGGCGGCTTTTCTCTTTTCTGAAAAATAAGTGCCAGGCGCCCGCGCCCAGATCAAATCCGTCGAGTATAGCGTACCCACTAAACAGCCCCCCAACAATGAGGAACCACCAGGTGGGATAGTCGATGCCTAAAAAGTAATTCATTGTTTAATGTTTTTTGCTATTTTTTATATGCTTTATTCTTGTGACTGTTGTTGAAAGGGTTCAGGGTTCAGGGTTCTGGGTTTAGGGTTTCGGGTTCAGGGTTCTGGGTTCAGGGTTCAGGGTTCTGGGTTCAGGGTTCTGGGTTCAGGGTTCTGGGTTCTGGGTTCAGGGTTCTGGGTTCAGGGTTTAAGGTTAAGATTAAAAAACCAAAACCCAAAACTCAAAACTCAAAACTCAAAACTCAAAACTCAAAACTCAAAACCCAAAACTCAAAACTCAAAACTCAAAACCCAAAAC
>CAZJQS010000127.1:0-5277 GCA_964548175.1 uncultured Saprospiraceae bacterium
TGCAGCTTTTGTTGTGATCGAGCTTGCGCCCGATGGTATTGTGTGTTGCTGCGGTGCAGCTTTTGTTGTCATTGGGCTTGCGCCCGATGGTATTGTGTGTTGCTGCGGTGCAGCTTTTGTTGTGATCGAGCTTGCGCTCGTGTAATGCAGCTGTTTGGGGGATTGGACTTGCGCCTTTATAAAAAAAAATAATCGAATAAAGAATTGATATTTCGGAGAGTTGCCGCCGCTGCTTTAGGCAGGGGTAGATGTTATTGACGTATCGGTAAGCTGTAAAATCACCGATTTGGAGGGCAACTCTCTTTTTTTTTGTAGATTGGAAGGCAAAAAATGGTGATATCTGGGTTGTGTAAAAAGTCAGCTACTTCTCCTGCCGGCCGACAGGCGGGAAGAGTACGAAGACTTTTTACACACTCCATATCACTCCCAACCAATATGCCGGACAAACGCAAACACAGAGGTCAACACCCCGCTGATCGGTCGCTTTTTACTTCTCAGAACCTGCCCAGGTTGACGCTGGCCGTCAACGACCTTTCCTGGCTATTGGGGAAGGGGTATGCGGAAAAAGCTTCAATCAAACTGGTGGGCGATCGCTACCGGCTCAAGCAGCGGCAGCGACTGGCCATACAGCGGGCCGTATGCACTGAAATCCAGCGGCTCAACCGGCAGGACAAAGCCCTGGCGCCCCAGGAATTGAAGGACAGCCCCTTGCTTATCGACGGGCTGAACCTGCTGATCACTATTGAAAGCGCTTTATCTAACGGATTTATTTTTGAAGGACAGGACGGTTGCTACCGTGATCTGGCCAGTGTGCACGGCACTTACAAGCGAGTAGAAGAAACCCAGCAAGCCATCCTGATGATCGGAAATACGTTGAAAGCATTGCAAACCGGAAGCGTGACCTGGCTGCTGGATAAGCCCGTCTCCAATAGCGGCCGGATCAAAGCTATGATCCTTGAACTGGCGGAGGCTCAAAACTGGCCATGGGAAGCCGAACTGGTCAATAACCCGGATTCCATCCTGATGCACGCCGTAGCCCCTGTAGTCACCAGCGATAGCATGATCCTCGACCAGGCCGATCGGTGGTTCAACCTCGCCAGATATCTGATCGATACCCAACTGGAAGACGCAAACGTGGTAAGGTTTTAAACAAAAAAATAGGCCATCGCTGAGTATTTCCAACGATGGCCTACGTTAAAGCGTTTAAGTAAGAGGAAGGTAAGCTTCAGATAAGGAAAAAATAGGGGCCCGGAGATTCCGTATGATGACATACTAAGTTATTTCCCAATATCTGAAGTTTTACACCATTTCAAATTCTAAAAGGTTCGTGTTTATTTGTGGGTAGATGAAAATATATGTTTTTTTTTCATCTTTAAACTTGGTTTAAAAATACATTCTTTGCGAAAGCCTTGCTGACTTTTTCGTTTTTCGGTAAAAAAGACTCGTTTTTCGGTAAAAAAGAGTTGGTTAATTCATTTGGAATGTTTTTTGAGGTCATTAAGGTGACTCAGAGGGGGAGAAGACGTCTTTAAACGGAATACCTGTTGAAACTTTCGCTTTTTTTATTCGTAAGTAAAAGCAGGATTAGTTGTTGATCCTAATCCATTTGTTATGAACCTTAGTTGTTTGATCGTAGAGGACGATCCAATGTCTCGACGGCTATTGGAAAGTCATTGTCGTCAATTTTCTGAATTAAAGGTGGTGGCGAGTTGCGGCCGTGTTGCGGATGCCTTGGTTGTTACCGGCAGTCAGTTGATTGATCTTATTTTTTTGGACATAGAGATGCCGGATGCCAGCGGTTTTGAACTGCTCG
The DNA here is from genome assembly GCA_964548175.1 of uncultured Saprospiraceae bacterium. Taxonomy (GTDB): domain Bacteria; phylum Bacteroidota; class Bacteroidia; order Chitinophagales; family Saprospiraceae; genus JANQPA01. The sequence goes on from CAZJQS010000127.1 coordinate 1,814, forward strand.
AGCAGCAGGAGCACCGTCCTTTGGTGATTGTGACCAGCGCCAAGAAAGAGTATGCTTTTGAAGCTTTTCAATATGAGGTGACGGATTACCTGACCAAGCCCATCACGCTGCCTCGTTTTCGCAAAGCCATTCAAAAAGTACTGAAACTCAAAAAGGCCCTGAATACCGAAGAGCTTAGCGATCACTTATGCATCAGGGTCGATAAAAAGCTGATTAAGCTGAACTTTGACGATATTCTTTTTCTCGAAAACGTAGGAGATTATATTCGCCTTCAAACACCGGGCAGCAAATACATTTTTTACGGCACGCTGAAAAAGATGGAAGAAAAGCTGCCGGATGACCGTTTTCAGAAGGTACATCGGTCATACATCGTCAATCTGGAGAAGATCCATAAAATGGAGGACAATACCCTTTTTATCAACGAAGAAAAAATACCGGTGAGTCGCGCCCAAAAGCGCTCGCTGATGAAAAGGTTGAATATGTTTTGATATGGCCCATATTTCGAATACGAATCCTGGTTCGGAAGAGCTGGAACAGGACGAACAGATCTACCGCGAGCTGGTCGAACGCGGCAGTGACGTCATTTACAAGATGGACACCGATGGTCGCCTCATCTATCTCAATGATGTGGCGGCGCGCAAACTTGGACTCGACAAGTCAGAGATCCTCGGCCGTTCGTTTACGAAATTTATTTTTCCCGAGTGGGTTCCCGGGATGCTGCAAGGATACCGGGAATTCATTACTCAGGAATGGCCGGAATTTTACTTTGAGTTCCCACTCAAAGATCGCAACGGCAAGCGCCTGTGGGTGGGGCAGCATATGCAGCTTATCCGCAAAAAAGACGGTAAGCGGGAAGTCCGGGCCTTCGCCAAAGACATCACCGAGCGAAGAAAGATCGAAAAAGAGCTCAAATCGGCCGAACTCCGCCTGAGCAACCTCATCATGACCCTGCAATCGGGTATTTTACTGGAGGATGAAAACCGGTGCGTCGTGCTGACCAATCAATACTTTTGTGACCTTTTCGGCTTACCGGGTTCTCCCGACGACCTGACGGGGATGGACTGCCGCGAAGCAGCGGAGCTGTCCAAAGATCTCTTCAAAAATCCCGACAATTTTATTTACCGGATCAACCAACTGCTGGCGATGAAAGAACTGAGGGTGGCAGATGAGCTTCACCTCAAAGACGGCCGCATTTTCGAAAGAGACTATATTCCCATTTACCATAACCACAAATACCTGGGGCATCTTTGGCAGTATCGCGATATGACGGAGAGCAAACAGGTCCAGCAGAAACTCATGGAAGCCCGCCGGGAAGCAGAGGAAGCCCGGGAGGCTGAAAAGCAGTTTCTGGCCCATATGAGTCATGAGATACGCACCCCGCTCAACGCCATCATCGGCATGCTGGATCTGCTGATGGGGACTGAACTTTCCGACGAACAAAAAGAATACCTTGAGATCCAGAAAAGCGCCACCGATATTCTCTCCGGACTGATCAACGACGTATTGGACATCGCGAAGATAGAATCCGGTAAGATGGAGGTGGTCACCAAAAAGCTGGACCTCAATTCGATACTCGAAAACGTACGGAAAACTTTTCACTACCAGCTCAATGGCAAGAACGTCGACCTTATGGTGCGCACCCTTCCGGAGCTGGATTACTATCTGATGAGCGATCCCATACTGCTCAACCAGGTGCTGTTCAATCTGATGGGCAATGCCGTGAAGTTCACAGAAGAAGGACAGATCCGTTTTGAGACGAGCATCGTCCATGAAGAGGAGGAAGCCCTGACCCTGCGTTTTGAGATCAGAGATACCGGCATCGGCATTGCTGAAGAAAAGCTGACCTCCATTTTCGATAAATTCCGCCAGGGGGACGAGCAGGTATCTCTGCGCTATGGAGGGACGGGGCTGGGACTGGCCATCACGAAAAGGATCGTCGATTTGCTGGGTGGGCAGATCGTGGTGGAGTCAACATTAGGAGAGGGCAGCACTTTTCTGGTCACCTTGCGGTTTCAAAAAAGTCATGAAAAGATCCATAAGCAAAGCGCTGTAGAGGTTTCCAGGCATCTTTCCCAGCGGATCAACGACAAGAAGATACTCGTGGCGGAAGACAATGTAATGAACACCTTTTATTTGAAGCGTATTCTGGAGAAGATACCTTTGGCCGCAGATTTTACCGTCAACGGAAAAGAAGCAGTGGACAAAGCCAATGAGCAGGCCTATGATCTCATTCTCATGGATGTCCGCATGCCGGAGATGAACGGTTTACAAGCCACTAAGCTCATCCGCAGGGAAGGCTGCCTCAACCGGGACACCCCTATTCTGGCGTTAACGGCCTCCACGCTGAAGGAACAGATCGACGAGGCCCTCAGCACCGGCATGACGGATTATCTGCCCAAGCCTTTTACTTCCCGGCAATTGTTGTTGAAGCTACAAGAACTTCTTGACGGCGCCCCTGAGGAAGGGAGCATTACGGCTTCCCTGGATGAGGCTATTTTGAAGGAGTTATACGGGCAGGACAAAGCGCTGCTCAGGGACATGATTCGCCTGTTCGAGCAGGAAAACTGGTCTTTGTTCCGTTCTATACGCCCCTTACTGGAGGGAGGGCAATTTGCGGAAGCCCGCGAGCGGATCCATCAATTGGCCTCTTCGTTCTCCCTGATCGGACTGCCTTTGCTCACCCCGGAGATGGAGAAGCTGGAACGGCTTTGCGATGAAGGCTCTACGGAAAGTTTGTGTTTGTATTTCCGCATTAGTGAGGCCCTGGATAAGGCCTGGCCGGCGGTGAGAGCGGTTATGTAGCCAATCGAACCACAAAGTATCCCTTTGGCTAATGGCGCTCAAAGTGGGTGGTTACCTGTGTGTATCCATATCAGCAAGCTAGAGAGGCGGATGTCTGGAGAGGTCTGGGTATTCGCTTTTTCGTTTTTGGAAAACGCTGGAAAACCCAGGCCGAGCCTACTTTGTTATTGTAAGTGAGCCCGATTAGTGGTATATTAGAATCTCCAATTAGATAAGTAACTTATGACAGTAGAAGCTTTAAAATCGGAAAGCCTGAAGTTAGATAGAGCAAAGCGGAAAGAACTAGCTTATTTCCTTCTGGAAAGCATTATCGAAACAGATGATGTATTTGATGCTGAGTTTTCGCCAGACCAGCAAACCGAAATTGAAAAGCGATTAGCAGCTTTTGAAAAAGGTGCCATGTCTTCCTCCCCTTCTAATGAAGCCTTGAATCGAATCCGCCGGAAACATGGCTTACAACATTGAAATCACTGAGGCTGCGGAAGGTGATTTAGACGCAGCCGTTACCTACTATATTGAGCAAAACACTCCCGAAACGGCTATCCGCTTCCTGGATTTATATGAAAAAGTTGAAGAAGAGATTGCCGATCGCCCTTTATCTTTTCCTGTTATTGATTCTTCTGGCCTTCGCCGGGCCAGATTTCCTTCTACATTTGATTGTT
>CAZJQS010000128.1:0-4932 GCA_964548175.1 uncultured Saprospiraceae bacterium
TTGGGTGTCAGGTGGTGGGCGTTCCAACCGGTTTGCTCCGTTATTTTCTGCCGGCGGATCGGACACAAGCCTTCCTGCCGTTTATAAAGATAAGTAATCATCCGTTTGCCTTGGAGCTTTTGCTGCATCAATTGATCTGACCTTTGCTCAAAGTACACCTCTTGCGTGGCGTCATACGGATTGGCACGGTCGCGGATTTTGATGTGCCGTCGGATGGGAACGGAAGCGGCGCGGAAGATTGTAACGAGATTGCCATGTTCATCATGGGCGAAGAACGTCCAGTCTCGTCCTTTGTATCGCATGAAGTAGCGATTTTTAATCCATGTCCGGTTTTTGCGGTGGGCGTGTCGGCGGCGGGACCAGCGCCAGAGCATCTGCCAAATTTGGTTGTCCACCTTTGAGAAAGTGGCTTTGGAGACGACATGGCGGTGGTAGAGGCTCAAGAATCAAGCGAACAAACGATCAAGGCCTTTTGCGCCTCACATCACCTTAATAAACATACCTTTCAATATTGGCGGAGTAAATTACGGCAAGAAGAAAACGGCAGCCAAGGTTTTGTCAATCTACGTCCCCAGGTTTTGGGAGGACAGGCTATTATTGTACGTTGTTCCTCAGGCGTGGAACTGGAACTACCGGCCGACTACCCGCCTGACTCATTGATTGAACTGATCCAGGGCTTACGATGCTAAGTTTTTCAAGTAAGCAGCGTTACTTTTTGTATCGCGGAGCTACAGACATGCGGAAGAGTTTTGATGGCTTGAGCGGGATCGCGCAGACCCGTTTTTCGCATGCCCTGCTCAGTGGCGATGCCTGTCTGCCGACAGGTAGATTTTTATTTTTCTGAACCGTCGCCGCGACCGGATCAAGCTGCTGATGTGGGATGTCAGTGGCTTCGCCATTTATTACAAAAGACTGGAAAGAGGCACTTTTGAATTACCGCTTTATTCAACGGATCAAAGCAGTGTGGAACTCACCTGGTCAGAGCTGGTCATGCTGCTGGAAGGCATAGAATTAAAGAGCGTAAAAAGGCGAAAAAGATATGTAAAAAGTGCCTGATTGAGGCCCTTTTTTCGTATCTTGTACATGTGGATATAGCAAAATTAAAGGCTGAAGATGAGGCGCTTAAGCGCCAAAATGCACAGTTGGAGCAGGAAAAAAAGCAGTGGCGCCAACAAAGGGAAGAACTGCAAAAAAGTAAGGCCTACCTGGAGTTCCAGTTGGCCCAATTGCAACAACTAATCTTTAGCACTAAGTCTGAGCGCTATGTGCCACAGCAAGAACCGGCGCCCGATCAACTCAGTCTTGATTTTGGCGAACTCTGCCCTGTAGATCAAACGGTGGAACACCCTGGAGGAGAAGCCAAACAAGTCATCACTTATGAGCGAAAAAAGGGCAAACACCCAGGCCGCCATCCCATTCCCAACCATTTACCGACTGAAATAGTACCTATTGAACCGACGGAGGATGTCAGCGATGCCGAGCATATCGCCGACACTATTGTGGATACCCTGGACTATCAACCGGCCAGTCTGACGCGGCGGCGCTATATCTTTGCCAGGTATGTCAGTCAAAACCGAGACCAACGAACAGGGCGAAGAACAAACGGTGATCATTCAGGGGCGTATGCCTTCACGGCCTTTACCGAAAAGCATTGCCGAGGCCGGCTTACTGGCTCATTTGATGACCTCCAAATTTGTCTATCACCAGCCTTTTTACCGTCAGCTCCAGCAGTTTGATCATCTCTATGAGGTCAAACTGTCCAAAAGCACCGTCAATGACTGGTTTGCCGGAGTGAGCAGTTTGTTGGAACCGCTCTACAACAGCCTCAAGCAAAAGGTATTGAAAAGTGACTATCTGCAAGCCGATGAAAGCCCCCTTCAAGTTCAGGACAAACAAAAAAGCGGAAAAACCCATCGAGGATACCAGTGGGTCTACCAGGCTCCCCTGGAAGGCTTGGTGCTATTCGATTACCAGGAAGGACGTGGCAAAAAGGGGCCTAAAGCGATCTTATCGGACTTTAGTGGTCATCTGCAAACCGATGGTTATGCGGTGTATGATAAATTGGTCAAAGGACAAACCGATATAAAGTTGGTGGGCTGTATGGCTCATGCCCGCCGTTACTTCTTTCAGGCAAAAGACTCAGCCCGGGAAGCCGAAACAGCTCTGAATTATTTTGGCCAACTTTATGATATCGAGCGAAGCTTACGCAACAGCGAGGCTGATGTCGAACAGATCTACAACACCCGGCAGGAAAAAGCTTTGCCCATCCTAAAAGCCCTTTTTGACTGGGCCCGGGAGCAACAAAAAAAGGCGCTGCCCAAATCTCCTTTGGGCAAAGCTTTGTATTACCTACTTCAGCGAGAGGAAAAACTGATGGTCTATTGCCAGGACGGTCGCCTGCAGATCGATAACAACCTCGTGGAGAACTCCATCCGGCCCCTGGCCCTGGGTCGAAAGAACTATCTCTTTGCCGGTAGTCACAAAGCCGCACAGCGTATCGCCATGATGTATTCTTTCTTTGCTTCCTGTAAAAAGCAGGGAATCAACCCTTACCGGTGGCTCAAAACGGTATTGGAACGCATTCCCGATCATCCCATCAACAAAATTGAGGAATTGTTGCCCGGAGCTTGGGTTAAGGACCTAGAGGTGTAGTTGCTCGGACGGATACCTGCAAACGATATTATTCTGTATGTATATCACACCAACCAAAATGGAATTTATGCACCAAACGAGAACTCTAAAGGGTGGGGTAAAAAACACGGATACAATCGCACTTGGCTTAAAACGGATGAAGATAGATATTACTCATTTTATACGTTAAATCCTGCTCCATATCCTAACAGGTCGGAACCAGCGCACATTCATTATGAAATTTTAGAACCGAACGGAAAATATTATTACCTCACAAGTTGCCATTTTGAAGGAGATAGTCTATTGACCAAGAATGAAATTAACCCTAATTCTCCAAGAGGAAGTCATTCAGGTTTATTGACCTTTAAAAAAGAAGGAGACCTATTGGTTGCAACAAGGGATATAGTTTTAGGTAAAAATATTCCAGGTTATGAATAAGCTATTATGGATTTTGATAATAGCAATGCTAATTTGTTCCTGTGTAGGGAAGCACAACTCAAATGCACAAAAAGCCAATATTGGGAAAGCTCAAAAAGAGCATAATTCTCCAACTAAAGACAATCTACAGGTAGATTTATCTAATTCAAGCATTCATTGGAAAGGAACTAAAATGAGGGGAGCAGGAAAACACGAAGGAGGTATTCAACTACAAGACGGATATTTTTTAACAGACCAAAATAAATTAGTTGGAGGCAGATTTACAATAAATATGAACACTATTCAGGTTACTGACATTCCTGAACACGAACCTGTTCCAAGGAAACGATTTAACGACCATATGAAAAGTGAAGATTTTTTCAATACAGAGAAATATCCAACTTCAGAATTCACTATCACGGAGATCAATGATTTAGCGAATGACAGCATTTCAGTATCAGGAAATTTGACTATCAAAGGAATTACAAAGAGCATTAAATTTAAAGCAAAGAGTAAAGAGAAAGAATTTTCCACAAAATTTACCTTTAACAGAATTGAATGGAATATTGCTCATGAAGGAAGTTGGGCTGATAAAACGTTAGTTGATAAGGTCATAGAACTAACAATAAAACTGAAAATTGAATAAAAACTACCGCCATCAATGTATATAAAAAATAGGCGAAACAGTAGTTAAATCAAGGATTTGGGCTCGTCTCTGACTTTGCGATGAACCGAAAATTTCGTGTTTCGAAATCGCCTACTTTTCATATACTAAGCCGTTGGGCGGCATAAAAAAGACAAACAAAAAGTTGCCGAATTAGGCAACAAATCTTAAATTGAGCACTGCCCAACAAATAAGAAATGCCTTTAATCAAAGTAATTGACTCGATCAAAATTTACATCTACTACTTTGATCACATTCCTCCTCATTTTCATGCCATCTACGCCGGGTATGAGGAGTTAATCATAATCGAAACGCTTGAGACGTATACCGGGAGTTTGCCAAGCAAAAAAAGAAAAAAGATCATCCAGTGGGCTAAAGAAAATCAGGAATATTTGATGGAGAAATGGAACGAATGCAATCCAAATTCATAAGTTATGAGAAGTGTTAAAAGGATTATAAGAATAAACGAGATGGATGGATATAAAATATCTTGTTTATTTAACAATGGAGAATCAAGGATAATAGATTTTGAGGAATTGTTTAAGAAATGGAAAATCAAAGAAGGGCATATTGCATATCTGTTAGTGGAAAAGATTGAGGAATTTCGAAAAGTCGAAGTCGAAGAGGGCGCATTAACCTGGAAGAATATTGGAATACGATCAAAAGATGAAGAAGGTAATGAGGTAATTCAGTATTTTGATTTGGATCCGATTGTTCTCTTTGAAAATAGTATACCAGACGAGAGCAAAAACATTGTAATCGGTTTAATGATCAAACAAACAAGAAAAGAGCTTGGCATGACCCAAGAAGAATTGGCAGAAAAAAGTGGTACCACAAAACACTATATTTCAAGAATCGAAAACAACAAATCAGATATTGAACTGATGACTTTAAAGAAAATTGTTGAGGGTGGATTCGGAAAGAGACTTGAAATAAAAATTGCATAGAAGTATATGTTGTACTTCATCGAAGAAAGACTTCAAGTCGATATCGATGAGGTGTGGATAGCCTTCATTGATAAACTTTTGACTTTGTGCCATCGCTTGATGGGCGTTCCGGTTGGGGCGAAATGCATAACTGTGTTCTTGAAAGTCTGTCTCAAATATCGGTTGAAGTACAACCTTTGCCATTCGTGGTGTAGCCTTCCCCTTTTTCGGACAGCTCAAACATGAGTCATCCCGAATTTTGGTAGAGTAAGCTACCGAGACACCAATGGATGG
>CAZJQS010000129.1:0-4827 GCA_964548175.1 uncultured Saprospiraceae bacterium
AAGGCATCTATTTGTCCAATTCAGGCAGAAATCTTTCTACTTTCTACCATTTACCGTCTACACCTAAGCTGCATAGTAACTTAGGTTAACTAGAACAATAATTATTTTTGAAAATTTCAAACAAAAGATGAAAAAAGCTGTAATCTCAATGCTTCTGGTGTTGATCGCCCTTATGCCTGCAATCGCCCAGAAGGGACAAAAGAATTTAGCCCCCACCAAAAAAGAAAGGTCGCTGCTATGGGAGATCTCCGGCAATGGCCTGGCTCAAACTTCTTACCTCTACGGGACCATACACATGATCGGGGCTGATGATTTCTTTTTAACGAAAAAAACAAAGGAATCCTTTCAAAAGGCCAGCAAGCTTACCCTGGAAATCAATATGGAAGAGATGATGGATATGTCGAAGATGATGCCGCTGCTGATGCAATCGTTCATGAAAAACGATACTACGCTTAAGGACCTGCTTACGGATGAGGAATACAGCAGAGTAAAAGGACATTTCGAAAAGGTTGGTTTACCTATGATGTTTGTGGAAAAGATAAAGCCTATGTTTTTGTCTGCACTTGGCAACGAGGACCTGGCGAGTATGAATCAATCAGGCGACGTCAAGTCTTATGAAATGGAATTCATGACCATGGCCAAAGAACGTGAAATTCCATTGGATGGCCTGGAAACGGCCGAATATCAGATGAGCATGTTCGATAGCATTCCCTACAAAGCTCAGGCTAAAATGCTGGTCGAAAGCATTGATTCCGCAGATGAGGGTAGCAGCAGCAAAAGCCAGTTTGAGGAGTTAGTCAAATTGTACAAAGCCAGGGACTTGTACGGCCTGCAGGAAATGCTGCAAACGGACGAGACCGGCATTAAGGATTATGAGGATCTGCTGCTGGTCAATCGCAATAAAAACTGGATTCCTGTTATGGAAGAAATGATGCAGCAAGGCACTGTGTTCTTTGCCGTCGGCGCCGGCCACCTGGCGGGAGAAGAAGGAGTAGTGGCTTTGTTGAGACATAAGGGATATAAAGTTGAAGCCATTATAGAAAATCTGGAAGAGTAAATTTAAACCTGGAGACATCCCTGTGAAAAGCATCTCGATCAAAGGCATAAAAGCAGAAGTTGACCAGCTGGCTATTGCGGCGCTGATTATCGTATATCTGGTAGGCATTACCGGCCTGTTGGGTAATATTCATCCTCAATTCATTTATTTAACGCCTGTCAATCTGCTATTTTCCACCATTTTGGTGCTGTTGAACCACGGCAGTTGGAAGGCGGTCCATATTCTTTTTTTAATCCTGTGTTTTTTTATCGGCTTTTTCTCAGAGGTGCTCGGCGTACAAACCGGAATGATATTCGGCGAATATGCCTACGGTGAGGTGCTGGGGCTTAAGCTCTGGGGCACTCCTCTGATGATCGGCGTAAACTGGCTGATGCTGGTATATTGCGCCTGTGCAACCATCAACCAGCTCACTACAAAAAGTCCGGACTGGCTGAAGGCTTTGCTGGCTGCAGGCGCCATGGTCATACTGGATTTTTTGATCGAACCGGTAGCTATTGAATATGGTTTCTGGAATTGGGGTGGTAATGAAGTTCCGCTGCAGAACTACCTGGCTTGGTTCATTATCGCTCTGGTGCTTTGTTTCTTGTTTCAGAAAATGGTGGGTAAAAGAAAAAACAAAGTGGCGGTGGTCTTGTTTTTTTTGCAATTTTTGTTTTTTTTAATTTTGGGCGTGGCGTAAATTTAAGCACTTGTTCATAGGCGCCCATTTGCACTGGTATTCACTGTCATAAAGCATAGCGTCCACTGATTTCAGTATTTAAACGAATAGATTACTATGACGACTATTTTTCTATATACAATCATCACGCTGGTAACGGTGGTGGCCATGGAATTTGTAGCCTGGATGGCCCACAAATACCTCATGCACGGCTGGTTGTGGACGTGGCACGAAGATCATCACAAACCCCGTCATGAAAAGCATGGTTTTTTTGAAAAAAACGATCTGTTCTTTCTGGTTTTTGCGATTCCTTCGGCTCTTTCTTACATTATTGGGCTCTCTACGCCTCAACTCTGGCTTCTTTTTGTGGGGATCGGCATTTCTATTTACGGGATGATCTATTTTCTGATTCACGATGTATACATTCATCGCCGCTTTAACTGGTTTCGGCAACTAGATTCCACCTACAGCCGGGCCATACTAAGAGCTCACGGTGATCATCACGCCAAAACGACGAAGGAAGACTGTGTGTCCTTCGGCTTGCTTGTGGTCGACCCTAAATATTTTCGAAAAAGAAGCGAGTGGGCAAAATAAAACAAAAAACCACGGCTGGCAGCCGTGGTTTTTTGTTTTATTTTGTCCAGGCACTTATTTCGCTTTTTCTAAATAGTTCCTATTTTTGGAAGATAACCAACACAAGCATCATCCTTGGAAAACAAATATTTGGATAAGATCGCGGACGCCTTCAACGTGCAGTCGCCCGAGGCTTCTGACATGGATGACTATCTGGACATTCTCATTCCCATGGTCCGGCAGTTTAGTGAAGATCTGAGGGAAGATCGGTTTTATCTGGATAAGCCCTGGCTGGAGATTCGCGATGATGTGGGTTTTCACAAAGCTGTCCTTCATTTTTTCCATGAAGATGGTGAGTATTTGCAATCCATAGATGGGGATGTTTCCTCCGGCTCCTGGCGATACCTGGAAAAATCCAATAAGCTCATTTTGGATATTGACGGAAAAACGGAGCTATACGACCTAAAGTTTCTGGACGATCACTTTTTCATCCTCGACAAACATGGCGATCAACAAAAATTAGGCAAAGCCAAATATTTCGTCATGGTGATCGAGCCGATCGGAAGGAACCTGGAGTGGCGGGAAGCCATGGAATATCTTTTCAATAAGTATAAAAATACGAGCAACTTCTTCATTATTGTAGCACTAGTGGTGCTGGTTACGGTAGCCATTTTTATGATTCTTTCACTGGGATAGGTTATTTGCAAAGCTTTCAAACTTCGGCCGAAAGCTAGTGTTATCAAAGAAAATCAAGCCAATGAACAATCTACATTTTTTGATCCGTTACCCTATGTTTTGCTTGCTCTTCTTGCCATTAACCGCCTGTCAAAATGACTCCGCTTCCGACAGCACAGAAGAGCAACCGGCTAACAACCAAAACCAGGAGCAGACCGCTGAAAAAAGCGATCAGCAGGATTTGATTGCGAAGCTGATTTTTGTGGATCAACCTGCCATTAATGAGGCTATTCAATCTCCCTTTACCATTAAGGGGCAAGCAGTCGGCTACTGGTATTTTGAAGGGGACTTCCCGGTGTATCTGGTCGATGCGGACGGTAATCGAATTGGGGAAGCCATAGCCGTTGCCCAGGGGCCATGGATGACGGAAGAGCTTGTTCCTTTTGAGGCGACCATCACCTTCGACCCACCGGAAAGGGAGAGCGGGCAGATGGTTTTCCAGCGATCTAACCCTTCTGATTTGCCGGAAAACGATATGGAATATGTGGTGCCGGTGACTTTTGCGCAGCAGTAGGCAGGATTATGGCTCCTGGCCAAATTGAAGCATATACCCGTTATTGTGGCTTCTAAGTCTTTGGCGTAGAGCAAAGGTACAAGTTTAAAGGGTATATTACTTTTCGTTCATTTTTTCCACCCCATCCCAGCCTTCGGGCAGTCCGTTTTTAATGTATTCATTGCAGCGGTCTAATATGACTTTCACCGTATCGTCATGGGGGTTTGTGTTATAAATTTTCGAAAAAATGGCGGCGGCTTCGCTCATCTTTCGCTTGCGCATGAGGGCTACTGCCGTTTTGTAATCTTCCTGATAGCTCAACTTCAGGCTATCTAGGGGTGAGATGAGTTCAAAGACTGACAAGGTAGTCGATTTTCCTTTAACCTTTACAAAATCCAGAAAGCGATAGTGGAAGGAATGGTTTTTTGAAAGTTTTGTTCTTGTTTCTTCCGTTAAAATAATTTTTGCTTGATAAAATTTAGTCAGCCCCTCCACCCTTGAGGCGATATTGACGGCATCGGAGATCACCGTCGTTTCCAGGCGCTCCCGGTTGCCAATGGTGCCGAGTATCAGCTGGCCGGTGTGTATGCCGGTGCCGGTGAGAATGGGTTGGTGGCCGATGGCTGTTTGACGGAAGTTAAACTCCTTTAAGGCTTCATCCAGTTCCAGGGCAGCCTGAAGGGCATCCTCGGGGTCATCCGGGAAAAGGGCCATGACCATATCACCGATGAATTTATCGATGATGCCTTTGTTCTTTTGTATAATGGGGACGATTTCGTTGAGGTAATCGTTGAGAAATTCAAAGTTTTCGCGTGGGCTGAGCGTTTCGGATATTTTGGTAAAAGAGCGGATGTCGGTAAACAGGATAGTCATTTCACGCTGGCTATGGTCACCTAGCTTGACTTCTTCTATGCTTTTTTTGCCTAAAAAATTGATGAATTCTTTTGGCACGAAGCGGCTATTGGATTCATTGATGCTGATCAGCCGTTTATTGGCGTTGGCAAGTTCTTTCGTTCTTTCGTCTACTTTTTCCTTAAAATATTTGAGCTGATTGATGATCTCTTCTTTAAGGATGGAAAAATTCTGGGTGAGCTTCCCGATCTCGTCTTTGCTGCGTACCTGGGGGTTTTCATCTTGCAGGGTAAAGTTGCTGTCCACGAAGCGGGTGATGTAGACGGTCAGGTCGGTCAACGGCTGAGTAATGCGCTTTGACATGACATAGCTCAGCCAAAGGCTGATGCTGACCAGAGCAATACCCAGCAGGATAAAAATGAAGTTGAGGCGAAAAAAAAGCCTTTGTTTTCTTTGATT
>CAZJQS010000130.1:0-4783 GCA_964548175.1 uncultured Saprospiraceae bacterium
TGTAGTATTAGAGCTCCGTAGGAGCGAAATAATGAGTTTTGTTAAAGTTTCCTGCTGTAAGCGAAAAAACAGGATTTTAATAAATCCAGTTGGTTTTTTTAGCTTCACAGCATCACTATGGAGCGAGAAAAAAAAATAGGTATAAAAGAGGATTTTCCACCTCAGAGTACTAACAACATAGGCTCCTCTGGAGCCTAAAAGATTCTGCTAAGGATAGTATTTTTTTGAAACGCCATTGTCGTCTCATTTGGCACTGTCTTTCGGAAGGATTCCACTCAAGCGCTAAGCACACAATAAGGCGCCAACAAAACGTATATTTAAAGATAATTTGCCGTCCCCTGGGCGGCAAATTATCTTTAAATATTTTTGTAAAAGCACTTGTATTATAGGTTGTCTTTATTGTTTCTTTTTCTCTTCTATTTTATCGGCAATTTTCAAGGCCCAGACCATTTGCTTGTAAGAAGGATAACCTTTATACAATGCCTTTTTCCTGGCCGTCATCAGCGCGCCCCGCTCGTCATAGGATAAAACTTTTTTATTGTCCTCTTCCAGGCTCCAGTCGATCATTTCCTGCCATTCGTCAGCAGAGTACATTTCGAAATCCGACTTAAGTAATTCCAGGTCCGTAGGATCGGACAGATCATAATTTCTTGACATGATTTTGGATTGTTTAAGCGCTCAAATTAAAGATTTTTGACACAAAGCGAAAGAAGTATGGCATTTAATATAAAAGGGGGGCGGGCTTGTTGCCGTAAACTTGTTCGGTTTAATAAATCCGCTTAATAATGGCCCCTTCTAAAAAATCAGCCGGTGGGATCATACTTTGCAGTACGATCCCTTGATAATGATGTTCTCCTGTCAACATCAGGGCTACTTCCGCCATCGGGCCGGCCGTTGTGGTTTGGATGGCCCTCAGACGATGCCGGCCTACTATTTGAGGGCGTATAAAATAAGCCTTTTCCATTCTTCTGAGTATCCCCTTGTGATCGACTCCCTGTACAGCGGCATAAACCACGACCATGTCATTTTCGATATGCGGGATGGTCGCTTCCATTTTGGCCTGAAGGAGGGCGATCTGCTCTTTTTCTTCTCGGATATCTGCTAATTTTTCTTCGATCCAGCTGTAATGCCCTGGATGGCGAAGTGTTTTATAATCGAGACTTTCGACCTTATCCGCTAAAGCATCCGGAAGGTCGGCGGCCCCTCCGGAGGTAAGGTCCTCTTCATAAGTAAGTCCTTTGATCCTGATAAGTTGGCGCTCAGAAAGGGAAGGAAGAGTAGTTTTTTTATGATTTCTTACCACGACGGCAGGCCGGACGTATTCAGTGGCTACACCCACCGGACTCCAGGTAAAGCCATAATAGGCAGGAGGGTGAGCATGTTCTGTCAGAGCGCCTACCCGGAAATGTAATTCTGCGACTTTTTCGACGAGATATCGCCGGGTGAAATCGAGAAATAGCCCATGGGCCAGCACATTTATAAATCCTGGCGCCAGGCCGGTCTGTAAGACAAACCCCTTTTCAGCATTCCTGGCCATCATCTTGATCTGTTCGGTTTCTTTGATGTATTCGGTCAGGTTAGCGTAATGCATATGGTAACTCAAGGCTAGCTCCGCCATTCTGGGGGCCTGGCTGCCAGGCAGGCAGTCCAGTAAAACCTCCCCTTCTTGCAGGATTTTGATCACTTCCTCCCCATAAGGTTCTTTTTCAGGTAAATGGAAGGCTTCGATAGCGACTTTTCTGGTGCATCCTTCTTTCACCCAATTAACCAGTTTTTCCGCTTTGGAAAAGGTGCGGTTGCCCACCCATATCTGCAAGGGCCGTGGGCTCCATTCGCACAGGATCAATGCCAGGGCTTCAGCTATGCCGCCGGCGCCCGATATGATGATGGTTGGTTTTTCTTTTGCCATAATTGTTAAATTTTTTTGTCCACAATATTTAAAATTGTTCCTTTACTTTCTCGCTTTTGTGTCGGTTATCTGTTAACTTCCCGGAAGTCTACCAAACTGGCAACCAAATGGATCAAATCCCGGAGTCTCCTTTTACCCAATCAGCAGAGCAACTGTCTGAGCTATTGCAATCTGATCCCGAAAAAGGATTGTCTGGCAAAGAAGTTCAGCTACGACAAGAAACCTTTGGTCTCAACCGGCTTGAAAAAGCTAAAAAAAGGCCCCTTTGGCTCATCTTTCTGGAACAATTCCTCGACCCGGTCATTTACGTGCTGCTCTTTGCTAATATAATGGCTTTTTTGTTTAGCGACTGGATTGACGGTGTGGCCATTAGCGTAGTCATTTTGATTACTGTATTGATCGGCTTTGTAATGGAATGGCAGGCCATCCGCTCAATGGAAGCTCTGCGGAAAATGGCCCGGGTCAATGCGAATGTGCTTCGCGACGGAAAGGAAAAGCAGGTTTCTGCCGAAGAACTTGTTCCCGGCGATATTATCCTTCTGGAAATGGGCGATGTAGTACCCGCCGATGCCCGCCTTATTCAGCATGAAAAACTGGCCATTAAGGAGTCCATTCTGACCGGTGAGAGTGAACAGGTGGAAAAAAATACCAAACCGCTGGAAGAGGAAACACCCCTGCCCGAACGGACTAACATGCTTTATAAGGGTACTATGGTGACCAGGGGGACCGCCAGGGCCATTGTCGTGGCTATAGGCAAACAGACCGAATTGGGTAAGATCAGTCAGCTGACCCAGGAAACGGAAAGTGAAAGGACTCCTTTGCAAAAAAAACTTACGGGTTTAAGCAAACGCTTGATTGCGCTCACCCTGATATTGGTAGTGATTATTGCAGCCACAGGCTATGCGCAGGGCAGAGAACTGAGGATGATGCTGGAAACGGCTATTGCACTGGCAGTGGCCGCCATTCCTGAAGGACTGCCTATCGTGGCCACCATCGCCCTGGCTAGAGGAATGCTTAAACTGGGAAAAAAAAAGGTAGTCATCAAAAAGTTAGAATCGGTCCAAACACTCGGAGAAGCAGGCGTCATCTGTACGGATAAAACCGGGACGCTAACGGAGAACGAAATGAGCGTCAAGTCGATCTATTATGATGATCACCTACTGGACATACCTAGATCAGAGGAAGCTCCTGATCTTGACGAAAAAACGGCGCTGGACACCATAATCAAAGTCGGTATTCTTTGCAATAATGCCAAACCGGAAGAGAAAAAGGGCGACCCTCTTGAGGTTGCACTGGTGGAAATGGCGCAACATTTAGGGTATGACGTTCCTGAAGTGAGAGCATCTTATGCAGAAGAATACGAACTACCATTCGATACCGAACGTAAGATGA
Organism: uncultured Saprospiraceae bacterium; assembly: GCA_964548175.1. Classification (GTDB taxonomy): domain Bacteria; phylum Bacteroidota; class Bacteroidia; order Chitinophagales; family Saprospiraceae; genus JANQPA01. The sequence goes on from CAZJQS010000130.1 coordinate 3,302, forward strand.
TGGCGACCCTTAATAAAAGCGATGGCCATTACTGGGTATGCGTAAAAGGCGCTTTGGAAGCTGTTATCGAAAAATGTGATAAAGTTTGGCAGGAAGAACAACCACAACCGTTAGAGGATAAACAACATTGGGAAGAAAAGTCGGATCAACTGGCCGCCCAGGGGATGCGGGTGCTGGCTTTTGCCTACAAGCAAACAGATGAAAAGCCGCCTCAGGAAGAAATGATCGCCAGGCTTACTTTCCTGGGCATCATGGGCTTTATGGATCCTCCCCGCACTGATGTGGCGCACGCCATTGAGATCTGTCATAATGCAGGGATAAAAGTAGTCATGGTCACAGGAGATCATCCCGTAACGGCCAGAAAAATTGCCGAAGACATCAGCTTGATCTCTCCGGATGCGCCCGACGAAGCTACTGTTAATGGTGCGGATCTTATACCTTATGAAGAATTAAATGAGGAACAAAAAGGAAGATTGTTAAAGGCCGTCATATTCGCCAGGGTGACGCCCGCCCAAAAGCTTGATCTGGTCAAACTATACCAGAACAACAACAATACGGTAGGCATGACAGGGGATGGCGTAAACGATGCTCCTGCCTTGAAAAGAGCGGATATCGGTATCGCTATGGGCGTCCGGGGCACCGAAGCCGCCAAAGAAGTAGCCGACGTTATTCTGCAGGACGATAGTTTTAACGCCATCGAACTGGCTATTCGACAGGGGAGGATCATCTTCGAGAATATACGAAATTTTGTCATTTATCTGTTGTCGAGTAATCTGGCTGAAATCATTTCGGTGGCCGTAGCTTCCCTTCTTGCCCTCCCTGCGCCTTTGCTACCCCTGCAGATCTTATTCCTGAATCTGGTTACGGATGTTTTCCCCGCCCTGGCTCTCGGATTTGGAGAAGGCGCCGAGGATATCATGGACCAGCCCCCAAAGAAAAAAGATGAACCCATCCTGGCAGCCGTCCATTGGCGTCAGACCCTGCTCTACGCTACAGGCATCAGCCTTGCTGTGCTGGGGATCATTTTGTACGGACACTTTCAATTAAATCTTCCTTCCGGACAAATCAATAATATGGGGTTTTATACCTTGATCGTAGGCCAGCTGCTGAACGTATTTAATCTTCCCGGTAAAAAATCCTCTTTCTGGATGAACGAGGTGACGCGTAACCTATGGGTCTGGCTGGCCTTGCTGCTGTGCGGAATCCTGGTCATAATGTCTTACCTGATCCCCGTAGTGCGGGAAGTACTGGCCCTGGAGCCGCTGTCCTGGTCTCAACTTGGGCTGGTGGGCTTGTTTGGGCTAGGGTCGTTGGTGTTTTCACAAATCGTGAAGAGGGCGGGAAATCTTTTTTGACGACTATTTGGATACTACTATAACATAACTTAGAAAAAATGAATTTTTTTTTAGTAAATTAGGAAGCGAATATCAAGACCCAGACGTTCTACTAAGTGAATGCTAACCTTACAAATATTATTCGGTT
>CAZJQS010000131.1:0-4726 GCA_964548175.1 uncultured Saprospiraceae bacterium
CCAGCAGGATAAAAATGAAGTTGAGGCGAAAAAAAAGCCTTTGTTTTCTTTGATTGGCCAGTTTTACAAGTTCGGCAAAGCCCACCTCCAGTTTTTTCACACGATCATCCAGTTCTTTTTTCAAGCCGGTATTGTCTTTCATGCCGATTGCGCTATCGAGCGCCACGAGTTGATTGAATTTTTGTTGATACGCATTTAGGTGAAAAAGGATGGAGTCTGTTCTTGGTCCGGTTGCAACACTATTTTGTTGGAGATCTGATCTGATTTCTTCCACCAATTGATTCAGCTGCTCCACATATTTTTGCTCATTGCGGATGATGTAATCTTTTTCGTGCCTTCTTAAAGACAGGATGACTTTAGCCGGTATTTCCGGGATATCTTCCAGCCAATGGGCGTCGTCCCGCATGGCGCCTTCCAGCATATAATCTTTGAAACCTCGCGCTTTGATCTTCTCCACCATAGCGGAATTGAGGGAATCAATGATCAGGATATCATTTTTTCTTTGGTGGATATTGTCCAGGATTTTTCCGGCTTTTTTCCCGACAGCTTCTTCGGCGGCATTGATCAGGATCAGGGTAGAGTCGGATAAACGCTCAGATCTATCGAGGTAGTTGCTTTCTCCCTCTAGAAAGAAGGCGCCGTTTTTGGTATCGTAGCTGAGAAAATTTTGCTGGGCGACTACTTTTTTCAGTAAAGTCGTATAAGAAGATTCGATCAGTCGGGTGGTGCGGTTAATGTTCTCCCGCTGCTGCAGGTAAGCAACAGAAAGGGCAATAATGATCAGGCTGGAACTGATGAACAGCAGGAACCAAAAGAGCAGTCTGTACCTCAACGTCCTGAACATACGAAGCAAGCCTTGATTTTTCATGTTTAAAGGTAAGCTTTCGGGGGTAAAAGGTGGGGGTTGAAGGAATTAAGTTTGGGTTAAGAATTTATATCATGTTCTTTTCTGGTTGTATCTTTTCGAGTGTGACCATTAGATGCAAAATACATAGTCCCACCAGTGAAAGAAATATAATATTGGCAACAGTTTTATCTTTTTTTAAATATTAATGATATCCAATATGTAGATATTGTCAAAATTGCTCCTATTCCAATTCCATAGCTTAAATACCAAAACCATTTCATGGCAACTTGTCCGCCTTGAAATGTTTCTTTTTCGGAAAATGAGAATGAAAGATTACCGGCGAGTAAATATGATATTGGAACCCAAAAAATTCCTAATATGATCAAGACTTTAAGAAACCCAGAGAGAATGCTATTGAGTTTTCCTGTTGGCTTTCTCAAATCTTTAGCTCCCCAATAAAGTGTTAAGGGTAATGAAATCATTCCAGCCCAAGTTATCAGCGTGCCAAAGGGTATTGATTGGTTACTATCCAAAGCCATTGTCAATATAGAAGAACCAGTAACCAAAAGTATAATAGTACCTAAAGTCACAATCAGAGCGCTGAAAAAATATATTTGTCTTCTATTCATTTTCCTATGGTTGCCAATACATGGTTGGAAATAAGTGCTAGGACATATTTAAGTTAATTTTGTCCTATCGCTCAATATTAAACATATAAAGTCCGGCTTTCTGATATATTTCGGGATATAATGCTTCCTCAAACATTTCAGAATCTACTGCCTATAATAAATAATCTAATGGCCCTTCATTGAGAATATTTGAGGGGGTACATAGTTTCCACCATGTCTTCCCTCCATCATGATCTCTTTGACGATGGATTTTAATTCAGACCGATCCCTTTTATGGGCTGGTCTTGAAATCTACCTGAAAAGGCTTTAACTCTCTTCCATCATCGGTTCTGTACCCTCTTTCCAGAATAAACTGGTAGCGCCGATCAGGTTCTAGCGCCAGCTCGTAGGTAACCGAAAGACCGTCTTCCGCAATTTGGATGCCCTGGATTTCCGGGAGATAATCCCGGCCGAGTTCTCCCAGGCCGGTGGAGCGGAAATAGGTATTCATCGGTTCAGAAAAGATAAAGGTGATCTGTGTTAGTTCAGGGTCCACGCTTTCACTTCCGTTTTCAAATGGCTGGATACGGACCACCTCCGGCCTGATCTTTTCGTATTGTTCTTTGTAATCCGAAATAGGTTGATCAAAATAGCCGGAAGTATTTACAAAGGCTTCGAAAGCCGCTTCATCAGAATAATCGAGTTCGATCATGTCTTTGATGGCTTGCTGCTTATTCCCGGCCTGCTCATAATATTTTTCGCAGATGGCGTAACCGACGTAATAGCCCAGGTCGCGGGTGTTGAATTCATTATCGGTATTGTTGTACAGCCAGTTATCCATCATGGCCGTGCTGTACATTTGTTCGGTAAACCGCTTTTTGACCAGCGCCTCATTCTTTTTCCCGTAAGCTAAAGCCGGCAATTTGGAAGCTTCTTCCATCGCTTTTTCGGCCACAAACTCTGCCACCCCTTCGTATACGGCCCGATAAGCCAGGATGTAGTCGTGATCGTTTTGTTGGGTATGCACAAACTCGTGCACATTCAGAAAGGCGATGTTTTCGATGGGATTGGTTTTATAGAAAGCTTTGAGATGGGACAGATTTTCCGGGAACTCTTCGGTGATCGTATTTTCGTCAGCCATGGTGATTTCACTTCCAATCAAGACCAGGCTATCAAGGGTGGTGCCGCCGGTACGAAAAACGCCGATGGTAAAATACACTTTGGCGGGCTTTAATGCAGGATAGAGGGTTCGCAGTTTGGCCACGCCCCGGTCAATCTCGCTGCTGAGTTCTTTTGCTCGCCTCATATTCGGCCGGATGGAAGACCAGAATTTCGGATAATTGTTGATGGCATGAAGATATTCCTCAGGAGTGTACCGCCTGACCTGCATGATGGCGTCCAGCCCCGGGGTTCCTTTGTCCAGAAACTGCTCCTTCAAAATCTGCATTTGTCGGGTGCTGTCTTCCGTAGCTTTAATCTGGTCGTAAGCCTGCCAAAAGTAGTCGATATCGGTGGTAATGACGCTCGGTACAGTTTGCGGAGAAGGAGCCGAGCAAAAGGACAGCATAAAAAGGCAAAGGATGATCAGTGAGTTGTTTTTCATGAGTGGCTTATTTAGACCTCAGAGGTCTTAAAGACCTCTGAGGTTGATGGAGTTTTCCACAGGACAAAACCGGACAACCATTACGAGGTCTGTGATTTTTTTAACACTATGTAATATAGTGACCATCTTACTCTTACAAGCGAAAAATCAAGAAAATGTGGAAAACTTTCATTTTTAGACCTCAAAGGTCTTAAAGACCTCTGAGGTTGGTCAAGTTTTCCACAGGACAAAACCGGACACCCATCACGAGGTCTGTGATTTTTTTAACACTATATACTCCCTTGAATAACAGTCTTTAAAAAAAAGATCCAATTTTTCAAAAGGCTACCCCGTAATCCTCTTTCAAAACCTCAAACCTGCCTTCGGGATTCAGCCCGATCAGCCATTGGGTCAATTGATCGCAATAGTTATCCAGGTGAGTGATCTGCTGGACGCCGTGCTCAACGATCGGGTCGAGGGTAGTAGCCAGCAAAACGCCGCCGTAATGGTCGGTCTCCCAGGCGATCACGTCGCCGTCTACATTTTTTTGAATGACGCGGGCGTGATCGGGAATCGCCGTGTAAACGCCGTGATAGTGCCAGAAAGCATGACGAGGCGTGAGGCCTTCGTAAATGGGATGGGAATAATCGGTTTCAGAAACGGGAGGTTTCGTGGGGTCTTTCACCCACCAGTAATTGTTCACCGGCCGGTCTTCCCAGGTGGCGTCCAGCCAGTGAGCTGAGCTGTCACCCTCGACAAAGGCCTTCTTGCCGGATGCAAGAAAGTCGTAGATTATGGACTTGCACTCAGCAATAGCCTTGTGATTGGATTGAAAGGGAATCACCAAAGCCTCCAGTCCTTCCAGCGAAGACCGATCCAGATCGTGAACGTAAAGGAGTTCGTACAACTCCCTGTATTTGGTAGCCCTGGCAAATGCATACTGCGACCAAACGCCGTTGAAGATCATGCCTATCTTTTTATTGTTCATCAGATTATCATTTTTAAGTTTTGGGCAAGTTGAAGGATCGCGCGGTAAAGGTCGGACATAGCCTGGTAAGCTTTGTCGTCGTCAGTGGTGGCATAAGACAAATCCGCCAGCGGTCCGCTGGCGCTAAGTACCATCAATCCATTGGTGGTCGTTTCGTCTACAACAACAAGAGGACGTCCCCAGGTGTCTTCGATCAGTACTTTAGCGCCTGGCGCAGGCTCGATGTATCCACAGGCCCACCAGCCGCTGATGCCGTGGGAAAAATTCAGATCGGCTATATGGAAATGGCGACTGATACCGTACGGATCGTCCTTGATCTTGTACCGAACGTCGATGGTCTTTTTCGAATTGTCCATGATCCAGCGATTGCCCGGTATCCAGTCCGTAAACCAGCCGTCGAAGCAGAACAGGGTCTTGCCGGCTGCTAAAAAGTCGGCGACCTTATCCCGAATGCGAAACAGGGCCACATGGTCGGTTCCATTGGGCGCAATGAGCAGATCATAGGAAGCAAGGTCCGGATTGAAATTTCTAGTCACCTCCAGAATTTGGTAGTTAACTTTTTCATTGGACTGATAGAGGTGATCGAGTCCTTCAATGCCGTTGGAAATGATAGCGGCTTTTAGCTTTTTCATTTTACTTTTTTTAGTAACGAAGTTGTTTAAAGTTTCCTCACTGGGCTGCAAAAACGTCTTTTATGCCCA
>CAZJQS010000132.1:0-4476 GCA_964548175.1 uncultured Saprospiraceae bacterium
AAAATGTGCAAGAATAAGTACTGGACAAGGGATTGTGTAAATAGTCCGGACTTTTTATACAACCCTAAATTTCCCTACCTCACTTTACTGCTCTCTACCTAGAAAAAGATTAAACTTCATCCAGTCTGGGGTCGAGAAAATGTGATCTATTCCCCTGCCTGGAATTTTCTCATTAAAAACAAGTATTATGAAACTTTTGGCAAGAATGTTTGGCGTGAGTTTTTTGATGCTTATTTCAGCTGGACTGCTCAGCGCACAGTTGTCTCTTGGACTGAAAGGAGGAGTTAACCTGGCCAAAGACCACTTTGATGATGACGACATCCGTGAAATGACAGAATTCATGCCTGTTATGTATTTTGCTGTACCGGTGGAACTGGAAATTTCCGAGTTTTTTGCCCTTCAGGCAGAACCTGGCTTTATCCAGAAAGGGGTAAAAATATTTAACGAAACGACTATCGAATACGAACCGGGTATGTTCAGAACTATGGACATGGACTTGAGGAATAAGTTTAACTTCCTTAACCTGCCTGTTTTGGCCAAAGCTAAATTTGGCCCCGAAAACCTTAAGCTTTTTGCCCTGGCAGGACCGGAGATCGCGTATGCAATGAATGGAAAAACGAAAATAGAGATGACCGTAACCAATGGCACCGTTGAAGAGATTGAAGAAACAGAAGACATCGACTTTGACGAAGATGGACTTGACCGCTGGGATTATGGCCTGATCCTCGGCGCCGGCCTGGAAGCTAAATTGGGCCCCGGCTGGATTACGCTGGACGGCCGCTATAACCTGGGCCTGAATAACTTTAACGCCGAAGAAGATGCAGACGTGAAGATGTACCACCGAGGCATCGGTGTGTTGGTAGGTTTTAAAGTGCCGCTTGGTAATTAATAAGGCTCCAAGGTCGATTCTTTTTTAATAGATGCACCTTTGAGCAGATGCTATGATGCTTTTCCGGCGTTCCGCAGGAAGATACTTGATGTTACTTATTAGCATCTTCCTGACTCGACAGGAAAAGCATCACAGCATCTCTAATGCACAGCATTTGCTAACACCTCCATCAATTCTTCACACCCTCCGTCTTTAATGTATTCGGTATGCTCGGCAATAGAGGCAAACTCCTGTTCCGCGAGTTCGCGGCAGAGCATTTTTCCTCCTGTTTTCTCCTGGAAAGCCTTGAGGGTATTCTTAGCATAGCGATTCCCGTAGGGCGTCTTTTTCGGATGTTCTTTGGCCCATTTCAGGGAGTTCATCCAGATGGCGGCGCTTAGCGCACCGCAGCCTTCACCGCTCAGCCCCAGTCCGCCGGCCAGGCCGGCCACGATCGCCATTTCTTCATCTGTGGCGCCCATTCTGCGGGCAACTTCGGAAGCACAACTTATGGGGTGCTCGGGAAGTGTTGTCGGATCAATGGAGAGGCCTTCTTTTGCGGCTTCAACGGCTTCGGGAGCCCAGTCTTCGGCCAGGTTGAAACAGTCTTTGGTTTTGAACAAGATGTACCGTATAAACTGGAATATCTTGGAAAAGTCGGTATCTGTGATGTCGCGACAATTGACGGTATCGGTTCTTTTCTTGAAGGAGCTGACCAATTCCCTGGTAGCGGCAATGGCCATTCCGACGGCCTGGTCCCTGGTGTCTGCCTGTCGGTAAGCTTCAGCGCCGACAGCCATGGCGGCGCCCCAGAGCATCCCGCATTGATGGCCTTTTTGCATAATGCCGCCGGCTAGCGGATCGATGGCCCGTTCTTCCTCTGTCAGGTGATGTCCAAATTTACGATTAAGCAGGTAAAAAAAAGTGCGCGAGCAAGTCCCGCATTGCCGGAATACCTTTTTGGTATCATTTTCGGTGGTTTTGGCAGGAGCCATAAGGGTTAGGTTTAGGTTAGGAAAAAAATGAATTCAGTTCCAGTATAAGCTGATTGTAGGTTATTTTTCAATGATTTGTGTCATTATGCCCACCTTTCAAATAGATAATCCCCGGCATTAATCATCTGGAAGAGCGCTGGATGTTTTTTACCGTCAGGACGCTAAGGGCGCTAAGCAGTGCTGATATCATCTTTGCGTTTTTGGAGCCCTTGAATGTTGGTAATAAACCAGACACCTTAGCGCCGTCCGCGTTCTGGTGATGAATAATCCGGGTTTATTAAAGAAAAAGTTTGAATAAGTTATCAATAATTGATAAGTTGAATTGTAAATACTCCATTTTTCAGAAGCTTCTTAGAGGCAAACCATTGGTAACTGATGGAAAATAAAAGAAATAATGAAGACGGTACTGTCTGAACAGGAGAAGGGGTGGTCGAACAGAACACCTTTCCCGCTCAAAAATAATCTATCTTTTCTTTTTTTGGCTCTCTTGCTTTGGAGTTGTCAGGAATCCTCTTTTATGGAAATAAATGTGGATGACAGTAACCAGCAGGTTTCACTGGAGCTAAAGGATGAACATCTTAAAAAGCCCTTGCAGTTTTTAAGCACTGGCGAGGCTGGAGAAGGGCTCTTTTTTTATGAAACCAGCGATGGCCGACAATGGATATCCGGCGCTCCCAGCCAGGTCAGCCGGTCGGCGGAGCGCTTCAGCGCCTCCTGGTCATTAGATAACCGATCGGTCAGCCTTGCTTTCAACCGGGCAGATACGGGTTATCACTTTTATTTTTCAGCCGACCCTTCAGCAGGTATTCTGGGTTGGGGATTTCACTTATCGGCTTCTGAAGATGAATATTTCACGGGCCTCTTGGAAAGGGTAGTCGACGGTCACCAAAAAGAATCCTGGAAAAAGGGCATCGAGACCGCCATGGATCTGAGAGGAGAGGAAGTGGATATGATCATTAAGCCTACCTTGAGTTTGTATACGCCTTTTTATTTATCCTCCAACCAATACGGTCTTTTCATTAAGGGCACCTGGCCCGGTCACTACGATTTTTGTAAAGCCGATCCTAACCTGGTCAAAGTAACCTTTGAAGGGCCTTCGCTGGAAGGCATTATTTATACAGGTGAGCAGCCCGCTGAAATTGTCAAAGCGCATGCTTTGCACGTCGGCCCCTCCATCGTGCCGCCTAAGTGGGCCTTCCTGCCCATTCGCTGGAGAGATAATCACGATAACAAACAGACTTATTACGATGGAACGCCGGTCCGCTCTCCCTACAACAGCATGCTGACCGAAGATATTCTGATGATGGAAGCTTTTGATATTCCATACGGCGTTTACTGGATTGATCGCCCCTGGGCAAAGGGCCCCACCGGTTATGACGATTTTGAATGGGACGAAGAGCGCTTTCCCAATCCACAAGCCATGATCGATTGGCTGACAGCAAAAGATAAAAAGCTGTTGTTGTGGATCGCGCCATGGGTAGACGGCAATATGTCAAATGTTGCCTGGGAAAATGATTATTACGTAATGACTAAAGATAGCCAGTGGGTAGATACCCAAGATAAGGCATTGATCGATTTTACCAATCCTGAAGCGAGAGAGTGGTGGCAAAAAGAAGGCATTGCTAAAGTACTGAATCAAGGAATCAAGGGCTTTAAATTGGATCGCTCGGAGGAAGTTGTGCCGGAAAACAGAGACATCACTTACCACAACGGGAAAACCGCCCGGGAAATGCGCAATGCCTATCCTGTCCATTACCTGAAAACTGTTTATGAAGTCAGCCAGGAAATTCATGGAGATGACTTTCTGCTCTTTCCCCGCGCCGGATATTCGGGGAGTAGCCAGTACAGTATGTTTTGGGGAGGAGACATCGGCTCGACCCCGGAAGCTTTACGCTGCGCCATTATTGCAGCGCAAAGAAGCGCCGTTATCGGCTTCCCTTTATGGGGGTCAGATATAGGCGGTTTCTGGCAGGAGCCTATGAACCGGGAGGTCATCGCCCGTTGGCTGGCTTTCGGTTGTTTCAATCCGCTTATGGAGTTCGGCCCCCTGGAGGATCGAGCGCCATGGGATATGCCGGAACCTCCTCATTACGATACGGCTCTGATCGCCACCTGGCGATTGTACGCCAAAGTCCACACCACCCTGCAGGACTACAGTTACCAATTGGCACAGGAAGCTCATGAAACTGGCATGCCGGTGGTCAGGCCCCTGTTTTTAACTTATCCGGAGCAGGTGGAAGCCTGGAAAGACTGGCAAACCTTTACCTACGGTCCGGATATCCTTATCTCTGCCATCTGGGAAAAAGGAAAGACAAAACACTCCTGCTATCTGCCTGCCGGCACCCGATGGGTGGATGCCTGGAATAAAGAAATGGTCTATGAAGGCGGACAATACGTCGAGATCGAAACGCCATTTCACAAAATTCCGATCTTTATCAAAGAAAATGCTACCCTCAACCTGGGCGATCTGAATGCGATCTATAAAGCGTCTTTCGATATCGCTACCCAACCCCCCAACCTGACCGAACTGGAAGCACTTATCGAATAACCCCAAAACTCAAAACTCAAAACCCAAAACCCAAAACCCAAAACCCAAAACCCAAAACCCAAAAC
>CAZJQS010000133.1:0-4327 GCA_964548175.1 uncultured Saprospiraceae bacterium
GGAAATGTATCAGATAGCAATGCCAAAGTCCTTCACCTGTTGACAAAAGATCTAGTAATCTCAAAATTGAAATGGTATAATCTATCTAAAAGTGAAAAACAATTTGAAGACCTTAAATTTCTCCTACTTGATGACGAGTTGGATTTGAACTATATAAATCTATGGTCAAAAAAATTAAATATTAAAACTCATGGCCTTCTGGACCCAAAAAGTTAATGTAAGCAAAGAAGCTGCAAAACGACAAGTAGAGATAGTCAATTCATTCCCACCTGAGAAGCGAATGAAAATCGCATTAGATTTCGCAAATCTTGGTGTACAACAGACTAGAACCTGGATTAAGAACAATAATCCCACCTTTTCTGAATTGGAAATCACATTGGAATTTGTCAGGCTTATGTATTACGAGAATGGTGAAATGCCAGAGGAGGCATGGATGGTCTACAAGAAGGTAATGGAAAAAAGAATTAAAAAGAATTGGTCAGATCGATTCCGGGACATGATGAGGGAGAATAATTGGGATTACGACTACATAGCAAAGCTTGGACAATTTAAAAATGGCAAGGTAATAGAAGCTACGATTAGTAGAGGGCTACCATCTTTTGCAAAACTTGCAGTTGTTGTTCATGAGCTAAATAGTGAAAAAAACAAGACTAAGGCATCAGCCCATAATACAGTGTAGCTGGACTTAATTTCAGATCAACTACTTGAAAAATCTGGTTTAACAAAAGAAGAACTCCTCCTCGAGTTGGCTATTATCCTATCCTACCAATAACGTCTCAAAATACAAAATGAGACGCATGGTAACACAACAAAGTGGATTTTAGCTGAAAATAATTATGTCACTAACACGCAGTCTGGAGAGCAAACACAAGGCTTTGGCTAACCGGCCAAAAACAATGCCCGTATCTATGTCTCAAAAGATGAAACCGTCATTTTCAAAAATACCAGCAATGAAACAGTAAAAGTGAAAGCGCGTCTTGGACGTAAGGTAGCAGGCATGCGATTTCAAACAACTTCTGAACAATAAGTGCCTTAACGTAATTCTTTATAGCTAACCTAAGTTGCGATGCAACTTTGGTGTAGATGGTAAATGGTAGAAAGTAGAAAGATTTCTGCCTGAAATGGACAAAGAGATACCTTTTTTGGTTGTATTTCTCTCTACCTTCTACCTTCTACTAAAGTTGCTTCGCAACTTGAATTAGCTAATTCTAATTATAATTTCTTAAATTTAACGTGAGTTCGGTGATTCCCAAAGCCCCAGAGGGGCAAAATGTTGGTAGAAAAAATTGAAATTAAAGGATAGCGTGCCGTAGGTACGTCATATATTCCGTACCTACGGCACGGGTTTTTGTTGTTGCCCCTTTTTCTACCAACATTCAGCCCCTAGCGGGGCTAGTTGGCTGATTACCAAAAGGGAAATCTCCGAACTTACGTTAAATTTAACTTTAACCCCTTTAACCCACAGCATTTTGAACAACAACTAAGGTCCAGATACATGTCCACAGGAAAGCAAGCACCTTCTATTTTTATTAATTACCGGCGCACGGATACCCAGGCCTATGCCATATTGCTTAAAGAAAAAATTGAAGCAGCTTTTGAGCATGTTAAAGTACGAGTGGATACTGAGGATATTGAAATAGGAGATCCATGGCCGGAAAAGCTAACAACCTGGCTGGAAGAAGCAACAATAATGATCTCATTGGTGGGACAAAAATGGCTTTCGAGTAAAGATAAACATGAGCGCCGCCGCATTGACAATCCTGAAGATTGGGTCCGAAAAGAAATCGAATATGCTTTATTAAAAAGGAAAACCATTCTTACGGTATTGGTCGATAGAGGACAAATGCCTCCTAAAGATGCCTTTTCACAAAACGACAAGTTGGGCGACTGGACCGCCAACCGGCAATTTTATGAAATACGTCCCAATCACGTTACCAGCGATTTTGAAAAACTGCGAAACCGAATTGCTGAACTATGTGAAATCACGCCGCTTTCCAGCTCAGAAGCCGCCAAAAGAGAAAACATACTGCGAGACTATCCTCTTTCGGCAGCCGTCCGCAAAAAGGATCCCCGAATCAGAATGAAAGGCAATAAAGAAGTAAAAGATTTATGTCCATTTGTCGGCCTGGAGTATTTTTCCCGGCAAACCGCTCGCCTCTTTTTTGGGCGGGAAAAAGAAGTGCTGGAGCTGATTTTGGAAGTCCTGAATAAAAATACCCGCCTGATTTTGCTGCATGGGTATTCCGGTGTGGGGAAATCCTCCTTGCTGTCGGCCGGGCTGGTGCCTAGATTGGAAGAAAAGGTGCCTATTTTTTATCATCGCCGGAATAAATCGATAGGCCTGGCCAGTGGCCTTCATGAATTGAGAAAAAAGACAAATGGTGCGGATCAGCAGGTCGTTTACATTTTGGACCAGGTGGAAGAAATGTTTACCGATAGAAATACGGTGAAGGAGCGGAAGGAGTTTGCCGGCCAGTTGATCGAAGTTTTTAAAGCAGAACCGAATGCCACCACCATACTGGGCTTCCGGTCAGAATACTTGTCTAAGGTAAAGGAAGAATTATGCGATGCCAAAGTGCTGGAGAAACACGGCGCCGAACAGGAAATCCGTCCGCTTACCACCGATGGCATCATTCGCGCCATAAGGGGCGTGGCCGATGATGAACGTCTCAACCAGGTCTATTATTTAGACATAGCCAAAGGCCTGCCTGGGCGCATGGCCAGGGACCTTCGAAATTACCAATATGCTGATTATGTCGCGCCCATTTTACAGGTCCGCCTGAAAAAGATGTGGGAGGCGGCCGGAAAGGCTTCCGGCGCTTATCGAATGTTGTCCATCAGCCTTTATGAAAAATTGGGAGAGATCAGTGAGCGAGAATTATTGGATATCCAGCTCAGTAAATTGTCTAGTGATCTCCTGAGTGAACAGGAGGCCCTACGGGTATTGAACGAATTTGTCATTGATAAACCGAGTGCAGGAACCATCCGTACGGAAGACCTGGAAGGGCTTTTTAAAGAGAATCCGCTACAGGAAGATTATCAGCAGAATCTTGAAGCTTTGAAAAAAATAGACCTGCTGATCGAAAACAAAGAAAACACCAACATTCGCCTGTCTCACGACCTGCTGGCGCCAATAGTCCGCCAGCGGTACATTGAAATGATGAGCGATGAAAACTACACCCTCCGGCTGGAAAACTTTGAATTGCACTACCAGCACCTGGCCGAACAACTCTATAAATGCGAGCATGATAAGGCGGTCGAAACCTTGTACAAGGCGCTGGCTACCAATGTCCGAAAAGAAAAACTGGAAAAACCTTTATTGGAACTGACTTTTTTCCATGCCCTATCAGGGCAATACAGTAAAGCTATAGAGGTGTTAAAAAAAGGAAAATCCTTTCAGGTATTAGATGAAGAACTCCTGGAGGATTTAGAACGTCTTACCACCATAATATCGGAGGATAGCCTACCTGAAAAGCTTTTTGATACCGTCAAAAGCCTGAATCGTGATTATTTCGAAGAATTGCATCACGGACATGCTTCCCGTAAAAGGCGGGCAGTTTATGATGGAAAATAATGAAGGCTCAGATCATGAAAGGCCTGCCCATCAGGTCAAAATAAATAGCTTTCAATTGGCCAAAACGCAATTGACCTTTCGGCAGTTCAGTCTGTTTTGTGCTTCAACAAAGCGATCATTAGAGAAAAAAGCTCTCAGCTGGGGCATCCATGCCGATCACCCCATCGTTAATGTCAACTGGTACGAGGCCGTCGAATACTGCAACTGGCTCAGCGAAATCCAAGGCCTGGAAAAAGTATACGAGATCGATAAAAACAAAAAAGACCCCAACAATAAAAATAAAATCGATAATGTAAAATGGCTGGTGATCCCCAATTTTAAGGCCAATGGCTATCGCCTCCCTACCGAAGCCGAATGGGAGTTTGCGGCCTGGGGAGGGAACCAAAGCCAGGGTTTTGAATACGCCGGAAGTAATCATTTGGATGAGGTGGGCTGGTATAATAAAAATGCGAATGGCCAAACGCATCCGGTGGCCCTAAAGCAAGCTAACGAACTGGGCCTGTACGATATGAGCGGCAACGCCTGGGAATGGTGCTGGGATTGGTATGGGCCTTGTTCCGCTGAGACACAGGAAAATCCTAAAGGGCCTGAATCGGGCTCTTATCGCGTGCTTCGCGGCGGCGGCTGGTTCGACTATCCGCGGAATTGCCGCGCCGCCTATCGCGACAGCGGCGACCCGGCGCTTCGCAACGGCGGCCTTGGCTTTCGTCTGGCCCGCAGTTCACGCTAGCCCTTCCGTGCCTTTTGGTGAGC
>CAZJQS010000134.1:0-1422 GCA_964548175.1 uncultured Saprospiraceae bacterium
TCGCATAACTTTTTTTATCATTTATCCAAACCTTTCGCCTGCGAAAGGTCAGTTAATTTATCTTTGCTGACAACATATCCCCCCTTTATATTGTAAATTTAAGTGAGGTCACAATACCTATTACACAATACTCAATACCATTTAAAAACCAACTTATAATGAAAGAAGTATTCATCGCAGCAGCAGTCAGAACCCCCATCGGAAGCTTTGGTGGAGTACTGGCCAAATTATCCGCCACCCAACTAGGCAGCGCTGCCATCAAAGGCGCCCTGGAAAAGATAAACCTCGACCCAAAAGAAGTACAGGAAGTACTGATGGGCAATGTTGTATCCGCAAATCTCGGCCAGGCCCCTGCCCGCCAGGCAGCCCTGGGCGCCGGCATCGGCATGAGTGTGCCCTGTACGACCATCAATAAGGTTTGCTCTTCCGGGATGAAAGCCGTCATGTTCGGCGCACAAAGCATCATGCTGGGACACAATGACCTGGTAGTCGCCGGCGGCATGGAAAGCATGAGCAACATCCCTTACTACGCTCCCAAAGCTCGCTGGGGCGCAAAATACGGAAGCTTCGAAATGGTTGACGGCCTCCAGAAAGACGGCCTTACCGATGCCTACGACCACATGGCTATGGGCAACTGCGCCGATGCTACTGCCGTAAAATATAATATTTCCCGCGAAGCACAAGACGAATTCGCCATCCGTTCCTACAAACTTTCTGCCGAATCTACTGAAAAAGGCTATTTCAAAGACGAGCTCGTTCCTGTCATGGTGCCTCAACGCAAAGGCGATCCGGTGGCCATTACAGAGGATGAAGAATTTAAACGCGTCAACTTTGAAAAGATCCCTCAGCTGCGCGGCGCCTTCTCCAAAGACGGTACGGTTACTGCCGCCAATGCATCTACTATTAACGATGGAGCCGCGGTAGTCGTCCTTGTAAGTAAAGAAAAAATGGAAGAACTAGGGCTCAGCCCCCTGGCTAGAATCGTTTCCTTTGCCGATGCAGCTCATGAACCTCAGTGGTTTACCACAGCTCCTACAAAAGCAGCGCCCAAAGCCCTGCAAAGAGCGGGATGGCAATTAAACGACATCGACTATTTTGAAGTCAATGAGGCTTTCGCAGTAGTGCCCATGGCCTTCAATCAAGACCTGGGCATCGATCCTAATAAGGTCAATGTACACGGCGGGTCAGTCTCTCTTGGCCACCCACTCGGTGCTTCCGGCGCCAGGATCCTGGTGACTTTAAACGGGGTGTTACAGCATAAAAATGCCAAAAGGGGCCTGGCCACACTCTGCAACGGCGGCGGCGGCGCCAGCGCTATCATCATAGAAAAAGTGTAAAGCGTCGCGCTGGATTCATCCAGCCCATACAAAAGCGTCAAGCGTCGCGCTGGATTCATCCAGCCCATACAAAAGCGTCAAGCGT
>CAZJQS010000134.1:1522-3554 GCA_964548175.1 uncultured Saprospiraceae bacterium
AAGCGTCGCGCTGGATTCATCCAGCCCATACAAAAGCGTCAAGCGTCGCGCTGGATTCATCCAGCCCATATAAAGCGTCAAGCGTTGGGCTGGATTCATCCAGCCCATATAATAAACTCAATCAACTAAACTCATCCAGCACTTAAAAAAATCCACTGAACATTCCAGTCATTTCTATTTTTCTCCTGTTTTCACTTTCGAGCAACTTAAGAGTTGCTCCACAGATAGTTATGTTGCCAGTCTTGCCATTGATCTACCATACCTGCTTTTACTGGATTCTGTAACGTATAATGTATCCATCTTTCCAACTCCTCTTCATCCCTTATCCACCGATCCCAGCTCTCTCCGTGCCAGAAAGGACCTGTACGTCCAAGTAACTGGTTAGCATACCTTGCAGAAGCCCCTTTGATCTTTCTCATGATATTATAAACCTGCACGTATTGATCTGCGTCAAAACCTTCCTCCATTTTTTTCAATTGGAGGCTTGTGTCAAAAATAACATGAAAATGGTTAGACATAATGCTGTAAGCAATCAAATCATACAATTCACCATCAAACCGGTGAAGCTGCTCCTTCACTATTTCCGCCACTTCAGGAACAGCCAGATGCCATTCATCTGACCATTCCTGCGACATGCTCAAATACAGCCTCATGAGGTGCATCTGATAAGTCGTCAGTTTATTGGCAACATCT
This sequence comes from uncultured Saprospiraceae bacterium, assembly GCA_964548175.1. GTDB lineage: Bacteria > Bacteroidota > Bacteroidia > Chitinophagales > Saprospiraceae > JANQPA01. The sequence continues at coordinate 2,216 of CAZJQS010000134.1, forward strand.
TCACTGATCTCTTCTTCGTATATCTTTTGCAATTTCTTTAATAACTTTTTTGGAATGGAGCCTTTTAAGCAAACAGTCACAAAAAAAGTACCTCCAATAGGATGCACATGAGGCAATCTACGGCGGTAAAATGTTTTTAGAGTCTTTTTCATTTGGTGAAATTTTGGGTGAAAAAGACAGAAATTAAAGCGCTTTGACTTGAATATCAAATCTGAAGTGAGATTTGTCTCGCTGCCAGTGTACCTTATTATAAAATTGTAGTCCGCCACAAAATAAATCTTACCCTACACCATACACTAATTTTTACACAACTCTAACACGCCCCATTCGCATACTGCAACCTTCCTTTCACCAAGCTGTTAAAAAATTGTAACTTTACAGCCGATTTTTTTCGGACCAGAATGATTATTTTTAAAAAAAATCAGAGGCGTTCCTTTAACAGGAAAACGATGCTTCAATACGACTAATACTATGGATAAAACCAAATTTTTCGACCAGTTCGTCAACCGACACATCGGCATTGCGGAGGAAGATCTGCAGGATATGTTGAATGCCATCGGCGTAGAAACGCTGGATCAACTCATCGACGAAACCATACCGGAGAATATCCGCCTTAAAAAGGAATTGAACGTGGAAGAGGCGATGACCGAGTTTGAATACCTGAAAATGCTGAAAACGATCGCTAGCAAAAACAAGGTTTTCAAATCCTATATCGGCCTGGGGTATTACAACACCATTACACCTTCAGTCATTTCCAGAAACCTGTTCGAAAACCCGGGCTGGTATACTCAGTACACCCCTTATCAAGCCGAAATCGCCCAGGGAAGACTGGAAGCACTGCTGAACTTCCAAACCATGGTCAGCGACCTGACAGGGCTGCCCATCGCTAATGCGTCTTTGCTGGATGAAGGAACTGCCGCTGCAGAAGCCATGACGATGTTCTACGGTCAAAAGAACAAGCGCAATAAGGAGGCTCCCTTCAACCAGTTCCTGGTATCGAATAAAGTGTTCCCGCAAACCATAGATCTCCTGCTGACCAGAGCTGAGCCTTTAGGAATAGAGGTCATAGTAGCAGACATCGACCAATTACAGTTTACAGATAAAACCTTCGGCATCTTGCTCCAGTATCCTGCCTCGGACGGCAGCGTGAGCGATTATCGCCCGTTGGTGGAAAAAGCCAAGGCCCATGAAATCTATGTGACCGTAGCTGCCGATATGCTCAGCCTGGCTTTACTCACCCCTCCCGGCGAATGGGGCGCGGATGCCGTAGTAGGCAATACCCAAAGGTTTGGCGTACCCATGGGATACGGCGGCCCTCATGCCGCTTTTTTCGCTACTA
>CAZJQS010000135.1:0-3517 GCA_964548175.1 uncultured Saprospiraceae bacterium
CTAAAGTCGCGCATGGCATTATTCAAAGTAGTGATCGACTCCAGATCGAGGTGGTTGGTCGGTTCGTTCAGCAACACAAAATTGGGGTGTGCCAACATGGCTTTGGCCAGCATGCAGCGCACCTTTTCTCCCCCCGATAAAACGCTGGTGTGTTTGTGTACCTCCTCACCAGAAAAGAGCATACGCCCCAGAAAACCGCGAATGAATTGTTCGTCTTTGTTTTCGGAATACTGGCGGAGCCAGTTGATCAGATCCTGATCCTGCTCGCCGCTAAAGTAGGGGTCGTTTTCGTTAGGGATATAGGCCGTGGTAATCGTCTGGCCAAACTCTATTACGCCACTATCCGGTTCCAGCTTGCCCGCTAATATTTCATAGAGCGCATTGATAGCTGCCGTGTTCTGACCCAATAAGGTCACCTTTTCATCGCGATTGAGGGTAAAAGAGACATCGGAGAACAGCAATTCTCCCTGTTCGTCCCGCTTGCTGAGTTTTTCAACCTTCAGTATCTGATCGCCGGGCTCGCGTTCTGCTTTGAAGTGGATAAAAGGATATTTACGGCTGGAAGGTTGGATATCCTCCAGATTGAGTTTTTCCAAAGCTTTCTTCCTGGAAGTTGCTTGTTTTGACTTCGAAGCATTGGCCGAGAAGCGCTGGATAAACTCCAGCATTTCCTTGCGCTTTTGCTCCACTTTTTTGTTTTTATTCGCGATTTGCTGCGCCTTGAGCTGGCTCGACTCGTACCAGAAGGTATAGTTACCGGTGTAGATATTGATTTTCTGAAAATCGATATCGACCACATGGGTACAAACCATATCGAGAAAATAGCGGTCGTGAGAGACCACGATCACGGTATTTTTAAAATCCGCCAGGAAGTCGGCCAGCCAGACGATGGTAGCCATATCCAGGTCATTTGTAGGCTCGTCCAGCAGCAGGATATCGGGATCGCCGAAAAGCGCCTGGGCGAGCAATACCTTCACCTTATCCGGTCCGCTCAACTCTGACATACTCAGGTAATGCAGATCTTCCTTGACGCCCATATTACTGAGCAGCAGAGCGGCGTCGCTTTCGGCATTCCAGCCGCCCATCTCACCGAATTTATTCTCTAATTCGGCCGCTCTCATGCCTTCCTCTTCGGTCGCATCGGGATTCATGTAGATGGCGTTTTTTTCTTCCATGATGCGATACATCTCCTGATGTCCCATAATCACGGTATTGAGTACCTGCTCCTGTTCGTAAACAAAGTGATCCTGTTTGAGTACGGCCATCCGCTTGCCCGGTTCAATGGAAACCTGCCCCTGATTGGGGGTTATCTCTCCCGCCAGGATCTTTAGAAAGGTGGATTTGCCGGCGCCGTTGGCGCCGATGACCCCGTAGCAGTTACCTTGGGTGAATTTGAGGTCTACTTCCTTAAATAACACGCGTTTGCCGTATTGTAGGGCTATATTTTGGACTGATATCATGAATGTTCTGATTTTGGAGGCTGACCCTTTTTGATTTTGAAGGCGCAAAGGTACATAATATTTAGAGCAAATGATACCCCTTACCTTACATAAAGCACTACCGTTGGTGGCGGTCTCCGACCGCCTTACCTAATTCCCCGGCAGTCTCCCGACTGCTAGAGATATAAAAGATGCATAGAATACCCCGTTCGTGGCGGGTTTTGAAGGCGCAAAGGTACATAGTATTTAGAGCAAATGATACCTCTTACCTTACATAAAGCACTACCGTTCGTGGCGGTCTCCGACCGCCTTACCTAATTCCCCGGCAGTCTCCCGACTGCTAGAGATATAAAAGATGCATAGAATACTTGATTATAGAATAATTACGGCGCTACCGGTCTGGAGACCGGCATAAACCAGGTAAGGCGGTCGGAGACCGCCACCAACGGGCCACGAACAAAAAATCCTATTTTTTTTGATGACCTTTTACAAGTGGCGGCGATAAAGAAGTAAACAATCAATCATTACTTCTAAAAAAAATACCATGAAAGCTTCCATCTCTATTTTGTTCTGTTTGGTTCTTTGCTTATTCGTAGCCTGCGACCAGGATTATAACGATGAATATTACCAGGATGACATCTATTACGATGAATACGGCCAGGCTGAATACCCTGCCAATGGCGAGCAAGCTTCCTATCCGGTAAGCCATTCCGGAAACACTAACGTTAGTTCCAATCGCAGTCCTATTGAGATGAAACCGATCCGGGATCCCAAAACCGGCCGCATCACTTCTTATGCACCGTATCCGGCAAATTGGAAGTTCGTAACAGGAGCGAACGGCATGCAGGAAATTCATGGTCCTAATGGCATTGTAATGAACAGCCTGCCTACCGAAGTCTATTTCTTTAATGTCGATCCTCAGATAGCTCATATGTCCGGTAAAAAGGTAGCCAACCCTGAACCTATACAGACCAATTTTCAGAATCGTATTATTCCAGCTATCCAGCAGAGTGGCGGCAGACTCATCAAACAGTATCCTTTAACGGAAATCGCACAAAGAAGTCACCGATTGGTGCAAGGAGCCCTGAATCGCTCCAGAGTTCAGTCTTACGATATTATCGCTTCAGAATGGGAAAAACCCAACGGCATTAAAGTGTTGGTTCTATTCACTCAAATGATCATGCATACTCAGGGAGGAAGCAGTTGGAGCGTCGGCCTTTCAAAACTGGAAGCACCGGCCCAATATTTTGAAAGTGCAAAAGAAACGTACCTGTTTGCCCAGGCTAACTGGCAGGTAGACCAGGAAACAGCCATGGCTCATGCTGCCGATTTACAGCAGATGGACCGCGAATCCGAAGCCAGGCTGTCACAAAGCAGAGCAGCCCATAATGCAAGGATGCGAAGCAATGAAGCAGCCTTCCAGGCGACGCAAAAACATTATGTCGACACTCAAAATGAGATCAGCGATATGAGTATGAAGGGATACCGGGACCGGTCTGCCAGTCAGGACCGCCTAAGAAACCAGGAAGTGAACATGATCCACGAAGAGAATACGATGACCAACCCCTGGGACAACCAATCATACCAGGTCAAGTCTGAATACCAGCATTACTACATGAACGCTAAAGGCCAGGTGATAGGATCTAATAATCCCAATTTCAATCCCAATGAAAACAGCCGGTTTAACCATACTGAATGGAGGAAGATGTCGCGCAGAGAGCGGTGATAATGGGAAGGAAAGTAATGAAATGATCAATAAATACTCTGTCCAGTTATAAAACATATGATGCCTGGGCGGCCGCCGGCCGCCCAGGCATCATATGTAATAGACGTAACCTAACTTCCAAACACCAATAGGTCTTGAAAACCGTGCCGTCTATAGGGATGAGGGAGCTATTCCTTTGCCTTCCACAGAATAAGAGCCTCGCGGACTTTTGCAGATCTTCATTAATTATTTATCTTCACATGTGTACCATTGAGCGTTACATTATTCTTTATAAACGACCGCCAACCCCATATATTCATCAATTACCGCCGAGCGCTATGCACGCAGGAAGCCCGATTGCTTTACCTGATGC
>CAZJQS010000136.1:0-3392 GCA_964548175.1 uncultured Saprospiraceae bacterium
CCACCACGGTTGTAAACCTGCAGACCCGCTACTTTACCTTGCAGCAGCTGGGCAGGGTCGGTGATGGGGCCCTGATTGAAATCTTCAGCATCGACGGAGGTCACCGAAGAGGTGATTTCTTTCTCTCTTTGAGTACCGTATCCAACTACCACAACTTCGTCCAGTAATTCTCCAGGCGCCAGCGCAACATCGACAACATCGGAAGCTCCGATGGTCACTCGCTGTTCTGTATAACCGGTGTAGGAGAAGACCAGTTCTGTCGCTCCCTCCGGAACTTCAATAGAGTAATTTCCATCGAAATCAGTGACGGTGCCGGTGGAGGTGCCGGCCACCAGAATGTTAGCGCCGATCAACGGATCGCCGGCGGATGCATCCGTAACTGTACCGGTGATCGTACGCTGAGCAATAGCCATGTTGCACAGCATAAGCGCCGCTACAAAAAGCATCCATGTTTTGAATTTGTCCAAGTTCAGTTTAATCATACATTACATTCTTTTAAGTTAAGAATCAAATACCTGAGTGTAAAATGTTATGAGTCAGTAAAAAAATTGCGAAGGCCGCAACGAAATATCCGGTCAATTAATAGCATTCCGGCTAACCATTCGCCGAACTGAACTCATAAATGTTGTCTAAAATACACTAACTAACTATAAAAGTCTATAATTTGTTTTTAAAAACAAAAAAACAAAGGATTTTTCTACTAGGCTAAGATAACAAAATTATATATCGATAACGATTTCTTTGCCTTCAAAATGACAGTTTGTCTAATCTGTAACGGTTCTAGGAATGATTATGACGGAATCATGACCCGAGCAAGAGCCAGGTCTGATTTTGAGAGCAGAGCAGTGTCATTTAGGGGAATAAGTAGAGAGGCTTTTTTATAAACTCTATCTTAGAATAAAAAAAGATGCAACTCCAAATTAACAACCTATCTCTTCGCTTTGGTGAGAAACGCCTTTTTCATCAGTTCCATCTTGAGGTGACGAAGGGCGAAAAGGTGCTCATCAAAGGGCCTTCCGGCAGTGGAAAGTCGACCTTGTTTAGAGTTATCCTCGGCTTCCAGCGGCCGGATGAGGGGGAGGTGTATATCGATGGGGAATTGCTCAATAGCGAAAATGTCTGGTCATTTCGGCGGCGCCTGGCTTTCGTTCCTCAGGAATTGAATATCGGCTCCGGTAAAGTGAAAGACTTTATCCGGGATATCTTCAGCTACCGCGCAAATCGTCATTTGGAATATGATGAAAATAAGATCCTAACGCAATTCAGGCTTTTCGACCTGGCGCCGGACAAGCTCAACCAGCCCATCGGCAAGCTGTCGGGAGGTGAAAAACAGCGGGTGGCCTTGATTGTAGCGCTCCTACTGGATCGCGAACTTTACCTCCTCGACGAGGTCACCTCAGGCATCGATGAGGCGCTGCGCGATAAGGTGATCGCTCACCTGGCAAGCCTGGAGGGGACAACCATGATGGTGGTGTCCCATGATCGAGGCTGGAAAAAATATGATTTCCGGGAAGTTGTTTTGTAGACTAGCCAGTGGAACCAGCCTGTACCCTATGCTATTCTAATCCAACATATTGTAAAGTAAAGCAGCTAATACTGCTCCGGCAATTGGCCCTGCCACCGGTATCCAGGAATATGCCCAGTCGCTGCCTGCTTTTTTCGAAACCGGCAGGAGGGCATGCGCAATCCGCGGCCCAAGGTCGCGAGCTGGATTGATGGCGTAGCCCGTTGGTCCCCCAAGGCTCAATCCGATGGCGAGCACTACGAGTCCTACAGGAAGGGCATCCAAAGAACCGAGGCTTCCGGTTTCGTCACCAAACCTCGGCCCCGTGATGTAGAGGACGGCAAAAACCAGCACAAAGGTGCCTATGGCTTCTGTGATTAAATTGGAAACCGTATTTCGAATGGCGGGGGCCGTACTGAAAGTAGCTAAAATGGCCGCCTCATCCTTAGTCGCCTTATAGTGATCTTTGTAAGTTAGCCACACCAGGCAAGCGCCTATAAAGGCACCGAGCATTTGGGCGACCAAATAGGAGGGGACGAGATTCCAGGAAAAATTTCCGGCTACTGCAAGGCCTATGGTTACGGCCGGATTGATATGAGCCGTGCTGTAGGGACCTACAATGAATACGGCTGTAAAAACCGCCATGGCCCAGCCGAAGGTAATAACGATCCAGCCGCCGTTTTGGCCTTTGGATTTATTCAATGCAACATTAGCAACAACCCCGTTGCCCAATAGCATTAATAGTGCAGTTCCGATGAGTTCTCCGATAAATGGTGTCATGAAAATAAATTTGCTTTTGCGTTTTGGCGATCCTCACCATGCTAAAATAAAATTATTTTTTATTTAGCTGTATAGTTGAAATCAAACATATATTTGCTGTAGGTTGTCAAAAGCCGATCAATATATGTTTAAATTCAAAAGATGGATACTGCTGTTAACATCCCGATTTGGGCTATGGTCCTCTGTTATCTACTTTTACTGATTCCGCTCGGCCTCGCCTGGTACTTTCGAATCGGCATCGTACAGCGCATGCTGATCGCTACATTGCGGATGACATTGCAATTGCTTGCTGTGGGCGTGGCTTTAATCTATGTTTTTCGATGGGACAACACCTGGATAAATATCAGCTGGGTCATGGCGGCCATCGGATTCGCCACTTTTTCCGCTATTGAAAATTCAGAGCTGAACTATCGGAAATTTGTCATGCCCGTCTTTATTTCGCTCTTTTTGTCTGCAGGCAGCATCCTTCTTTTTTTCAACGGCATTCTTTTGGATCTCGATAACATTTTTTCGGCCCAATATCTCATCATCATAGGTGGTATGCTGCTGGGAAATGCCTTGAAGGGGATTGTGATCGGTATTGCGGATTTTTATAAAGTCATTCGCAGAGATCAAAATCGTTATCTCTATCACATAGCGTCCGGCGCCGGTCAAATGGAGGCCTTGGTTCCGTTTTTTCGAGAGGGACTGAAAGCCTCCCTGAATCCTTCCATCGCCAGCATGGCTACCATGGGCATCGTTTTTCTTCCCGGCATGATGACCGGCCAGATCATCGGCGGCTCTTCGCCGGATACGGCTATCCGGTATCAGATCGCGATCATGATCACGATTTTTGTTTGTATCACATTGAGTGTAGTACTGACGATTTTGTTTAGCGTACGACGTAGTTTTGATGCGTTTGGGAACCTGAAGGAGGAGGTGTTTAGGTGATAGGGTATCGGGCCATGGGGCTTTCGCTTTGGTCGTCATGGGGCTTGTGCCCCGATGGTATTGTGTGTCGCCGCGATGCGGCTTTTGTGTTGCGGCGTTGCATCCTGGTCGTCATGGGGCTTTCGCCCCGATGGTATTATGTGTCGCCGCGATGCGGCTTTCGGGTCGTGTTCATGGG
>CAZJQS010000137.1:0-3385 GCA_964548175.1 uncultured Saprospiraceae bacterium
AGGCGTACCTCCTTTCTTTTTTATTCATTTTTATTATTATTTTGCCCTACCGATGCTAATATAGGCTCGAACATGGAAAAATAATAGAAATAATTTAATACCGCTAAAAAACGGAATTTGTATTTCATGAGGGATGTCATTGATTTTTTTCGGGATGTAGTCATTCAGATCGCCACGCCTTACAGCACGGGCGGCACCGGCTTTTATCTTAAAGCTTATGATTTGATCGTCACCAATGAACACGTGGTCCGAGGCAACCGGAATGTGGTGATCGATGGCGAAAAAATCAAGAAGCAGTTGGTTAAGATCATGTACACCGATGAAAAGTACGACCTTGCATTTTTAGAGGCCCCAAAGGATACCGAACTTCCGGAAGTGCAGCTCGGAGATCAGGAAAAGATCGATGAGGGCCTGCCGGTCATAGCCATCGGGCATCCCTTCGGATTAAAATACACTTCTACACAAGGCATCATCTCCAGCACCCTTCATGAAAAAGATGCCATTCCATATCTTCAACATGACGCCGCTTTGAACCCGGGAAACAGCGGAGGGCCCCTGGTCAATAAAAACGGACAAGTCATTGGCGTGAATACCTTTATTATACAAAATGGAGACAATCTGGGCTTTGCGCTTCCGGTAAGATACCTTAAGGCAACCATTGAAGAGTTCGCCGCTTCCGAAGGCGTTGTAGGTTCCAGGTGTCCTTCCTGCTCTAACATAGTATTCGAAGACACCGCTGACAGCGATTATTGTCCGTACTGCGGCACCAACATAGAACTGCCTTCCCGCGTAGAGATCTACGAACCTATTGGAGTTGCTTATACCATCGAACAAATGCTCAAAGAACTGGGCTATAATGTCGAACTGGCCCGCTCCGGCCCCAACGTTTGGGAAATCCAGAAAGGAAGCGCCAAAATCCACATTTCCTACTACGAACGAAATGGACTGATCACTGGGGATGCTTACCTCTGCCTCTTATCCAAAAACAACATTAAGCCCCTCTACGAATACCTCCTGCGTCAAAACTACGAGATGAACGGCCTGACCTTCAGCATCAAAGGGCAGGACATTATCCTGTCTCTTCTGATCTTCGACCGCTACCTCAATGTCGAAACAGGCCTTGAACTGTTTAACCGCCTGTTCGAACAAGCCGACCATTACGACAATATCCTGGTGGAGGAGTATGGTGCTTCGTGGAAGTATCTGGAGATGGAGGAGTGATTCTCTACCCCACTACCGCCTGTTCCCTCAGCATCCCCCTCATCAAAAAATCGGTAATCTCCTTTACCAGCTTTTCCTCATCCACAGAACGGCCCGGCTTGTACCAGTCGTACACCCAGCGAACGGATGAAAAAACGGTGTATAAAAGAATGGAGGGATCTAAAGGGCGCAGCTCACCTTTTTCGATGCCTTCGCGGATCAGTTGTTTGAAGCGATGTTCGTAATCCTTGCGCAGCTTTAGGAACTCCGTTAGCTCGGGCTCCGTCAGGTGCCGCCATTCGTCGTTGAAAGCCGTCACGGAAGTAACGTCCTCGGTGGCGATCTGGATATGCAAACGGATCAGCGCTTTTATTTTCTGAGGGATATCGACCTCCATAGCTTCCACTTTAGCCATGCCGGTCAGGAATTTGCGGGCATTTTCAAAGCAGATCTCCTGGAGGATCTCTTCTTTGGAACTGATGTGATTATACAGACTGGAAGCCTTGAGGTTGACGGCTTTTGCCAGGTCCCTCATGGACGTGGCCGAGTAGCCCTTGTCACGAAACAAGCGTGCAGCGGCCTCATAGATCTGCTGTTTTTTGCTTTTATCCTCAGGCATCGTAATTCAGGCTTATTTCTTTGGATTTGGCCAGCGACTGGCAAGTAAGTACATATCCCTGATCCAGTTCATCTTTTTCCAGCGCGTAGTTGATCAGCATTTCCACCTCTCCCTTTTCCAGTTTGGCCTTGCAGGTGCTGCAGACGCCTCCTTTACAAGAAAAAGGAAGATCTATCCCCGCCTTAACCGCTTCATCCAAAATGGCCTGGTTGTCCATTTCCATGGTAAATTGTTGAGTTTGTCCATCCAGGGTGATGGAGATGACCGCCTCGGAAGTAGCCAGGCTGGAGCCCTTTTCCTGTTCTTTTTTCCTGGGTCGCTTGATCTGACTGGAATCCACGAAGAAAAGTTCTGTGCGGATTTTTTCCGGATCGACCTCAGCCTCTTCCAGTACTTCTTTTACTTCCAAAGTCATCTCATAAGGGCCGCAAAGGAAAAAGGCATCTACATCCTCGGGATCGACCAGTCTATCCAGGTAAAACCGGCACTTATCGGCGTCGATGCGGCCGGTAAACCAATCGCTGCCGACGTCTTCCCGGCTCAACACATGATGCAGGCGGAGGCGACCCAGGTATTTATTTTTTAAAGCTTCCAACTCTTCGCGAAAAATGATGGTGTCGATGCGGCGATTGCCGTAAAACAAGGTAAACTGACTATCCGGTTCCTTTTCCAGCGTAGCTTTCAAAATCGACATTACGGGTGTAATGCCGCTCCCTGCTGCGAAGGCCACGTAATGATGGGCCTTCTTATCGTCTGATTTTTTGAAAAAATGGCCCTGAGGCTCCATCACCTCGAGGGTGTCCTCCGGCCTAAGCTGTTCATTGGCATAGGTTGAGAACAAACCACCCGGCACCTTTTTAACCGCCACCCTGAGGTAGTCCTCTGATGGGCTGGAGCAAATCGAATAAGAACGGCGCACTTCCTCGCCGTCCAACTCGGTTTTGACACTCAAATATTGTCCCTGTATAAATTCGAAAGCCGGTTGGAGTGTTTCCGGAATATCGAAAGCAATGGACACACAATCGTCCGTTTCTCTTCTGACTTCGCTGATCTTCAGTGTATGATAGTGATGTGACATTGGTTTATTTGAAACTACAATTTTAATACGAATGAATGTTCGTTTGTAAATATACAAAAGAAATATGGAAGATCACATAGGCTGCATCTTGCTTTTTGAGCAGACATATCAAAAGGGTGTATGCTGAAATCATACAGCATACACCCTTTTAATCAGATCACTATTATAATGATTAATAGTCGGAAGAGTTATCCTCCCATGCTATTTACGTGCCTGGCCAGGCTGCTTTTGAGGTTGGCGGCCTTTTTATCGTGCCAGATGTTACGCTTAGCCAGTTTATCCACCATGCTGATGACCTTAGGGAGAAACTTTTCTGCTTCAGCCTTATCTTCCATCTCACGCAATTTCTTCACAGCCGTACGTGTAGACTTTCTGTAGTAGCGGTTGTTCAGACGTCTTTTAGCATTCTGACGGATTCGCTTCTTTGCGGATTTGTGATTTGCCATAATTCCTTTTATGTCAGATTTAAATTCGAGCTGCAAAGATAA
>CAZJQS010000138.1:0-170 GCA_964548175.1 uncultured Saprospiraceae bacterium
GATTGTTGTAACAATAAAAAAATTCCAAATTGGGCAGATTGGTAAAGTCCGGGATAGCGCCACTCAGGTTATTGTTGTCACACTCAAACCTTTCCAAATTGGGCAGATTCGTAAAGTCGGGGATGGGGCCACTCAGTTGATTCTGTGAGATAGCTAGTTCTACTAATTCG
>CAZJQS010000138.1:270-3286 GCA_964548175.1 uncultured Saprospiraceae bacterium
ATTAGATTGCCTAAGCTATTTGGAATATTTCCATCCAGCTGATTTCCCCAAAGAAACAATCTTTGTAGTTTACTTAGATTACCTAAGCTGGAAGGTATAGATCCGCTCAGTTGATTCTGTGAGATAGCTAGTTCTACTAATTCGATTAGATTGCCTAAGCTATTTGGAATATTTCCATCCAGCTGATTTCCCCAAAGAATCAATATTTGTAGTTTACTTAGATTACCTAAGCTGGAAGGTATGGTTCCTTGAAGTTGATTCTCAGATAGACTAATTTCACTTACACAACCATCGGAATTTAAAAATATTCCAAACCAGGTATTCATTGGTGCATTCAAGTCCCAGGTGTTGGTCCAATTCGGCCCGCCGGTGGCGTTGTAGAGTTCCACCAGGGCGAGGGAGTCTTGCTGGCGGCAGGTAGGCGAGGTGAAGCAGGCACCGGGATTAGAAATGGTAAGCTGGAGGGAGCAGCTATTATCGCTATTATCCCTTATGGTTATATTGAAATCGCTGTTACCGGCTGAGCCGGCTGCGGCCCGCAGCGTTCTGGGGCCGCCGTAAGTATTTTGGCTGGGAGTAATGAGATATTGGCTGGAAGAGACCCGATAGGTACCGCCCAGGCCTTCTCCTTGCGGGTTCAGTCTGAATCTTACTCGATCGTCAGTTGGGTCACTGGGCGTGCCATTGTCTTCACAGGTCACTTCACTTAAGCCAGAGGCGGTGATATTACAGGGCAAGGCATTGACCGTAACGCTGCCGTAGGTACATTCTTCGACCAGGGTGCCGTTGATAAAGGCCTGAGCCACCAGGGTATAGGTACCTGGGGTTTCCATGGTTTCGCATTCCGTAATGAAGTCAGTGAAATAAGGCTGAATGCAAAGTTCTGCTTCTGAATCAAAATAATTGATGTTGTAACGGACTTCATTGCCGCTCACGGTGAGTGAGGTCGATTGTAAAGACACACAGGCGTTTACAGTAACTATATTGGCCGTTACGCAAAGAATTTCTTGTTCAGATAGGGTTCTGTCATTGACAAATGGTGGAGCAAGCGGACATCCTTGGGCGGATCCTTTGCTGTAGGCTGATAAAAGAATAACAAACACTATAAAAAAGCGAAGCAGAAATTTTTTTTTATAAAAACAAACCATATTTAAAGGGGTTGGGAATGTTTGAGCAATGGAAATTAGGGGCCGTCTTAAAAAGTTTTTCAGCTAATTAAGAAGGCCTGTGAAATATGAAAACTTACTTTACGATCATCGATTTGGTCAGTAACTTTTGCGGTGTTCTCAATGAATAGAAGTACATGCCGGAGGTCAGGTCCAGTTCAATGAACTCCTGATGCTCTCCGTAGGCATATTCGGCTTCTTTTTGCCAAATGACACGCCCGAACGCATCCTGAACGATCAGCTGGGCATTGGTCGCCTGCGGCAGATAAAATCCGATCTGCGTGCGCTGACTGAAGGGGTTTGGCTGGTTTTGATACAGCCGAACCTGCTCGTCGGCCGCCACAGGGTCCAGGCTGGTCGTAGTTGGCGTGTTCAGCTTAATGGCATGTGGCTGCAAGTTCTGGTCATGTAGCACAGGGGTAAGGCCATCGTTGGCGAGCCAAAGCTTTTGGCGCCAACTTTCGGCGGTGCCCTTCGTTTTGAAAACCAGGGTAATGACCTCGGCGCCGGTCTTGAAGCTCTTAGCTTCCCCGCTATTGCTGAACCAGCTTAAGTGGAGCCGGCCGTTCTGCGCACCAATGGCAGGAGCATCATCAGAAGTATAGGCCGTCCGAAATTGCAGCAACTCCGGATCAAAGCCCAGAGAAAGCTGATAGCTGACAGGAGACAGGGCGCTTCCCGTAGAAAGCTGGTAGTGTACCTCCTGCTGCTCAGGCTTGTGGAAGGTTTGCACCAATACAGGCACGGCCTCATCATTCTTTCCGGGAAGCAGGCGGATGTTGCGTTTGGAAGGATCTGCCCGATTGAGGATATCCCCTACTTTGACGCCAATGAATTCTGTAGAAAAATCTTCCCTTAGATTGTCCACGCTGGTGCTGTTGGGGAAGGGGTAATTGGGGTAATAAACAGAAGCCAGTTGGAAGTTGGGGGATTCTTCCGTCGGAACAAAAACCCAGGAAGGACAATCGGAGAATTCCGTCTCTATGCCGACCTGCACCTTTTGAATGAGGTAGAGGTCAAAGGTGGTCAGCTGTCCGTTACAATTGGCGTCTCCCGCCATAACCTGGAAGGGAGAGGAAATTTGCGGGATGGGCAAAGTAAGAATGAACCGCTGGGCGGCAAATAGACCAATGGCGGAAAGGCCGTTATTGGGATTGATGTCCTTTTCCGGCGTGATGACGCAGTTGGTCTCCGCGGGTATTTCCGGAAACATAAACTGGCCGTTGTTGTCGGTGGTGAATTCCAGGGACGACTGCCCATCCAGAGGGGGAGTCAGACCGATGGTGACCGTAGCGTTGGCAACGGGCGCGTCCCAGTGTGTTCTGATCGCTCCCTGTACCATGAAAGTACTCTTGATGGTGACTTTGCCCTCTACGATCTCCGGTATGATTTCGTTGATGTCGGTGTCGAATATCTCCAGCGGCAGGCTGTTGTCGCCACCCAGGAGTACTGCCGACATATCGCCGTTTTCTCCTTGTAGTAAAATGCGCAGGTAGAAAAGGGTATCTCTGGCGCCCAGCACCGCGGGATTATTGACGCTAAAGAAGCTCAGTCCTCCGGTAGATGGATTGAAAAGCAAGCTGGTGGCATCGCCGATCAGTCCGCCTTCAACGTCCAGTATCTGGCCTACATTAGGATCCTGCAGGGAAAAGACCCCCTGGAAAGAAGCCAGGGTCGTATTGAAGTTTTCGGCAACGACCGGTACGAGCACTTCTTCTCCATCGGCGCCTTCTTCTTCGCCAATGACGATTCTCGGATCGGAGCTGGTTTCTAGATTCACGGTAATGTTTTGTCTTAGGGTATCTTCTCGTTGTTCCTCAATGCTGCAATCGTTGGCGACAATAAGGGTA
>CAZJQS010000139.1:0-3222 GCA_964548175.1 uncultured Saprospiraceae bacterium
TCCAGGCGTTTGTAGTACAAGACAAAGCCGGTGCGATCCCAGCACAGTAATTTGATACGGTCCCGTCGACGATTGACGAAAATAAACACATCGCCCGACAAGGGATCGCTTCTTAACTGCGTACGAACCATTCCGCACAAGCCGTCAAAACTCTTGCGCATATCCACCGGGCCGCTGCACCAATAATATCGGGCCGAACTACTCAGACTAAACATTACCCAGGTCAATCAACTTTTCTATATAGGCATATGGCACCAGGCGGTCAAAACGTATCAATGCCCCATTTTTAAGTTGCACTTCCATAACTGGAGTACTCCTGCCCAAACCGCTATCTATTTGGACAGGAATAAGTAGATCCGGTGGAACTTCCTTTTTAATGCTTGCTTTGCGATATTTATCCAACCAATAGTTGAGTACATGAACATGGAGTTGATGCGCCTGGCAGAATGCCGCCTGGCTTTGATCACTTTTTTCGTATGCAGCCATTAATGGAAACATTTCGGATTTTGTCCGCCGTAGGCGTTTTTTACTGGTGATTGGGTCTTGCATTTTTGGAGGCCAAGTTAGATCTTATGCAACTCCTGAAAAAGATGCGCTTCGTCGGGCGCTTACGGTTTTTTCACGGACTGCCGTTAGGTCCAATTAAAGAAAAAACTCAGAACTCGGGGATCATAAATTGAAAAATTAAAATTGAATTAACCATGGCCGAAATTCAAATTTCGAAGCATGCCCGAGAACAAATGAAGAAACGTGGGATTTCAGAAGAAATGGTTTTTGAAATTGTTCAATCTCCCGATCAAGAGATTTCAGAATATTTTGATAAGAAGATTTATCAATCCATCAAATACTTTGAAAAGGACAAAAAGGAATTTTTAGTGAGAGTATTTGTTAATATCATTAAACAACCTAACTTGGTAATAACGGTATACCGAACTACAAAAATTGAAAAATATTGGCAAGATGAAGATTAAATATGATCAGGAAGTCGATATTCTTCTAATCGAGTTATCAGATTCAGAAGTATATGAAAGTGATGAATCTAAGCCTGGGGTGATCTTAGATTATGATAAAGAAGGAAAGATTATTCGTATTGAAATATTAGATGCTTCAAAACGGACGAGTACTCCATTTAAATTTGAATACGAAATGGTCACAGGAGAATAAACTGGACCTAACATTGCACACATCGTCCAGCCGCTCACCTTTTAGGCCGGCTCGCGGCCGTCGTGTGTGCTGCCGTCAGACTGTGAAAAAACCTGCCTTACCCTAAAAAAACACCTGAAATTGTCGTATTTTTAGAGGAACCAACCTAGCTTTTTATGCCTATAGTATCCAGCGGCTCGCGGGAGCAACTTCAACTGATTCACTGGGAACAATTCATTGCCTCAGATAATCCCGTCCGAGTGATAGATGCCTTTGTAGATTTACTGGATTTAGAACAGTTCGGGTTCATTGTCAAAGGCAAAAGCCGCGAAGGCCGACCCGCTTTCTCATCTGGTACCCTGCTCAAGCTCTGCTTCTACGGCTATCTCAACCACTGTCGCTCTTCCCGCCAATTGATGCGCGCGGCCCAACGGAATGTGGAACTGTTTTGGCTACTCCAAGAAGCCAAGCCTTGCTACAAAACCATCGCCGATTTTAGAAAAAACAACACGGAAGCCTTAAAAAAGACCTTTTCGGCCCTCAATCAGTTTCTGCGCGGAGCGGGCCTGCTCCAGGGCGATACCATCGCGGTCGACGGCACCAAAATCGCTGCTCAAAATTCAAAGAAAAACAACTATAATCAGAAGAAAATACAGCAACACCTGGATTATATTAATAAACAAACCGAACAGTATTTGGCAGAAATGGATAGCCTGGATGCATCTGAGCAGTTGGAGGAAGAATCCATGCTGGAAATTGCCCAAAAACTCGATGACTTGCAGCAGCGCAAAGAAAAATACGAAGACCTGCAAACACAACTCGATTCGGTACGCGATAATCATCAAGCCCAAATTTCTACGACCGACCCGGATGCACGTGCGCTGCCCAAAAAAATGAATATCGTGGAGATGTCTTATAACGTGCAGACCGCCGTTGAAGCCGAAACCAAACTCATCACGAACTTTGAGGTGACCAATGAGAATGACACCTACGGCCTATCTTCGGTAGCAATCGAAGCCAAGGCAGTACTAAAAAAAGACCACATCAAAGCCTTGGCCGATAAAGGCTATGACACGGGGGTTGAATTAAAAAAATGCGCTGAAAATAACATCGAAACCTATGTGGCTCCAAGGCAAAAAAACACCTCCAAAAAGCATCCGGATTTTGTGAAAGAGCAATTTCTCTATGATCCTGAAAGTGACCATTATACCTGCCCTGCAGGTCAAGAACTGCGCAGCAACGGCAGTGAGTATAAAAAGAACAGCAACGATCACCGAAAAGTGTATACCGTTAAGGTGTACAAACTGCCTTTTGAAGTGTGCAATAACTGTATGCACCGGTTGGATTGTGCAGATCAAGCCAACCTGAACAACTCCAAAGGTCGCCCCATCGAACGCAGTGAATACGACGAGTACCTGGAAGCCAACCGCGAGCGCTTACGGCTGAACAAGGCATTTTACCGCACTCGGCAACAAATCGCGGAACATCCCTTTGGGACGATCAAACGAGGCTGGGGTTTTCACTATACCTTACTGAAAACGAAAGCAAAAGTGGCCGCCGAGATGGCAATTATTTTCACTTGCTACAATTTGCGCAGGAGTATGTCCATATTTGGAGTAAGCGAGTTGCTCCAGCGTCTAAAAGCGGCAGGGGCGTCCTTTTTTGCCCGGAAGTGGCTCATTTTAAGGCTTTTTAGGCACTTTTTATTTTTCAACATTCAAAACAGGCGGGCTTCTTTTCCAAATACTTCGGCTCCTGGTGGGCTCGTATGGGCCGTCTGAGATAGCCAGGAGGAAGAAAGATAGAGGATAGAGGTTTTTTCACGGACTGCCGTTAGCGGGCATTGTAAAACGAACGATATCAAGAAGAACGGACAAAAGGCATGATTAGAACGAAAGAAATTATATTACTTTTATTCATAGTTGTCCTAACTATTTCTTTGGTAATTGTCAGTAGTTGGACAAATGAAATTGTAATTTTTAGCAACTTACCCAAAATGATAAATAAACAGATTATTTATCAGGCAATTACACTTTTGGGTGCAATTTTTTTCTTGTCTGTCCTCTGGTTGACTAAAAA
>CAZJQS010000140.1:0-2219 GCA_964548175.1 uncultured Saprospiraceae bacterium
AGGTATGGGCTACTGACTTTGTTGCCAGCGGCATCATCGACTGTACGCCACATCCAAATGCCGATGTCATTCCAAACTCCGATAATAATGTCCGATATTATATAGTTCGCAAGGACAGTCTGATTGCAAACGGGTTAGAAAGACCAACGAAGGACGATCTAACGGAAGAGCAGCGAAGCATCCGTTTCAATTGTAATGATAAGGGTAAGAAAATTGAAGTCTGCGTGATCGCTGTTGATGGGCGAGGGAATTTTGATTATTGCACGGTTATGGTGGAAGTTCGTCCGGGTTCAGATCCTGATCCTTGTGAGGAAGAAGAGGAATGTGATCTGTCGCCGCCCAATTGTTTGTCAAGAGTTATTTGGGGCCTGATGCCGGTGGTAGAAGACGGAGAAGTTGTTGGCGGCATGGCGGAAATTTGGTCGACGGACTTTCATGGTTCCGAGTTATATAGTTGCTATCCACATCCGAGGCCAGATGGGGAAGGGGACGTTCGATACTATTCGGTTCGTGAGGACAGTCTTTTTGCCGCCGGTTTGACCGAACCGGATGAGCGATATGTCAACAAATATGTCTATCTGGATCGCGTGGTCAATGAGGACGGCATCATTGAACGCAAGGAAGTAGTGGATGAGTACCGGGGCGATGATGTGCCATATGTGAGAGAATTGCATCGGGCGGTGACGTACACTTGCGAAGATCTGGGCCGCAATCACACTGTTTACGTTGTTGTCGTGGACGGCGCCGGACAGATCAACTACTGCACGGTGACGGTCAATCTAGATCCTGGCGAAATGAATCCTTGTGCCCCTGATACGACTAGTCGGGCGGCTATTGCAGGTTTGATCAGGACTGAAAAGGGGGAGGCGGTGTCTGGTGTAGAAGTTTCCTTATCCGGTCATTATCATCATGATCAGCTGACTGGAGAGGAGGGCGGCTACCGTTTTGATTATTTGTTAAGAGGCTACGATTACACGGTCAGTCCGCATTTAGACGAAAACCATGCTAATGGGGTGTCTACTTACGATTTGGTGTTAATATCCAAGCATATTTTAGGGATGCAGCCTTTAGATTCTCCATACAAATTATTGGCGGCTGATGTCAATAATTCTGGTAGCGTGACGACTTTAGACCTTATTCAGATACGAAAGCTGATCCTCAACATCGACCGTCGGTTGTCCAATACGACGAGTTGGGTTTTTGTAGACAAAAACTATGATTTTCCCAACCCATCAAACCTGTGGCAGGTCTGGGCGCCAGGCGTGATCAGTTACAACAATCTGGAGGACCGTTTGAATGCCCAGGACTTTGTAGCGATCAAAAAGGGCGATGTCAATGCAAGTGCCGTCGTTAACCCTTTGGAGGCGACGCCTCGACAAGAAAAGGGCCATTTTTCCATACACACTACCGACCTGGGGATGGAAGCCGGAAAACGTTACGAAATACCCTTCACAACGAAAGAGTTGGCCAACATACAAGGCTATCAATTTACGCTGAATTTTGATCCTGCTTTGGTGGAGTTAGTGGATTTAAAGTACGGACTTGCCGGAGCGGAACATTTTGGGTTGACGAATATCGAAGAAGGCGTTTTAACGACTTCCTGGAACGGCTTTGAGCAATTAAATGCAAAAAGGCAGGAATTGTTTACGCTGATGCTGCGGGCTAACACGGACGTTCGCATCAGCGAGGTGCTCCGGGTTGGCTCTCGTATTACAAGGGCGGAAGCTTATAATGGAGAAGGAGAGCTATTAGGGGTGCAATTGAATTTTGATGAAGAAAGAGAATCAAGCGATGCATTTGAGTTATATCAAAATGTTCCCAATCCCTTTTTACAATTTACGGAAATCAGTTTCCTCCTACCTGAAGCCATGCAAGCTACTCTGATCATCAGCGATGTAACCGGAAAGCGTATAAAAGTAGTCAACGGCTTTTTTGGAAAAGGAAAAAATACAGTGGTGCTGGACGACCTTCCGGCCGGGGTATTGTATTACACTTTGGAGACCAGCCGTTTTAAAACTTCCAAAAAAATGCTTCATCTGTAAGTGGGCGTGTTAAAAGTCAGCTACTTCTCCCGCCTTACGGCCGGTTTGCTCGGCTTAAATGATTCTATTTATGGAGTGTTCTGCCGAAGAGAATCACAGATTTTCTTCGGCAGAACACTCAAAAGAATTTTATTAGCTGCGCAAACCTGCCGGCCGTCAGCTAATCTATGCACACAA